>PNNH01000055.1 GCA_013824165.1 Methylibium sp. | reverse complement strand
AGCCGGCGGGATGTTCATCGAGTTCGAGGTCGCAACGAACATCACGTCAGACAGATCGAAATCGACCTCGACATAGTGGTCACCGAAGGTATGGTTCTGCTCCGGATCCAGCACCTCCAGCAATGCCGAAGAAGGATCTCCGCGGAAGTCCATGCCGAGCTTGTCGATCTCGTCGAGCAGGAACAGCGGGTTGCGCGTGCCGACCTTGGACAGGCTTTGCAGCACCTTGCCCGGCATGGAGCCGATATAGGTGCGGCGGTGCCCACGAATCTCAGCCTCGTCACGCACACCGCCAAGGGCCATACGAACGAACTTGCGTCCGGTCGCCCGCGCCACGCTCTGGCCGAGCGAAGTCTTGCCGACGCCGGGTGGGCCGACCAGGCACAGGATCGGCGCCTTGACCTTCTCGACGCGCTGCTGAACAGCAAGATATTCAAGGATGCGATCCTTGACCTTCTCCAGACCGTAATGGTCTTCGTTCAGCACCGCTTCGGCGTTGGACAGATCGTGCTTGATCTTGGTCTTCTTGCTCCAGGGCAGATTGACCAGGGTCTCGATGTAGTTGCGAACCACCGTCGCTTCCGCCGACATCGGTGACATCAACTTCAGCTTCTTGAGCTCACCATCGGCCTTCTTGCGCGCCTCCTTGGGCATGCGAGCGGCTTGAATCTTCTTGTCCAGTTCGTCCAGGTCAGCGCCTTCATCGCCGTCGCCGAGCTCCTTCTGGATGGCCTTGACCTGCTCATTCAGGTAGTACTCGCGCTGGCTCTTCTCCATCTGGCGCTTGACGCGGCCACGGATGCGCTTTTCAACCTGCAGGATGTCGACTTCGTGCTCAAGAAGATCGAGCAGCTTTTCAAGCCGCTGAGACACATCGGCCAGATCGAGCACCGACTGCTTGGCGTCGAGCTTGAGCGGCAGATGGGCGGCAATCGTGTCTGCCAGTCGACCGGCATCATCAATGCCTGCGATCGACGTCAGGATCTCCGGAGGGATCTTCTTATTCAGCTTGACGTACTGGTCGAACTGCTGAGTCACGGCGCGGCGCAAGGCCTCGACCTCAGGCTTGGCGTCAGCCTCAGGCGGGATCGGCATCACTTCGGCAGTGAAGTGTTCTTCACCGTCGGTGATGGTTTGCGTGGTTGCCCGCTGCAGGCCTTCAACCAGCACTTTGACAGTGCCGTCAGGCAGCTTCAGCATTTGAAGGATGCTGGAGACGCAGCCGACCTCAAACATGTCGTCGGACTTGGGTTCGTCCTTGCCGGCGGCTTTTTGAGCCACCAGCATGATTTGGCGCCCGGCTTCCATCGCCGCTTCCAAGGCCTTAATGGACTTGGGGCGGCCGACGAACAGCGGAATCACCATGTGCGGGAACACCACCACATCGCGCAGCGGCAGCAGCGGCATCGTGATGGGTTCGGCAGGCAGGATGGGATGACCGGACATTGAAAACCTCTCTTTCTCAGGCTCATCTGTGGCCTGAGCGGCTAAATGCAATACGCCGAATCAGCGGAATCGGCCTCAGGCGCTGGCTTTCGCCTGCTCCCGGTAGACCAGCAGAGGTTTGGCATCCTCTTCGATGTTGTGCTCATCCAGCACAACCTTGGCCACGCCATCCATGGCGGGCAAGTCGAACATGGTGTCGATGAGTGACTGCTCCATGATGGAACGAAGACCGCGGGCGCCCGTCTTGCGCGCCAAGGCCTTGCGTGCAATCGCGGCCAAGGCGGAGGGGCGGACTTCCAGTTCCACGCCGTCCATTGAGAACAGTTGCTGGTACTGCTTGAGCAATGCGTTCTTCGGTTCAGTCAGGATCTGCACCAAAGCGTCCTCGGACAACTCGCCCAAGGTAGCGACCACGGGCAGGCGACCGACCAATTCCGGAATGAGTCCGAACTTGATCAAATCCTCGGGCTCGACTTCCCGGAATACTTCGGAGACACGACGCTCGGTCTTCGTCTTGACCGTCGCGCCAAAGCCGATGCCGGATTTCTCGGAACGGTTCTGGATCACCTTTTCCAAGCCATCGAAGGCACCGCCGCAGATGAACAGGATGTTGGTCGTGTCAATCTGCAGAAAGTCCTGGTTCGGATGCTTGCGCCCCCCTTGCGGCGGTACGCTGGCCATCGTGCCTTCGACCAGCTTCAGCAAGGCCTGCTGCACGCCCTCACCCGACACGTCGCGGGTGATCGACGGGTTGTCAGCTTTGCGCGAGATCTTGTCGATCTCGTCGATGTAGACGATGCCGCGCTGGGCGCGCTCAACGTCGTAATTGCAGTTCTGCAGCAGCTTCTGAATGATGTTCTCGACATCTTCGCCCACATAGCCGGCTTCGGTCAGCGTCGTCGCATCGGCAATGACGAACGGCACGTTCAACAGCCGCGCCAGGGTCTGGGCGAGCAGGGTCTTGCCCGAACCGGTCGGCCCGATCAGAAGAATGTTGCTCTTGGACAGCTCGACGCTCTCCTTGCTGTCCGCCATATGGCGCAAGCGCTTGTAGTGGTTGTAAACGGCCACCGACAACGTGCGCTTGGCAACATCCTGGCCGATCACGTATTGATCAAGGCTCGCTTTGATTTCGCTGGGAACAGGCAAGTCGGACTTGCTGGCCCGCGCCGGCGAAGACTCGGAGGGCACCTCATCGCGAATGATGTCGTTGCAAAGCTCGATGCACTCGTCGCAAATGAACACCGACGGTCCGGCGATGAGCTTCTTCACTTCATGCTGGCTCTTGCCGCAGAAGGAGCAGTACAGGACTTTCTCGCTGGAATTGCCTTTTTTCTCGGCCATGGATCTGCTTGACTGTTGAGGCGGTACTGCCTGTCTGGATGATAGTTCAAGCGCCGGAGAGGGCTTTTGCTCGATAAAGCCCACCATCCGACGCTACTTGGGTCCACCGGACCCCGAATCGCCCTTTACGGGCGCTTTTCAATCACTTCGTCGATCAAACCGTAGGTCTTGGCCTCGGCCGCCGACATGAAGTAGTCGCGCTCGGTGTCGTTCTGGATCTTCTCCAGGCTCTGCCCAGTGCGCTCGGCCAGGATGCGGTTGAGTTGCTCGCGGGTCTTCAGGATCTCACGAGCATGGATCTCGATGTCCGTGGCCTGGCCCTGAGCGCCACCCAGCGGCTGGTGAATCATGATCTTGGAGTTGGGCAGCGCCAGGCGCTTGCCCTTGGCCCCAGCGGCCAGCAGGAAAGCACCCATGCTGGCGGCCATGCCCATGCACAGCGTCGAGACCTGAGGCTTGATGAACTGCATGGTGTCGAAGATCGACATGCCAGCCGACACGCTGCCGCCGGGCGAGTTGATGTAGAGGAAGATGTCCTTGTCGGGGTTCTCGCTCTCGAGAAACAGCAACTGCGCCACCACCAGATTGGCCGTGGCATCGTTGACCGGACCGACCAGAAACACGATGCGCTCGCGCAGCAGGCGACTGTAGATGTCATAGGCGCGCTCACCGCGGCCCGATTGCTCGATGACGATGGGCACCATGCCCAGATTGCTTGTTTCCAGAGCGCTCATGAATTCCTCGTTGTGCGTGAGAGTCTTGATTATGTAGCGGGCGCCATAGCCCTGCCGGAAACGGCAAGGGCGCCGGCCTCGCGGCGCGGCGCCCTTGAGAGGCTATCGGGTTAGCGATCAGCCGGCAGCTGCCATCAACTCGTCAAACGGCAGGCTCTTGTCGACCACCTTGGCCTTGGCCAGCACGAAGTCGGTGACGTTGTTTTCGATCACCACGGCCTCGACCTCGGCCAGGCGCTCGCGATCGCTCAAGTACCAGCGCACCACTTCGGCCGGCTTCTCGTAGCTCTGCGACAGCTCTTCGATGTGAGCCTGCAGTTGCTCTGGCTTGGCCTGCAGATTGTTGGTACGCACCAGTTCCGCCACCACCAGGCCCAGACGAACACGCTTCTCGGCTTGCGGCTGGAAGATCTCGGCAGGGATCGGCGCCTTGTCGGCATCCTTGACGCCACGCTTCTTCAGGTCCTCACGGGCGGCCGCCACCATGCGCTCGGTCTCGCCATTGACCAGGGCCTTGGGCACGTCCAGTTCGGCAACCGCCACCAGCGCGTCCATCACGGCGCCCTTGTTGCGGGCCAGCACGCGAAACTTGACCTCGCGCTCGAGGTTCTTCTTGATGTCAGCGCGCAGCGCTTCGATCGATGCTTCCTTGATGCCCAGCGACTTGGCAAAGGCCTCGTTCACTTCCGGCAGATGCTGTGCCTCAATCTTCTTCACCGTCACCAGGAAGTCGGCTTCCTTACCTGCCACGTCCTTGCCGTGATAGTCCTCAGGGAAGGCCAGCGGGAAGGTCTTGGACTCACCCGACTTCATGCCGCGCACGGCCTTCTCGAAGGCCTCAAGCATCTGGCCTTCGCCCAGAATGAACTGGAAGCCTTCAGCCTTGCCTCCGGCGAAGGGCTCGCCGTCGATCTTGCCTTCGAAGTCAATCGACACCCGGTCGCCGTCCACCGCTGCATCGGCAGCTGCGCGCTGGGCGAAGCTGCGGCGCTGCTTGCGCAGGATCTCTACCGTCTTGTCGATGGCTTCGTCGGTGACATCGCTGGCCACGCGCTCGACTTGCGCAGTTGACAGGTCGCCAAGCTTGACTTCGGGGTAGACCTCAAAGGTCGCGTCGAAGGCCATCTCGCCCTCGGCGGCAACATCCTTCTGGGCAATGCTGGGCACGCCGGCCACGCGTAGCTTGGCCTCATTGGCCGCGACGCTGAAGGCCTCGCCCAGCTTGTCGTTCATCACTTCGTACTGAACCGAGTAGCCGTAGCGCTGAGCGACAACGCTCATCGGCACCTTGCCGGGGCGGAAGCCGTCGGCCTTGACGGTGCGTGCCAGCTTCTTGAGACGGTTCTCGACTTCGCTGTTGATGTCAGCGGCCGCCAGCGTGAGCGTGATGCGGCGTTCGAGCTTTTCGAGGGTTTCGACGGTGACAGCCATAGTTGACTCTGAACAAAGTTATCTGGTGCGCGGGGCCGGACTCGAACCGGCACGCCCGTGAAGGCGTCAGGACCTAAACCTGGTGCGTCTACCAATTTCGCCACCCGCGCGAGTGGAATCAGCACTGCCTCGGTGCAAGCACCGCCGCAGCCCTGAGGCATTTCGGCAAACCGGTGATTGTATCCACTGGGAAGCCCAAAAACGCCGCCCCGGAGAAAACCCGCGGGACGGCAGCTTCAGTGGATCAAAACCGCGAGTGACCCGTGGGCCGTTTGATGCGGAACCACGCCGCGTACATCGCCGGCAAGGCAAGCAGGGTCAGTGCGGTAGCGACGATCAGTCCGCCCATGATGGCGACAGCCATCGGCCCCCAGAACACCGAGCGCGACAGCGGAATCATCGCCAGCACGGCGGCGGCCGCCGTCAGCACGATGGGCCGGAAGCGCCGCACCGCGGCTTCGACGATGGCCGACCAGGCCGGCACACCACGCGCCCTGTCCTGCTCGATCTGATCTATCAGGATCACCGAGTTGCGCATGATCATGCCCATCAGCGCGATCACTCCGAGCAAGGCGACAAAGCCAAACGGGCGATTCAACAGCAGCAAAGCTCCGGCTACACCGGCGATTCCCAGTGGCCCTGTCAGGAACACCAGCATGGCACGCGAGAAGCTGTGCAGCTGAAGCATCAGCAAGGTGAAGGTCAGGAACAGCATCATCGGCACACCGGCTGCAATCGAGCCCTGGCCCTTGCTGCTTTCCTCCACCGCGCCGGCCACTTCGATGCGGTACCCCTGCGGCATCTTGGTCTGCATCTCCTTGAGCGCAGGCCAGATCTGCGTCGTCACGGTCGCGCCCTGCACACCGTCGACAACGTCGCCCTGCACCGTCACCGCATAGCTTCGGCCCTCGCGCCACAGCACGCCAGGCTCCCACTCGAAGCCGATCTTCGCAATCTGCGTGAGCGGAATGCTGCGCCCGCTGGCGGTCGGCAAATAGGCACTGCCCAGATCGGTGATCGCTGAACGCTCCTCGATCGGCTGACGCAGCACGATATCGATCAGCTTGTCACCTTCCCGGTACTGCCCGATCGTTGTGCCCGACAGGATGGTGCGCGAGGCCTGCGCAATGCTCTGGCTGCTGACGCCAAGCGCGCGCGCCTTGTCCTGGTCGACATCCAGACGCAGCGCCTTGATCGACTCATTCCAGTTGTCGTTGACACCGCGCATGCTCGGATTGGCCCGCAGCACTTCCTTGACCTCATCAGCCCAGCGGCGCACTTCCTTGGGGTTCTCGCCGATGACGCGGAACTGCACTGGGTAGGGCACAGGCGGCCCATTCGGGAGCAGCTTGACCCGACCGCGCGCCTCGGGAAACTCGCTCGCAAGAATCGCAGGCAGCGCCTTGCGCAGTCGCTCGCGTTCCGTGAGGTCCTTGGGCAGCACGATGATCTGGCTGACGTTGGACTGAGGGAAGATCTGATCCAGAGGCAAATAGAAGCGCGGCACGCCGCTGCCCACCCAACTGGTCACCGTCTGCACGCCCGCATCGTTGGCGATGCGCGATTCAAAGCGCTCGACCAGCGCCTTGCTCTGCTGGATGGTCGAGCCCTCTGGCAGCCACAAGTCAACCAGGACCTCAGGGCGACTGGAATCCGGAAAGAACTGCTGCTGCACTCTCGACATGCCCACCAGGCCGAGCACAAACACCAGGACGGTAAAGCCTATCGTCTTCCAGCGGTTCTCCACGCACCAGCGCACCAAGCTGCGGAAGCGGTTGTAGAACGGCGTGTCGAACAACTCATGCGATTCGCCCGGCTTGGCTGCGTGAGTGCGAAGCAGCAAGGCGCCCAGATAGGGAACGAAGTAGACCGACACCACCCACGAGATCATCAGCGCCGCAGCAGTCACGGCGAAGATCGCAAAGGTGTACTCGCCGGTCATGGACTTGGCCATGCCGATGGGGAGGAAGCCCACCGCGGTGATCAAGGTGCCGGTGAGCATGGGCATGGCCGTCGCGTCATAGGCGAAAGTGGCGGCATGCATCTTGTCGTAGCCCTCTTCGAGCTTACGCACCATCATCTCCACCGCGATGATGGCGTCATCGACCAACAGACCCAGCGCAATGATCAGAGAGCCTAGCGAGATCTTGTGCAGCCCCACTCCCCAGTAGAACATCGTCACGAAGGTGATTGCCAGCACCAGCGGGATCGTGATCGCCACCACAAGGCCCGGCCAGATGTCGATGCGCAACGGCCGGGTATGCAGCCCGAGCGCAATAAAGCTGACGCCGAGCACGATCACCACCGCCTCGATCAGCACCTGGACGAACTCATTGACCGAGCGGGCCACGGCCTGCGGCTGGTCCTGCACCTGCGAAAGCTCAAGCCCAACTGGTAGGCCCTGCTGAATCTGCGCTGTCGTGGCTCTCAGGGCCTTGCCCAGCGCGATGATGTCACCGCCCTTGGCCATCGACACGCCAAGAGCCAGCACGTCCTTGCCTTGATGGCGAACCATGACACCCGGCGGGTCGGCGTAGTCGCGCTTGATCTGTGCGATGTCGCTCAGCCGCAGGCTGCTGGCCTGCCCGGTGCTCGGATTGACCGCGCGGATCGGGAAAGACTCCAGCGCTTGCACCGAGTTCAGCTGCCCCTGAACCCGCACCTGCAGATTGCCGCTTTCGGCATTCAGCACGCCCGCGCCTTCAACCGCGTTCTGGGCGCCCAACTGCGCGATGATCTGGTTGAAATCCAGGCCCAACTCGGCCAAGCGCTTCTGCGAAATCTCGATGAACAGCTTCTCCGGCTGGACACCGAAGATCTCTACCTTCGCAACATTGCGAACCTTGAGCATTTGGCCCCGCACCCGCTCGGCATACTCACGCAGCTCCTCGCGGCTGTAGCCATCGCCGGAGAGCGCAAAGATCGAGCCGTAGACGTCGCCAAACTCGTCATTGAAGGCCGGGCCGATGACACCCTGCGGCAGCGTGTGGCGCATGTCGCCGAGCTTCTTGCGAACCTGGTACCAAACGTCCGGAACCTCATCGGGTCGGGAGTTATCGGCGATCTGAAGAATCGTCAGCGACTCACCGGGCTTGGTGTAGGAGCGGATCTTGTCCGCATGCGGCACTTCCTGAAGCGTCTTCTCGATCTTGTCCGTCACCTGCTCAGCCATTTGCTGGGCGGTCGCTCCGGGCCAGTAGGCCGTCACCACCATGGCGCGGAACGTGAACGGCGGGTCCTCGTCCTGGCCGAGCTGAAAGTAGGCGGCAAAGCCCATCACCATCAGCACAACCATCAGGTAGCGCGTCAGCGCCGGATGCTCAAGCGCCCAGCGCGATACGTTGAAGCGCGAAACGGCGTGGTTAGTGTTGCTGCTGCTCATGCGGCGCCCTTTCAGCGGGAAGCCGCACTGGCGGACTGGGGCATCGTTGCGGCATAGCGCCGCACCTTCTGACCGGGTGTCAAAACATGGACCCCGGCCGTGACCACCTCCTGCCCAGGAGCCAGCCCGGCAGCGATAAGCACCTCATTGCCATCAGCGCCACCTATCGTCACGGGCTGCAGCTTGACGGTCATGCTCTTGCTGTCCAGCAGCCAGACCGAGCTCTTGCCCTGTTGCTCCAGCACCGAACTGAGCGGCAGCTTGATCGCCTGCGCCTGTTTGGGCAGCACGAGGCTGACGCTTGCAGTTTGACCCAGCCGCGCATCCAGGCGGCCTGCTTCGGCCTTAACCAGAAATGTCCGCGTCACCGGATCGGCTGCCGCGGACACTTCACGCAACTTGGCCGGCAAGTTCTCCTGCCCCTCGCCCCACATCCGGACCGTCAAGGCACCCGGCTCACTGGCAGCGGCGCGCAGCTTGGCAATCAAGTGCTCGGGCACCGAAAAGACGATGTCCTTGGGCCCCTCATGGGCGATACGCACCACCGGTGTCCCGGCCCCCACCACCATGCCTGGCTCGGCATCGACGCCGGTCACCACTCCCGCCGCGTCGGCCACAAGCGTCGTGTACGAGGCCTGATTCAGCTGCGCGTCGGCCTGCGCCTTGGCCTGGTCCAACTGCGCCTGCGCTGCCTTGAACGCAGCGTCGCGCCGCTCCAACTCAGCCGCGCTGATGAAGCCCTGCTTGTGCAGGTCAATGAAGCGCTTGTAGTCGGCACCTGCCTGATCACGATTCACGCGCGCCGCCTGCATTCCGGCCCGCGCAGCATCCTGAGCCAGCAGCAGGTCCCGCGCGTCCAGGCGGGCAAGCACCTGACCAGGCTTGACCACATCGCCCAGCCCCACGCGCCGCTCCACCAACTTCCCGCCGACGCGGAACGACAGCCGCGACTCCGTGCGGGCCCGCAGATCGGCTGCGAACTCCAAGGTGTGGCCAGCGCTCTCGCCGGCCACCACCACAGTGCGCACCGCACGTTCGGGATCAGGCTCGGGGGCCGGCTTGCTGCACGCCGTCAGGCCCGCGGCGAGCACCAGCATGGGCATCAAAGCCCAACGGGGCTGATAAGAGAAAGTGGGCATGAACAACCTCGTTTCGGATCGCGGCTCCGAGCTGCACCAGGGAAGTGTCCTCGAGAAAAAGCCGATCGATCACAACTAACTGACTGACTGGTCAGTAATGTATTTAGCGACCCTGTGACTGTCAATCGCCGGTGGCGCCCGCTGCAACAAGTCCTTGTCACTCCGACACCCGGCAGACAGCCATCGAACTGCGCACACAATGACGGTGTGAGCATAGAGCACTACGAAAACTTTCCTGTGGCTTCCTGGCTGTGTCCGCCCGCGCTGCGGCCACCGATCGTTGCCATCTATCATTTCGCGCGCACCGCAGATGACCTTGCCGACGAGGGCTGCGCCAACGCCAGCGAGCGCCTGCAAAGCTTGCGCAGCTACCGGGCCGACTTGCAGGCCGTCGCAATCGGCCGGGCCCCCAGCACCCTCTGGGCCGAGCAGGTCTTTCTTCCCTTGGGCACAGCCATGGCTCAGTATCGGCTGCCGCTGCAGCTTCTTGAAGACCTGCTGGACGCCTTCGAGCAGGACCTCGTAAAGACACGTTACCAGGACCGGGCCGAGCTGGCCGACTACTGTCGCCGCTCGGCCAACCCGATCGGTCGCCTGCTGCTGCACCTCTATGGCGTCGACGATGCCCAGGCCCTGCGGCGCTCCGACGCCATCTGTACCAGCCTTCAGCTCATCAACTTCTGGCAGGACGTCAGTCGCGACGGCCCGCGCGGCCGCGTTTACGCGCCGCTGCAAGACCTGAGCCGCCACGAGGTGCAGCCCGAGGACTTCGCCGCCTGCCGCGACAGCGCCGAAGCGCGTGCTGCGCTGTGCGAGTTGTGCGAATGGGCAGAGCGGCTGATGCGCGAAGGCGCACCGCTGGTCCATCAACTACCGGGCCGGATTGGCTGGGAATTGCGGCTCGTTGTGCAGGGCGGCCTGCGCATTCTTGCGAGAATCAAGGCTATGGATCACGCCAGCCTTTTGCGCCGCCCACAGATCGGCGCGCTCGACCTGCCCGCCCTGCTCTGGAACGCTGCACGCATGCGCAGCACCGATCCCTTGGTTTCGCCGGCCGCGGAGGCGCCGTGACGCCGCAGCAGTATTGCCAGGACAAGGCAGCGCAAAGCGGATCGAGCTTCTATTACGCTTTCCTGTTTCTGCCGCCCCAGCGGCGCGCGGCCATCACGGCCTTTTACGCCTTCTGCCGTGAAGTGGACGATGTCGTCGACGAGACGCAGGACAGCGGCGTTGCGGCTACCAAGCTCGCCTGGTGGCGCAAGGAGGCAGCGACCGCCTTCGCCGGCCAGCCCAGCCATCCGGTGATGCTGGCGCTGATGCCGCACACGGCGGCATTCGAGATCAGGCTTGAGCATCTGAATGCCGTGATCGATGGCTGCCAGATGGACCTGGATCAGACTCGCTATCTGGACTTCCCCGGGCTTGCGCGCTATTGCCATCTGGTGGCTGGAGTCGTCGGCGAAGTCGCCAGCAATATCTTCGGGCGCAGCGATCCCGCCACGACCGCCTTCGCCCACAAGCTCGGCTTGGCCATGCAGCTGACCAACATCATTCGCGATGTGGGCGACGATGCCCGCCGTGGCCGGATCTACCTGCCCGTCTCGGAGCTTCAGCAGTTCGACGTCAAGGCCCACGAGATCCTGAAGCGCCAAAGCCCCTGGGGCTATAGCGAGCGATTCACTGCGCTGATGACATTCCAGGCCGAGCGCGCACACCGCCTCTACGACGAAGCGCTAGCCCTGCTGCCTGAGGCTGACCGACAGGCGCAAAAGCCCGGGCTGATGATGGCCAACATCTATCGCGCCCTGCTGCGCGAGATCGAGGCCGAACAGTTCCAGGTGCTGCACCAGCGCATCTCGCTGACGCCGCTGCGCAAGCTGTGGATCGCGATGCGCACGAACTGGCGCGGCCGATGACCGCTGGAACGCTGGCCGTCGTCGGCGGCGGCTGGGCCGGCATCGCTGCAGCCGTTGCCGCGCGGCGTGCCGGCTGGCAGGTCAGCCTGTTCGAGATGTCGCCACAACTCGGTGGCCGCGCGCGCAGCTTCGGCACCAGCCCGCAGTTCGACAACGGTCAGCACATTCTGATCGGCGCCTATGTCGAGACCCTGGCACTCATGCGCGAAGTCGGAGTCAGCCTCGACCAGGCCTTGCTTCGCCTGCCGCTGACGCTTCAGTACCCCGACGGCAGTGCCCTTCGGCTCCCGCCAGGCCCGGCGCTGCTGTCTTTCGCCCGAGCCGTGTTGGGCAACCGCGCCTGGTCCTGGCCCGCGCGGATGCGCCTGCTTCAGACCTGCACGATCTGGGCCCTGCAGCGATTCAAGTGCGACACCGCGCTCAGCGTCCAGCAGCTGTGCAGAAGCCTGCCGCCACAGCTGATGCGCGATCTGATCGAACCCTTGTGCGTCGCGGCGCTGAACACCCCGGCTCGCGAAGCCAGTGCGACCGTGTTCCTGCGCGTGCTGAAGGATGCGCTGTTCCGCGGCCCCGGTGCCTCGGACTTACTGCTGCCGCGGCTGCCCTTGAGTGAGCTGCTGGCGCAGCCGGCGCAAGCGTGGTTGCAGCAGCGAGGCTGCGAACTGCGCTTCGGCCACCGGGTCGAGGCGCTGCAAGCGCAGGAAAACGGAGCCTGGAGTCTGGACGGCCAGCCGTTCGATCGAGTCATCCTGGCCTGCAGTTCGGTTGAGGCCGCACGCCTGGCCGGGCCGGTCGCGCCCGCCTGGGCGGCGACCGCAAGCGCACTGCGCTTCGAACCCATCGTCACCGTCTATCTGGAGAGCTTGGGCAGCCGTCTGCCCGCACCGATGATGGCCTTGCGCGAGAGCGACGAGGCACCCGCCCAGTTCGCCTTCGATCTGGGCCAACTTGGCCTGACGCCGGGCCGATTCGCCTTTGTCATCAGCGGCGCATCAGCGTGGATGGAGCGCGGCCTGGAAGCCACGGCGGAGGCCACGCTGGCACAGGCAAGCCTGGCCCTGGACTGGAGCAGCCCGCCACAGATCTTGAAGGCCTTGGCCGAGAAGCGCGCAACCTTTGCTTGCACGCCAGGACTGCTGCGCCCGCATCAGGCGCTCGCAGCCGGCCTCTGGGCAGCGGGCGACTATGTGGACGGCCCCTACCCCGCAACGCTCGAAGGCGCCGTGCGCTCAGGTCACGCTGCCGCCGCGCAACTGGGGCACAGCCTGTCGCGCAGCGCTGCCTGGTGACAACAGGCAAGGCACCCTACGCTTTTCGCGATGCAAAATATTTGAGAGTTCGCGCACAATGTCGCCATGAAGAGCAAAGAGAATGCGACCCCCGCCATTCAAGTCCTGGAACGCGCATTTGCCTTGCTGGACGTGCTGGCCAGTCATCAAGACCCGGTCTCCCTGAAGGAGATCAGCGAGACCACCGGGCTTCACCCATCAACCGCCCACCGGATCCTCAACGATCTGACCATCGGCCGCTATGTCGACCGCCCGGAGGCCGGCAGCTACAGGCTGGGCATGCGAATGCTAGAGCTGGGCAATCTGGTCAAGGCGCGGCTCGATGTGCGCGATGCAGCGCTCGGCCCCATGCGGGAACTGCACAAGTTCACCCACCAGCCTGTCAATCTTTCCGTTCGGCAAGGTGATGAGATCGTCTATATCGAACGCACCTACAGCGAGCGCTCTGGCATGCAGGTGGTGCGCGCGGTCGGCGGCCGCGCACCGCTGCATCTGACTTCGGTCGGCAAGCTCTTTCTTGCAGCGGACGACCCGCAGCGCGTGCGCGCCTACGCAACGCGAAGCGGGCTGGCGGGCCACACCCGCAACAGCATCACCGAACTGACGGCGCTGGAGCGCGAGATGTCGGCCGTGCGTCAGCGCGGCGTCGCCCGTGACGACGAAGAACTGGAGCTGGGCGTGCGCTGCATGGCCGCAGGCATCTACGACGATCAGGGCAAGCTGATTGCCGGCCTGTCCATCTCCGCACCGGCAGACCGTCTGGAGGAGAGCTGGATGGCCCGGCTCAAGGACACCGCTGCGCAGATATCTTCCGCCCTCGGCTATCGGGGCTGAGCGAGCGAGCGCGGCAAGGCTCGCGCTTCAGCGTGCCGGGTCCGGACTCTCAGCTGGTGCTGGAAACCGGACGCAGCGCCTCGGTGGGCTGGGTGCTGATCCACTTGCGCACGCGCTCGGCATCGCCGATACGCGAATACTTGCCGGTGGAGTCCAGGAACACCATGATCAATTTGCGCCCAGCCAGTTGCGCCTGCATGACGAGGCAGCGGCCCGCTTCAACGATGTAGCCGGTCTTCTGCAGACCGATATCCCAGCTTGGGCTGCGCACCAGACCGTTGGTGTTATGGAACTGCATCTGACGCCGCCCGACAGCGACCTGATGCTCCGGCGAGGTGGACAACTCGCGCAGCAAATGGTGCTCATGCGCGGCCTTGACCAACACGGCCAAGTCCCGCGCGCTGGACTGATTGCGACTCGACAATCCGGTGGGCTCCACGTAGTGCGTGTCCGTCATGCCCAAGGCCTTGGCCTTCAGATTCATGGCCGATGCGAAGGCGGCCAAGCCGCCCGGGTAATGACGACCCAATGCATTCGCGGCCCGGTTCTCCGACGACATCAGCGCCAGATGCAGCATCTCGCCGCGCGTCAGCTTGGTGCCGACCGCCAGACGTGAGCGGCTGCCCTTTTCGGTATCGATGTCTTCGTCGGTCACGGTCAGCACGTCATCGAGCGACAAGCCCGCCTCGACCACGACCAGGGCCGTCATCAGCTTCGTAATCGACGCGATCGGCAACACCGCCTGGGAATTCTTGGACAGCAGCACTTCATTGGTGTCCTGATCCAGGACCAGCGCCACGCTCGATTTCAGATCGAGTGGGTCGCTGACGGCGTGCAGGCCATAGATCTGACCGAACGAGGGCTTGGCTGCCACGACCGCAGCGGTCGCGGTCGCCGCTGCGGCCACCTTAACTTTGCTTGGAGACCGCACGCTGCGCTTTGGCGCCGGCTTGGCCTTTCGAACGGTCCGATTGCCCGACTCCACCCCTTGAGCACTCTTGCCCGCCGCCTGTGCAGGCGCGACCAACAGCACGGAGCTGCTCATGGCAACAACGCCGCCGATCAGGGCAACGGACAACAGGTTCGTGAGCTTCTTCTTCAATCCGACCTCCAACGACAGCTGAGTCAGTTTAGGGGATAGAAAAAAGTGAGGCAAGACAAAAACTTAGCCGCAAGACCTAAAGTCAGCTCTTGCGAGCAATCTAGCCGGCCAACACCCAAGCCGATGTCATCGCCCGCCGTCTTTGCCCCGCCTACCCCCTCTTGCATCCCGCCTGAGCGGCACTACAAGCCACTGCGCAGCTCAAAGTGAGCGGTGCGACGCTGATCTTCAGCCTTGCGCCGCCACACGTTCGATCTTGCTCTGCAGCTTGTTCAGAGCCGACAAGTAGGCCTTGGCCGATGCCACCACGATATCCGGATCAGCCCCGACGCCGTTGACCACACGCCCCGCATGCTGAAGCCGCACCGTCACTTCACCTTGAGATTCTGTGCTTCCGCTGGTGATCGCGTTCACCGAATAGAGCAACAACTCGGCGCCACTTTCGATCTTCGACTCTATGGCCCTTAGGCTGGCGTCAACCGGACCGTTGCCGTCGCTCTCAGCCCTGTGCTCTACACCGCCGGCCGAAAACACGACGCTGGCATGCGGCCGCTCGCCAGTTTCCGAGCGCTGCGACAGCGACAGCAGGCGAAAGTGTTCCTGCTCCGAAGTGACCGACTCATCCATCACCAGCGCGATGATGTCTTCATCGAAGATCTCGTTCTTGCGGTCGGCCAGATCCTTGAAGCGAACGAAAGCGGCGTTCACCTCCGTTTCGGACTCCAGCTCAATGCCCAGTTCCTGCAGCCTTTGCTTGAAGGCATTGCGACCGCTGAGCTTGCCCAGCACGATCTTGTTGGCGCTCCAGCCCACATCCTCGGCGCGCATGATTTCGTAGGTATCCCGGGCCTTCAGCACGCCGTCCTGGTGGATGCCGGACGCATGGGCAAAGGCATTGGCGCCGACGACGGCCTTGTTGGGTTGCACGACAAACCCGGTGGTCTGAGACACCAGACGCGAGGCGGGCACGATCTGCGAGGCATCGATGCCGACGTCCAGGCCAAAGTAGTCGCGGCGCGTCTTGATCGCCATGACCACCTCTTCCAGCGAGCAGTTGCCGGCCCGCTCACCCAGCCCGTTGATCGTGCATTCGATCTGGCGCGCTCCACCGATCTGCACACCGGCCAGCGAGTTGGCCACCGCCATGCCCAAATCGTTGTGACAGTGCACCGACCAGATCGCCTTGTCGGAATTGGGCACCTTCTCGCGCAAGGTCTTGATGAAGTTGCCGTAGAGCTCGGGGACCGCGTAACCCACCGTGTCCGGAATGTTGATCGTCCCCGCCCCTTCGGCGATCACGGCTTCGACGACGCGCGCCAGGAAGTCCATGTCAGAGCGGTAGCCGTCCTCGGGCGAGAACTCCACATCACCTGTCAGATTCCGGGCAAACCGCACTGCGAGCTTAGCCTGCTCCAGCACCTGCTCGCGCGTCATCCGCAGCTTCTTCTCCATATGGAGCTCGCTGGTCGCGATGAAAGTATGAATGCGCGAACGCGCTGCCCCCTTGAGCGCCTCGGCGGCACGCGAGATGTCGCGGTCGTTGGCGCGCGCCAGCGAGCAGATCGTGCTCTCACGCACTGCATCCGCGATGGCCTTCACTGCTTCGAAGTCGCCGTTGCTGGACGCCGCGAAACCTGCCTCGATCACGTCGACGCGCATGCGCTCCAGCTGGCGCGCAATGCGCAGCTTCTCGTCCTTCGTCATCGACGCGCCGGGCGATTGCTCGCCATCGCGCAAGGTGGTGTCGAAGATGATCAGCTTGTCAGCCATGGGGGTTCTCCGTGAAAGGCTGGTTGCAGAAAACAACACGGCCCGCGAAGCAGAAGCTTGGCGGGCCGTTGATGCAGGAATCCTGTAGACGTGTGCAGTCAGCGCGCCCGGGGCACGATGGCTAGTAGCAGCAGCGCGAATGCGGAAATCGACGTCATGAGTTTCAATATAGCACGCAAGCGAGGCTCACCTGCCTCCGTCAATCGTGAAGTCCCTTTTCGTCAGGCTCGTCGGTCGAGGTGGCGATCACGCTGACTGGCCTCCCCTTGGCCTTGCGCCAGAAATAGATCGCATAACCGGAAAGCCCGTAGGCACAAAAGATTGCAAACAAGCCCAGCGGCGGGTTCTGACTGATCAAGACGATGGCCAAGGCAATCGCTACCAGCACGACGAACGGCACGGTGCGACGGCTACCGACCACCTTGAAGCTGTAAAACGGTGCATTGGTCACCATCGACAAGCCGGCAAACAATGTCAAGCCGAAGGCGGTCCAGACCACCCATGGAATAGCGGTGACTTGCTTAAATCCATAGTCATCAAAGGCCCAGATCATGCCGATGACGATGGCCGCGGCTGCCGGGCTCGGCAAGCCCTGGAAGAAACGCTTGTCGACCACGCCAATATTGACGTTGAAGCGCGCCAGACGCAGCGCCGCTCCAGAAATATAGACAAAGGCCGGAATCCAGCCCAGCTTGCCCATGTCCTTGAAGGCCCAGACATAGACGATCAGGGCCGGTGCGGCGCCGAAGCTGACCATGTCCGACAAGCTGTCCATCTGCTCGCCGAAGGCGCTCTGGGCGTTGGTCATGCGCGCGACGCGACCATCCAGGCTGTCCAGCACAGCGGCACAGAAGATAGCAATGCAGGCCAACTCGAAGCGGCCATTCATCGACATCACGATGGCATAGAAGCCCGAGAACAGGGCCGCCAAGGTGATGGCATTGGGCAGCACATAAATGCCCTTGCGACGTGGGCGCACCGGCACAGGCATGGTGTCCTCGTCCTCACCCTGCAGCGCGGCCGGGCTCTTCTTATTCGATTCGATCATGGGCAAAGAGGATACAACAGGGCGCCAATCAAAAAAGCCGCAGGCCCTGCGGCACTGCGGCTTTGGCGGTTCAGCTCGAGGCTTAGTTCTTCGACTGGTCCACCAGGCGGTTCTTCTTGATCCACGGCATCATCGCGCGCAGCTTCTCGCCAACCTGCTCGATCTGGTGCTCCGAAGTCAGGCGACGGCGCGACAGCAGCGTGGGCGCGCCGGCCTTGTTCTCAAGAATGAAGCTCTTGGCGTACTCGCCGGTCTGGATGTCCTTCAGGCACTGACGCATGGCCTTCTTGGTCTCCTCGGTCACCACGCGCGGGCCGGTGACGTACTCGCCGTACTCGGCGTTGTTGGAGATCGAGTAGTTCATGTTGGCGATACCGCCCTCATAGATCAGGTCGACGATGAGCTTGAGTTCATGCAGGCACTCGAAATAGGCCATCTCGGGCGCGTAGCCGGCTTCCACCAGCGTCTCGAAACCCGCCTTGATCAGCTCGACGGCGCCACCGCACAGCACGGCCTGCTCGCCGAACAGGTCGGTTTCGGTCTCTTCGCGGAAGTTGGTCTCGATGATGCCGGCCTTGCCGCCGCCATTGGCCGAGGCATAGCTCAGGGCCAGATCGCGCGCCTTGCCGCTCTTGTCGGCGTAGACGGCGATCAGGTGCGGCACGCCGCCACCCTGGGTGTAGGTGCCGCGCACGGTGTGGCCAGGTGCCTTGGGGGCGACCATCCAGACGTCCAGGTCGGCACGCGGCGTCACTTGGCCGTAGTGCACATTGAAGCCGTGGGCAAAGGCCAGCGAAGCGCCTTGCTTGATATTCGGCTCGACTTCCTTCTTGTAGACGTCAGCGATCTGCTCGTCGGGCAGCAGGATCATGACCACGTCGGCCGCCTTCACCGCATCAGCGATCTCGGCGACCTTCAGGCCGGCGTTCTCAGCCTTGGCCCAGGACGCGCCAGCGCGGCGCAGACCGACGGTGACCTTGACGCCGCTGTCGTTCAGATTTTGCGCATGGGCGTGGCCTTGTGAGCCATAGCCGATGATGGTGACGTTCTTGCCCTTGATCAGGCTCAGGTCAGCGTCCTTGTCGTAAAAAACATTCATGTCGGTCTCCAGGGTAAATCGGTACAGGGTTCGGTCGAAAGGGAAGCCAATGGCGCGTCAGACACGCAAGATGCGCTCGCCGCGGCCGATGCCGCTGGCGCCAGTGCGCACCGTCTCAAGGATGGCGCTGCGGTCGATCGCATCGATGAACGCGTCCAGCTTGGACGCGTCGCCGGTCAACTCGATCGTGTAGGTCTTCTCGGTCACGTCAATGATGCGACCGCGGAAGATGTCGGTGGTGCGCTTCATCTCCTCGCGCTCCTTGCCGACCGCGCGCACCTTGATCAGCATGAGCTCACGCTCGGTGTAGTTGCCCTCGGTCAGGTCCACGACCTTGACGACCTCGATCAGGCGGTTCAGGTGCTTGGTGATCTGCTCGATCACTTCGTCCGATCCCGTCGTCACGATGGTCATGCGCGACAGCGAGGCATCCTCGGTCGGCGCAACGGTGAGGCTCTCGATGTTGTAGCCCCGGGCGGAGAACAAGGCCACCACGCGCGACAGCGCTCCGGGCTCGTTCTCGATCAGCAATGCAATGATGTGTTTCATGGCTCTCGTCCTGCGTGCTCTTCAGACCGGCGGCGGTAACCGACGGCCCTTGGCCACGCTGTTCGATCGTTAGGGGAATGCGGGCATCCGCTGTAGGCAGCTTCCGCCACACCCGGCCGTCGACGCGGTAACGCCGCCGCCCTGGTGCAGCTTCAAGGCACTTACAGGTCTTCGGAGCCCAGCAGCATTTCCGAGATTCCCTTGCCCGCCTTGACCATGGGCCAGACGTTCTCGGTCGGATCGGTACGCACGTCGAGGAACACCGTACGGTCCTTCAAGCGCATCGCCTCACGCAACGCACCCTCGACATCACCGGGCTTCTCCACGAGCAAGCCGACATGGCCATAGGCCTCGGCCAGTTTCACGAAGTCTGGCAAGGCTTCCATATAGCTGTGCGAGTAGCGCTTGCCGTAGTCCAGCTCCTGCCACTGACGCACCATGCCCAGGTAGCGGTTGTTCAGCGAGACGACTTTGACCGGCGTGTTGTACTGCTTGCAGGTCGAGAGCTCCTGAATGCACATCTGGATCGAGCCTTCGCCCGTGATGCAGAACACATCCGACTCCGGCTTGGCCAGCTTGATGCCCATCGCGTACGGCAGGCCTACGCCCATCGTGCCCAAGCCACCGGAGTTGATCCAGCGACGCGGCTCGTCGAAGCGATAGAACTGCGCCGCCCACATCTGGTGCTGGCCCACATCAGAGGTGATATAGGTGTCGCGGTCGCGCGTCAGGTTCCACAGCGTCTCGACGACCATCTGCGGCTTGATGACATCGCTGTCGCGGTTGTAGGCCAGACAGTCGCGGCGGCGCCATTCATTGATCTGGCTCCACCAGGCGTTGATGGCAGCCGCGTCAGGCTTGGCCTGCGCTTCCTTGATCTGCACGATCAGTTCCTGCAGCACATCCTTGACGTCTCCGACGATAGGGATGTCCACACGGACGCGCTTGGAGATCGACGAGGGATCGATATCCACATGGATGATCTTGCGCTCCACCTGCGCGAAGTGCTTGGGATTGCCAATCACGCGGTCGTCGAAACGGGCGCCCACGGCCAGCAGCACATCGCAGTTCTGCATGGTCATATTCGCTTCGTAGGTGCCATGCATGCCCAGCATGCCCAGGAAGCGCGGGTCGGTGCCGGGCATGACGCCCAGCCCCATCAGCGTATTCGTGCAGGGATAACCCAGCAGATCGACCAGCTGACGCAACTCGGCCGTGGCCTCGCCCAGCACCACGCCACCGCCGGTATAGATATACGGGCGCTTGGCCTGCATCAGCAGCTGCACCGCCTTGCGGATCTGGCCGGAGTGGCCCTTGCGCACCGGGTTGTAGGAGCGCATTTCCACATGAGTGGGGTAGTTGAAGTGCGCCTTGTTCAGCGAGACATCCTTCGGGATATCAACAACCACCGGACCGGGTCGACCTGTACGGGCGATGTGGAAGGCCTTCTTCATCGTCACCGCCAAGTCACGCACGTCCTTGACCAGGAAGTTGTGCTTGACGATGGGGCGAGTGATACCGACGGTGTCGCACTCCTGGAATGCATCGAGGCCGATCGCCGGCGTCGGCACCTGGCCTGTGATGATCACCATCGGAATGGAGTCCATATAGGCCGTGGCGATGCCGGTCACGGCATTCGTCACGCCCGGGCCGGACGTCACGAGGGCAACACCGACATCACCGGTCGCGCGTGCATAGCCATCGGCAGCATGCACAGCGGCTTGCTCATGGCGCACTAGGACGTGCTGGATGGACTCTTGCTTGTACAGCGCGTCGTAGATGTAAAGCACCGAGCCACCTGGGTAGCCCCAAAGGTACTTGACATCCTCGGCCTGCAGGCAGCGGACCAGGATCTCGGAACCATTCAGTTCCGAAGAGGAGGAAGCGGGGGAATTGGTATGCGGTTGTGCCGAAGCGGCACGCTTGACTTCCGCGGCAGACATGTCCATATCGAACCTTTGCGATTTTCTCTAACGAAAAACCATCGGTGCCCCTCCTCGCGCCCTTGTGGGGTGGACTTGGAACCTGCGCGGTCAAAAACGAGGCGTCCCGGTTGGACGGCCAGCTTGAGACCCAAACTCTTGTGCGAAGCAACATTATGCACGCACACACGCCGAATTGGCAGCACCTTGCGGTGATTCAGGTCAAGGATGCAATAATTCGCGCCTTCACGCCAGCTCAGGGCTTGTCCGGAAGACTCTTGGCCACCGACAAAGAACTCAACGATTTTCTTCGCAGCGTCGAGAAGCGCGCCTTCAAGCGCAGCGTCTACCTGGTCAGAGATGATGATGCAGCCCTGGACATCGTCCAGGACGCGATGATGCGACTGGCCGAAAAGTACTTCGACCGGCCAGCCGCCGAACTGCCTCTGCTGTTCCAGCGCATCCTGTCGAACGCAACGATGGACTGGTTCCGGCGCCAAAAAGTTCGGCGTAGCCTGTTCCAGAATATGTCCGACTTCGAGTCGGACGATCCGCAGGGCGAATTCGACCTGCTCGAAGCGCTCGAAACCGCCGATGGATCCATGGGCTCATTGAGCGCTGCAGACGAGGTTTCTCGGGCCCAAATCTTGCGTGCGATTGATCGCGAGGTGGCAGAGTTGCCGGCGCGTCAACGCGAGGCCTTCCTGCTGCGTTACTGGGAAGAGATGGATACCGCCGAGACGGCAGCCGTCATGGGATGCTCCGAGGGCAGTGTGAAAACGCACTGTTCCAGGGCAGTTCATGCACTGGCAAAGGCACTCAAAGCCAAGGGAATCACACTATGAACAAGCTGCAGCACACCGCCCAGGATCTGGACACTCGCATGTCCCGCTTCGGCCTGCGCCTGACCGCCGGCTTGAGTGAGCAGTGTGAGCAATTGCCGCCGGATATCAGTGAGCGTCTTCGCGTTGCACGCGAGCAAGCGCTGCTGAAAGCGCGCAGTGCACGTTTGGCCCAACCGGAAGCGGCACGCCAGACCGTCGTTCAAGCGGACGGCAGTCTCGGCTTGCAAGGCCCGAAGAGCCCGGGTGGGCGCTGGCTCAAGCTGGCGTCGCTGGGGCCGCTGCTGCTGCTGGTGCTGGGCCTGCTGCTGATTCAGCACAGCCAGTGGTACCAGCAAATCATGGCCGGCGCCGACCTTGACGCAGCCCTGTTGACTGACAAGCTTCCGCCAGCAGCTTATGGCGATCCCGGCTTTTCAGAGTACCTCAGCAATGAGGGCGAAACAGCCGATGCCAAACAAGAAGAATAAACTGGCACGATGACGCAAGGTGCGGCGACTTCCCATTCATCACGGCAGCGGCTTTGGTCGCTTGCTCCTCATATCTTCCGCGCGGCCGGCCTGCTGCTGCTCAGCTCGCCGCTGATCGTCGCAGCGCAGGACAACCTTCCTGCGGCTGCGCCGACCAAGCCGGCGCTGGCGGTGCCAGCAACGCTGATCAGCCCAGACTGGCACACGCTGAGTGCTGATCAGCAGCGCCTGCTCAAGCCCTTGGCCGCGGAGTGGAACACGCTCGAATCTGCCAGCCGGGTGCGATGGATTGAACTGACTGCCCGTCACAACAGCATGCCCGTTGAGGAACAGCGCTTGCTCGAAGAGCGGATTGCCAGTTGGGCGCTGTTGTCGCCGGCTGAGCGCCAGCAGGCGCGCCAAAGCTTTCAGCAGGTACGCCAGACCAAGCCGCAAGACCTTCAAGCCAAGTGGGAGGCCTATCAAGCCCTGCCGCCCGAACAACGTGAAGCCCTTGCCGGCAAGGCAGCCCAGAAGCGCCAACCTACTGCCGTGAACGCAGCAGGCACAGCGACAGCCAGTGTCGCCGGCGCAGCGAGCGCCGCTGATCGCAAGCCTGCAGCCGGCCTCAGCCTGAGCCCGATGCCGGCGCCGATCAAGACGGCTCGCCAGGTGCCGGGCAGCGCGCTGCTGCAAGCCAAGCCTGGCGCAACGACGGTGCTGATCACGCAGCGTCCGGCGCCCGTGGCTAGCAAGGTGCGTCGCAAATTCTTCGATCCAAAGCAGTTGGACGACAAGACCCTGCTGCCCCGAACCGCTGCCACCCCAGCTGGCGAACAATCCTGATCCGATGACCGAGACCACTGGGGCCGAGCGCCCCGCCCCCGCTGGTTTGGCGCGCCGCATGGCCGCCTTCTTCTATGAAGGCATGTTGCTGTTCGGCGTTGTCTTCACTGGCGGCTACGTCTATTCAGCGCTGACTCAGCAACGCCACGCCCTGCAAGGGCAGTTTGGCCTGCAGGTCTTCCTCTTCTGCCTGGTGGGGCTGTATTTCGTCTGGTTCTGGTCGCATGGCGGGCAGACCCTGGCCATGAAAGCCTGGCACATTCGTGTGCTGGATGTGCAGGGCCGCCCGCTGCGGCCCCTACGTGCCGTATTGCGCTATCTGCTCAGTTGGCTGTGGTTTCTACCGGCCCTGCTGAGCGTCTACCTGCTCGGCGTGCATGGGACGGGGCCGATCTTTGGCAGCCTGGCTGGCGGTGTGATCGCTTATGCGGGATTGAGCTGGCTTCACCCGCGACGGCAATTTTTCCATGATGCACTGTGTGGCACCGAACTGGTGACACAGCTTCCGCGCAAGAAGCCATGAGCGAAAGCAATCCGCACAAGGGCCGCACCGGCATCGACCGCATCCGTCATGCCACCGGCTATTCGCTAGCAGGCCTGCGTGCAGCCTACAGCGGCGAGAGCGCGTTCCGCCAAGAATTCTGGCTTGCGATCGTGGCAACCCCTCTGGCCTTCTATCTCGGCAGCAACTGGGTTGAAGTGGCCCTGCTGCTGGGCTCACTGGCCATCGTGCTGATCGTCGAGCTGTTGAACTCTGGCATTGAGGCCGCGATCGACCGCATCTCGTTTGAGCGCCACGAACTGTCCAAGCGCGCCAAAGACCTGGGCAGCGCGGCCGTCATGCTGGCCTTGCTGCTGTGCGGCGGCATTTGGGCCGCCGCGCTGTGGCATCGCCTGTTCGCCTGAGCGAGGCGAGGCCTCAGTCCTGATCGATCAGACCGCCTCTTCGTCGGTCTCGCCGGTGCGGATTCGCACCACCTGCTCGACCGCCGTCACGAAGATCTTGCCGTCGCCGATCTTGCCGGTCTTGGCCGCCTTCAGGATGGCATCGATGCAGCGCTCCACATCTTCATCCTTGACCACCACCTCAACCTTCACCTTGGGCAGGAAGTCGACCACGTACTCCGCGCCGCGATAGAGCTCGGTATGGCCTTTCTGGCGGCCAAAGCCCTTGACCTCGGTGACAGTCAGGCCAGAGGCACCCACCTCGGCCAGGGACTCACGAACTTCGTCCAGCTTGAACGGCTTGATGATGGCGGTGATTTGCTTCATCCAAAAACTCCATAGACAGGAAACTGCCCAGATTTAAGCACGGAACCCCGGCCCCTCAGTCGGGGATGCGATCGAGATCCGCCAGCCAGACGGCCGACTCCGAATCGCTGGGCGCACGCCAGTCGCCACGCGGCGACAGCGAGCCACCGCTGCCGACCTTGGGACCGTTGGGCACGCAGCTGCGCTTGAACTGGCTGCCCTTGAAAAAGCGCTGGACGAAGATGCGCAGCACGCGCTTGATTTCAGCCAGGTTGTACTCGTTGCGCACGACATGGGGCGCGTCCGGCCAACTGCCACGCTCGCGCGAGCCCCAGGCGTGGCGCGCCAAGAAGGCGATCTTGGCCGGCGCATAGCCGTGGCGCAGCGTGTAGAAGAGATGGAAGTCCTGCAATTCATACGGCCCGATCACGGCCTCGGTGCTTTGCATCGGCTGCTCTGCCGTGGCCGGCACCAATTCCGGGCTGATCTCGGTATCGACGATATCCAGCAGCACGCCGTGGTCGCCCTGCCCCAGCTGGCCAGTCTCAGCCACCCAGCGCACCAGGTGCTTGATCAGCGTCTTGGGCACGCTGGCGTTGACGTTGTAGTGCGACATGTGGTCGCCCACGCCATAGGTGCACCAGCCCAGCGCCAGCTCGCTCAAATCGCCGGTGCCCAGCACCAGCGCACCGTGATGGTTGGCCAAGCGGAACAGATGGCTGGTGCGCTCACCCGCCTGCACGTTCTCGAAGGTGACGTCGTACTGCGCCTTGCCGTCGACATGCGGGTGCCCGATGTCCTTGAGCATCTGCTTGCAGCTGGGCCGAATGTCGATCTCCCGGGCCTCGCAGCCGACCGCCGCCATCAGGCGCAGCGCCTGCTCGCGGGTGCGCGTGCTGGTCGCAAAGCCTGGCATCGTGACGCCAAGAATCGCCGTGCGCGGCAGGCCCAGCTGATCCATCGCGCGCGCCGCCACCAGCAGCGCATGGGTCGAATCCAGCCCGCCCGAGATGCCGATCACCAGTCGCTTGATGCCGCTGGACTGCAGGCGCTGCACCAGCCCCTGCACCTGGATGCTGTAGACCTCCTGGCAACGCTCGTCGCGGCGGCCATGGTCGGCTGGCACATAAGGGAAGCGCTCGATCTGACGCTGCAGCGCCAGCGGCTGCTCGCGCGCGATCTCCAGCTTGAATGCCACCGAGCGAAAGCCGCGCAGCAGTGCGGCGTGCCGGCGCACCGATTGCCCAAAGCTGGTCTGGCGCATGCGCTCACGCGCCAGGCGCTCCAGATCGACGTCGGCGCTGATCAGCTGCGCGCGGCGCTGGAAGCGCTGCGACTCCGCAAGCTGCTCGCCGTTCTCGCAGATCAGCGCTTGGCCATCCCAGGCCATGTCGGTCGTCGACTCGCCATGCCCCGCCGAGGCATAGGCGTAGGCCGCCAGGCAGCGCGCCGATTGCTGCGCTACCAGCTGCCGCCGGTAGCCGGCCTTGCCGATCACCACATTCGAGGCCGAGAGATTGAGCAAGACCGTCGCCCCTGCCAATGTTGCGTAGGAGGACGGCGGGATCGGCGCCCACACGTCTTCGCAGATCTCGACGTGAAAGCGAAGCAATGGCAGGTCTTCCGCCGAGAACAACAGGCCGCTGCCGAAGGGCACACGCTGGCCCAAGAGCTCGATCTCGTCCCCCAGAGCCTCGTCGGCGCTGTTGAACTGGCGCAGCTCGTAGAACTCGCCGTGGTTGGGCAGATAGGTCTTGGGCACCACGCCCAGCAGGCGGCCGCGCTGCAGCACCACGGCGCAGTTGAACAGTCGCTGCTCGAAGCGCAGCGGCAGACCCACCACTGCCACGGTCGGCAGACGGCGCGAGGCCTGCAGCACGCGTGCCAACGCCGCCTCGCAGCCATCCAGCAGCGCACGCTGATGAAACAGGTCGTCGCAGCTGTAGGCCGACAGACCCAGCTCCGGGAACACTGCCAGCGCCGCGCCTTGCGCCGCCGCCTGCAGCAGCAGTTCGATCGTCTGCTCGGCGTTGTAGGCCGGATCTGCAACGCGGCACAGCGGCACGCCGACGGCGATGCGAGCGAAATCGTGGGTGTAGAGATTGTCGAAGTGCATGGGCATGAATCCTGCCATCAAAGTGCAAGGGCTTGCGTGCCACCCTAAGATTTCGCATCCGTCATGAACTCAAGCACACCGCCCTCCACGCCCCCATCCGCCTTGACGCTGCGCGTCGACAGCGAACTCGCCGAGCTGCCGATAGCCGCCTGGAATGGCCTGCTGGCCCGCAGCGAGCAGCCGACGCCCTTCATGCGGCTGGAGTATCTGCTGGCCTTGCAGCAGTCTGGCAGCGCCAGTGCCGAGACTGGCTGGCAGGCGCAGTTCCTCAGCGCCTGGCAAGGGGACCAACTGGTCGGCGCCTGCCCGGTCTGGCTGAAAAGCCACTCCTATGGCGAGTATGTGTTCGACTGGGCCTGGGCCGATGCCTACCGCCGCCATGGCCTGGCCTACTACCCCAAGCTGCTGGTGGCCGTGCCCTTCACGCCAGTGGCCGGCAGCCGGCTGCTGGCGCGCGACGGCGCGGTGCGCGACACGCTGCTGCAAGGCCTGCTGACTCTGGCGCGCCGCCAGCAGCTGTCGTCCGCCCACCTGCTGTTCGGCACGGATGCAGACCATGAGCAAGCCGCGGCACAGGGCTGGCTGGCACGAACGGGCGTGCAGTTCCATTGGAGCAACCGTGAGCCCCTGCCCTACGCCGACTTCGAGGACTACCTGGCTTCGCTGCAGCGCGATAAGCGCAAGAAGATCCAGCAGGAACAACGCCGAGTGCGCGAGGCCGGCATAAGTTTCCAGGCGCTGCAGGGCGAGGCCATTGCGCAAGAGGACTGGGACTTCTTCCACCGATGCTACACGCTGACCTACGCGGCACACCGCAGCACGCCCTACTTGAGCCGGGACTTCTTCACCCGCATGAGCCGCACGATGAGCCGCCACTGGCTGCTGCTGGTCGCGCGCCGCGGGGAGGAACGCATCGCCGCTTCACTGCTGGCCCTGGACCCCGAGCGGCGCATCGCCTACGGCCGCTACTGGGGCGCGACCGAGCCAGTCAGCTGCCTGCATTTCGATGCGTGCTACTACCAGCCGCTGGCCTGGTGCATTGCCAACGGGTATCAGTGCTTTGAAGGCGGCGCGCAGGGCGAGCACAAGATGGCCCGCGGCCTGCTGCCGGTGGTGACGCGCTCCTCGCACTGGCTGGCGCACCCGCAGTTCCGTGATGCCGTCGCTGACTTCCTCAGCGACGAGGGCCAGGCCATCGGCCGTTATGTCGACGAACTGGAGCAGCACCAGCCCTTCAAGACCGCGCCCGCCGAGTCGCCATGAAAAAAGCGCCCGCAGGCGCTTTTTGCAGATCAACGGTCAGCAGCAGGAGCCGACTCAGGCCTTCTTGCTCTTGTTGTAGCTTTCGATGCCCGAGACAATCTCGGCCTTGGCGGCCTCCGGGCCTTCCCAGCCTTGCACCTTGACCCACTTGCCGGGTTCCAGGTCCTTGTAGTGCTCGAAGAAGTGCTGGATGGCGTTCAGGCGCATCTTGTTGACGTCTTCAGGCTTTTGCCAGTGGGTATACATCGGCAGGATCTTGTCGATCGGCACGGCCAGCAGCTTGGCGTCGCCGCCGGCTTCGTCGTCCATCTTCAGCACGCCGATGGCGCGGCAGGTCACGACGACGCCGGGCGTCAGCGGGAACGGGGTGACCACCAGCACATCCACCGGATCGCCGTCGTCCGACAGCGTCATCGGGATGTAGCCGTAGTTGCACGGGTAGTGCATCGCGGTGGTCATGAAGCGGTCCACGAACATCGCCCCGGTTTCCTTGTCGACCTCATACTTGATCGGGTCGGCGTTCATCGGGATTTCGATGATGACGTTGAACTGCTCGGGCGCCTTGGCGCCGGGGGTGACGTTGTGCAGGCTCATGGATCAATTCTCAAATGCAGGGGAAACCCCGATTCTACGGGCTCGGCTTGCCCCGCCCTGACGCTCACTGAGGGGGCAAGACCCGACCCCCAGGGGGTTGCAGATCGTGCTCGCGCCAGGCCCAGCCTCGTTTACCCGCATCCGCTGGTAAACACCCAGCCCGCTCGATTGCTTCGGCCCATGGCCTTCACTTAGCATGAATTCAGCGAGCTGTTGAACCACGTGCAGGGCTGGCGGAGTGAGAGACAGGCGCGTCTTTCCATGACACAAACGACAGAGGAGACATGTTCATGTCGACGAGTGTGGCGCTGTACTTCGCGATGGCCTGCGGGCTTGCCGCGGTCTTATATGGATTCATCCAACGCTCCTGGATCCTCAGCCAGGACGCGGGCAATGCCCGCATGCAGGAGATCGCTGCTGCGATCCAGCAAGGCGCTGCCGCCTATCTGGCGCGGCAGTACAAGACGATTGCCATCGTCGGCGTGGTGCTGGCGATCCTGATCGCCATCTTCCTCGACGTGACAAGTGCCGTCGGCTTTGTCATCGGCGCGGTGCTCTCCGGAGCCTGCGGCTTCATCGGCATGAACGTCTCGGTGCGCGCAAATGTGCGCACCGCGCAGGCCGCCACGCATGGCATCGGGCCCGCTCTCAACGTCGCGTTCAAGGGCGGCGCCATCACCGGCATGCTGGTGGTCGGCCTGGGTCTGCTGGGTGTGGGCCTGTTTTTCTGGTATCTCACCAAGGGCGAGCAGATTGACTCGGCCACGCTCAAGCCGCTGCTGGGCCTGGCCTTCGGCTCCTCGCTGATCTCGATCTTCGCCCGCCTGGGCGGCGGCATCTTCACCAAGGGTGCCGACGTGGGCGCTGACCTGGTCGGCAAGGTCGAAGCCGGCATCCCTGAAGACGATCCGCGCAACCCGGCGGTGATCGCCGACAACGTGGGCGATAACGTCGGTGACTGCGCCGGCATGGCGGCCGACCTGTTCGAAACCTATGCGGTGACCCTGATAGCCGCGATGGCACTGGGCGCCTTGATGGTAACCGGCGCGCCGGCCACGGCCGTGATCTACCCGATGGTGCTGGCCGGCGTGTCCATCATCGCCTCCATCATCGGCTGCGGCTTCGTCAAGGCCAGCCCCGGCATGAAGAACGTGATGCCGGCGCTCTACAAGGGCCTGATCGTTGCGGGCGTGTTGTCGCTGGTGGCCTTCTACTTCATCACCACTGCGATGTTCCCGCAGCCGGTCGCGATGACCGGCGGCATGACGGCCAGCGCCATGCAACTGTTCGGCGCCTGTGTGGTCGGCCTGCTGCTGACCGCCGCGATGGTGTGGATCACCGAGTTCTACACCGGCACGCAATACAGCCCGGTGCAGCACATCGCGCAGGCCTCGACCACCGGCCACGGCACCAACATCATTGCTGGCCTGGGCGTCAGCATGAAGAGCACGGCCTACCCGGTGATCTTCATCTGCGTGGCCATCTATGCGGCCTACGCGCTGGCCGGCCTGTACGGCATCGCCGTCGCCGCTACCTCGATGCTGAGCATGGCCGGCATCGTCGTGGCACTCGATGCCTACGGCCCGATCACCGACAACGCCGGCGGCATCGCCGAGATGGCCGAGCTGCCCAGCAGCGTGCGCGACGTCACCGATCCGCTGGACGCCGTGGGCAACACTACCAAGGCCGTCACCAAGGGCTATGCGATCGGCTCGGCCGGCCTGGCTGCACTGGTGCTGTTCGCCGACTACACGCATGCGCTGGAAGCACGCGGCATGTCGCTGAGCTTCGACCTGAGCGACCACAAGGTCATCGTCGGCCTCTTCATCGGCGGCCTGATCCCCTACCTGTTCGGCGCCATGGCCATGGAGGCCGTCGGCCGCGCCGCTGGCGCTGTGGTGGTGGAAGTGCGCCGCCAGTTCCAGGGCGGCGAGATCATGGCCGGCACCAAGAAGCCTGACTACAGCGCGGCGGTCGACATGCTGACCACCGCGGCGATCAAGGAGATGATCGTGCCCTCGCTGCTGCCGGTGGTGGCCCCTATCCTGGTGGGCATGCTGCTCGGCCCGGCGGCGCTGGGCGGCCTCTTGATGGGCACCATCGTCACCGGCCTGTTCGTCGGCATCTCCATGTGCACCGGCGGCGGCGCCTGGGACAACGCCAAGAAGCTGATCGAGGAAGGCTTCAAGGACGCGGATGGCGTGCTTCACAAGAAGGGCAGCGAAGCGCACAAGGCCGCTGTCACCGGCGACACCGTGGGCGACCCCTACAAGGACACCGCCGGCCCAGCCGTGAACCCGCTGATCAAGATCATCAACATCGTGGCCCTGCTGATCGTGCCCTTGCTGCCGATGACCACCAGTGGCCACAAGGCTCCCGAGCCGACGGCCGCTGCCATGCCAACCGTCTCGGCAGTGGCGCCCAGCGCCAGCACCGTCGAGGCTGCAGCGTCCAAGCCTTGATTCAGCAAATCAAACGCCCTCAGGTTTACCCTGAGACGCCCAGAACAGCCCGCCTTCGCGGGCTGTTTTTCATTCTGAAACACCCAGTCCAGGACACAATCACACCGGACGCCGCTGGCGCTCGGACCGAACGACAAGACGGGACCCAAGGGACATGATGCATCTGGCGATCACGCGCCACGAACTGGAACGCAGAAAGGCCCAGCTGGCCGACCTGCAGCGCTACCTCAGCAGCCAGGAGCAGGACTACCGGACCCTGCGTGCGCAGTTGCAGGCCTTCATCGACCGCTATGTGTCCCAACTCGGCGAGCTTTACCTCGAACATGATTCGCTCGAGTCGCAGCTGCACACGGCCATGGTGCTGCTCAGCGAAGCGCTTCGCCGTCACGGCATGGATGCACGCGAGCCGGTGCTGCCCAAGGCCACGGTCTTGCCCAGCCTGAAACACCTGCCCGATGCCGCACCGCTGCCCGCACCGCCCCAAGGCGGCCTCGAAGAGGCTGCGCCGCCCACGCTGAAGCAGCTCTACCGCCGCGCCGCGATGCGCCTTCATCCGGACCTGGCACAGGGTGACCTGCAGCGCTGCGAGCGCGAGCAGCAGATGCGCACGGTCAACGAGTGTTACGCCGCCGGTGACCGATTGCGCTTGGAGTCCCTGCTGCTGGCAGCCGGCGAGGACCCGCTCAAGGTCAGCGGCAGCGACCGCTCCGCGCAGCTTGAGTGGCTCAAGCGTGCCGAGACCCTGGTGCAAGGGCGTCTGCGCGTCGTGCAAGCCCATCTGGCAGAACTCCAGGGGCATGCCATGCACCGCCTCTGGCTGGCCATCACACAGGCCGAAGCCAAGGGTCTGGACCCGCTGGCCGTGATGGCCAAGCGCCTGCGTGCCCAGATTTCTGAACGCCGCCAGGAGCTCTACATCGGACTGCGCCTGCAACCCGAATCCGCGTTGGCGCGCGACTTCCTGCGCCGACGCTGCGAGCGCATCGGCAGCGCCTGCTGAGCGCCGACCGCTGCACGCGCCGCGCCCAGGCTCACCAAGGCAGGCCGACGTAGTTCTCAGCCATCACCGTCTGCGCCGCTGGCGAGCTGATCAGGTACTCCAGTTCAGAGCGATGCAACTTGGCATCGATCGCCGGCTCGTTGTTGAAGTTGTGCATCAGGCTGGTGAACCACCAGGAAAAGCGCTCGGCCTTCCAGATGCGCGACAGGCAGCGCGCCGAGTAGTGTTCGATGCCCGCCCGGCTGCGCTCGCGGTAATGCTCGGAAAGCGCCTGCCATAGATAGTAGACATCCGACGCCGCCAGGTTCAGTCCCTTGGCACCGGTGGGCGGCACGATGTGCGCCGCGTCGCCGGCCAGGAACAGCCGGCCGAAGCGCATCGGCTCGGCCACGAAGCTGCGCAACGGCGCGATGCTCTTCTCCAGCGAGGGGCCGGTCACCAGTTGCGCGGCAGTCTCAGGGTCGAGGCGGCGGCGCAACTCGTCCCAGAAGCGTGCATCGCTCCAGTCTCCCACATGGTCGGTAAGCGGCACCTGCAGGTAGTAGCGGCTACGCGTCTGCGAACGCATGCTGCATAGCGTGAAGCCACGCTCATGCCGGCCATAGATCAACTCGTGCGAGACCGGTGGCGTGTCACTGAGCAGCCCTAGCCAGCCGAATGGATAGACCTTTTCGAAGCTCTGGATCGCGCCCTCGGGCACGCTGGCGCGGCTGACGCCGTGATAGCCGTCGCAGCCGGCAATGAAATCGCAGCGGACCTCGATCTCCTTGCCAGCGAGCTTGAACCGCGCACTCGGCGTATCGCCATCAAAGCCCTGCAGCGACACATCATTCGCCTCATACAGCGTCTGCAGGCCGGCTGCCGCGCGGGCCTCCATCAGGTCACGCGTCACCTCGGTCTGGCCGTAAACCATCACCGCCTTGCCCGCGGTCAGCGCCTGCAGATCGATGCGATGGCGCTGGCCTTCGAAGGCGAGCTCGAAGCCGCCGTGCAGCAAGCCTTCCGCGTGCATGCGCGCACCGACGCCAGCCTCGTCCAGCAGGTCCACCGTGGTCTGTTCCAACACGCCGGCGCGGATGCGGCCGAGCACATAGTCGCCGTTCTGGCGCTCGACGATCAGATTGTCGATGCCCGCCTTGTGCAGCAACTGGCCCAGCATCAGCCCCGAGGGCCCGGCGCCGACGATCAGCACCTGGGTACGCAGTGTTTCCATGTCTCGCTCCGCATTTTTGACTTATGGCAAGGGCTGGAGCGTAGGCTGCAGCGCCGCCCCCGGCAATGGACACAGCAAACCTTGGCTTGCACAATTCGAACCCATGTCTCTCCACAACACAAGCACCAGCCCTCCCGTCTATGAGCTCTATGGCGAGCAGGCAATGGACGCGACGCTGGACGGGCTGCACTGCGAATCGATTGCCGATCGAAGCCGCTTGCACAATTGGGAAATCCAGCCTCACCGGCATGCGACGCTGTTGCAGCTGCTGCTGATCGAACAAGGCCAGGCCCAGGTGCGGCTGGACGCTGAAGAGTTGAGCCTGCGCTCACCCTGCCTGGTCCTGGTGCCGCCCCTGGTCGTGCACGGGTTTCGCTTCGCGCCGGACACCGCCGGCCTGGTCCTGACTCTCGACCAGCCCCAACTGGCGCGGCAGCTGCAGGCGTCGCCCGGCCTGCTCGACCATGTCAGCAGCGCACGCGCGCTAGCGCTTGAAAAGCACAGTACCGGCGCGGCTGAGTTGCTGAAGGCCGCCCATCGGCTGGCGCAGGAGTACGCCGGCGCCGCGCCGCCCTGGCGACGCTTGGCGCTGGACAGCGCCATCGCGCGGCTGGTGCTGGCGGTGGTGCGGCTGCAGCCGGCCACCGCGGCCTCTGAGCGACCAGGCGACAGCCGCAGCCTGCAGCACCTGGCCCGCTACCGCGCTGAGATCGAGCGCCGCTACCGCGAGCAGCCCGGCGTCGCCGCGCTGGCCCAGCCCCTGGGCATCACGCCCACCCAGCTCAACCGCCTTTGCCAGCGCGAGCTGGGCTGCAGTGCGCTGGCCCTGTTGCACCAGCGTCTGCTGCTCGAAGCCAAGCGCGAACTGAGCTACACGACGTTGCCGATCCGCCAGATCGCCGACGGCCTGGGCTTTGCGGACCCGGCCTACTTCACGCGCTTCTTTCAGCGCCTGGCCGGCCAGGCGCCGAGCCACTGGCGTGCGCAGGCTTCGGGCTCTGCTAGCCTCGACGCATGAATCCTCTCGCTGTTCTTGAACACCACCGCGCCTGGCGTCTGGCGCTGCTCGCACTGCTAGCGGTGATCAGTTTCCTCGCACTGACGCCGGCACCTCCATCGAGCATCGACAGCGGCTGGGACAAGCTCAACCATCTGGGCGCCTTTGCTGCACTGGCGCTAGCGGCCGCCTTCAGCGCAGCAGATTCACCGCGCCATGCCGGCCGCAGCGCGCTTGCCCTGCTGGCTTATGGCGGACTGATCGAGCTGTTGCAGAGCCGCATGCCGCCGCGGCAGGGCGAATGGGCCGATCTGCTGGCGGACGCCGTCGGCATCCTGCTGGGCCTGGGCCTGGCCGCCGTACTGCGCCACCTCGCCAAACCGACCGCCTGAAAGGCAGTTGCCAGCGCAGACTTGCGGGCCGCACACTGACTTCTGGCGGCACAGCGCGGGCACCGCCATAATCGCCAGCCATTGAGTGAGGTCCACAGAGGGAGGACGCGCATGAAAGCCGTTTGGATGGATACCATCATTGCCGAGAGCGACGACACCGTCGTGGTGGACGGGGACCACTATTTTCCGGAAAGCGCACTAAAGCGCGAATACACCAGCTTCAGCAATCATCGCCGCATGTGCTCGGAGAAAGGCCAGGCTCACCACCTGTCGCTGATGGTCAAGGGCGAGTTCAAGCCCGACGCCGTCTGGTTCTACCCGGAGCCGCGCCCCGGTGCTGAGGCCCTGGCCGGCCGCGTCGCGTTCGCCCGAGGAGTGCAAATTGTTGACTAGGCGGCTGAGCCTCGCAGCGCTCGGGCTGGCGCTGTCACTGCCGCAAGCCTTGCAGGCCGAGGGCGCGCCCAAGGCCATTGCGCTGGTCAGCGTCGTGGGCGACCAACTGACCCTCGTGCGCCAGAAGGAGAGCACCGGCAGCCATATCGAACCCTTCACGCGCCGCCAGTTGCCCATCAACGGCCAGACCCTGAACTTCGCCATGCTGCGCGGCCTGGACCGCGCGCTCGAAATCGAGGAACCGCAGACGCCGCGCGTGCTGCTGCGCTGGGATGCACCGGCCGAGACGCGCAAGGCCTTGGCCGAAACCTATGGCAGCGAGCGCGATGACGTGGTGCTGCAGGCGCTGATCACGCATCTGCGCGGGCTGCCCGAGCGCAGCCAGTGGAGCCGCATCGAAGCGCTGCTGCCCAAGTATTTCCGCCACCAGACCCGTGGCATGGGCACCAAGCTGGCCGGCATCGGCATCTACACCCAGCCGCTGGAAAGCAGCCAGATCGATCTCGGCGATGACGGCGTGGCCTCGGTCGTCGAAGGGCCTAGCGAGGGCCGAAACCGTGTGATCAATCCGCGCACCGGGGAGCATGGCCGGGCCAGCACCTATGTGGCGCCGTATGTCTACTTCGAGCGCGTCACGCTGGACGCGCAGACGCTGGCCGTGATCAGCCGCAAGGCCCAGTTCGACAACATCAAGTACCACGATCCGATGTCCACCGCCAACGACGTGTCGCAGCATCTGCCGTTGACTGATCTGCTGGGCCGGCTGATGCAACTGGCCGAGCGTTCGGCCTACCAGTCGGTGCGCGGCAAGGAGAGCAGCGTCGAGGTCAGCACGCCGCGCGAGTTGCCGGCGAGCGCGCCGCAGCGCTGAGGCTGGCCGGCTCCACTCATTCGGCGCCCAGCACGGAGGCCAGGCGCACCACGGTCACGCCGGCGCGCGCCTGGCGCGTGGACGGCATCACCAGCACGCAATCATCGAAAGGCGTGAACACCGGCTCGCCATCGTTGTCACCGATCACGGTGCCGGCCTTGGCGATGCGCTCAAGCCCGGTGTAGGGCACAACGAAGCTGAAGTGTTCACTGCGCGCAACCACGGCAGCGCGCACCTGCAGCGCCAGCGCCGGTATCGTCGCATCGTGCTTATGCCAGCCTGGCAATGTCGCCTCCAGCGCCACACGGTCCAGCAAGTCAGCGGCCAGCAACAGACGGGCGCAGTAGTCCTGCGCGACCTCGCGGCTGGAGGGATCGAGGTGGTAGCCGCATTCCAGCAGCAGCGAGCGCGTCGAGCCGGCCGATTCATCGCTGACGGAAAAGCGCCCGTAGTCACGCATGCGCACGCCGTCAGAGTGCCCGGCGTCAATCACGATGGCGGCGCTACCGGCCAAAGTGCGCGCCAAGGACAGATTGCGCGGCTGCAGCCCGGTGAGCAGCAACGGCGCCGAAGGCTCATGCATCGAGTGCAGATCCAGCAGCCAGTCCGCCTGCTCGACGAAAGGCCGCAACTCGGCCGCGCGACGACGCTCCTGGTTGCTGGGCATCGCAAGCCGCTCGACCGACCACTGCCGATTCAGGTCTTCGTCGACGAAACGGGCCGCATCGTGATTCGAGGCGTCGAAGCGATCGAAGGCCTGCAGATTGCAGAACGCCAAGGTCAGACGGCCGCGCTGCGGGCGAAGCCCCTGGCGCAACATCCCCAGCAAGGCCCAGGCGCCGCAGAGCTCATTGCCATGCACCAGCGCCGCAATCATCAGGTGGCGACCAGCACGACCGCTGTCGAACTGCCACACCCCTTCGGTACCGGTATTGCCGGCGCGCCAACTGCCCAGCTCAGGTTTCTGCAGAGTCTGCTGCATAGCGATCACTCCGCTTCGATCTTGGCAAACTCGACAATCTTGGCGAAGCGTTCGACCTCGCTGCGCACGAACTTGCGGGCATCCAGATCGGGCGTCAACGTCAGGCCTGCGGCTTGCAGCTTGGCGATCACGTCAGGCTGTCGCAGCACCTCACGCAGCTCCTTTTGCAGATGGCCCATGATGGGGGCCGGCGTCTTGGCCGGTGCAAACAGTCCGAACCAGACGCCCAGATCGACGCCGGCAAATGTCTTGTCTTCGGCCAATGCCGGAATCTGCGCCGCGGCAGCGGAGCGCTTGGCGCTGGTGACGCCGATCGCCCTCATCCGCCCTTCCTGGATGTGCGGCAAGGCGCTGGACAACACGAACACAGCAAAGTCCACCTGGCCTCCGAGCAGATCGGTCACCATCGGCGCCGCGCCGCGATAGGGGATGTGCAGCATGAAGAGCCGGCCTTCGCTCTTGATCAGCTCGCCAGCCAGGTGCAGCGGCGTTCCGATGCCCGAACTGGCGTAGGCCAGCTTGCCGGGTCGCGCAGCAACATAGCTGCGGAAGCTGGCTATGTCGCTCACCGGCACCCGCGGCGTGGTCACCAGCACCAGCGGCTGGCTCCCGATCATCCCGACCGGCGCCAGATCGGTCAGCGCGTTGTAGCGCGAGCGCTTGGAGATCAGTGCATTGATGCCCACTTCGCTGGGTGAGCCCATCAGCAAGGTGTAGCCGTCCGGCTGCGCCGCCACGACGCGGTAGGCGCCCAATGTGCCACCCGCACCGGCCGCGTTCTCGACCAGCACCTGCTGGCCCAGGCGCTTGGAGAGCTCCGGCGCGACGGTACGCGCCACCAGATCCACGCTGCCGCCGGCGGCATAGCCGACCACCAGCGTGATCGGGCGCTTCGGAAAGGCTTCAGCGCCGTTCTGCGCCCGGGCAGACCCCAAGCCCAGACTCAGCGCCAGGCCGAACAGGGCGGCCAGGAAGGCGCGGCGAAGTGGAAGCGATGCTGGCATGGTGTGCAGTCCTCAGGGTTGCTGGAAGATCGCGCCATCTTCCCGGCCAGCATTACAAGGCCACTTGCCGATCCGGCAACAGCCATTGCCTTGTCGGCACCGCCTCTCGCTCAGCGGCTGTGTGCCACCAAGGCGTCCCAGACCTGGGCCACGGCGACAGACGGCGGGCGTTTGCGGCGGAACAGCCGCGTCTCGAAGGGGATCTGCCAGGCTGGCTCTCCCCAGAGGGTCAGCAGACCGGCGCGAATGTCCGCGGCCACCATGGACAGCGGCAACCAGGCCAGACCCATGCCGCGCAAGGCGTACTCGCGCAAGGAATCCACCGAGTCACAGCGCATGGCCAACTCCAGCGTCGGCACACCGGGCAAGTGGGCCAGGTGGTCATCGACAAGCCGACCCAGAGCTTGGCTCGGGTCGTACGACAGCAGGCGCGGCAGGCCCTTGCCTTGGCCACGCATCACCGGCACCAACCGGTCATCCGCACCGCGCGCCTGGATGAAGCGCCGGCCGTCCAGGCGTAAAGCCAGTGCCGGGTGGTGATAGCTCAGCAGGATGTCGACCGAATCGCGCTCCAGCAACTCGCTGGCTTCGGCCATCAAGCGCGTCATCACCTGCACCTGGGGTGCATCACGGCGGCGCATCAGGGGCGCCAGCGCATCCGCGACGACGCCGCGCGCCAAGGCACGGCCGGTGGCCAGACGCACCAAGGAATCATGCGCGCCCTGGGCAAGCTCCTGCCGCAGAAGCTCAAGTTCGCGCGTTGTCGCGACCGCCTGCTCGCACAGGCGAAGCCCGGCCACCGTGAGGCGCACAGGCTGGCTGTGGCGTTCAAACAGCCGCGTGCCGGCCCAGGCCTCCAGTGCCTTGAGCCGCCGGCCGAACGCCGGCGCAGTGACATGGCGCCGGTCAGCGGCCGCCTTGAAGCTGCCCAGCTCCGCCACGGCCTGCAGATCGGCCAGCCACTTCAGCAGCACGGCAGCTCAGGGCGCAGCGACGACAGTGGCTGCGCAATCGCCGAAGCCGATGCGCCGGGCTCCCTTGGCTTGCGCAAAACCGCGCAGGATCACGCTGTCGCCATCCTGCAAGAACGTTCGCGTCTCGCCATTGGGCAGCGTGATCGACTGCTTGCCGCCCAGGCTCAGCTCCAGCAGCGAGCCGCCCTCACCCGCCTCGGGGCCGCTCTGTGTGCCGGTGCCCAGCAGATCCCCGGGCTGCAGATTGCAGCCGTTGCTGGCGTGGTGCGTGAGCATCTGCGCCAGCGTCCAGTAGGCGTACTTGAAGTTGGAGCGCATCAGGCACACGGCCGGCTGGCCGGCGGCGCGCATCTGCGCGGTCTGCAGCCAGACTTCCAGCTCGATGCCGTAGTTGCCGCCGGCGCGATTGGCCGGCGAATCGAGGTAGGGCAGCGGCTGCGGATCGCCCTCGGGCCGCGTGAACGGCAGGCGGAAAGGCTCCAGCGCCTCCATCGTGACGATCCAGGGCGAGATCGTCGACGCAAAATTCTTGGCCAGAAAAGGCCCCAGCGGCTGGTATTCCCAGGCTTGCAGATCGCGCGCCGACCAGTCGTTGAGCAGGCTGAGGCCGAACATGTGCTGCTCGGCCTCAGCCATGGGTATCGGCTCACCTAGCGCATTGCCGCCGGCGACGAACAGGCCCAGCTCAAGCTCGTAGTCCAGGCGCTTGCAAGGGCCGAACACCGGCACCTCGGCATCTGGCGCCTTCAGTTGACCCAGAGGCCTGCGCACGGTGCCACCGGAAACGCCGATCGAGGAGCTGCGGCCGTGATAGCCGATCGGCACCCATTTGTAGTTGGGCAGCAAGGGGTTGTCGGGACGGAACAGCTTGCCCACCGTGGTGGCGTGGTGGATGCCGGTGTAGAAGTCGGTGTAGTCGGCAATGCGGCAGGGCACGGCCATCTCGGCCTCGCTCTGCGGCAGCAGGCAGCCGCTCAGTTCGGCGTCCAGGCCCGAGTCGGCATGCAGCGCGTCAAACAGCGCCAGGCGCAATGCGCGGCGCTTTTCTTGCGGCAAGGCCATGAAGCGGTTCAGATCACCTTCGGCCAGCGGCTGCAGCAGCACCAGCGTGTCACTGCTCCAGCAGCCGGCTTGCGCAGCGTGCCTCAGGTCCAGGATCTGGTCGCCGATGGCGACGCCGACGCGCCAGTCCTGCTGGCTGCCGGCACGGCGGAACAGGCCGTAGGGCAGGTTCTGCAGTGGAAAGTCGGCGTCGGCTGCGTTAGCGCTTGGCACCCAGCTTTGCGCTTCGGGGTCGTGGGTGTGGTCGGTCAAAGTCATCGTCGTTGTCGCTCTCGTTTCAGGCGGCAGCAGTCTGGGCCAGCGTGTTTTCGCGCGCCAGGTTCAGTGCAGTGACAAGCACCTCATGCGCGCCGATATGGTTGGATAGGATCAGCACCAGCTTGGCCAGCAACATGTCAGCCTGCTCTTCGCTGAGGCCGCGCTGGGCGTCGATCAGGGCTTCGTAGAAGCCGTCGGTGTCTTCGAGATTGGGCAGGCGTTGCAGATCAGCCATGGCAGGCCTCCTCGCTCAGTGGCCCAGGCAGCGCGCCAGCGCAGCCCGGACGGCGTTTTCGTCAAAGCGGCGCCAGCGCGCCGCCACATGCTGGTCCGGACGGATCAGGTACACCGTGCCGGGCTGGGCGTCATAACGCTCTGACAACACACCTGCAGCATCGACCAAATCGCGGCCCACTTCCAGCAGTTGCGCACTGACGTCGCCCAGCGCCACCGGCTGCGCGCCGGGGCCAAAGGCCAGCAGCGTGAAGCCGCGGCCCAGCTGGTTCAACAGCCAGGCGTCAGCACCGCCGAGCTGCACTGGCGCATCGGCGCAGGGCGTGCCCGGCTGCATCCTGCCCCTGAATGGATCAGCGTCCGGCGTGTTCAGCGAGCAGCCCAGATACGGCGTCGGCGTGGACAGCCGGCCGCTGTTGACCAGCGGCCGCGCGAAGGCTTCGCTGCGCGCCAGCTCCAGCACCGCATTGCGCAGGCGCAGCGAGCTGCGACTCTTGGGCGTGATGAAGTCGGTGGAGCGGGTGGAGTTGCGCAGGTTGTCGTCGGCGGCCAGCGCACGCTCCTCGTGATAGCTGTCGAGCAGGCTTTCCGTCGCCTGGCCGGCCAGCACTGCCTGCAGCTTCCACGCGAGGTTGTCCACGTCCTGCACGCCGCTGTTGGCGCCACGCGCGCCGAAGGGCGAGACCTGGTGCGCCGCGTCGCCGGCAAACAACACGCGGCCGTGGCGGAACTTGTCGATGCGTCGGCAGGCAAATTGGTAGACAGAGACCCACTCGAGCTCGAACTCCACGTCCTTGCCCAGCATGGCCTGGATACGGGGGATCACGCGCTCGGGCTTCTTCTCTTCAACCGGGTCGGCATCCCAGCCGAGCTGGAAGTCGATGCGCCAGACGTTGTCGCACTCCTTGTGCAGCAGCACCGACTGGCCTGGGTGGAAGGGTGGATCGAACCAGAACCAGCGCTCGGTCGGGAAGTCGGCCTTCATCACCACGTCGGCGATCAGGAAGCGGTCCTGGAAGGCTTGTCCGGTGAACTCCGCGCCGACCATCTTCCGAGTGTCGCTACTGGCGCCGTCGCAGGCGATCACCCAAGCGGCCTCCATGCTGAAGCGGCCATCGGGCGTCTCCACCTGCAGTTGCACGCCATCGGCGCCCTGCTCCAGTGCCAGCAACTTGTGCTTCCAGCGCAGCTCGATCAGCGGCTGCTTCATGCAGGCCTCAACCAAGCGCTCTTCCAGGTAGTACTGCTGCAGATTGATCATGGCCGGCAGCTTGTGCTGGGCCTCGGGCAGCAGGTCGAACTGATAGGCCAGGCTGTCGCGGTGGAAGACCTTGCCGACCTGCCAGCGAATGCCCTGCTCCACCAGCGGCGCGGCCACGCCCAGGCGGTCCCAGAACTCCAGCGCGCGCTTGGCATAGCAGACGGCACGCGAGCCGATCGACACGCTGTTGTTGTCGTCGAGCAGCACCGCCCTGATGCCACGCGAGGCGCAGTCCAGCGCCATGCTCAGCCCAACCGGCCCGCCGCCGATGATCACGACCGGGTGTCGCTGTGCCTGGCCGCTGCGTTGCTCCTCACTCTGGCGGTACTCGAACTCGGGATAGGTGTAGGTGTGCATCATGGCGATGAGCCCCCATCCCCTTCAGGTGCTGCTGCCGGTGAATTCCTTCTCGTGCATCCAGGCGGCATGCTTAGGCGCGCGTTTGGTGCGATTCCACTCTTCCAGCATCTCCCACTTGCAGGCGTCGAGCTTGGCGTACATCTCGGGCGTGCCCACATCGGCGGCCAGTTCCAGGCGGTGGCCGTTGGGGTCGAAGAAATAGATGCTCTTGAAGATGGTGTGGTCGGTCACGCCCACCACCTCGATGCCGTCGGCCTGCAGGCGCGCCTTGGTCTCTTCCAGCGTCTTCACGCTGTCGACCTTGAAGGCGATGTGCTGCACCCAGTTCGGCGTTGCCTCGTCGCGGCCCATGGCCGGCGAATTAGGCAGTTCGAAGAAGGCCAGCACATTGCCGTTGCCCGCATCCATGAACAGATGCATATACGGGTCGGGCGCCTGCGTGGACGGCACCTTGTCCTCGGCAATGGCCAGGACAAAGTCCATGCCCAGATGCTTGCGGTACCACTCGACCGTGGTCTTGGCATCGATACAGCGATAGGCGACGTGATGGATGCGCTCAATCTTCAACATGATGGCTGGTCTCCGTGCTTGCTAACTTATGGACTGCTTCTGTGGCGCCCGGCTCAGACGTCTTCCAGCGCGCGCCACATCGCGACATCGCGTTCGGCGGTCCAGATGCGCGGATCGGGGAACTGCGTGGCCTCGTCATAGGCGCGCGTCACATCAAACGGCATGCAGTGGGCAAAGATCACCCACTTGCCGTACTTCTTTTCCAGCTCGGCAAAGGTGGCCTTGTAGACCGTCTTCAGATCGTCGCCACGGGCGGCGCCGGCCTTCACATTGGCGTAGAGCTCGCTGACAAAGGCACGCGTGCCGGCCAGGCCCGCTGCCACGTCCTCGGGCGTCTGCAGCGCCTTGCCGCGGCCGGGTACCAGCTTGGCAGGCTGCAAGGCAGCGATGTTGTCCAGCGTCTGCGGCCAGTCCTGGAAGTAGGCATCGCCGGCATAGGGCGTGGCGTCGAACTCAACCAGATCGCCCGAGAACAGCACGCGGTCCTTGGGCAGCCACACCACCGTATCGCCCTTGGTGTGACCGCGCCCCAACTGCAGGATCTGCACTTCCAGCGAACCCATCCACAAGGTCATCTTGCGATTGAAGGTGATGGTGGGCCAGGTCATGCCGGCCGGCACCGTCTCGACATTGCGGAACAGGCGCGGGAAGCGGCCGATCTCGCTGGCCTTGTCCTGCTCGCCGCGCTCGACAATCAGGTCATAGGTGTCCTGACTGGCGATGATCTGCTCGCAGCCCTCGGCCTTGTAGGCCGAGGCACCCAGCACGCGCACCGCGTGGTAATGCGAGAGCAGCACGTACTTGATCGGCTTGTCGGTCACCTCACGGATGCGGCGGATCACGTCTTGGGCCATCAGAGGCGTGGCCTGGGTATCGATCACCATCACTGCGTCATCGCCGATGACGATGCCGGTGTTCGGGTCACCTTCGGCCGTGTAGGCGTAGGCATGCTCGCTCAGCTTGTCGAAGCTGATCTGCTTCTCTTCGAGATCGGCCTGGGAGGCGAAGGTCTTGGACGTGGTGCTCATGGCGGTCTTGTCTCGGCGTCGATGTTTAATCAATAGCGAATCGATTCGCGTATGCGGAATTTACGGCTTGATCTTAATCAGTCAGTTTGATAATGTCTAATCGATTCGATCAATAGAAACCCTATGCCGCCCGAAAACCCTGAGACGAACAACACCGACCGCGGCCCGCGGGGCATCCAGAGCGTGGAAGTCGGCGGCCAGTTGCTGATCGCACTGGCCCAGCATGGCCGGCCCTTGCCGCTCAAGGAGCTAGCCACCGCAGCTGGCATGCCGGCGGCCAAGGCCCACCCCTATCTGGTCAGCTTCATCAAGCTCGGCCTGGTGGAGCAGGAGAATGGCGGCGGACATTACGGCCTGGGGCCGCTGGCGCTGCAGCTCGGCCTGATCAGCCTGCAGCAATACGACCCGGTGCGACTGGCAACGCCACGCATCGAGGAGCTGGCGCTGCAACTCGGACACACCGTCGCCATCGCGGTGTGGGGCAATCGGGGGCCGACCATTGTGCGCGTGGCCGAGGCGCCCTCCCCCGTGCACATCAGCATGCGGCATGGCGTGGTGATGAGTCTGCGCGGCACGGCTTCAGGCCGGCTCTTTGCCGCCCACCGCCCGCGCCCCGAGTTGCTGGCGGCACTACAGGCTGAAGCCCTGCTGGACGGCGGCGATGCGCGCGTCAGCGCTGACTTCGAACAGGTGCTGGCCCAGGCCAGGCAGCAAGGTCTCGCCAGTTCACGTGACGGCGTCGTTCAGGGCGTCAGCGCCTTGGCGGCGCCGGTGTTCGACGAGCAGGGGAGGATGGTACTGAGTCTGACCGCCATAGGCCCAAGCGGCAGCTTTGACGCCAGCCTTGAGAGCATGGTGGCCCTGACCTTGAAACGTGCAGGAACGGAGCTGTCACGCCAACTTGGGTGGCGCGAACGCTAGTCAGGCCGCTTGCAGGGCCTGCGCTTCCAGCTGCGAGTACAGCTTGTCGAGCAGGCCGGCCTGCTCGTCAGGGCCGAAGAAGTGCGGATAGAGCGAGCGCGTCAAACCCGCGTTTCGGGCGCCACCCAGGCTGTCGATCTGCTGCTGCGCATACGCCAAATCCAGGCACATCAGCACGGCTGGCGCCTGCACCCGGGGGTTCATGCGCTGCTCGCTAGCAATCGTAAAACCGAGCATGCGGCGGTAGTAGGCCACATGGCGCGGATTGACCTCGATCACCAGCAACTCAACTTCGTTGACCTGATGGGCGTAGAGGTGCGCGGCATGGAACAAGCCGGCCAGCACATTCACCGACGTGATGCCATGCTCCAGCGCCAGCTGCGTGAACTCGCACAGGCGCAGCCCCTGGGCGCGCAGCACCCGCATCTCTTCCGCGAAGGCTTCGTCCGCCTTCAAACCTTGTTCCGAATCCAGGCGTACACCCAAGGTGCCCAGCGTCCCGCCCGCACCGCTGGCGCTCAAGGTCAGCAACTGGGGCTCGGTCGCCGAGGACCAGGGCATGCGCAGATAACCGCGCTGAGCGTAACGTTGAATCACCAGGCGCTGAGCCATCTCGCTCAAAGAGCCCGAGCGGGTTGCATGGATGGTGAAGCCGCCGTCCAGAGAAGAGGCCAGCGCGCTCATGGGCAACGCAGCGGACTGCGGCACTTGATGAAGGCTGTTGCTATGCACGGGGAGCCCAATCTGTGAATTCGTTGGCGGGAGTCTAGCCTGCTATATCGGCAGATTCGTGGCCAAACTGTAACGACTTGCTCTTACATACTTCTTGCCTTACAGCAAGCCCCATCTGTGGGGCCACTCCCGCACCCAGGGGACCGGTCGAGCGACGCAGCTCATGAAGCATCCGGCACGGCAGCCCGCAGGGCCTGAAGCTCGGCGCCAGCCCGGCTCAAGGCCTGCGCCACCCGCCCGTCGGCCCGCTGGGCCGCAGCGTGAGGATCGAACACCGCCTCCAGGCTCGCCGGCGAGATCGCCGCGGCCAGTACGGCGTCGCCTTGGAGCAACTCGCGGGCCAGTTGCCGCAAGGGCCGGCCCTGCGTCCTGACCTGCTGGCACATCTGCTCGACACAGGTCTGCGCCGGCCCGCGCCCCATCGACGCGGCAAGCAGCAGCACCAGGGCTTCGGCGCAGACCAGATCCAGCTGACGATCGATGTTCTGCAGCATGCGCGCCGGATTGACCCGCAGCGGCAAGGCCAGCGCCAAGGCCTGCAGGCCGCTGTGGCAGCACTGCAGCAAGCCGGCAAACTCCGCCTGCTCGGCCTGCCAGCCCCCCAGCCCGCGTTCATGCTCTTGATTCATGCAGGCCAGCAGCCCGGCCACGCGCTGCGGCGCGCGCTTGGCTGCAGCAAGCGCCAGCAGGCAGGCCACCGGGTTGTCCTTGCTCGCATAGCCGCAGGGGCCGCTGCGGCCAGGCGCCAGAGGCTCTCTAATCTCGCCCACCTCGGCCTGGCTCAGCAAGGCCAGATCACCGGCGTACTTGCCCAGCACGCCGCACAAGATGCCGATCTCGGCTCCCAGCCGCACCCAGCGATCGCGCTGCACCTGCCAGGGCGCATCCGGCAGACGCAAGCCCAGTTCACGCGCCAACTCGGCGGCCACGGCATCCGCCTGCTCGCCCAGAGCGGCTTGCGTGCCGACCAGCCCGCCGAACTGAAGCAGCACAGCTTCAGCGGCCTGCTCGCGCAGGCTGCCCACACAGCGAAGCAGCGGCGCCAGCCAGCCCATGGCCTTGAAGCGCAGGCTGGTGACTTGCGCAGGCTGCATCAGCGTGCGCGCCAACATCGGCATCGCCGGCGACGCTTCGACCAGGTCCAGCAAGCCCTCGCACAGGCGCAGCAAATCAGCATCGATCAGACGCAGCGCACGCTGCGTCTGCAGGGCCAGCGCCGAATCCAGCACGTCCTGGCCGGTCGAGCCCCAATGCACAAAGCCGGCCGCAACCGGATCGAACAAGGCCACCGTCTCGGTCAGCTTGTCGATCACCGGCAAGGCCAGGCTGCCGGCACGCGCGCTGGCGCCGACCAGGGCCGTGACGTCATAGAGCTCGGCCCGGCACAGGCTGCTGATGGCCTGCGCGGCGGCAGTCGGAATCACACCCGCCCGCGCCTGCGCCCGCGCAAGCGCGGCCTCGAAGTCCATCATGGCCTGCACCATGCCCCGCTCATCGAGCAGGGCGGCCATCTCAGGCGTGGACAGGAAGCCCTCGAAAACAGGCTGAGCCATCACGGCCTTCCTTCAGGGAGCAGGAGCGGCTGCCCGCGCGACGCAGGCAGCCGGGCACGATGCCAGATCAGGCCGCGCGGTGCAGTTGCGCCAGGCGCCCCATATTGCCCATCGAGACGCGGTGCATCTCCAGCAAGGCCAACAGGCCGCTGCGATGCAGCTGCACCACCTGGTCGTCGGGCAGTTCGGCGAGCTTCTGCTCATTGACGGCCAGGAAGCCGTCCACATCGATCTTCTCGCCATCCGGCAGGGTGGCTTCGAAGCGCATGTCCTGCAGCAGGTCCAGAGCCGCCAGCTGCTCGCAGACCACACGGGTGCGGTCGGCCTCGCGCTCGAAATTCTCCAGGAAGGTCTTGGCGTTCATGATGAACTCGCTGGGCTGTCCATCGGCCTCGAACAGCGGCATGCCCTCGCTGGTCGAGAAGCCGCGCCAGTCAGCGTCGAAGCAGACCGCGATCTCGTTCTCACTGATGCGCGCCATCGCAAAGGGATAACGGCGCAGATACGCAGGCATGTAGCCACCGGTCCACTGGCCGTCCTTGACGAACAGATTGCTACCCGGCTTCAGGCCCAGCACAGCCAAGGGTGCGATGGCCTGGGGTGTGCCGTCAGTCGGCACATCGCCGACGCGCACGAACACCAGCGGAAACTCCTTGCAGGCATCGGCAAACTCGACCGCCGTCAGAAACAGCGAGTTCAAGTTTTCGACCCGCTCCAGAGTCGACAGCTCGGTCTGCAGACGCAGATGCTTGTGGTGTTCGCGGTCCAGCGGCACCAGATTGCCGTACAGCGGGGGATTGCTCATTCCTTCTCTCCTTCGACAGCCAGTCGCGTGACCAGCACCTTGTCCACACGCTTGCCATCCAGGTCGACAACCTCGAAACGCCAAGCATCCCATTCCACCGCATCCGTCGTACGCGGCAGTCGTCCCAGCAGCAGCATGATCATGCCGGCCAGGGTGTTGTAGCGCCCGCGGTCTTCCTCGGGCAGTTCCTTCAATTCCAGTCGGTCCTTGAATTCCGGTACCGGAATCAAGCCATCCATCAGCCAGCTACCGTCCTCGCGCTGCACCGCCCAGGCGTCGCCATCGCTGGGCGCAGAGAACTCGCCGGCGATCGCTTCCAGCACATCGCGCACCGAGATCACGCCCTGCACTTCACCGTACTCGTCGACCACGAACACCAGCTGCGCATCCGAGGCGCGGAAGTGGTCCAGCAGCTCCATGCCGGACAGCGTCTCGGGCACGAAGATCGGGGCCTCCAGATCCTGGCCCAGGCTCAAGGCCTGGCCGGACAGCGCGCGTTGCAGCAGCGTCTGCGCGGAAACCACGCCCACCACCTCGGTCAGGCCACCGCGGCAGACCGGATAGCGGCTGTAGCCATGCGCGCGCAGCATCTCCAGCACGGCCGGCGCCTCGTCATCAATGTCCAGCCACGCGATCTCGGCGCGCGGAATCATCATCGAGCCGACCTGGCGCTCATCGAGCCGGAACACATTGCGCACCATCTGGTGCTCTTGCTCCTCGATCACGCCCGCATCGAGGCCCTCTTCCAGGCTGGCGGCGATCTCTTCTTCCGTCACGCCGCGCTGCACCTTGCCGCGCTGCCCCATCAGTCCCAGCGTGGCCTCGGTGGCGAAGGTCAGCAGCTTGACCAGCGGCCGCGCCACCATCGACAGGACTTCCATCGGCGGCGCCACCAGGCGGGCCACGGTCTCGGGGTAGATCTGCCCCAGGCGCTTTGGCACCAGTTCGCCAAAGATGATGGTGGCGATGGTCAGCAGCACCACCACCAGGCCTGTGGCCGACACCTGCGCCACAGATTCCGTCAGGCCCATGCTCAACAGCCATTGCGCCAAAGGCCCTGAGAACGCCGCCTCACCGACGATGCCGTTCAGCACGCCAATCGACGTGATGCCGATCTGCACCACCGAGAGGAACTTGGTCGGGTTCTCATGCAGATCCATCGCCGCCTGCGCGCCGGATTCCCCGGCTTCCAGCATGACCTGCAAGCGCGCCTTGCGGCTGGCCGTCAGCGCCATCTCGGACATGGCAAAAACGCCGTTCAGCAGGATCAGAAAAAGTACTAGCGCAGTGTCCATTGAGGGCGCACCAACGCCGGGCATCGGGCCGGCGGGCGCGCACGTTATTCGCGAAGGCCGCAAGGGTAGCAGAAGCAAATGCCCCGGCCGCACCGCACAATCCCGGTATGAACTACCTGATTGGCGACGTCCAGGGCTGCTGCGACGCGCTGGAACGGCTGCTGGCCGAAATCGACTTTTCCCCCTCGCGCGACCAGCTCTATCTGCTGGGCGACCTGGTCAACCGCGGGCCGGCTTCGCTGGCCACGCTGCGCCGCCTGCAGGGCCTGGAGGGCGCCGCCACCTGCCTGCTCGGCAACCACGATCTGCATTTGCTCGCGATCGCCGCCAAAACCAGGAAGCCGCACCGCAGCGACACCTTGCACGAGATCCTTGAAGCACCCGACCGCGAAGCCCTGCTGGACTGGCTGCGCCAGCAACGCCTGGCCGTGCACGCGCACGGCTGGCTGATGGTGCATGCCGGCGTGGTGCCGCAATGGGATCTGGCACAGACCTTGAGCCTGGCGGCGGAAGTGGAAGAGCTGCTGCGCAGCCCCGCGCTGAGCGAGTTCCTGCCGCAGATGTATGGCAATGAGCCGGCCCAGTGGCGGGACGATCTGCACGGCGCGCCCCGGCTGCGCTTCATCATCAATGTGCTGACGCGCTTGCGTTTTTGCGATGCGCAGGGTCAGTTGGACTTCCACACCAAGGACGGCGCAGGCGGCGCACCTGCGGGCTTCATGCCCTGGTTCGAGGTGCCCGGACGGCGCAGCGCCAGCACCCCGATCGCCTTCGGCCACTGGTCGACGCTGGGCCTGATCAACCGGCCTGATCTGCTGGCCCTGGACACCGGCTGCATCTGGGGCGGACAACTGAGCGCCATGCGCGTCGACGGGCACCGGCGCGAGCTGATCCAGGTGCAGTGCACCCAAGCCCAGGCGCCTGGCTCCTGAGGCTCGCGCCTCGGGCTAGAATGGCGCCCTTCAAGAGGAAGCGTGGCCGAGCGGTTTAAGGCACCGGTCTTGAAATACTTTGCTTCAAATACAATCCCTTGATTTTATTTGAATTTTTGGCAAAATCAGCCTTGCAAAGACTTGCAAAGTAAGCTCAAAGCCGGCGCAGCCAGCCTGCCCGGCTACACTCCGAGCTCAGCCCAGGAAGCGTGGGAGAGTGGTTTAATCCATCGGTCTTGAAAACCGACGAAGGCGAAAGCCTTCCGTGAGTTCGAATCTCACCGCTTCCGCCAGCACACCTCAAGTCCGTCCATCGATTGCTATCTTCGAGAAAGCACTCCGCGTCCAATAAATCGGCGCCATTTCCCGGACATGTCGTGTCAGAGGACATTCGTGCAGGCCTCTCTCGACACCCGGCCGCTGGCGCTAGGCCTTCGGCTTGATCGTCTTAGTGGATGGTGGCTTTGGCTTGATTGGACGCTCCTGCCGCGCGTCCTTCACTGTTTTGCTGCCTGCGTCGTCCGCCTGTGTACGGAGCTGCGCAGCCTTTGCAGCCGCCACCGCCGCCCCTGTTCTTAGCTGTTGTTCGCGTCGCTTGTCAGCGCTAGCGACTTCGATCTCTTCCAGTCTCATCCTGCCCTCCATTCTCCCGCACGTATTTACCAGTGAACGATGGAGCCTGGACGAGCACCTTGCGCTGGGCCGTTGCAGCCAGAGCCTACTAGGTAGCTCCTGGCATGTCCGGATACAGCAAACACACGGTTACGTTATCCTCACGCGACAAAAGTGCGCACGGGAGGCGTATGGAATACCTCAGCGAGATCGTTTCGTTCATCGTTGGTGCTCTGGCTGGCGGCATCACAGTCAAGTGGCACAGCGTCCGGAGTTCTAAACAGAACGTGAGGCAAGAGGGCATATTCGCCGGCGGCGACGTGGCAGGTCGCGACATCAACAAGTGACGACCCCGTGATGCAGCTGACAACGCTCAAAGAGGTTAGCGCTGGGGGACACGTCGCTGGCCGCGATGTCAATGTCACAAATAATCTTCCCCAGCCTCGAAGTCAGATCGCCGTTTTGTACGAGCGACTAAAAGCGGAGGCTGGGGCTTCGCCGGTTGAAGAAACGAAGTTTATTGAAGATCTACAGCACTACTTCAATAAACCAGCCACCGCAATAACAAGATCTTTAGAGCAGAAGCTGGCAGATACAGGGCGAAGCGACCTCGTGGGTGACGCTGAAGAAGCGAAAGAACGCGCGATGAAGCGCATTATGCGTTTTCAGTCTTCCCAAACTGCACAAGCTATATTCGCCTACACGCTGGGCGACATTCGCACGCGGTTCAATCACCATATCCGTCCACTGATTGCAGCAGGGGCATCGCGGCTCGCAATAGATTCTGCAATATATGAGCACGTCTTACAGCCTGTCGCCTCTTCCGCCGAACCAAGCGATTTGGGTATAAATCCCACGTTATCTGAGGCTTTGTTTTATTTCCTAGCAGGAAATTGCCACATTAAGTGGGACTAGCTGCAATGTTAGTCTACCACCCAGCCTTTGACGCCTACCACTGCATTTTTAGAGTATTAACGATCTTAGAGGCTCATCGCAGCATCGAGGTCGACTCTCTGCGAATCCTGGACTTCTCCCTTTGCTTCCCGTCTATTGTCGCCAGCTTTAAGCTGCCTAAAGAGCTATCTGGTTTAAGAGCGCTGGCGAAGAAAGCACACAACCCATACCGGGAAGCAATTAGCGCTAACAGGCTATTCCTTAGCCTTCGTCCCACGCATGAAGGCGCGCTTGCGTGTTTGGCTGCCGCAGGTTTTTTAAGTCAGAGCGAGTTAGTAGCTGGCAAAGCCACTAGAACAGCTACTAGCATCCCGCACGAGTTGAGTGATCGCTGCACAGCCCTCATGCATAGCGAAGAATTCTTTTTCCGGGACATAGCAAATCAGCTATTAAATATCCCACTCCAAGGCACCAACGGTCTAAAAGACAGAAGTGGCCTAATGGAATTCCGCTATGACGCTCTTTAAGCCAAACTTACAAGTAAGAAAACTGAAGGTCATGGCGGGCGGATTGTGCGCCTACTTTGCCGAATTCCATGAAGGCGTAAACATAATAAGCGGCCAGAATGCCTCTGGCAAATCCACCGTGATGGACTTTATTTTCTATGGATTGGGTGGAGAATCTATCCCATGGAAAAATGAGGCGCTACTTTGCACCGATGTGTTACTCGAAATAGAAGTCAATGCAGCGCCATTGACACTACGGCGCGCAATCAACGAGAACAGACGCAACCCTATTCAGCTGTATTGGGGTTCACTAGCCGGGGCAGAGGCTGCGAGCTACGCACAATGGGAGACCTACCCTTACCAAAGATCGGCGTCTAAAGAAAGTTTCAGTCAAGTTCTCTTTCGAGCTCTTGGACTACCTGAACTTCGAGGTGAAAGTGCGGCAAACATTACGATGCATCAGATACTTCGCCTGATGTATGTCGACCAGCGCACGCCTCATGACGAGATATTTCGCGCTGAGCCATTCGATACTCAGCTAATCAGGGAGACAGTCGGAAACTACCTTTGTGGTGTGTATAGCGACGGCCTATATGACGCGCAACTGGAGCTAAAAAGCGTCGAAGCCAATCTTGACCGGGCGGTTTCCGACCTTAGAAACCTTTTTTCAATTCTAGGAAAGACTGGCCAAAGCGGAGCTAACACAACCGAATTCCTCCGCGCGGAACAAGCAACGGTTGCGGAGGAGATATCGCAGCTGCGGCAACGCCTGGTAGAGATAAAATCTGCGCGTCGAAGTCAACCAGTCGACGGCGATGCTACGGCCACAAGAATTTCGACCCTGAGAGCGGAACTAACTAGCTCCCAACAGCAATTCGCAACCAAAACAGCGCGCCTCACTGAATTAGAATTGGAAGACAAGGATTCGTCTCAATTCATATCTGAGCTTGAACGAAGAATCCAAGCCCTAGAAGATTCTGAATCCACAAGAAACTATTTCGGGCGGGTAAATTTCAACTTCTGCCCGTGTTGTTTTTCAAAGATTGACGACATCGTTGGAAGTGACGCGTGTCCGCTTTGCAAGAATCAGGCAGATAGTGACGGAGTCGCATCGCAAGTCCTGCGAATGAAGAACGAGCTCGCCCTTCAAAGAGCAGAATCGTTAAAGCTACAAAGCAGTCGAGCCACACAAATGCAGACGATTCGGCGTGAGCTGCCCGAAATTCGTCGAAAGCTGGACAAGGCTGAGGCTGAGTTCCATGCGCTCACCGTTGAGTGGAGCGCGCCTCAAGAGCAAGAAATTGAAGTTGTCAGCGCACAGATTGGCGCGCTGAATCAGCGCATGCAGCAACTGCTTGAATACCAGCGGCTAGCCGAGGTAGTTGAAGGGTTGCAAGACGAAAGGGCGCGCTTGCAAGCAAGGCACTCAGAACTCGCCGATCAAATAACTGCGCTGGAAAATCGTGACAGTGATTCGCAGCACACCGCCAATAAAGCAATTTTCGACGAGCTGATTAGCTTACTTCGAAACGATCTACCCAGACAGGATGAATTCATTAGTGCCGACGTTGTAGCGTGGAGCTTCAGTGAGAATCGCGTATCGGTAAATGGTCAACGACAATTTTCCGAAAGCTCCATGGTAATACTGAAGCACTGCTTCCACCTGGCGCTTTTGGCCGCCAGCAGCAAGTTACCATTCTTTCGGCTACCCCGTTTCATGTTGCTAGACGGAATTGACGACGGTGGCCAAGAATTAGAGAGGTCTCATGCCTTACAAAACGCTATTGTGTCGCTGAGCGAATCTCTAACTTCTTCGCATCAAATAATTTTCGCCACTTCGCAGATCGCATCGAACTTGGCTACAAGTTCACTCGTGGTAGGCGGCACATCCACAGTGGATCAAAAGACGCTTTCGCTACATTGAACATAGCGAATTACCGCCTTTTGTCAATTAGGCTGGTATTGGACTACTCGTAACGCTACCCCGCCCGTATTGCGCTTCAAGCATCGCCTTCGCGGCAATCGGGCTAGTCGCAGTGACGGTTGCCCAAACGACCATGGTGCCGAGACCGGACGGATGGGGGACGCGCACCATGGCACGGTAGGTCTTCATCGCGGGCTCACTTCTTTTTGGCAAAGCCATCGCGCAGGGAGCCGCTGGCCTGCTCGATCTGCGCATCCAGTTCGCCGGCCTGAACTGCGTCCCTTACGGCTTCCATAGCCGCAACCAAGTCACCCATGCTGGCAACCTCGATGGCGTTCTTGCCCTTGGCCAGTTCGATGGGCCGCGCACCGTAGCGCAAAGCCAGCATCAGCTTCCCGCTCGCGGACTTCCACCACCACGGCTTCACGCGAACAGCCATCTCGACCTGGCGCCGCTGGCCAGATTCGGAGTCTTGAACAAATTCCACGCGTTTGGCAGCGTAGGTGTCGCCTGCGATTGCAGCCTTCGCGGCAGAAATTTGATGGTCCAGTTTCCCAGTCAGCTTGTTGCGACGCAGAACCTCGGGCGACTTGCGATCTCGCGCGGCGCTCACAAGCTTGAGTTTTGCCAGTGCACTCATTTCCTAACTCCTTTGTTGAACGTGTTAGGACAAGTGTGCTTTCTTCAAGAAATCTCTGCGACCGGTGTCCGACCATGCTGCCGGGACTCATGGTTGCCCAGGGATCAAAAAGACGCTCCAAGACGAGCCGGGCAGATAAATAGCTGCATGAACAGCTCTTCCATCCAAATCGGACAGTCAATTGCCGAGTTTCTTAGCCAGCAAGCCCAGCACGTCACACACATTGCAGTGGCACACACGGCGTGCATGACGTACGGCTTAACCGCTATGCAGATGGAGGGCGCGATCGCAAAGGCCAAAAGGGACTGTCGCCACTTCCGGAACTGCTTGAACAGTCGACTGTATGGGCCAAGGGCAAGACGCAAGCCACAGCTATTCCAGCCGCTGATCATCGCAACGCTTGAAGGGAGCTTGGTCACCTCTGACCCGCACCTGACGCTCCACTACAACTTTTCCTTTGGCAACTTGCCTTCAGAACTGAGCGATGCCGAGCTGTATGGCGAGGTTCGCGATTGCTGGGTGAACAAGGCAGGGCAGCGCGACGACATCTGCTTCCAGTCCGTAGCAGGCAACACCTCCGCCGCGCAGGGCTGGATTGGGTATAGCCTGAAAGAAGCTCAGGCAAGAGGGAACACGGAAGTCTGGGATTTTGAGAACACGCAGATCCCATACGACGCATTTGCAGCAGGCTGAAGCTAGCGCAAGTGGTTCCCGTAATCGGGCGCGTATGTGCCCGTAGTGCTGCTGCCTTGACTGAAGATTCTGAGTCGTAGCCCGCAGCGCAGGAGATTGCGACTTGGGCATAGCTGATAGAGCAAAACGCTGCACAGCACGCGCAAGTAGCGTCCCGGATGCTCGGGTAGCGAGAAGCATCTGCGCACGCGCATAGGGCGTTTTAAAGCGTCGCCCCGTGATCTGGAACATCGACAACTGCGGCCACGCCGCAGTCGAACCAAAGGAAATACGCATTTGATGTGGTTTCACAGCTATCTCTTTGATCTACATAGAGATCGGGGCCTGGACAAGTTCAGGTCGCAGATCGAAACCAAAGAGCACACACTTGTCCGCGTGCCATTCATTGGTTTGGGTCATGAAAGGGGACTGAGGTGGGGCAAGCAAAGACGCTGACAGAGCGAGAGCTAAAGCGGGTTTTAGACTTCGCGGCGCTTGGGCGACACGCTGCGCGGGACCGGGCGATGCTGCTGATGACGTACTACGCCGGCCTGCGTGTCAGCGAAGTTGCGGCACTCAACTTCAACGACGTTGTCGCTGCGGACGGCTCGATAAAAAGGGAATTCCAGCTCGCTGCCGAGCAGGTCAAGGGTGGACATGCCCGGGTCGTGTTCGTTGGCGAAAAGCTAAGGCGAGAGCTCAGCACCTATGTCAAGACGCTCAAGCGCCGTGACCAAGAGCAGCTGCCGCTGTTCCGCACCCAGAAGCGCGACCACTTCACCGCCAACACACTCTGCCAGCACTTCCTGTGGCTCTATCGCCGCGCCGGCATCGATGGCGCTAGCAGCCATTCCGGCCGCCGCACCTTCATCACCAACCTCGCCGCCAAGGGTGTCGGCGTTCGCGTACTTGCTGCCCTAGCAGGTCATCGCAGCATTAGCACGACCCAAGCCTACATTGATGTCAATGACGACATGAAGCGACGGGCTGTGGAACTGGCTTGACCGCGCAGCCCAACGGCCTGACGGGCTGGCAACTCTTCCCGCCTTTCAACGCTCTGTTCCTGGCAGCAAAAAGTTATAGATCGCGCAGTCCGTTTCGACCTGGACTCGGCATAAGCCTTGCGCACTGAAACTCACCACGGCGCTTCTCGACTGCATCACCAGGCTGGCCAGTCGAATGAACATGCCTGTCGGGTAGCTGTACGCAGCCTGAAGATCGCCAGACACAAACTCCGCCAGCGGGAAGACTGTGTGCGCGAAGGGTGTCTTACCAAGCTGGCACATCAGGCGCCCGTTGTCGATGTATGGCACAAACTGCTCACCGTCAACAATGTGATCAGCAAGCTCCTTGCGCCAGTACTTCAGCAGTTCTAGGCCGACACGGTTGGGTTCGAAATGCACCTGATAAGTGACTTCTACCTTCAGCGGCAAGACCTTGCCGAGGCTCTGATTCGTCAGGCGATCGTCGAGCACCGGCAAACAGTAGTCATAGCTGCCCGCCGTAGCTTGCACTGACCTCCCGTCCTTTGTAAGAGTCGCCGTGACGTCCTGTCGGTTCATGCCTGGCGCCATGAGCATCGAACTCAGGCTGTCCAATGCGTGGAACGTGACAGGCGCCTCTAAGCCTTCCACGACTTCGTGTGTTCGCGCGAACAACACCACAGTCGCGCTACGCGGGTTTCGATCGCCATCACGCGCCGACAGATCGCAATGACTCTCTGACGCCCTGAGCCTGACTGCATTGATCTCGGGGCGCGCGGCATTCACGATGTCCACAATGTCGTAAAGGAAAGTAGCGAGCTTCATAGCAGGTCAGGGGTGCGCGTATATGCGCACCCCTTCCTTTCTTCAAGAAAGTTCAGAGGCCGAAAGAAGCTTTCAGCGTGTCGACAGTCGACTGAGCCGCCGAGAGAAGCTGCTTTGCGAACTCAAGCTCCTGGCTCTTTGCCCCCGCCTGTTCGCTACCCTTAACTGCCATGCATTCCTCGATTTCCAGCTGACGCACCCGCGCCTGCTTGGTTGCCACTTCGGCCTCGAAGCCAGCCAGCAAGTCTCGCTGCAACTTGCTTGGCTTCTTGGGCTTTGGCGTCTGCTTAGCCTTCTTGAAGCAACGATGGATTTGGACCAGCATCGCCTCTTGCTGCTCGCGAGAGAACGGGACATATTTCAGGCTCGTCTTGCCGCCGTCATCCTTGATCGCGAGCAGGATCTGAAATGACTCGCCGTCGACCCAATTGATCTCTTCGGAGACGGCAGCGGTCGGCTCAGCACGACAAGCACTCAGAGCGATGGCCTGTTTGGCACTTGCGTCTTGCTGCCCTGCCCCCTCCGCTCGCAGCCCCTCAAAACCATTTTTGGTCTTGCGAATCAGGTCGGCGAAGCCGTCAGCCGGCGTGCCCTTTTCGTACGCCACATCGATAGAGCGCCCATAGACGTGGATCTGCTTATGGTCTAGCTGGGTGCCGCTGAAGATATATCGGACAAGGAGTCCGCTGTCGTCGTTCTTTTTGCGCAGCTCGTGTCCCTCGGCCAGCAGGGCACTTTTGATGTTGCCGAGGAAGGCATCGAAGCGCCCGGAAGCTTTTGCTGCATGCCAAATGACATAGAGCTTGCTCATCAGGTCAATCATGGCGTTCCGACCCATGACAGTGAACTGCTGGTCAATCTCTGTCGCTCGTTGACGAAGTTGCCCGAGCTTGAGGACAGATTCGTCCAGGTCGAATCCGGCGGGTGACATGACTTCAACGCGCGGACGACTTGCCGTGGTCTTAACGGTCTTGATGGGTTGAATGGTTTGAGACATAGATGATCCTTGAAAAGCATCACGGCAATGCAGCGGCTCAACTGACCCAATGTCAGCTTTGCTTCGTCTTGCAGGATTGCGAGGCGGCTCGCTGTGATGTGTCGCAGTTTCGCGATGCTCTCGGACCCGTGTCCAGGCCCCTTGCTTAGTCAAAGAATGCGTACCGCTGTATTCACTTTTGCTCCGACAGCGCCTCGCGTTTCATGGTTTACCCTGGCTTTTGGCGTGGATCTGAATTCTCATTTGTGCGCCGTTCGTGAACTAGTTCACGAATTGGCCCCAACAAGATGAAACGTCAAGAGGGGTCAATGTGAGTAGGCGACAACCTAGCCAACGCCTTTCACATCGAGCAAAGAATGGGGCCTACAGAGTTTTGGCGAACTACTGCCCGGATGAGGTAGGCGCTGGACAGTGATCGCGCCTACCGCTCAGCTCAGATCTGCGTACTGGTTAATGAGCCGGGTCAGGTGCTTCCCTTCGCCACCGGCTAGCTCCTTTGCGTACATCAACGAGGTGATGTGGCTGTAGTGCTGCTCGATCATGGCTACGCTGGTTCCGCACTGTTTCGCGATGACATTGGCCGGCACGCCGTCCAAGATCATGTGCGTGATGTAGGTGTGCCGGAGGGAGTACAGCGTTCTCTTGCCCCCAGCACCGTTGTCCAGCTTCAAACGCTTCAGCAATGCAGTGAAATTTCGCGTTAGAAGCTCCGTCGAGCTGCCTTCTGGCAACTGGAAGACGAGCGGATTCCAGTCATCGGGAACTTCAACATCGCGATCACCCTGCCATCTTTGCAGCATGTCCAGCATCATTTCCAGCACGATGCGATTGCCGACGACATGCCGGTTGCCCGTGTGCAGGGTAGTCTTGCCTTTGCGCACGGTGATCACGACATGGTCTTCGCGCACCTGAACGTCGTTCCAGCGCAAGTTGTCCATTTCGGTGCCCGGCCGTAGGCCCGTGTGAACAGCCACGTTGAAGTAGAAGAACAGCAACTCGCGGATCTGACGAGTCTTCTCGCTATTGCGCTCGGCGATCCACTCCGGAAAAGCGTTGCGAATCTTCTCGACCTCCTCGATCGTGAAGTAGTCGCGACGCGAGGCTGGAACACCGGCAGCCGAAGACAGCACGGGGATCTGCCCGGGTGTCATCCACTTGCGGATGACTGCTTCGTCGTAGACCCTGCGCAGAGCCGCGTTGTGCGTCTTCAGCGTTGACTGCGCGGGCGTCCTCTTCAGTTTTGCGATGCGCCACGCATCAAACTCGGACAGCTTTTGGTGATCGATGCTGGTGATGTA
>PNNH01000028.1 GCA_013824165.1 Methylibium sp. | reverse complement strand
TGGTCTGCTGGGGGATGCGCGCAGCTTTGCGCGCCGCTGGCGCAAGCCCATCGAGGAAGGAGGCCACAGCCTGCATGCCGAAGCATTGGCGCGTCGGGTGCGGCCTTTCATCCTGCGGCGGCGCAAGACCGAGGTGGCGGCGGAGCTGCCGGCCTTGAGCGTGGTCACTCGTCGGGTGGCGCTGCAGGGGCGCCAGAAGGAGCTCTACGAAAGTGTGCGCGTGGCCGCCGACGCGCAGGTGCGCCGGGTGCTGGCACGTCAGGGTTTCGGCGCGTCGCAGATCAGCGTGCTGGATGCCTTGCTGAAGCTGCGTCAGGTCTGCTGCGATCCGCTGCTGCTGAAGGGAGTGTCGCCGGCGCCGGGCCTGGAGCGCGCCAAGCTGGAACTGCTGGCCGAGATGCTGCCGGAGCTGCTGCAAGCCGGGCGGCGGGTGTTGGTGTTCTCGCAGTTCACCGAAATGCTGGACCTGATCGCGGCCGAGCTGGAGCGGCTGGGGCTGCCCTGGCTGAGCCTGACGGGCGCGACCGACGCCGCACATCGTGGCGAGATCGTGCAGCGCTTCCAGGCTTTGGAAGTGCCGCTGATGCTGGTCAGCCTGAAGGCCGGGGGCGTGGGCCTGAACCTGACGGCGGCCGACGCGATCATCCACGTCGACCCCTGGTGGAACCCGGCGGTGATGGCGCAGGCGAGTGCGCGCGCCCACCGCATTGGCCAGGACAAGCCGGTGTTCGTCTATCAGCTGGTGGTGGCGGGCAGCATCGAGGAGCGGATGCTGGAGCTTCAGGCCCGCAAGGAGGCGCTGGCGGAAGCGGTGGTGGGCAGCGATGCAGCCGAGGCTGCCAAGTTCACGCCCGAGGATCTGGCGCTGCTGCTGGCGCCACTTGCTGCATCGGAAGTCGTAGCAAGTTAGCGCATGCTATCTGGAATAGTCAATCAGCGCTTGCGATCGAAGCGGATGGCGCGGGCTTGGCTGCGGCGGTCGCAACCCAGCGGGGTGGTTTCGAAGGCTTCGTGCTTGCGGCCCTTGTCGAGCTGCCACTCGGGCGCCGGCATGCGGCGGGGCTGCGATTCGGTGTGATGCTGAGACTTCATGGCGTTCTGCCCTTTTCACAATCTGGCGCCGATTGAAGCGACGCGATTGAGCAGACAACGCCGCCTCAGCGGGCTTGGTTGACAGGCCAGACGCAAATTTTGCCGGGGCCGCCGCTGAGGCTCAGAACGCCAGCTTGATGCCGAAACTGAAGAGCCTGGCCCGGGGCGTCTGATACTGGGTCGCCCAGGATGAATTGAGGCTCCAGTCCCGGCCGGGTGTCCAGCGCCAGCCCAGCCCCAGCCAGGGCTTGTCGCGCTCGGCGCCGTAGACCTCGCCCATCCAGTCCAGGCCGGGCAGCTGGGCCCACTCCAGGGCCAGGTTCCAGCTGACCCGGCTGGACCGCTCCGATCGGCTGTGCGTCACGCCCAGGTTGGCGTGGCCGGTGACACCCTGCGGCAAAGGCTGGCTGGCGGCCAGGTTCAGGAAGGTCAGCTCTTGCCTGAGGCGGGCTCCTGCAGGCTGGCTACCCACGATGCCCCAGGCCAGGGTGAGCGCCGTGCCCTGCTCGCCGCCGTCACGCAGGGCGGTCTTGCCGGACAGGCTCAGGCTGCGCGCGTTGGCGCCGTCGCTGCGGCTGCGCCCGGCCGCCAGGGCAATCTGCGTATCGAAGCCGATGCCGCAGCCCAACTGCGTGGCCTGGTCGCTGATGCGTGGCTGGCCGCGCCTGCTGGTCCAGACGGCGGCACTCTCCCATTCGCAGTCGCGTGCTTCGAGCACGGCGGCGTCCTCGGTCACCAGCGGTCGGCCCGCCAGGGCCTCGGTGCCCGTCAGGCTGGCGCCGAGCAGGCCCGCCAGCCGCGCAATGCGTGTGTACTTCATGTCCGCACTCTCAAGGGTTGCTCGCTTCTTTATAACGCCAGCGACAATGCCTGTCTCAATCCGTCACCGTCCATACCCTCATGACCGTGCAACTCAAGAAGTCCCCCTCTGTCGCCAGCGTCGCCATTACCGTGGTCGACCGCCAGGCGTTCCAGGCGCTCATCCCGAAGCTGCCTGCCCCGACCCGTCACTGGCTGGCCGCTGTGGGTTTCACCGGCGCGCCGGACAGCCATGCGCTGGTGCCGGCTGCCGACGGCAAGCTCGGCCAGGTCTTCGCGGGTGTGGCGCATGCAAGCCATCCATTCGCCCTGTCGGCACTGCCGCAGGCGCTGCCCGAGGGGCGCTATCACCTGGCCGATGACGGCCTGGCAGTTGACGACGAAGCGGCCGCACTGTCCTGGGAGCTAGGCGCCTACCAGTTCGATCTGTACAAGCCGCGCAAGCGCCCGCCGGCCGAGCTGCTCTTGACGCCCAGCCCGGCGGCTCAGCGCGGTCTGGCGCAGGCCACGGCCATGGCTGCCACCCGCGATCTGGTCAACACGCCCGCTGAGCACATGGGCCCGGAGGAGCTGGCCAAGGCCGTGCAGATGGTGGCCAAGCAGCATGGCGCCAGCTTCAAGCAGATCGTCGGCGATGCGCTGTTGAAGCAGAACTTCCCCGCCGTCCATGCGGTGGGCCGCGCCAGCACGCGCGCGCCACGCCTGATCGAGCTGAACTGGGGCAAGCCCAAGGACCCGCTGCTGTCCATCGTCGGCAAGGGCGTCTGCTTCGACACCGGCGGCCTGGACATCAAGGGCGCCGAGGGCATGCGCCAGATGAAGAAGGACATGGGCGGCGCGGCCAATGCGCTGGGCCTGGCCACGCTGGTGATGGCGCTGAAGCTGCCGGTGCGCCTGCAGCTGCTGATTCCTGCGGTGGAGAACTCGATCGCGGGCAATGCCTATCGCCCGGGCGATGTGTTCAAGACCCGCAAGGGCCTGCACATCGAGATTGGCAATACCGATGCCGAAGGCCGCGTTGTGCTGAGCGACGCACTGGCCTATGCCAGCGAGAGCAAGCCCGAGCTGATCATCGACCTGGCCACGCTGACCGGTGCGGCACGTGTGGCGCTGGGTGCGCAACTGCCGGCGCTGTTCGCCAAGCACCACGATACGGCGCGTGATCTGGTCGACCTTGGCATGAAGCTGGACGATCCGCTGTGGCACATGCCGCTGTGGGCGCCCTACAAGGCCGGCATCGAGAGCACCGTCGGCGACATCGTCAACACCGGCAAGAGCGCGCTGGCCGGCGCGATCAACGCCGCGCTGTTCCTCGAGTACTTCGTGCCCGAGAACCAGGACTGGCTGCACATCGACCTGTTCGCCTGGAACGACACGGCGCGTCCCGGCCGCCCGATCGGTGGCGAGGCGCAGACCATCCGCACTTTGCTGGCCTATCTGGAAGAGCGCTTCGCGGCCTGAGCGCCGTGAGCAGGCCGGCGGCTAGCTGCCGGCCTTGATCCAGGCAGCGGCGCGCTCGGCGATCATCAGCGTCGGCGAGTTGGTGTTGCCGCTGGTGATGGTGGGCATCACGCTGGCGTCGATCACCCGCAGCCCGCGAATCGACCCGCCCTGGCCGCGCACGCGCAGGTGGGCGTCGACGACGGCCGTCGGGTCATCGTCACGCCCCATCTTGCAGCTGCCCACCGGGTGGAAGATGGTGGTCGCGATATCGCCGGCCAGGCGTGCCAGTTCCTCGTCGCTCTGGTATTGCGGACCCGGCTTGTATTCCTCGGGCTGGTAAGCCGCAAGGGCCGGCTGCGCGACGATGCGCCGGGTCAGCCGCAGGCTGTCAGCGGCGATGCGGCGGTCTTCCTCGGTGCTGAGGTAGTTGGGCGCGATGGCCGGCGCCTGCTCAGGGTCTGCCGAGCGGATCTGAACGCTGCCGCGGCTGCTGGGGTTCAGATTGCAGACGCTGGCGGTGATGGCGTTGAAGTCATGCAGCGGTTCGCCAAAGGCGTCCAGCGACAGCGGCTGCACGTGGTACTCCAGATCGGGCCAGAGCTTGTCCGGTGTGCTGCGCGTGAAGGCGCCCAGCTGTGAAGGCGCCATGCTCATCGGGCCGCTGCGCTTGAGGGCGTACTCCAAGCCGATCTTTGCCTTGCCCCACAGGCTGCTGGCCAGCGTATTGAGCGTCCGGGTCCCCTGCACCTTGAACACCGCGCGGATCTGCAGATGGTCCTGCAGATTGGCACCGACGCCAGGCAGATCTTGCTTCACCTCGATGCCATGCTGCAGCAGCAGTGCTGCCGGGCCGATGCCAGACAGCTGCAAGAGCTGCGGCGAGCCGATGGCGCCAGCCGCCAGCAGTACCTCACCGCCCGGATTCAACAGCGCGGTCTGCGGGCCGCTTGGCGTCCTCACCATGACGCCGCCGCAGTGCAGCTGCCCGTCGGCGCGCGTGAGAACCAGACGTTGCACTTGAGCGCCGGTCCAGAGTTCGAAGTTGGGTCGGCCAAAACAGGTGGGACGCAGGAAGGCCTTGGCAGTGTTCCATCGCCAGCCCTTGCGCTGGTTGACCTCGAAATAGCCTACGCCCTCATTGTTGCCGCCGTTGAAATCCTCGGTGGCTGGAATGCCGGCCTGCTGGGCCGCTTGCGCAAAGGCATCCAGGATGCCCCAGGACAGGCGCTGCTTCTCGACCCGCCATTCACCGCCATGGCCATGCAGGGCCTTGAAGGCATCGCTGACGCCGGCGGCAGCGTCAAGCCGCCAGTGGTTCTCATGCTGCTTGAAGAAAGGCAGCACCTGATCCCAGCGCCAGGCGTCCTCGCCGGTGGCATCGGCCCAGGCCTCGTAGTCGCGCGACTGGCCGCGCATATAGATCATGCCGTTGATGCTGGAGCAGCCGCCCAGCACCTTGCCGCGCGGATAGCGCAGGCTGCGGCCGTTCAGCCCCGCATCGGGCTCGGTCTGGTAGAGCCAGTCGGTGCGCGGATTGCCGATGCAGTGGAGGTAGCCGACCGGAATGTGGATCCAGTGGTAGTCGTCGTGACCACCGGCCTCAAGCAGCAGCACATGTTTGCTCGGGTCTGCGCTGAGCCGATTGGCCAGCAGGCTGCCTGCGGTGCCGGCACCGACGATGATGTAGTCGTACATGGAGTGGAGCTCAGCGCGCCAGATGCGAGGCCAGGATGGGGAACAGCTTGGTGAGTCCGTCGGCCAGCAACTCGACGGCCAGGGCCGCCAGGATCAGGCCCATCAGCCGGGTCATGATGTTGATGCCTGTCTGGCCCAGCACGCGGGCAATCCGGCCTGAGGCCGAGAACACGATGAAGGTCACCAGGGCGACGACGACGCCATAGCCCACCAGCACGCCCAGTTCCCACCAGTGGCGGGTCTTCTCGGCATAGATCACCATGGTGGAGATCGTGGCCGGGCCGGTCAGCAAGGGGATGGTCAGTGGCACCACCGCGATGCTGGCGCCGGCATTCACCTTGTCTGCGCCCTCGGAAACGTCTTCCTTGCGGCCTTCGGCGGGCTGGGCATTGAGCATCTGCAGCGAGCTGATCAGCAGCAGCGTGCCGCCGCCGACCTGGAAGCTGGCCAGCGAGATGCCGAAGAACTCGATCACCTTCAGGCCAGCCAGTGCGCTGATCGCGATCACGACGAAAGCCGTGAAAGCGCTCACCAGGATGGTGTGCTGGCGCTGCGCCTTGGTGAAGCTCTGCGTGAAGTGAATGAAGAAGGGAACCACGCCGATCGGGTTGACGATGGCGAGCAGGGCGACCAGGGGCTTGTAGAGATCCATCCGGGGATGCTGCCGCAGCAGGCGGCGCTTGAGTATTGGGGCAACTATGCCTCAGCCAACGCGCGCAGATAGTCCAGACCCGGCGCAGCACGCGGGCCGTACCAGCTGAGCAGCTCGCCATCGACCAGGCGCACACGGGCCTGCGGACACAGGGCCTGCGCCAGCGGCAGGTGCTGCTGGGTGAAGCGATAGGGCTCCGAGCTGAGCAGGACCTGGTCGATGTGGGCGAGCCAGGGCTCATCGCCTTGCAGCACCGGATAGCGCGCTGCGCCTGTGCTGCCGCCTTCCACCGCTGGCCAGCTGCGCCAGCCGACCTGCTCCAGCATGCGTGCGATATAGGTGTCGCGCGCCACCGTCATCCAGGGTTCGCGCCAGATCAGGTACAGCACCCGCTGCTCAGGCCAGGGCCTGGCCGCACAGCGGGCCAGCGCAGTCCGCAGCTCATCCGCAAGCCGGGCTGCGCTGTCATGCACCCCGGGCAGTTCGGCGAAGGTGCTGACCATCTGCTCCAGCAGGGCCAGGTTGTCCGCGGGGGCCAGCGGATGCGTCACCAGCACGTTGGGCACGAAGCCGCGGATCGCCTCAACGGTCTCAAGCCGGTTTTCGTCCACATTGACCAGCACATGCGTGGGCGCGAGCTGGCGCAGCTTGGCCAGATTCACATCTTTGGTGCCCCCGATCTTGGGGACGCTGCGCAGCGCATCGGCAGGATGGATGCAAAAACCGGTCCGTCCGACCAGCCACGGCGCCAGGCCCAGAGCCACCAGCAGTTCGGTCAGCGAGGGCACGAGGCTGACGATGCGGGGTGCTGAGTTCATGGGGCGCGATCATAGTCAGAGGCTTGCTGGCGCCGCCACGGCCTGGCATGGCCTGGGCGCGGGTTTCCTCTCGGAGCTGAAAAACAACAGTCGGCGCTGCCGCTTTGCGCGCCGCTGGACCGTTCAACCATAATCGTTTACCTGTGTCTGGCAGCCGCACCCTCGCTTGAATGGTTCACGATGGAGAAGCTCCACATGGTTTTTTGGTATTGAAAGGGCTTCCCCATGGGAAACAAGCTTTACGTAGGCAATCTGGCCTATAGCGTGCGTGACGAGTCGTTGCAAGAAGCATTCGGTCAGTTCGGCACAGTGACTTCTGCAAAGGTCATGATGGACCGCGACACCGGTCGTTCCAAGGGCTTCGGCTTCGTGGAAATGGGTTCGGACGCTGAGGCGCAAGCCGCCATCAACGGCATGAACGGTCAAGCGCTGGAAGGCCGCGCGATCGTCGTCAACGAGGCTCGTCCTCGTGAAGAGCGTCCGGGCGGCTTCGGCGGCGGCGGTGGCCGTTCCGGCGGCGGCGGCTTCGGTGGCGGCGGCGGTCGCTCCGGCGGTGGCGGCGGCTACGGCGGCGGCGGCGGTGGTGGCTACGGCGGTGGCGGCGGTGGCCGTTCCGGCGGCGGCGGCGGCTACGGCGGCGGTCGCTCGGGTGGCGGTGGCTACTAAGCCAACCCAGCACAGACCGGCTCACTGACCCTTGGATGACAAGGGTTGGTGAATGCAAAACAAAAGGCGCCCTCGGGCGCCTTTTGCACTTCTGGATGACTGGCTGCTCACACCAGGCACCGCTCGAACGCGGTGCGGCTACTCGCCCTGCCGGTGCTTGCGCGGCCGGCCCGCCAGCAGGCGGTCGAACCAAGCGTTGGGCAGGGCCTTCATCAACCTGGCCACCACGCCCATCTGCCAGGGGATGACGCGATAGCTGGCGCCTGCGTCGATCGCGGCGAAAGCCCGGGCGGCAAAGTCTTCGGGCTGCATGAGGAAAGGCATGCGGTAGCGGTTCTGCCGCGTCAGCGGCGTATCGATATAGCCTGGCAGCAGGGTCACGACGCGGATGCCGTCCGAGCGGCACTCGCCGCGCAGGCTCTCGCAATAACTGATGACCGCTGCCTTGCTGGAACAGTAGGCCGCATGGCCCGGCAGGCCGCGGATGCCGGCCACGCTGGCGATGCCCACCAGCGTGCCGCTGCCGCGCTGACGCATCGCGCTGAGGAAGGGCTGGAAGGTGGCGGCCAGGCCGATGTTGTTGGTGGCATAGATGCGGCGCATCACCTCGAGGTCCTGGAGGATGGCGGTGTCCATGCCGATGCTGATGCCGGCATTGGCGATCACCACATCGGGCAGGCCTTGCGCGGCGATGCAGGCGCGGCCAGCAGCGGTGATGGCGTCGATGTCGCACACATCGGCGGCGTGAATGGCAAAACGGTCGGCGCTGAGTCCTTGCGCCTCGGCCCAGGCCTGCAGTTCTGCGCTGCGCCGCGCCACCAGGGCCAGTCGCCAGCCCATCCGGTAGTAATGCAGGGCCAGCGCCTGGCCGATGCCGCTGGAGGCGCCGGTGATGTAGACGAGCTTGGCAGTCATGTCAGCGGCCCGGCGGCGGGCGCCGCGGCTCGAAGCGGGCCGTGCTATGGCCGGTGAACCGCAGCTGGCCATGCAGATGGTCGTATTCGATGCCTTGCGCGCGCACCTCGCCGCCGCTGTAGCGCAGCTTCACCGGCAGGTGCGAGCGCAGCAGTTCACGGTTCAGGAAGGCATGCAGGAACTCGCCTTCGATCTCAAGCTGCGGGACGGTGGAGAGCGCCTTGTTCGGACCCAGCTCCAGGCGCCTGACGCGGACCTCGCCGAGCAGCTGCAGCTCGCTGCCATCGGCATTCGAGAGCGCACGCAGCGCCGTGGCTTCGGTCACCGCCCCGTCGGCACCCAGGCCGCGCAGGCGCACGCCGTCGATCTCCATGGTGTCGGTGTCAGGGTAGTGGCGCATCTCGCGGCCCTCGATGCGAAAGCGCAGCGCGCCTTCGCTGTCGAAGCGCTGCAACTCGAAGCCCTGCATCAGATAGTCCGGCTGGTGACGCGGCGGCACCGGCTCGGTCGGGCCTTCGAGCACCGGCGTGTTCTTCACCAGCCACCAGCTGCCGGCGGCCAGCAGCGCCATCAGCAGCAGCGGCAGATAGGCCGACAGCAGCGACTGCAGGCGCCACAGCCAGGAACGCGACAGGCGGGGCTGCGCCGGAGCGGGCGGGGGCGCCAAGGTGACCATCAGCGCGAGCTTCCGTCCAGCGTGTCGAGGTGGCCGTTCAGCAGCGCGGCGTAGCGGCCGGCGGCCATCAGCAGCAGGTCGCAGCATTCACGCGCTGCGCCATGCCCGCCGGCTGCCGCCGTGATGTGGTGGGCGATGGCCTTGACCTCGGCGTGCGCCTGGGCGGGTGCGCAGGCAAAACCGGCCCGTGTCATCAGCGGCAGATCGGGCCAGTCATCGCCCATGGCCGCCACCTCGGCCCAGGCCAGGCCGAGCTGGTCAATAAGCGGCCGGGCCACGGCCAGTTTGTCCTTGGCGCCGTAGACGGCATGCTTCAGGCCCAGATCGGCCACGCGTCGCCGCACTGCCGGCGAATCGCGGCCGGTGATGATGATGGGCGTGATGCCGCCCTGGTCCAGCAGCTTCAGGCCATGGCCGTCGAGCGTCGAGAAGGCCTTGAAGCTCTCACCCTGTTCGCCGATGTAGATGCGGCCGTCCGTCAGCACGCCGTCCACATCGAAGATGGCCGCCTTCAGGCCCAGACCCGGGCCCTGGGCCTTGAGCAGCAACTCGGTCGGGAAGCGCAGCGTTGGCGTCAGCGTGGCCATCAGATCACTTTCGCGCGCATCAGGTCGTTGATGCTGATCGCGCCCAGCAGCTTGCTCTGGGCATCGACCACCAGCACCAGCGTGATGCGCGCCTCTTCCATCAGGTCGGCGGCATCAACTGCGAGCGCATCCACCGCCACGGTGCGCGGCTTGGGTGAGGCCACATCGCCGGCCTTCAGCGCGCGCAGGTCCTGGCCGCGCTCGATCAGGCGGCGCAGGTCGCCGTCGGTGAAGATGCCCTGCACGCGGTCCTCGGCGTCGACCACCACGGCCGCGCCCAGTCCCTTGGCCGCCATCTCGCGCAGCAACTCGCTGAACCCCGCCTCGGGCGCGATGCGCGGCAATGCGTCGCCGCTGCGCATCAGATCGCGGACATGGGTCAGTAGCTTGCGGCCCAAAGCGCCGCCGGGGTGCGAGCGTGCGAAGTCCTCGGGCTTGAAGCCGCGTGCATCCAGCAGCGCCACGGCCAGCGCATCACCCAGCGCCATCTGCGCTGTCGTGCTTGCCGTGGGCGCGAGGTTCAGCGGGCAGGCCTCTTGGGCCACGCCACTGTCCAGCACCCAATCGGCATGACGCGCCAGGCTGGATTCGGCCCGGCCGGTCATCGCGATGATGGTGACGCCCAGGCGTTTGAGCACCGGCAACACGGCATTGAGTTCGTCGCTCTCGCCCGAGTTCGACAGGGCCAGCACCACGTCCTTGGCTGTCACCATGCCGAGGTCGCCGTGACTGGCTTCGGCCGGGTGCACGAACAGCGCCGGCGTGCCGGTGGAGGCCAGCGTGGCGGCGATCTTGCGGCCGACATGGCCGCTCTTGCCCATGCCCATCACAGCCACGCGCCCGCTGCAAGCGAGCACGGCCTTCACCGTGCTGGCGAAGTCCTCACCCAGCCGGGGCGAGATGGCGCTTAGCGCATCGGCCTCGATCTGCAGCGCGCGGCGGGCCATTTCGACCGCTCGCGCGGCATCGAATTGCTGGGCTTCTTGACTCATGCAGGCAGTGTAGCGGGCCAGGCCCCGACGCCTGGCCCAGGCCGGCGGTGGCACGGTCCCTAGAATGCGGATCGCCAGGGCTGACAGATGAGACACAAGAGAGACGCACAAGGTCTGGCCAGCAGCAAGGGAGCATGGCAGATGCAAGTGGCGATTGTGGGAACCGGATTCAGCGGCGTGGCGGTGGCCTGCCAGCTGCTGAAGTGGCTGCCTGCTGGCAGCACGCTGACGCTGTTCAATGCTTCCGGTGCCTGGGCGCGCGGTCTGGCTTACGGCACGCAGTCGCAGGAGCACGCACTGAACGTGCCGGCGGCGCGCATGAGCCTGTACCCGGAGGACCCGCAGCACTTTCTGGCCTGGCTGCAAGCCCGCGGCGAGGCGGCAGCAGGCGCCGATTTCGTCTCGCGGCGCCTGTACGGGCAGTATCTGCAGCAGAGCCTGGAGCAGGCCGCGCTGGATCATCCGCAGGTGAAGTTGAACACCTGCATTGCCAGGGTCGAGCGCCTGCAGCCGCTGGACGCTGGTCGGCAGCAACTGGTCTGGCGGGACAGTGTGGACGGCCGCACGGGCACGGCTGACTTCGATCGCGTCGTGCTGGCACTGGGGCATTTCGCGCCCAGTCCGCCGCTGCCCGCGCTGGCCGAGCTGCCAGCCCCGCTGTATGCCAATGATCCCTGGGCGGCCGAGGCCCTGGATGGCCTGCCGGCCGATGCCAGCGTGGCCTTGATCGGCAGCGGCCTGACCATGCTGGATGTGCTGCTGTCGCTGCGGCAGCGCGGCCATCGCGGGGTGGTGCTGGCGCTGTCGCGGCGCGGCCTGGCGCCGCTCGGTCATCGCGCCAACGAACTGCCGCCCCCCGACTGGGTCCTGAGCCCGGCCTTGCTGGCGCCCGGGCTGAGCCTGCGTCAGCGCGTGCGCCGCCTGCGCACGGAGTTGCGCGCTGCTACCGATGCCGGCTGCGACTGGCGCGATGTGTTCGGCGCCTTGCGTGCTCACACGCCGGCACTGTGGCAGCAACTGTCCTTGAGCGATCGGGCGCGCTTCCTGCGCCATCTGCAGGTTCACTGGGATGTGCATCGCCACCGCGCCGCGCCTTCGGCCATCGCTCAGCTGGAGGCCATGCAGCACAGCGCACAGCTGCAGCGGCGTGCCGGACGTTTGCAGTCCGTCGAGCAGCGTGCCGACGGCGCGCTGCGCCTGCATTGGAGGCCGCGTGGCGGCGGCGCGCTGCAGGTCTTCGACGCGCAGCGCGTGATCAACTGCTCTGGGCCGGGCTCGCGCATCGATGCGCGCAGCTCGCCACTGCTGTGGCAGCTGCAGCAGCAGGGGCGCCTGCTGCCCTGCCCGCTCGGGCTGGGGCTGCGGGTCGACGGCCGCCTGCGCCTGCAGGATGCGACGGCCAAGCCGCAGGCTGGGCTGTTCTACATCGGCCCCCTGCTGAGGGCCGAGTACTGGGAAGCCACGGCCGTGCCGGAGCTGCGCGTGCTCGCCCGGCAGTTGGCTGAGCGAGTCTGCGAGCCGGCCGGCCACTGAGCCGGCTGGGCTTCAAGGATAGAGCCCGCGCTCCTCGCGCGCTTCCAGCACTCGCGTGCAGGCCACCACAAAGGCGGCAGTGCGCAGTGGGATGCGGTGCTGTTCCGAGGTCTCCCAGATGCCCTTGAAGGCGCCGGTGATGATCTTGTCCAGGCGGACATTGATCTCGTCTTCGGTCCAGAAGAAGCTGGAGAAGTCCTGCACCCATTCGAAGTAGGACACGGTCACGCCGCCCGAATTGGCGATCACGTCGGGCACGACGATGATGCCGCGGTCGGCCAGCACCTGGTCGCCGTCCGGCGTGGTCGGGCCGTTGGCGCCTTCCAGCACCAGACGGGTGGAGATGCGCTGTGCACGTTCGGCCGTGATCTGGCCTTCCAGGGCCGCAGGGATCAGCACATCGTTCTTGACGTCCCAGAAGTTCTCGTTGTCGATGCGGTCGGCACCTGTGAAGCCGCCCACGCCGCCGGTCTTGGCCACATGGTCCAGCAGGTCCTGCATGTCGACGCCCTTCTCGTTCAGGATGGTGCCGGTGTGGTCCTGCACCGCGACGATGCGGGCGCCGTTGGCAGCAAACAGCTTGGCAGCGATCGAGCCCACATTGCCGAAGCCTTGCACCGCCACACGCGCACCTTCCATCGGAATGTTCAGGCGGCGCATCGCTTCACGGCCGATCACGAACACGCCGCGGCCGGTGGCGGCCACGCGGCCCAACGACCCGCCCAGCGGGATCGGCTTGCCGGTGACGACGCCGGTCGCGGTGGCGCCGGTGTTCATCGAGTAGGTGTCCATCATCCAGGCCATGATCTGGCCATTGGTGTTGACGTCCGGCGCCGGGATGTCCTGCTGCGGGCCGATGATGATGCCGATCTCGCTGGTGTAGCGGCGGGTCATCTTTTCCAGCTCCTTGAGCGACAGCTGCTTGGGATCGACACGGATGCCGCCCTTGGCGCCGCCGTAGGGCAGGTTCACCGCGGCGTTCTTGATCGTCATCCAGGCTGACAGTGCCATCACCTCTTCCAGCGTCACATCCGGGTGGTAGCGCACACCGCCCTTGCCGGGGCCGCGGGTCAGGCTGTGCTGCACGCGATAGCCCTCGAAGTGGGCGATGGTGCCGTTGTCCAGCTCGATGGGGATGTCGACGATCAGCGCGCGCTTGGGTCGGCGCAGCGTCTCGACCCAGCGTGCCAGATGACCGAGGTAGGGTTCAACGGCGTCGATCTGGGACAGGTAGGTCCCCCAGGGGCTGTTGCGCGTCGGCGAGACGAAGGACAGGTTGGGCATTGTGTGCTCCGGTGTTTTTCGGTGGCGCGAACGGTATCGCGAAGCGAGCCCTGCGCGCCAGGGCTTTCCAAAGCCGAGTGCACATGCGCCCATGCGGCTTGCGCATAGGGTGCTAGCGCTGGCGATGCTACGGACGATGCTGCGAAGGATCGAATGCGCTGCCTGGCAAGAGCTACGGCCGGTCCCGGTGCCGGCTGATGCGGAGCCGGTCCACCCTGCCGGCTAGCTGCCGATCCAGTACTGCTCCGGCGTTGCGATGTAGCGCGCGGGCGGCAACTTGTCGGTGGTGATGTAGCCTGCCGGCGCAGCGTACAGGTCAGGCAGCCGGTTCACGACCGTTGCACAGGTGTGCTCCGGCGTGGCTGGGGCCTGGTTGACCACCTTGCAGTCCGGAACGCCGTAGATCTTCCAGTTGTTGAAGTCTTGATCGCCCGGCGCGTAGACGCTGCCGATCGCGTCGAAGACGATCTCGACACCTTGCCTGGTCCGGGTCACGGCCCGGCCGATCATCCCGGTGGCGTCTCCGGCCTTGATCGTGCGCTTGAGCGTGTCGGAGTAGAGGTCGGTGGTCGCGAAGGTAGGGATGCATTCCTGGATCTGGTCCAGGATCGTCAGCCCCAACTTTTCGGCCAACCAGGCATTGACCGTCCAGGAGTAGCCCGGCTCGATGCTGCCTTCGTCCATGCCTTGCAGGAACTCCTCGAAGGTCCTTCGGGAAGGGGCGGCAATCTTTGTTTCGAACTCGGCCCGGGTCAGTCCTGCTCCATGGATCTCAGCCAGCGCTATGCCGTAATGATCCACGTTGTAGCGTGACTCGCCGTGTATGCGGTCGATCCTGTGGCACGCGCCTGCCAGCGTGACGATCTCGTGGGCCCAGAACACGTCCTGGTAGCCGCCGCCGGTGATCGTGGCGTGATTTGCCTTGGCCAGTTCGTCGATGGTCTTGGCCATCGTTCGGGCACTCAGCCAGGGGAAGTGGGCTTCCTCGCAGGTCGTGTAGGCATTGATGCCGCGTCTGGCGCATTCGCACAGGATGTCGCCGACCTGATTCAGCAGCGAGGTCGTGGTGACGATGGCGAACTTGTTCTGCTTGCGCGTGGTCTCAGCCTGCGGCTTGCCGTAGGCCTGGTCCAGGGTGCCCGCCAGGTCGCCACTGATCTTGACTCCCAGGCTGCGGCCCAGACCCAGCGCCTGGCCGAGGTCCTGGCCGATCAGCTCGGGTCTGCTGTCGACGGCGCCGACGATTTCGGCGCCTTTCTCAAGCGCATACGCGACGGTCATCTTCGCCATGTTTCCGCACCCGATCTGCACGATCTTCAGCCTGGCTTTCATGACGTACCTCCATGGAACGTTGTCTGGTTCAGCGGATGTTAGTCAGGCGCCAAAAAGCGCTTCTTGATGACTGTCAACGCATACACACCGTGCCGCCAGCGCGACGGACTGCGAGCGGCAGCCCGTAATATCGGCCCATGACCTCGCTGGATCTGGCCCTGCTCTATCTTGTCGCCGCTGTCGCCGGCGTGGTGATCTGCCGCATGCTCAAGCTCCCAGCCATGCTGGGCTATCTGGCTGTGGGGGTGCTGATCGGGCCGAATGCGCTGGCGCTGGCCAATGACACCGCGAGCATCCGCTATCTGGCCGAGTTCGGCGTGGTCTTCCTGATGTTCGTGATCGGGCTGGAGTTCAACCTGCCCAAGCTGCGCAGCATGCGCAATCTGGTGTTCGGCCTGGGCCTGCTGCAGGTGACGATTACGATTGCCGGTACCCTGGCTGGCCATTTCTTTCTGGAGTGGGCCTTCGGCTTCTTTGGCAGTCAGTGGGAACTGTCCTGGCAGGGGGCGTTGGTGCTGGGAGCGGCGATGGCCATGAGCTCCACCGCCATCGTCGTCAAGCTGATGGCCGAACGGCTTGAGCTGGAGAGCGAGCATGGCCGGCGCGTCATCGCGGTGCTGATCTTTCAGGATCTGGCGGTGGTGCCGCTGCTGGTGCTGATTCCAGCGCTGAATGGCACCGGCGAGGCGATGCTGGCCTCGCTCGGCTGGGCCGCGCTGAAGGCTGTGCTGCTGCTGGGCCTGCTGTTCTGGGGCGGGCAGAAAGCGATGCGCTGGTGGCTTACGCTGGTGGCGCGGCGCAAGAGCGATGAGCTCTTCATGCTCAATCTTCTGTTGGTGACGCTGGGGCTGTCCTGGCTGACCGAGCACGCCGGCTTGTCGCTGGCCCTGGGCGCGTTTGTGGCCGGCATGCTGATCGCCGAGACCGAATACAAGCACCAGGTGGAAACCGACATCCGGCCCTTTCACGACGTGCTGCTGGGCCTGTTCTTCATCACCATCGGCATGAAGCTGGACTGGCGCCCGGTGCTGGAGCAGTGGCCGCTGGTGCTGGTGCTCACCGTGCTGCCCATCTTGGCCAAATTCGTGCTGATCGCCGGGCTGACCCGGCTGTTCAAGGCGCCCACCGGCGTGTCGCTGCGCACCGGCCTGTATTTGGCCCAGGCCGGTGAGTTCGGCTTCGTGCTGCTGACGCTGGGCGCACAGCAGCAGCTGATCGCGCCGCAATGGGTCAGCCCGGTGCTGGCCAGCATGGTTCTGTCGATGCTGGCCACGCCGGTGCTCTTCATGTACGCCAACACGATCGTGATGAAGCTCTCGGCCAATGACTGGATGCTGCAGTCGGTGCAGCTGACCACGATCGCTAAGAAATCTATCAAGGCGGAGGCGCACGTGATCATCTGCGGCTATGGCCGCAGCGGCCAGAATCTGGCGCGCATGCTCGAAAAGGAGCAGATCCCGTATATGGCGCTGGACCTGGACCCCGACCGCGTGCGCCAGGCCGCCGCGGCCGGCCAGAGCGTCGTGTTCGGCGACGCGGCGCGCCTGCAAAGCCTGATGGCTGCCGGCCTGGCCCGCGCCAGCGCCGTGGTGGTGACCTATCACGACACGCCGTCCGCGCTGAAGATCCTGCAGCTGGTGCGCTCGCATGCGGCCCAGGTGCCGGTGGTGGTGCGCACCATCGACGACAGCGATCTGGAAAAGCTGCGCGCGGCCGGCGCCACCGAGGTTGTGCCCGAGGCCATCGAAGGCTCGCTGATGCTGGCCAGTCATGCGCTGGCGCTGGTGGGCGTGCCGATGCGGCGCGTGATCCGCCTCACGCGCGACGCGCGTGATGCCCGCTACGGCCTGCTGCGCGGCTACTTCCATGGCGCCGACGACGACACCGCCGAGGAGCGCCAGCAGGAGCGCCTGCGCTCGGTCGGCCTGCCGCAGGCCAGCCCCTTCGCGGGTGAGCGCCTGGGCGATCTGGCGCTGCACGCCACCGGCGTCAGCGTGGTCTCGCTGCGGCGTGCCAATGGCTCGGTGGTGGACGCGTCTGACGAACTGCTGCTGGCCGGCGGCGACACGCTGGTGCTGTCCGGCCTGCCCGAGGCACTGGCGCTGGCGGAAGAGAAGCTGCTGCGGGCTTGATCTGGGGCAGGTGTGCACTGCCGCCTGCGTGACAGGCAGGCGCTGCCGAATCACGCACACTGGGTGCATGGCGGGCGGCAGCACATGCGCGGGTCCGCGTCACGACGGAAAGGACCTCTGCGATGAACTTCGATTACAGCCCCAAGGTGCAGGAGATGCGTGAGCGCCTGCTGGCCTTCTTCGACGAACACATCTATCCGAACGAGCGCCGCTTTGTCGAAGAGGTCGAGGCCAACCGGCGCGCCGGCAATGCCTGGATCCCCACCAAGCTGATCGAGGAACTCAAGCCCAAGGCGCGCGCCGCCGGCTTGTGGAACCTGTTCCTGCCGCGTTCGCCGCGCGCGCCGGAAGGCCTGTCCAACCTGGAGTACGCGCCGCTGTGCGAGATCATGGGCCGTGTGCCCTGGGCGGCCGAGGTGTTCAACTGCTCGGCGCCTGATACCGGCAATATGGAGACCATCGAGCGCTACGGCAGCGAGGCGCAGAAGGACCAGTGGCTGGAGCCGCTGCTGAAGGGCGAAATCCGCTCGGCCTTCCTGATGACCGAGCCGGCCGTGGCCTCCAGCGATGCCACCAATATCGAATGCTCGATCACCCGCGACGGCGACGAGTACGTGATCAACGGCCGCAAGTGGTGGTCCTCGGGTGCGGGTGACCCGCGCTGCAAGATCTACATCGTGATGGGCAAGACCGACCCTGAGGCTGGCCGCCACGAACAGCAGTCCATGATCCTGGTGCCGGCCAACACGCCGGGCATCCGTGTGATCCGCCCGCTGACCGTGTTCGGCTACGACGATGCGCCGCACGGCCATATGGAAGTCGAGCTGAAGAATGTGCGTGTGCCGGTCAGCAGCCTGCTGCTGGGCGAGGGCCGCGGCTTCGAGATTGCGCAAGGCCGCCTAGGCCCGGGCCGCATCCACCACTGCATGCGCTCGATCGGCGCGGCCGAGCGAGCGCTGGAACTGCTGTGCCATCGCGCCATCGCGCGCACCGCCTTCGGCAAGACCATCGCTCAACAGACCGTCACGCAGGAACGCATCGCCGACGCGCGCTGCAGCATCGAGCAGGCGCGCCTGCTGACGCTCAAGGCCGCCTACATGATGGACACGGTGGGCAACAAGGTCGCCAAGGCCGAGATCGCGATGATCAAGATCGTCGCGCCGAACATGGCACTCAAGGTGATTGACTGGGCCATGCAGGTCTATGGCGGCGCCGGCGTCTCCGACGACACGCCGCTGGCCTATATGTGGGCGCTGCAGCGCACGCTGCGCCTGGCCGACGGCCCGGACGAGGTGCATCGCAACTCGCTGGCCAAGCTGGAGCTGGCGCGCCACATGAAGCTGCCCACCGACAAGGTGCAGATGCCGATCACGCGCGGCGCCTGAGAGCCCACAGCGCCGGCAGGCATGGCCCGATAATCCGGGCCATGCCCGAACTCGCCGCCGACTACATCAAACGCCACATCCGCACCGTGCCCGACTGGCCGGCGCCGGGTGTGCAGTTCCGCGACATCACGCCTCTGCTGTCGAACCCGCGCGTGTTCCGCGTGCTGATCGACCAATTCGTGCACCGCTATTTCGATGAACGTCCGGCGGCCATCGCGGGCCTGGACGCACGCGGCTTCATCATCGGCTCGGTGCTGGCGTACGAGCTCAATGTCGGCTTCATCCCGATCCGCAAGAAGGGCAAGCTGCCTTACAGCACGGTCGAGGAGACCTACGAGCTGGAGTACGGCAGCGCAACGGTGGAGATGCATACCGATGCGGTCAAGCCGGGCGAGCGCGTCGTGCTGATCGATGATCTGGTGGCGACCGGCGGCACCATGCTGGCCGGCGCACGATTGCTGCAGCGCCTGGGCGCCGAGGTGATCGAGTGCGCGTCCATCGTCGACCTGCCCGAGCTGGGCGGCTCTTCCAAGATTCGGGACGCGGGGCTCAAGCTCCTTACCCTGGTCGACTTCGAAGGACATTGATGGCCAAGCCCATTCCCCGCCTCAGCCCGGACGAGATCCAGCGTGTCATCCAGACCGCGTTTGCGGACCGTCCGCCTTACAACCGCGTGCTGATGGAGCATGGCCTGGGCCAGGGCGAGCTGGTGCAGCTGATGAAGCGCGAGCTCACCTCCAGCGCCTACAAGCTCTGGGTGGCCCAGGGCAAGGGCGTGAAGGCGCCCACCACCAAGGCCAAGTGGCCGCACGGCCGCTAGCAGAACCTCAGGCCGGCGCGTCAGCGCGGCGCCTTATGAAGCGGCCGAAGCCGGGCTCGCGGCCCAGGCCGGGTGCTGGCTGATCGTTGGCAAAGGCGATGCGGCCGTTGATGATGGTGGCCTTGACGACGCCGTCATTGCGGTTGACCACGCGGCGCAGCCCGCCCAGCTCTTCGAAAGCCGCCTCGGCATAGCCGTCCATGCGGGTGCGCTGCAATGTGGCCGGGTCGATCAGCACCATGTCCGCCACGGCACCTTCGCACAGGCGGCCGGTGTCGATGCCGAACCAGTCGGCGATTTCGCCGGTCAGTCGCCACACCGCTTTCTCCGGCGTCATCGCCGCGCCCTGTCCCAGGCTCAGCTGCAGCAGGCACAGGCCGAAGTTGTAGAAGGCCATATTGCGCAGATGCGCGCCAGCGTCCGAGAAGCCGACGATGGCCGAGGGGTCGTTCAGATTGGCCGCCACGCGCAGTGGGTTGTGATTGCCGATCACCGTGGACCAGCGCAGTGCGCGGCCATGTTCGATCAGCAGGTCGAGAAAGGCCAACGCCTCATGCTCGCCGCGCGCCTGCGCCACCTGCTGGATAGTCTGGCCGATAAGGCGGCCGTCGGGGCAGTCGATGATGTGGGCATCGCCGAAGTCGCGGTGCCAGACGCGCCCGCCCCAGCGGCGCTGGTATTCCTTGCGGAAGGTGTCGCGGTAGGCGGCGTCGCTGAAGAGGCGGTTGCGGTCCAGGTCGCGCGTCAGGTGCAGCGCGGCCTCGCCGGCCGGGAACTCCTCGAACACCACGAAGTCGATGCCGTCGGCATACACCTTGAACGGCTGCGGCAGCGCCTGCAACCGGAAGGCCGCGCCCAGCACCTGGTTGAAGAAGCGTGCGCCGGCGGCGGTCAGCCGATCCAGCCCTGGCCTGGCCTTGATGTCCATCAGCGTGATCAGCGTGGTCTTGAGCTTGCGCCGCAGGCCCAGGCCGGCGGAGGTCAGCATGTAGAACACCGCGTTGATGGGGTTGTTCAGATTCGGCGCCGACTGCAGGATGGCGCCGCGCCGGCGCAGCAGCCGGTGCAGGCGGCGGTATTCGCGCCAGCTCGCATAGCTCGATGGAAGCGCGGCCGAACGGTGGCGTTCGCCGTCCACCTTGTCCCAGGGGTTGGTCATGGCCGACAGGCCCAGCAGCCCTTCGTCGATGGCCTGGTTCAGCAGGCGCTCCATCTGCTGCATCTCGGCCTCGCTGGGGCGCACCTTGGGGTCCACCGAGCGCCCCAGGCCCATCACGGCGGCGCGCAGGTCCGAGTGGCCCAGGAAGCTCGCCACATTAGGCCCTAACGGCAAGCTCTGCAGGTGCTGCACAAAGCCCTTGGCATCCCGCCAGGTCTTCAGGCGCTGCAGCACTGGCAGCACCTGCTCGCGCGGGATCGACTCCACCCGGGTGAAGATGTCCGAGGCGTCCTCGGGCTCGCAGCAGATCATGCTGATCGAGCAACTGCCCACGAAGCAGGTGGTCACGCCGTGGCGGACCGACTCCTGTAGGCTGGGCGCGATCAGCAGCTCGGCGTCGTAGTGGGTGTGGATGTCGATGAAGCCGGGCATCAGCCACAGGCCCTCGCCCTCGATCACCTGCTGTGCCTGTGCCGCATCCAACGGCGTGTCGCTGAAGGCGACGATCTTGCCTTCGCGCACGGCCACATCGGCCAGGCGGGGCGGGCTGCCGCTGCCGTCGAACACCTGGGCGCGACGTATCAAAAGCTCATAGGGTGCTGGCTGCATGCATGTCTCCTCGGCCCTGAAGGGCTCGTCTGGGCCCGGCAGAACTCCGGGTCTTGCCTCTGAAGGGCGGCTGAGCGCTGATGCTAGATTCGCCCGAGCCCCAAGACTTGACCTTTGGAGACAGCATTTGGCGCCACCTACGCACCGCCCCGCAGCGGGTCAGCGGCCGGCATGACGGCACTTGTACGCGCCTCAAGCCTGCAGGGCTATGAGGGCCTGGCATCGGCGCTGGGCCTGGACGGCCGCCTGGCGCTGCGCCGCTTCGGGCTGGCTGCGCCGGGCAAGGCGGATCCCGGTGCGCTGGTCTCCTACGCGGCGGTGGTGGGCCTGTTCGAATACAGTGCGCGCGAAGCGGGCTGTCCCGACTTCGGGCTGCAACTGGCCGCCCGTCAAGGGCTCGGTATTCTCGGCCCGGTGCTGGGACTGATCCGCCATGCACCGACGATCGGGGATGCGCTGCAGCTGGCCTCGCACTATCTGTTCGTCCACAGCCCGGCCGCCCGGCTGCGTGTGCAGCCTGTGGGCGGTGACGCCCGACGGCTCGACTTGTGCTTTGAGATCGACATCGCAGGCCGCCCTGCCTGCGCACAGGCCTATGAGCTTTCTCTGTCCCTGCTGGCCCAGGGCCTGGCCGTCTTTGGCGAGGGCCAGGTCCGTCCCTGCCTGGTGACGCTGCCCCACCAGCGCCTTGGCGCCAGCAGCGCCTACGCGCGCGCCTTTGGCTGCGAGTGCAGCTTCGGTGCCGGGCAGGCCGCGCTGCGCATCGAGCAGAGCGATCTGGCGCTGCCGCTGTCTGAGCAGAATCCGCAGCTGCAGCAGCTCACGCGCGATCTGGCCCATCACCGCTTTGCGCGCTCAGACGCAGGCACATCGCTGGCCGAGCAGGTGCGGGTGCTGGTGCGACAGGGCCTGGGCGCTGGCGACTGTTCGCGCACTGGCATCGCTCTGGCTCTTGGGCTGCACCCCCGCACGCTGCAGCGCCGGCTGGAGGCCCTGGGTCAGCGCTTCGATGTGCTGCTGGATGACGTGCGGCAAGAGATGCTGCTGAGCTTGATGAGCCAACATGCCGCCCTGCCGCTCGGCCAGATGGCCGCCATGCTGGGCTATAGCGAGCAGTCCGTGCTGAGCCGCAGCTGCCAGCGCTGGTTTGGCTGCAGCCCGCGCGAGCTGCAGCGGCGCCACGCGCCGGCCATCAGGCCGTGAGGTACCTGCTGGCGCTACTTGCCGATGCAAAAGCTGCTGAAAATAACGCCCAGCAGATCGTCGGCTGAGAAGCTGCCGGTGATCTCACCGAGTGCGTCGTGCGCGAGGCGCAGCTCCTCCGCCAGCAGGTCCAGCGCCGGCACGGCTTGTGTGACAAGCTGATGCGCTAACGCCAGGTGTTCGCGCGTCCGCTTGAGCGCCTGCACATGGCGCTCGCGGGCGATGAACTGGCCTTCCGGCGTGGCATGCCAGCCGACCTGCTGCAGCAGGCGCTGGCGCAGCGCGGCCAGCCCGTCGCCGGTCTTGGCCGAGAGCGTGATCGCATCCGCCGGCAGCGCGTGCGGCGCACCGGCATCGGCCTTGTTGAAGACCTGCAGGATGCGGCTGGCGTCGATGCCGGCCAAGCGGGCGTTGATCAGCCCGTCTTCGGCTTCGTAGTCGGCCTGGCCCAGGCGGGTCAGGTCGTGCAGGAAGAGCACGACGTCCGCGTCGGCGATGGCGTCCCAGCTGCGCGCCACGCCGATACGCTCCACCTCATCCTCGGTCTCGCGCAGGCCGGCGGTGTCGCTGATGTGCAGTGGTACGCCCTCGATCTGGATTGTCTGGCTGACCTTGTCGCGCGTGGTGCCGGGGATGGGCGTGACGATGGCCAGCTCGGCGCCGGCCAGGGCGTTGAGCAGCGAGCTCTTGCCCACATTGGGCTGGCCGGCCAGCACCACCTTGATGCCCTCGCGCAGCAGCGCGCCCTGGCGGGTGCGGTCCAGTACCGCGTCAAGCTGGTCGGCGAGGCGCTGCAGCTGGCCCAGCGCGTCGGCCTGCTGCAGGAAGTCGATCTCTTCCTCGGGGAAGTCCAGCGTGGCCTCGACCAGCATGCGCAGCTTGATCAGCGCGTCGCGCAGTGTCGTCACCTCGGCCGACAGCGCGCCGGCCAGCGCGCGGCTGGCGCTGCGTGCGGCAGCTTCGGTGCTGGCGTCGATCAGGTCGGCCACCGCCTCGGCCTGGGCCAAGTCGAGCTTGCCGTTGAGAAAGGCGCGTTGCGTGAATTCGCCGGGCTCGGCCAGGCGCACATGCTTGAGCGCATCAGCGGTGGCGCCGGCTTCCAGACAGCGCGCCAGCAGCAGCTGCAGCACCACCGGGCCGCCATGGGCCTGCAGCTCCAGCACATGCTCGCCAGTGTAGGAATGCGGCGCCGGGAACAGCAGCGCCAGGCCGTGGTCGATCGCCTCGCCATTGGCGGCGCGAAAGGGCAGATAGGTGGCCTCGCGGGCTTTCAGGGTGCGGCCGCACAGGGCCAGCACCAGCGGGGTCAGGTCTTGCGGCGACGACACGCGCACGATGCCCACGGCCCCGCGACCCGGGGCGGTGGCGATGGCGGCGATGGGGTCTTGGTGGCGCGCAAGCATCGCGCGATTCTCGCTGATGCTTGGCCGGTGTATGGCGCGGGGGAGGCCGGGCACAGTGCTCTCGTGAACCTGTGCTTCGGGCCGGTGTCCCGCGCCGCTTGCTGCTGTTGCGGCCGGGAGCTCTCTGCCCCGCATGGGATGCATTTAAGACCCGGCGCCGCCAAGAAAAAAGCCCCCAAGCAGGGGGAACTGCATGGGGGCCGTGATCTATTTGGGGGATCTCGCCTAGTGCTTGATGCCCAACTGCTTGTTGATCATCCATTGCTGGGCGATCGACAGGATGTTGTTGACCAGCCAGTACAGCACCAGACCTGCCGGGAAGAAGAAGAACATGAAGCTGAAGGCCAGCGGCATGATCCACATCAGCTTGGCTTGCATGGGGTCCGGCGGCGTCGGGTTCAGCCAGACTTGCAGCAGGCTGGACAGCGTCATCAGGACGGGCAGCACGAAGAACGGGTCCTTGGCCGACAGGTCGGTGATCCACCAGATCCACGGTGCATGGCGCATCTCGACGCTGGACAGCAGCACCCAGTACAGCGCGATGAAGAAGGGCATCTGCAGGAAGATCGGCAGGCAGCTGCCCAGCGGGTTGATCTTCTCTTCGCGGTAGATGCGCATCATCTCCTGCTGCATCTGCTGCGGCTTGTCCTTCAGGCGCTCGCGCATCTCCATGATCTTGGGGTTCACCGCCTTCATCTTGCCCATGCTGCGATAGGCGCTGGCGTTGAGCCAGTAGAAGGCGGCCTTCAGCAGTACCACCAGCGCAATGATGGCCCAGCCCCAGTTGCCCAGCAGCTTGTGCAGTTGGTCCAGCAGCCAGAACAGCGGCTTGGACAGGATGGTGAACCAGCCGTAGTCCTTCACCAGTTCCAGGCCAGGCGCCAGCGCGGCCAGCTTCTTCTCTTCCTGCGGTCCGATGAAGAGCTTGTCGTCGGCTGTCACGGCAGCACCTGCGGCCACCTGGGCCATCGGGAACACCATGCCGACCGAGTACAGATTGGCATCGACCTTCTTGGCGTAGAACTCGCGCGGGCTATCGCTCGTGCGCAGCCAGGCGCTGGCGAAGTAATGCTGGACCATGGACACCCAGCCTTCATTCGCACTCTTCTCGTGCTCGGCCTTGCCCTTTTCGATGTCCTTGAACTCGATCTTCTGGAACTTCGACTTCTCGGTGTACAGCGCCGGGCCGGTGAAGGTGAAGTAGAAGCTCGATTCATTGGGCGGCGGGTTGCCATCACGCACCAGCTGCACATACAGCTGCGGCGTCACAGCGGCCTGGCCGACGTTCTGCACCTCGTGCTTGACGTCAACCGTGTAGTCGCCGCGCTTGAAGGTGTAGGTCTTGACCAGCTTCAGGCCGCCAAGCTCGGGCGACTCGAAGCGCACGGACAGGCTCTGCTCGCCATCCTTCAGTTCCCGGCTGCCTGCCACCAAGGTCATGGGCGTCAGGTGGTTCGGCGCGCCGGCCACACCCACCAGGCCGGACTGAGCCAGATAGGTGCGCTGCGCGCTGCGGTCCAGCACCACCACATTGCCGCTCGGATCGGCTTCGTCCTTGTGCTTGAGGAGCTCGACGCGCACCAAGCTGCCGCCCAAGCTGTCCAGCGTGGCCTTGACGACATCGGTGCTGATGGTGACTTTCTCGCTGGTCACTCCGGCGGCGGGGGCCGTCGGGGCGGCGCCACCGGGTGCGGCCGCCACTGCGCCGGGCAGGGCGGCGGGTGCGGGCAGGCCAGCCGGCGCCGAGCCGGCCGCGGCCACGGGCTTGGGTGCCGTCGGGCTGAACATCGACGGGTGGCCATTGTGCTTTTGCCATCCGTCCCACAGCAGGACGAGCGACATGGTGAACACCACCCACAGTACGGTGCGGCGTATATCAGTCATGGGGAAGCTTCAGGATTGGAGGTAGGGGGTCGCGCCGGTCCACCGCAGCCGAGGCGGGTGAACAGGCCGGGCGCATTGTCGGGCACAGGATCATGCCCGCCACAGCTCAAGGGGTTGCAGCGCAGGATTCTCGCTGCAGCCAGATAGGTTCCGGCGCAGGCGCCGTGCTTTTCAAGCGCCTGCATGGCATAGGCCGAGCAGGTTGGCGAGTAGCGGCAGCCGGCATTGATCCACGGGCTCAGCAGTAGCTGATAGCCGCGCACCAGCCCCATCAGCAGGCGCTGCGGCAGGGTGCGTTTGATCGGCTTCGGCGCGTCCATGGTTCGGCTCGCTCAGGCGGCGCCGGACGTTGCCGGTGCCGTGCGCCGCAGCAGCTTGGCCACCAGCTCTGCCAACTCAGCGCGCACGGCCGCATTCAAGGCGTCTGAAGCCGCGCTGGGGAACTGCTTGGGCTCGAACGGCGCGCGCAGCCGCACCACCCAGAGTCCGGGCGGCAATGCAGCGGCAGCCGCCGAGCCGAAGGCCGAGCGGATCTGGCGTTTCATCAGCGAACGGGTCACCGAACGCTTGGCATTGCGCTTGGGCACGACGCAGCCCAGCCACATGCGGTCGGGCACGAGGGCGACCGACGGCTCAGGCTGTGCGTTTTGCGCTGCGGCCGCAGGCGATCCGTCCACAGGGCTGTGGACTGCCGGTGCATCAGTTGTTGATAACTGTGCCGAGGCTGTGGAAAACCTCTTGCCCGGGACGCTGGGCCTGGCCGTGATGTGATGCACGGCGAAATGGGCGCTGCGGGCGCGGCTGGGGCTACCCAGCACGCGCTCAAAGTCGGCCGATCGCTGGATGCGGCCGATCATGTCTCGCGATCCGGCTTAGACAGCCAGACGCTTGCGGCCCTTGGCGCGGCGCGCAGCGATCACGGCGCGGCCGCCACGGGTCTTCATACGGACCAGGAAGCCGTGGGTACGGGCGCGACGGGTCTTGGATGCTTGGTAAGTACGCTTCATGCTGAACCTCTTCTAGAGCAAAGTGCGCCGCGAGCGCCCTGGAAGGCGTCTTGGCAAATGTGGGCACATCGGTCAGGTGCGGACCCTGTTTGGCCGCCGGCACCGCCCAACCTAAGTCGAGCCGTGCCTGACCGCCACCGATGTGCATCGCGCTGACACGGCACATCGCTTCAGTCTTTCTTGCATTCGCCCGGAGGCATGGGCAAAGCCCATGCGCCCAAGCGCAAGCCGTCCAGCGCCCGGAAAACCCGCGATTACACCAAAGATCTGCACTCGGGTCAAACCCGGGGAATCAGAAACTGGGGATTCCCGGGGCTTGACCCCGCAGAAAAATCTGTGGATAACCTGCTCTTTCGCGGCCGCCGATGGGTACAATTTGGCCGCTCAAGAACAAGTTTTCCACAATGAGCGCAGAGATGTCTGGGGCGGAACTATGGCAGCGCGGCTGTGAGCGGCTGGCAGCTGAAATCCCCGAACAACAATTCAATACCTGGATCCGTCCGCTGCCGCCGGCAGACGTGGCGGAGGCCGCAGGTCAGGGCGGCGAGCACGGGCTGGTGGTGTCGCTGCGCGTGCCCAATCGCTTCAAGCTCGACTGGATCCGCAACCAGTATGCCGGCCGCATCGAGTCCATCCTCAGCGAACTGGCGGGCCGCCCGGCCAGGCTGGAACTGGCGCTGGCACAGCGAGAGGCTGTGGGCCGCGTGCCTGCCTTGCCGTCCAACCAGCCGATTGCCGTCGGCCAGGTTTTGCACAACGGTCTGCGTCCGGTATCGCCGCCTGTGGCTGTTGCTGGCAGCGAAAAGCCGGCAGTGACCTCGCCTCAGCCGTCCGGCCCGGCTGCGCTGGGGCCGCCGCCCAGCGCATCGCGCCACCGCATCAACCCGGCCCTGACCTTCGACACGCTGGTGCCGGGCCGTGCCAACCAGATGGCGCGCACCGCGGCCTTGCATGTGGCCGGTGCGCCGGGCCAGATGTACAACCCGCTGTTCATCTATGGCGGCGTCGGCCTGGGCAAGACCCACCTGATCCACGCGGTGGGCAATGCCTTGCTGAAAGACAAGCCTGATGCGCGCGTGCTGTACCTGCACGCCGAGCAGTTCATCTCAGATGTGGTCAAGAACTACCAGCGCAAGACCTTCGATGAATTGAAGGCCAAGTACCACTCGCTGGACCTGCTGCTGATCGACGATGTGCAGTTCTTCGCCGGCAAGGACCGCACGCAGGAGGAGTTCTTCAACGCCTTCGAGGCCCTGCTGGCCAAACGCGCTCACATCATCATGACCTCGGATACCTATCCGAAGGGCCTGGTGGACATCGACGAGCGCCTGACCAGCCGCTTCGACGCCGGCCTGACGGTGGCGATCGAGCCCCCCGAGCTGGAAATGCGGGTGGCCATCCTGATCAAGAAGGCGGAGGCTGAAGCCACGCCTATGCCCGAGGACGTGGCCTTCTTCATCGCCAAGAACGTGCGCGCCAATGTGCGCGAGCTCGAAGGCGCGCTGCGCAAGGTGCTGGCCTACAGCCGCTTCTCGCACAAGGAAATCAACATCCAGCTGGCACGCGAGGCCCTGAAAGACCTCTTGTCGATCCAGAACCGCCAGATCTCGGTGGAGAACATCCAGAAGACGGTGGCCGATTTCTACAAGATCAAGGTCGCCGACATGTACAGCAAGAAGCGCCCGGCCAGCATTGCACGGCCGCGCCAGATCGCGATGTACCTGGCCAAGGAGCTGACGCAGAAGAGCCTGCCCGAGATCGGCGAGCTGTTTGGCGGGCGCGACCACACTACCGTGCTGCATGCGGTGCGCAAGATTGGCGGCGAGCGCCAGAAGAACACCGAGCTGAACCAGCAGCTGCACGTGCTGGAGCAGACGCTGAAGGGCTGACGCCGCGCACGGGGCCCGGAAGGGGCCCGTGGCTGCGGAAGGGCTGTGCATGCGAGACATGCGCAGCGCTCCAGTGGTGTGCTGCTGGTGCAAAGACATGGTTTCCACCCCCGGGAATTACCCCATTCCTGGGTGAAAATGCGCTCTGTTTCTCGCGCGCGCGTCATTCCTGATCGGGCGGGGCTGCAAGCGAGGCGCATAACGCCCTCAGAACAAGTGGAGAGAGGTTGACATGATTGTGTTGAAAGCCACCCAGGACAAAGTGCTCGCCGCGCTGCAGGCCGTGTCCGGCATCGTGGAGCGCCGCCACACCCTGCCCATCCTGGCCAATGTGCTGATTCGCAAGCAAGGCTCGCAGGTCGAGCTGACCACCAGCGACCTCGAAATCCAGGTGCGCACCACCGCCGAGTTCGATGGCGACGCCGGCAACTTCTCCACCACGGTGGGCGCCCGCAAGCTGATCGACATCCTGCGCTCGATGCCCTCGGACCAGACCGTCAGCCTGACGGCCAACGGCAGCAAGATGACGCTGCAGGGCGGCAAGAGCCGCTTCACGCTGCAGACCCTGCCGGCCGATGACTTCCCGCTGGTGCAGGAAGCGGCCGACTTCGGCCCCGCCTTCAGCGTGCCGCAGAAGACGCTGAAGGCCCTGATCAACCAGGTGCACTTCTCGATGGCGGTGCACGACATCCGCTACTACCTCAACGGCATCCTGTTCGTCGCTGAAGGCAAGAACCTGACCCTGGTGGCCACCGACGGCCACCGCCTTGCGCTGGCCCAGGCCACGCTGGAAACCGACATCCCCAAGCAGGAAGTCATCCTGCCGCGCAAGACCGTGCTGGAGCTGATGCGCCTGCTGAAGGACGGCGGCAAGGATGGCTCGGACGATCAGCCCATCGAGATGCGCTTCGCCGGCAATCAGGCCAAGTTCACTTTCTCGGGCATGGAGTTCGTCACCAAGCTGGTCGAAGGCAAGTTCCCCGACTACAACCGCGTGATCCCCAAGAACCACAAGTTCCGCGTGACGATGGGCCGCGCGCCGCTGCTGGCCAGCCTGCAACGCGCCGCTATCCTGACCAGCGAGAAGTTCAAGGCCGTGCGCCTGTCCTTCGAGCCGGGCCTGCTGTCCATCGCGTCCAGCAATGCCGAGCAGGAAGAGGCCAAGGAAGAAATCGAGATCGACTACGGTGGCGATCTGATCGAAACAGGTTTCAACGTGACCTACCTGATGGATGCCTTGCAGAACATGAGCCAGGACATGGTCAGCATCGACCTGAACGACAGCTCGGCCAGCGCGCTGATCACCATCCCTGAGCAGACGGGCTTCAAGTACGTCGTCATGCCGATGAGGATTTGAGGCCAGCCTCAGACCCTCATCGGCGGTGCCCCTCCCTGGGCACCCCCCTGCCCCCCGCCGAGCGGGGGGTTCTAGTTTGAAAGTTGTAGTGGCCGCCTCGCGGCCTTGAGACCTGCCCCATGAGCGACAACACCACACCCGATAGCAATCCCGAAGGCCTGACCGACAAGCAGCAAGCCGCTGTGTCAGCGGAAGCCGCATCGGGTGCGGTCTACGGCGCAGACTCGATCCAGATCCTGGAAGGCCTGGAAGCCGTGCGCAAGCGCCCGGGCATGTACATCGGCGACACCTCGGATGGCACCGGCCTGCACCACCTGGTGTTCGAAGTGGTGGACAACTCCATCGACGAATCGCTGGCCGGCCACTGCGACGACATCATCGTCACCATCCACACCGACAACTCGATCAGCGTCATCGACAACGGCCGCGGCATCCCTACCGGCGTGAAGATGGACGACAAGCACGAGCCCAAGCGCAGTGCGGCTGAAATCGCGCTGACCGAGCTGCACGCCGGCGGCAAGTTCAACCAGAACAGCTACAAGGTCTCTGGCGGCCTGCACGGCGTGGGCGTCTCCTGCGTGAACGGCCTGTCCAAGTGGCTGCGCCTGGTGGTGCGCCGAGACGGCAAGGTGCACCAGATCGAGTTCAAGCAAGGCATCCCGCAAGACCGCCTGATCGAAGTGGTGGACGGCTTCGAGACCAGCCCCATGCGCATCGTCGGCGAGACCGACAAGCGCGGCACCGAAGTGCACTTCCTGCCGGATACCGAGATCTTCCAGCAGAACAACGACTTCCACTACGACATCCTGGCCAAGCGTCTGCGCGAGCTCTCGTTCCTGAACAACGGCGTCAAGATCCGCCTGGTCGACGAGCGCAACAACAAGGAAGACAACTTCGCCTATGCCGGCGGCGTGCGTGGCTTTGTTGAGTTCATCAACAAGGGCAAGACCACCCTGCACCCGAACATCTTCCACGCCCAGGGCGACAAGACTTCGGACCAGGGCACCAATATCGGCGTTGAAGTCTCCATGCAGTGGAACGACGGCTTCAACGAGAACGTGCTCTGCTTCACCAACAACATCCCGCAGCGCGACGGCGGCACCCACCTCACCGGCCTGCGCGCCGCCATGACCCGGGTGCTCAACAAGTACATCACCGACAACGACCTGGCCAAGAAGGCCAAGGTTGAAGTGGCCGGCGACGACATGCGCGAAGGCCTGGCCTGTGTGGTGTCCGTTAAGGTGCCTGAGCCCAAGTTCAGCAGCCAGACCAAGGACAAGCTGGTCTCCAGCGAAGTGCGCGGCCCGGTGGAAGACATCGTCGCCAACAAGCTGAACGACTGGCTGCTGGAGAACCCCACCGACGCCAAGATCATCTGCGGCAAGATCCTCGACGCCGCCCGCGCCCGCGAAGCCGCGCGCAAGGCCCGCGAGATGACCCGCCGCAAGGGCGTGCTCGACGGCCTGGGCCTGCCCGGCAAGCTGGCCGACTGCCAGGAAAAAGACCCCGCGCTGTGCGAGATCTACATCGTGGAGGGCGACTCCGCCGGCGGCTCCGCCAAGCAGGGCCGCGACCGGAAGTTCCAGGCCATCCTGCCGCTGCGCGGCAAGATCCTGAACGTCGAGAAGGCGCGCTACGAAAAGCTGCTCACCAGCAATGAAATCCTGACGCTGATCACGGCTCTGGGCACCGGCATCGGCCGCGGCGCCGGCAGCGATGATTTCAACCCTGACAAGCTGCGCTACCACCGCATCATCATCATGACCGACGCGGACGTGGACGGCGCCCACATCCGTACCCTGCTGCTGACCTTCTTCTACCGCCAGACGCCTGAGCTGGTGGAGCGCGGCCATATCTACATCGCGCAGCCGCCGCTCTACAAGGTGAAGGTCGGCAAGCACGAGCAATACCTGAAGGACGCGCACGAGCTGGACGCCTTCCTGCTGAAGGTGGCGCTGCAGGACGCCGAGCTGCACACCGGCAGTGGCGCCGTGCTCAAGGGCGAAGCCTTCGAGACCCTGGCGCGCCAATACGTGCTGGCCGAAAACGTCATCAACCGCCTGGCCAACTGGATGGACTTCGAGGCCCTGCGCCTGCTTGCCACCGGCCTGAGCATCAACCTCGACAACAAGGAAGCCGCCGAAGCCGCTGCCACTGCGCTGCAAGGCGCGCTGCATGACGCCACCGTGACGAGCGAATACGACGCCCGCACCGACAAGCTCTTCCTGCGCATTGCCCGCAAGCACCACGGCAACACCCGCGCCAGCATCATCAATGCCGACTTCGTGCACGGCGCTGATTACCAGGTGCTGGCCGCCGCCGGCACCACCTTCAAGGGCCTGGTGGGCGAAGGTGCGCTGGTGCGCAAGGGCGAAGGCGAGAAGGCCAAGGAATCCAAGGTGGCCGATTTCCGCGGCGCCATGGACTGGCTGATGCAGCAAGCCGAAAACTCGGTAGGCCGCCAGCGCTACAAGGGCCTGGGCGAGATGAACCCAGAGCAGCTGTGGGAAACCACCATGGACCCGAACGTGCGCCGCCTGCTGCGCGTGCAGATCGAAGACGCCATCGAAGCCGACAAGGTGTTCACCATGCTTATGGGCGACGAAGTGGAGCCACGCCGCGACTTCATCGAGAGCAATGCGTTGAGGGCGGGGAATATCGACGTTTGACGTCTGTAGCTTAGGGCGCCAAGCTAATTGCGACTCGCGCCACAGTGCTGCGACTGGCCTAATCTCCCCACGGGGCTGGTCCCCTCGGACGGCGCGGGTGTAGGTCGGGCACTCTGTTGTGTGCTGCGGGAGTGAACTGGTCATGTCTGAGTCGCCGCCCTTACCGTCTTGAAGATCAAAGGCCCAGCACCGCTGGGCCTTTGCTTTTGGGCGCCTGGTAAGCCCCGGGCTTCGCTTGCGTCAAGCTCGTCCAAAATTGCCTTCTGAATTCGAGTCGCTTCTCATGCCAATCAGGGAAGCTTGTGATCCTGTGGCCCTTATGACGTGCTGATCGAGGATCCGCATTGACAGATCCAGAGTCCGGCATCAAGCCGGCCCACCAATCCCTGGACCGCAATGGAGTGCAAATGTTCAAGAATGGTATGCGTCCCGTCCACCCTGGCGAAGTGCTGCTGGAGGACTACATCAAGCCCATGGGGGTCAGCGTGCGTGCCGTGGCCATCGCCCTGCATGTGCCTTATTCGCGCCTGAGCGAGATCACCAAGGGCGCGCGTGGCGTGACGGCTGACACCGCGCTGCGCCTCGAGCGCTATTTCGGCAGCGAGGCTCAAGGCTGGCTGAACCTGCAGAGCGCGTATGACCTTCGCGTGGCCGAAATCGCGGCAGGCAAGGTCATCGCTAAAGAGATCCAGCCGCTCGCGCTAGTCGCCTGACCGCGCAAAGAGAAGCCATGAGCACCTGGACCATTGATCCAAGCGAATCCGTGTTCCTGGACATTAATGCCGTAGTCTGTGCATTAGGTCGTAAGTAGGTGCTCAAGTGGATTGCGACTTCAGAGGGATTCGCTGACTGACTTCCTTCAATGTCTTAAACAAGATGCGTCCGAGTCCGCTTCCCGTGCCAGTGCCTGAATGCGCCAGTGGCGCTCCGCATGGCGGAGTTGGCTGTTGATTCGCGGCTTAGCCCCCGAGAGCTCAGGGGCAGCTCTAGGCTGAGACTGTGTGAAAACAAGGGCTGCGTGTTCTTGCTTCCTGTTTGGGAAGCTATTCGCCTAGTTCCGCTTCCCTAAAGTGAAGCATAACTTTGTGTTTTGCTTCATCTTGGGCTATCATTTCAGCTCGTGCTGATAGCCTTTAGGGTAGCAAATGTCTTCGGAACTCAACCAACTTCGCCTGGAGCAATTGCAGGCGTCCTTGTCAGATTTCGCTGGTCTGGTGTCAAAGAGGGCGCCGGGTCGCGGATGGTTGAAGCTCGTGCGCGAGTCCCTTGGACTCACCGAACGGCAGCAGGCTATGCGCCTTGGAATATCCGGCCCGACCTTACATAAGTCAGAACAGGCCGAATCGGAGGAGCGCATCTCCCTCGGTCAGCTGCGAAAGCTCGCTGACGGGCTGGACTGCGAGCTCGTCTACGCATTGGTGCCACGGCGGCCGCTCACAGAGGTTGTACTTGAGCGCGCTCGAGCAATCGCGATTCAAGAGGTCGGCAGCGTGGCTCACACCATGAGCCTTGAGGATCAGCGCCCAGCCGATGCTCGCATTCGAAAGCAGGTTGAACGCCGGACCGATGAGTTGCTACGCGGTCGATGGTCTGACCTATGGCGTTAGAGCTCGATGAGCAGGATGGCCAGACGCCGCTGGACCCCGACGAGATGGCGGGGCTTATCCCGGACCACTTGGCGACCAAAGGTGATTTGAATGACTGGGAACAGGAGAACATCCTGCTGGCGGTGCGATGGCTAAAACGAACCCGGTCGCCGGACGTTCTAAGCGAGGGATTTTGCAGAGACCTGCACAAGAGGATGCTCGGCAAGACATGGACGTGGGCAGGCACGTTCCGCAAGTCCGACAAGAACATCGGCTGCGATTGGACGCAGGTGGCTGTGAAACTCGCGCAGCTATTCGGCAACACGCGCTGGTGGGTCGAGAACGGCATCTTTCCAACCGATGAAATCGCCGCGCGCTTCCATCGCGAGCTGGTGTGGATTCACCCTTTTCCCAATGGCAATGGGCGGCACTCTCGAATGATGGCTGACGCCTTGCTGCGCAGCATGGGCCAGCCGGCATTCACATGGGGTGGCGGAGGCAATCTAGTTAGTGCGAACGAGGTCAGAACTCGGTATCTGGCAGCCCTACGTGCGGCCGATCAAGGCGACTATCAGTTGTTGCTCGCGTTCGTGCGCAGCTGAAAGCAAAGCCGCGAGAAGCCCCATCGGTCGAACGAAGGTCTGCCCTGGCCAACCCCGTGTGTACGAGAGCACGCCGCTGAGCTGCTGCAGATGATCGTGCACCAGCGCTACAAGCTGCGCCGCTCGATCGTCATCACGTCCAACCGCGTGGTCCAGGACTTGGGCCGCTACCTCGGCGACGCGGCCATGGCCAACGCCGTCGTCGTTCCTCTTCCTTCTCCTCGCCGCCTGCTAAGCTCCCAACTCAGCGCCCACGTAGATGGGCCTGTGTCGTTGGTGATTGCAAACCACGCCAGGGAGGCGACAGCCATGGGAAGCCGACGCAAGAGCAAGACCAGTCCTGCCGAGGACTTGATGGATCTGGTGGCCATGCTGCCCTGGTGGGCTGGCGTGCTGCTGGCGCTGGCGTCGTATGTGTGGCTGCACCAGATCGCTGCTGAGCCGTTCACGCCCAACCTCGCTCCTGGCGCTGCGGGTGGCGGCGTGGTGCAGATCATGGTGAAGGGCTTGGCAACTGGCGGGCAGTACATCTTGCCCTTGATCTGTCTGGCCGGTGCCGCTGTTTCCGCATGGCGCCGCCGCGAGCGCCGCCAGCTTGCCGCCGATGCGGCCGTCGGGGGTTCGGCGGCCGACGCGCTGGACGGCATGAGCTGGCAGCGCTTCGAGTTGCTGGTGGGCGAGGCCTTCCGCCAGCGCGGCTATCGGGTGCTTGAAAACGGCGGTGGCGGGGCCGATGGTGGCGTGGATCTGGTGCTCGGCAAGGGCGGCGAGAAGTTCCTCGTGCAGTGCAAGCAGTGGCGGGCCTACAAGGTGGGTGTGGATGTTGTGCGCCAGCTCTATGGCGTCATGGCGGCGCGTGGCGCGGCCGGCGGCTTTGTCGTCACCTCCGGCCGCTTTACGCCGGAGGCGCAGGACTTCGCCCGTGGGCGCAATGTGGTGCTGATTGACGGGGCCGAGCTGCACCGCATGTTGCAGAGAGGCGCTGCGGGCTCGACACCGACGCAAGTGCGGCCGCAGCCAGGTGCCAAGTCAATGCCGGCCACACCGACAGCAGCGCCCGCCGAGCCCCTCTGCCCAAAATGCGGCCAGGCGATGTTGCGCCGTGTGGCCAAGCAGGGTGGGAATGCAGGCAAGGCCTTCTGGGGCTGCAGCACCTACCCGGCCTGCCGGGGCACGCGGCCCGCTGAATGATTGCCACTGCGGCCGGCGTTCGAGGCCTATCATCAACTTATGCATAGGCTCGCTTTCGCTGCTGTTCGTGCCGCCGCCGCCGCTGCGGTGTTGCTGGGCGTCACCGTGTCAGCGGTGGCCACCCCGCCCCCCGACGACCCCAACCAGTCTGTCGCCGATTCAGCCCGCCGCCAGGCGCGCAGCACGGCCGAGTGGCTGGCGCGTGGCGTGGACAGCTGGTTTGGGGACAGGCCTTTCTCGGACGGCGGCAAGGTCAGTGAAGGCGAGCTGAGCCTGCGCCTGCTGAAGCGCCAGGATGACAGCCTGCAGCATGACCTGCGCTTCAAGGCGCGCTTTCGGCTGCCCAATCTCGAAGAGAACGCTTATGCCTTCATCGGCCGCGACGACCAGCGCGAGGTGGTGAGCGACAAGCCCCTGCCCTTCACTAGCGAGCAGCGGCTGCTGAGGGGCAATGTGCAGGATCGTTCCTTCTTCGCGGGTGTGGGCGTTCGCCTGCGCGATTCGGTGGATTTGCGCCTGGGCCTGCGCGGCGGCTTCAAGCCGTATGCGCAGGCGCGCGTGGGGCACCAGTTCTGGCTCAGCAGCCGCGATCTGGTGGAGGTGCGCGAGACGCTGTTCCTCACCAGCGGCGACAGGCTGGGTTCCACCACGGCCTTGTCCTACGAGCACGCGGTGTCGTCAACGCTGGCCTGGCGTTGGCTCAATGCTGCCACCATCACGCAGCGTTCGCGCAAGTTCGAGTGGTCCAGCAGCCTGGGTGCCTACCAGTCCTTTGGCACGGAGCGCCTGCTGTCGCTGGAGGGGCTGGTCAGCGGCCTACAGGGTTCGGGCGTGCGGGTGGCGGATTACGGCCTGCAGATCAAGTGGGCGCAGCCGGTGCACCGCGACTGGCTGATCGGCGAGGTGATCGTCGGCCACTTCTGGCCGCGGCCGGATGCGCTGAGCGAGCGCGGCCGCGCCTGGGCCTTCGGCGCCGGCTTGCGGATGAAGTTCTGAGGTCTTTGCTGCGGGCGGCGCTCAGCGTCCGCCGTTGCGCAGCAGCAAGACCTTCTGCGATCCCTGGTGGCTGCCCGTGCCGTAGCGCAGCGCAAAGCCGCCCAGATCCAGCTGCCCCAGGCTCTCCAGCCCGCTGATGACACTGGCGCGGCTCAGCGGTTGCGCGGCGCGGCGCAGGCCTTCCACCAGTACGCGGGCGGCCACATAGCCTTCGAGGCTGATGCTGTCGAACTGGCGCTCGCCGCGCGCGCGCATGGCTTGCTGGTAGGCGGCCACCACGGGCAGGCTGGCGTCTTGTGCGTTGGGCACCACCTGGGCGATGGTCAGTCCCTGCATATCGCCGCCCAGCGCCGCCTGCAGCGGCTCCAGCCCGGCGAATGAGAGGGTGTAGAAGCGCCCTTTGAAGCCCGCCTTGCGGGCCTGCTTGATGAAGGCGGCGCAGGTGCCGTAGGCGCTGACGAGAAAGATCGCGTCCGGCATCGCCTTGGCATTCAGCAGGGCCTGCAGCGCGGCGTCCACCTCGGTAGTGTTGCGCTTCACCGTGGCGGCGGCCAGCATCTGCATGCCTTCGGCCTGCCCGGCATCGCGTGCCGCCTCCAGCCCGGAGCGGCCGAACAGATCGGCCTGCAGCATCACGCTGAACTGCCGCACCCCGTCCGCCCGCGCGGCCTTCATCAGCTGGCGCGCTTCCTCGCGGTAGCTGGCCCGCACATTGAACACGGTGGGATAGGTCTGCGCTTCCCACAGCATTTCAGCACCGGTGTAGGCGCCCAGGAATGCGATCTGCGCCTTGCGCACCAGGGGCAGGGCCACCCGGCTGGTGGGCGTGCCCACATAGCCGAACAGCGCCAGCACGCGGGCATCGGCCAGCAGGGCCTGGGTGTTGGCCTCGGTGCGCTCGGGCTCGTAGCCATCGTCGCGCAGGTCCACCGTGATGCGGCTGCCCTGCACCCCGCCATCCTGGCGGTTGACTTGTTCGAAGCAGGCCGCGGCGCCGGCGTGGTAGCGCGTGCCCAGCGCCTGTGTCGGCCCGCTGAGTGCGGCCGATGCGCCGATGCGCAGCTCTTTGGCCGCGGCCCAGGCTGGGCCTGCGCCCGCGGCCAGCAGCAGCGTCAGTGCGCTGCGGCGGCGCACGGCTTGCATCACGAGAGTGGTGGCCTTGTCGAATGTTGGCATGCAATCGTCAGTGTTGCAGCTTGCTGGCGATTGGGCAATTGCCTCGTTTTCAGGGCTTGCCTGGCCGCGCCGTCAGTCCCTGCAGCCCGGCGCCGGCCAGAATGCCCAGCAGCGCCACGCCGATCTCCCAGCCACCCGCGCCCAGCGCGGCAATGGCCGGTCCCGGGCAGACGCCGCTGAGCCCCCAGCCGATGCCGAACAGCGCAGCGCCCAGCAAGGTGTCACGGTCCAGGCTGGCTTGGCGCACTTCGAACTGGCCGCCCAGAAGCGGCCCGTGGCCCAGCGCCTTGCGGCCCCATTGGTAAGCCGGCAGCGTGACGGCCACCGCGCCGCCCATCACCAGCATCAGGCCCCAATCCTGGAAGCGCAGAAAGCTCAGCACCACCTCGGGCTGAATCATGGTCGACCAGGCCAGGCCGAAGCCGAACAGCGCGCCGCAAAGCAGCACGGCGATGAATTGCGCGGGCGTCATCTTGGTCATGATCAGCGCCCTCCCAAGGCCAGCACCAGATTGGCGGTGATGAAGCCGGTGCCCATGAAGGTCAGCACCGCCGCCAGGGAAGGCAGCTGCAGCGACGACAGGCCGCAGATGCCATGGCCCGAGGTGCAGCCGTTCGAGAGCCGCGCGCCATAGCCCACCAGCAGCCCGCCCAGGCCCAGCTGCCACAGCGGCACACCGGTGCTCAGGCGCTGCTCAGGCCCAAACAGCCACCACCAGACGGCGGCGCCCAGCACCAGGCCCAGCGCCAGCGCCAGCCGCCAGCTGCGGCTTTGCAGTAGACGCGGCTGCTGGAAGAAGGGCCGCCGCGAGACATAGGACCAGACGGCGCTGAACGCCGTGCTCATGCCGCCGATGCGGCCAGTCAACAGGTAGAGCCCGCCGGTGGCCAGGCCGATCATCAGGCCGCCGGCCAAGTAGTGGGCCCAGCCCAGGGGAAACAACAGCGCGGTTTGCATCGTCGTGGGGCGTCAGAGAGTCGTGGGTGAAAGATCAGGCTTCCAGCTTAACGGAGCCGGCCCGCACGCCGCGCCGCACCACGCAGGAACGAAAAGAAGAAAAAGGGCCGGCGCCTCCTCAGGCGCCGGCCCCCGTTCGCTCTCCCGTCAGAAGGGGTAGTGGCGCTCCGTCGTCTGCACCGTCACCCAGCGCAGCTCGGTGAAGGCATCCACGCCAGCCCGGCCACCAAAGCGGCCGAAGCCGCTGCCCTTCACTCCCCCAAACGGCATCTGCGCCTCGTCGTGCACTGTCGGCCCGTTGATGTGGCAGATGCCGGATTCGATGCGTTTGGCCACGTTCATCGCACGTGCGATGTCGCGGCTGAACACCGCGGCCGAGAGGCCGTACTCGTTGTCGTTGGCGCAGGCGATGGCGGCCTCGTCGCCGTCCACGCGCACGATGCACTTCAGCGGGCCGAAGGTCTCCTCGTGGTAGATGCGCATCTCGGGCGTCACGTGGTCGAGCACGGTGGCCGGCATCAGCGTGCTGTCGGCGCGGCCGCCGCACAGCAGCTTGGCGCCCTTGGCCAGCGCGTCATCCAGCAGCGCATTGCAGTGCTCCACCGTGCCCATGCCCACCACCGAACCCAGCACCACCGGCTGCGGGCCACGCGGGTCGCCCAGCGGCAGGCTCTTGGCCTTCTTCGTGAAGCGGGCCGCAAAGCCGTCTGCGACGCTCTTGTCCACGATGATGCGCTCGGTCGACATGCATATCTGGCCCGAGTTGGCAAAGGCGCCGAAAGCGGCGGCGGCCACCGCGGCGTCGAGATCGGCATCGGCCAGCACCAGCAGCGGCGCCTTGCCGCCCAGCTCCAGCACGGATTGCTTCAGATGCTTGGCACAGGTCTGCGCAATCAGCTTGCCCACGCGGGTGGAGCCGGTGAAGTTGACGCGCCGCACCGCCGGATGCGCCACCATCGCCTCGACGATGGCGCCGGCATCGGCGGGTGCGTTGGTGATGTAGTTCACCACGCCCGGGGGCAGGCCGGCCTCCTGCAGTGCTTCGATGATCAGCTGGTGCGTGCGCGGGCAGTTCTCGCTGCCCTTCAGCACCACGGTGTTGCCGCAGGCCAGCGGCGTAGCGATGGCGCGCACGCCCAGGATCACCGGCGCATTCCAGGGCGCGATGCCCAGCACCACGCCGGCCGGCTGGCGCAGGCCCATGGCCAGCGAGCCCGGCACGTCGGACGGAATCACCTCGCCGCTGATTTGCGTGGTTAGCGATGCGGCTTCGCGCAGCATGCCGGCGGCCAGGTGCACATTGAAGCCGGCCCACATCGCCGAAGCGCCGGTCTCGGCCGCCATCGCGGCGATGAAGGCCGGTGTCTTGGCCTCCAGCGCATCGGCGGCCTTGTTCAGCAGCGCGCGGCGCTCGCCGGGGCCACTGTCGCCCCAGCTCTTGAAGGCCTCGGCCGCAGCCTCGACGGCGGCCACCGCATCGCTCGCCGAGGCGGCCGGCGCGCGCGTGGCCACGCTGCCGTCCAGCGGGTTGCGGCGCTCGAAGGTGGCGCCGCCGTGGGCGGAAACGGCCAGGCCGTTGATCAGCATGGTCAGGGCTTCGGACATGGCAGGGTTCTCCTTCGTCACTTGTTCATCGGGATTCTTGGCTGGGGCGGCCCCCAGATAGGCGTGGCGGATCACGCTGGAGCGCGCCAGCAGCGTGGCCGGTCCGCTGGCCACGAGGCGGCCGCGCTCCAGCACATAGCCGCGGTCGGCCACAGCCAGTGCCTTGCGCACGTTCTGCTCCACCATCAGCACGGTGGTTCCCTGGTCGGCGATGCGCCGCGCGATCGCCAGCAGCTCGTCCACCATGCGCGGCGCCAGGCCCAGCGAGGGCTCGTCCAGCATCAGCAGGCGCGGCGCGCTCATCATGGCGCGCGCCACCGCCACCATCTGCTGCTCGCCGCCGCTCATGGTGCCGGCCAGCTGGGCGAGGCGCTGCGCCAGCTTGGGAAAGTCTTGCAGCGCTTGCGCCATGCGTTCGGCGCGCTGTGCCTTGGGAACCAGCCATCCGCCCAGCTCCAGGTTCTCGGCCACCGTCATCTGCGGGAAGAGCTGGCGGCCTTCGGGCACCAGCACCAGGCCGCGGCGCACGATGTCCGAGGTCTTGGCCTCGGCGGCGATGGCCTCGCCGTTCAGCAGCACCTGACCCTGGCGCGGAATCAGCCCGGCGATGGCCTTCAGCAGCGTGGTCTTGCCGGCGCCATTGGGGCCGAGGATCACGGTCAGGCCGGGCTTGGCCTCCAGCGTGATGTCGCGCAGCACCTGGAAGCCGCCATAGCCAGCCGACAGGCCCTTGATCTGCAGATGGGCCAGCGGCTGGCCCAGCCCGAGGCTGAGTTCGTTCATCTTCATGCCACCGGCTCCACCATCTCGTCGCCTAGATAGGCCTCGATCACCTCGGCATTGCGCACCACTTCCTCCGGCGTGCCGTCGGCGATCTTGCGGCCCTGGTGCAGCACCAGCACGCGTTCGACATGGCGCAGCAGTGTGGTCACGGCGTGCTCGATCCAGATCACCGTCAGGTCCAGCTCCTCGCGCAGGCGGCGGATCAGCTGGGCCATCGCCTCGACCTCGCTCTCGGTCAGCCCGGCAGCCACCTCGTCGAGCAGCAGCACGCGCGGCCGGGTGGCCAGCGCCATGCCGATCTCCAGCAGGCGCTGCTGCGAAGGCGTGACCGCCGCGGCCGGCAGGTCTTTCAGCCGCGCCAGGCCGATCAGATCGAGGATGGCGGCTTCGTCGACCAGCCAGCGCGGACGCTCTTGTGCGGCGCCAGCACGCCGGCCGGCGAACTGCAGGCCGAAGTCCACATTGGCGGCCACGCTGAGCTCGGCAAACACGCGCGGGGTCTGGAAGGTGCGGGCGATGCCGTGCCGCGCAAAGCGGTGTGCGCCTGCGCCGGTGAGGCGCTGGCCCTGCGCGAACAGCTCGCCGGCGCTGACCGGCGTGACACCCGACAGCGCGTTGAAGAAGGTGGTCTTGCCGGCGCCGTTGGGGCCGATGATGCCGACCAGCTCGCCCGCGCCGAAGGCCGCGCTGACCGCGTCGACCGCGGTGAGGCCGCCGAAGCGCACCGTCAGCTCGCGCGCTTCCAGCAGGGGATGCGTCGCCCTCATGCCTGGCTCCTCCGCCACAGCCTTGTGGCAAAGGCCGGCAGGCGCAGCGAGGCCAGGCCACCCGGAAGGTAGAGCACGCACAGGATCAGCAGCAGGCCCAGCGACATCATGTAGAGCTGCGGCATCTGCAGGCGCAGGGTCTCGGCGAGCAGGCTGAACACCACCGCTGCGATCAGCGGGCCCCACAGCGTGGCAGCGCCGCCGATCAGCGCGATCAGCACGGTCTGGAAGCCGATGAAGGGGTTGAAAACGGTGTGCGGGTCGATATAGGTCCAGCGCACGCTCATCGCGGCGCCCACCGCGCCGGCAAAGGCGGCGGTCAGCGCGAAGCCGGCGATCTTGACCAGGCGCGTGTTGACGCCCAGGGTCTGCGCGCGCTGCTCGTCGGCGCCGATGCCGGCCAGCGCCAGGCCGAAGCGGCTGCGGCGGATCAGCATCGCGCTGAGCAGTGCCAGCACCGCCAGGCCCAGCACGGTGAGGTAGACGGTGTCGGCCTCCGGCACTACCGTCAGCACTCGGCCCACCGTGCCGCTGACCTGCTTTTCCCAGTAGCTCACCGCATGGCGGATCAGCTCGGTCAGGCCGAAGGTCAGCACCGCGAAATAGGTGCCGCGCAGGTGCAGCACGCCGGCGCCGATCACCACCGCCACGCCGGCCGCCACCAAGGCTCCCAGCGCCACCACCGCCAGCCAGGGCAGATGCTCCAGCGTCAGCGCGCTGGCATAGGCGCCCAGGCCAAAGAAGGCCGCGGTGGCCAGCGACATATAGCGCGTGCTGCCGCAGAAGCTGCTCCAGCTGCTGGCCAGCGCTGCATACATCAGGCAGGTCAGCGCCATCGAGCTGGCGAATTCGCTGCCGTAGTGCGGCACCGCCAGCGCCCAGCCGGTCAGCGCGATCAGGATCAGGAGGTCGTTTTTCATTTGCGCGTGAACAGGCCGTTGGGCTTCCAGAGCAGCACCGCGATGAAGATCGCGTAGGACAGCAGCGCCTTCAGCGAGGGATTGGTGAAGTGCATGCCCAGCGCCTCGATCACGCCCAGGCCCAGGCCGCCGACCAGCGCGCCGGTCATGCTGCCGAAGCCGCCCAGCGTGATCACGATCAGCGCCGTGACCGTGTAGGGCTCGCCCATCGACGGCGAGATCGTGTAGGTCATCGACAGCAGGCAGCCCGCTACGCCCGAGAGGCCCAGGCCGAGGCCGAACATCAGCGGGTGCAGCTTCTGCGTGTCGATGCCGACCAGCTGCGCGCCGGTGGGCGACTGCATCAGCGCGCGCACGCCCTTGCCCAGCAGCGTCAGGCGCAGCAGCGCGATCAGCGCGCCGCTGATGGCCAGCGCCAGTGCCAGCAGCAACAGCTTGTTGGCCGCGAACTGCGCGCCGCCGATGGCCACTGGCTCGGTCAGGTAGTCATAGCCGCGCAAGTCGCCGCCCCACACCGATTGCGCCAGGTTCTGCACCAGGAACATCAGGCCGAAGCTGACCATCAGGCCGCGCGCCTCGAACACGTCCAGATTGGGCGAACTGCGCGTCAGCTTGGCGAACACCAGCTTGTGGATGGCCAAGCCGGCCGCACCCAGCAGCACGAAGGCCAGCGGGATCATCGCCAGCGGCGACAGGCCCAGCGTGGTGTGCGCCGCCCAGGTCAGGAAGGCGCCCAGCATCAGGAACTCGCCATGCGCGATGTTCAGGATGCGCATCAGCCCGTACTGCAGGTTCAGACCCAGCGCCACCAGCGCGTAGACCCCCCCGGTGATCAGGCCGGAGGCGATCAGCTCCAGCCAGCTGCCCAGACTCATGTGCGGCTCACCAGTTCGGTTTGGCGATCAGCGCGGCGGTGGCGTTGGACTTGGGCCAGACCACCTCGAACTCGCCCTTCTGCCACTGGCCCACGGTGCCGGGCGTGCCGGTGTTCTCGCTGCCGGCGAAGCGAATCTTGCCGAGGATGGTGTCGTGCTCGGTCTTGGCGATGTAGTCGCGCAGAGCCTTGCGGTCCAGGCCGACCTTGGCCACCGCGGCGGTCAGGATTTCCAGCCCCGCCCAAGTGGCGCCGCTGGCCCAGCGGTCAGGTTCCTTCTGCGCGCCGAACTTCTTCACATGCGCGTCGAAGTACGCCTTGGCGCCTGGGCTGGTCTTGCTGTTCCACGAGCCCATGCCCAGCACGCCCTCGGCGCTGGCGCCCATCACATTGCGATAGAGCTGGAAGGCAGTGCCCACCGAGGCGTAGAAGAACTTCGGGTTGAAGCCGATCTCCTTGGCCTGGCGGCTGGCCAGGATGGTGTCGGGCGGGTAGGTCAGGCCGATGAAGGCGTCGGGGTTCTTGTCCTTCATCGAGCGCAGCACCGGGCTCAGGTCCTTGACTCCCAGCGGGTAGCTCTTGTCCTCCACCAGGCTGATGCCGCTGCCCTGCAGCGCCACCTTCAGCGCGGCGTAGTTCTCCAGGCCGAAAAGGTCGTCCACATAGATGGTGGCGACGCTGCGCACGCCATTGGCCTTCAGCATGTCGACCAGCGCATTCATCATCGGCGCCGGCTGCTGCAGCAGTGAGAAGAAGTAGGGCAGCTTCATCTCGATCAGGCGCCGGCTCAGCGCGGTCGGGCCCAGCAGCGGGTAACCGAAACGGGTGGCCAGCGGCGCAACGGCGAAGTTGGCATTGCTACCCCAGGGCGCCAGGATCAGGTCGACCTTGTCGCTACCCATCAGCTTCTCGTAGCTGCGCACGCAGGTCTCGATATCACTGCGGTCGTCGGACGAGACCAGCTCGATCAGGCGGCGCTGGCCTTTGACGTTGAGGCCGCCGGCGGCATTTTGTTGCTCGGCCCACAGCAGGTAGTTGGGCTCCTGGCTGACCTGGGCGCCGGTGGTCCAGGGGCCTGTGCGGGCCATCGTGTAGCCGATGCGCACCGGCGACGCCTGGGCGCGCACGAGGGAGGGGAAGGCGAGCGCGGCCGGCGCGACGGCGGCGGCCTGGACGAGGGTGCGGCGCTTCAGGCCGACGGCTTCTGCGGTTTTGCGGCTCATGGGGTTTGTCTCCTGTGTATGTCTGGGCACGGGGCCACGGCCGGCTGTTGCCGCCGGTCGAGCGCATTGTTCGGCGCGCCGCGCGGCGCCGCTTGACCCGGCGTGCACGCGCGCTTGCCGATCTGTGCAGCGCGCATCGGGGCTTTCCCTGCTTTGGTGCAGGCGCGCTTGAGCCGCGCGGGCCGGCGGCATACGCTCGCGCCTTCAGCCGGCACGAAAAACGCGGCCAAGACAAAGACAAGCAGCCACTGGAGACAAGCATGGGCATCAGCATCCGGCAGATGGACACCGAGCAGGTCGCGCCCGCCGAGCGCGGCGGCTTCTGGTCGGACTGGATCGGGCGCCTGTTCCTGGGCCTGCACAACGATAACTATGGCGATCGCGAATTCGATGGTCGCATGTGCAGCGTGCAGGCCGGCGAGGTGCTGCTGACCCGGCTGGAGGCCAACCGCCATCGCGTCACCCGCTCGGCCGGCCTGGCGCGCGGCAGCAGCGGCGATGCGGGCTATCTGAAGATCGTCGCGCCCTATGTGGGCTGCGCTGGCGTCGAGCAGAAAGGTCGCCAGGCCTGGGTCACGCCCGACCAGTGGAGCGTCTACGACACCACCGATGCCTACGCGGTGGCCAACCCGGTGCGGGTGGAGCACCTGATCGTGATGCTGCCCAAGTCCAGCCTGGCCGAGCGCGGCCTGGCGCTCGACCCACTGATGGCGCGTCGCCTGGGCGGCAGCGGCGGCGTGGCGCGGCTGGCGCTGGAGACCATGCGCAGCGCCTACCGCGAGCTGCCGACGATGAACGAGCCGGCCGCACGCGCGGTGGGCGATGCGATCACGCAGTTCGTGCACCTGGCGATGCTGGATCTGGCCGGCGTGGCCACCGCGCAGAGCCAGCGCGAGGCGCTGCGCGAACGCATCAAGCAGCAGGTGGGCCAGCGTCTGGGCGACCCGGCGCTGACGGTGGACAGTCTGGCGCAGGCACTGAACTGCAGCCGCCGCCAGCTATACAACGCCTTTGCCGAGGAGGCCGACGGCGTGGCTGGCTACATCCTGCGCCGCCGTCTCGAAGCCTGCCGCGCCTTGCTGGCCGATCGCAGCCAGGATCACCGCTCGATCACCGACATCGCCTTCGGCCTGGGCTTCTCGAACATGGCGCATTTCAGCCGCGTCTTCCGCGCCCACCTCGGTATGCCGCCGAGCGACTTCAGGCGCAGCGCGCTGTAGAGTGAACCTGAGCTGCACCGAACCGGCCGCGGTGCTTGAGCGCATGCCTTGCGCCCCTACCGGCACAGGCCTCGCAGCCTGATTCCCCGGGAGTCCGGCCCCAAGCGCCGGGCTGTTGATCCGCCCAGGCCGACTTTCGTCGCATTCCGGCACCCGCCTTTCAGTTGCCCTCGAGAATGCCGCGCATGCATTCTTCGCACACTGATCCGGCGCCGCGCTCGCACAGCGGCAGCCAGGTTTTCTTGCAGATATTCAATCTACGACTGATAGCCGCCGTGTTCTGTTTTTGCCTGTTGGTCGCCTTGTCACGCGTGCTGGGCTGGTATCGGCCAGGCGATCCGGGGCAGGATTGGCTGCTGACTCTGCTGCGCTTCACCCGCCAGAACCTGATCACCGGCCTCTCGCTGCTGTTGGCGGTCTCCCTTGTGGAGGCCTGGCTGCACCGGCCGCGCCCGGGGCCGGCTCTGCTGTGGCGCGGCCTGGCCTTGGGCGCGGCTGCTTTTGCATCGACGCTGGCCCGAAACTTCGTGGGACGACTGGACAACCCCGAGGTGCAGCTGAAGTGGACCTGGGTTTTTTCGACCACCGTTCTCTGGATGCTGTTCGGCGGCTTGGCCTACGCCCTGCTGCTGGCGGCGCGCAAGGAGCACGAGTTGCGCCAGGAGCTGGCTGAGAGCGCCCGCCAGCAGGTGCGGCTGCAGGGCCAGCAGATGGAAGCCCAGCTGAGCGCCTTGCATGCCCAGATCGAGCCGCACTTCCTGTTCAACACCCTGGCCCATGTGAAGCGCCTGTATGAGACCACGCCTGAGCGTGGCCGCGACATGCTGCGCAGTCTCATCGCCTACCTGCGCGCCGCCCTGCCCGGCATGCGGCGCAGCGAGTCGACCTTGGGCCAGGAGCTCGATCTGATCAGCAACTACCTGGCCATCCTGCAGATGCGCATGGGCGAGCGCCTGCGTTTCGACGTCGCTGTCGCAGACGAACTTCGCGGCGCCAGCCTGCCCACACTGGTGCTGTCCACGCTGGTGGAGAACGCCATCAAGCATGGGATATCCCCCTTGCCCGATGGCGGCTGCATTCGCATCAGTGCCGTTGCGCAGGGGATGAGCCTGTGTGTGGAAGTGCAAGACAACGGACAGGGTTTCAGCGGCAGCGGTGGCTCGGGGGTCGGCCTGGCCAACATCCGCGCCCGGCTTGAGGCCATGTTTGGCAGCCAGGCGGCGCTCGAGCTGGAAGCGGCCGAGCCGCGCGGTGTGCGGGCGCGCCTGCGCCTGCCCTTGCTCACGTCGTCGCACGCGCCGGCCCCGTCCAGCTCAACCCTGGGCCACTCAGAAGGCCGCGCATGAGCCAGGCGCTTCACGCCTGCGCTGTGCAGGCACTGCAAGCCTGGCGTTCGCTGGGCTGGCGCGAGTGGCTCGGCTATACGGTGTTGGGGCTGATTTCCAGCCTGATCGAGCTCAGCAACTCGGTCTATCTGAGCGATGCGGACCCCTGGTTGTTGGCGCAATACCTTGGCAGGTACCTGCTGGAGCCTCAGCTTGTGATCGCCTGCATGCTCCTGGTGTGGCTGCCTGTGGCGCGCAGTGACATCGCTCATCCCAGGCGGCTGTGGCGGCTGACGGTAGCCACCCTGCTGAGCGCGCTGCTGGGCGCCCTGCTGATTCAGGCGGCCGAGCGATGGTTGGCCTGGCCTAGCTACAACCAGCTGCTTGGGCTGCCCAAAGGCAAGGCCGATGCCTCTTCATCGCACTGGACAGCGCTGCTTGGACTGGGTTTGACGGCCCTGATTCCTTGCGCCTTGCTGGCCGCGCTGGACGAGATGCGTCAGCGCCAGGTGCTGGCGCGCCGGCAATTGCAGCAAGTCCTGCAGCAGCAAAGCTCCATGGCTCGCCAGATCCTGGCCAACCGCCTGGCCGCCTTGCAGGCCCAGGTCGAGCCGGAGCTGCTGTTCGACACGCTGGTTCATATCGAGCAAGCTTATGAACGCGCCGAGCCCCGGGCTGCCGTCCAGATGGAGCGGCTGATCCGCCACCTGCGTGTGGCGCTGCCACGCCTGCGTGACAGCGGTACTAGGCTGGGTAGCGAAGCCGAGCTGCTGGACAGCTACCTGGCCGTGATGGCCGGGCTGCGGGGCTGCGCCCTCCACTTCAGCAGCGACTGGCCCGCCGCACTGAACGACCGGGCCTTGCCGCCCATGCTGCTCTTGCCCCTGCTGCAGCGAGCCCTGCGGCTGGCCTGGCAAGAACAGCAGCGCCTGCCCAGCCATTGCCAGCTCAAGGCCAGCGTCTGGGGCCCTGGCGAGCAGGGCTTGCGCCTGGAGCTGCGCCTGAGCCTGCCCGGCTTGTGCGGCGACGATGAGAGCTTGCGCGAAGTGGCAGCCCGCCTGCGCGCCAGCAGTGCAGGCCCGGCTGAGTTGCGCTGTCACAGCGAAGCCGAGCACACCGTATTCACCCTGGAACTGGAACCATGAAACCGCTGACTGCCCCGACCGCCGTGGTCGCCGAAGACGAAGACACGCTGCGCCAAGAACTGATCGAACGCCTGGGCCAGCTCTGGCCTGAGCTGAGCATCGTGGGCGAGGCCAGTGATGGCATCGAGGCCTTGCGTCAGCTGGATTTGCATGCGCCGGACGTGCTGTTCCTGGACATCCAGATGCCCGGCGCCAGCGGCCTGGATGTGGCCCGCCGGGTCGCTGGGCGCAGCCATGTGGTCTTCGTCACCGCCTATGACCAGTACGCGGTGGACGCCTTCGACCAGGGCGCGGTGGACTACCTGCTCAAGCCTCTGGACCCCGGCCGCCTGTTCACCGCCATCGGCCGCCTCAAGCAGCGCTTGGCCAGTCCGCAAGCCGGGCTTGATCAGGTGCTGCAGCAACTGGCTGCGCCGGCCCAGCCTGCGGCTCGGGCGCCGCTGCGCTGGATCAATGCCTCGGTAGGCCAGACCCTGCGCCTGATCACGGTGGACGAGGTGCTTTACTTTCAGTCCGACAGTAAATACACCCGCCTGGCGCTACGCGACTCCGAGGCTCTGATCCGCAAGCCCCTGAAGGAGTTGGTCGAGGAACTGGACCCGCAGCAGTTCTGGCAGATCCACCGCAGCACCCTGGTGAATGTGGGGGCGGTGGCTGGCGTCAGCCGCGACTTTCGCGGCCGCCTGCAGGTCCAGCTCAAGGCGCACAAAGACATCCTGCAGGTGGCCGAGAGCTACGCCCATTTGTTCAAGCAGATGTAGGGCGCTTTTTGAACTCGACGGCTGTGGCCGGATGCGGCGATCAGCCAGCACGCCGATCAGCTTGTCGCGGCGCGCCGCTTTCAACCATGTGTGGAACAGCGGCGCCCGTTGACCGCGATCTGACTGTCCGTTATGGCTCGCGCACGCCGGCGCCGTGCTTGGGCGGCCTGCTGTCGCTGCATCGGGCTGGCAGTATTGCCGGCTCATGTGATGATGCGGCCCCATGCGCATCACGCCCTCTCATTCCGCCGGCACCCGCGCGGCGCTTGCGGCCATGCTGGCCGCCTGCACGCTGGCGCCGCTGATCGCCTTCAACCTCACCCCCAATGCCACGCTGTTCAACCAGTTGGCCGCGCTGGCCGGCTGGGGCGTAGTGCTGATGCTGATGCCGATTGGCACAGCACAGAGCGGCCAGGGCGGTGGCGCCGGCGCGGCCCAGCTGGCCACGCTGCTCTTGCTCGCCGCGGCGTTGGCCTCACCGCTGTGGACCGGCCTGCCGCTGTCGCTGGCGCTGTGCAGTGCCGCGCTGCTGGCCGCGGCCTGCTGGGTGCTGTCCGCCGCCAGCCGGCTGCGGCCCGCGGATGCGCTGCCCTGGTGGGCGGCTTTCTGCTGGGCCTTGCTGGCCGCTGGCTTGGCCAGCGTGGCGATCAGCCTGATCCAGGTTTTCTTCCCGACGCTGGCGGATGGCACGCTGATCGCGCGCTCCGGCATCGTTGGCCGCGCGGTGGGCAATCTGCGCCAGCCCAACCACCTGTCCAGCCTGATGATGTGGGCCTGCGTGGCCGCGCTGTGGCTGGCCGAGTCCGGCCGGCTGGCGCGCCTGGGCGGCAGCCGGGTGGCGCTGCCGGCCTTGTTGTTCGTCTTTGTGTTCACCATCATCCTGAGCGCCTCGCGCACCGGCATGCTGGGCGTGCTGGTGCTGGCGGCCTGGGGGGCGCTGGACCGCAAGCTGTCGCGCGCGGCGCGCCTGGCACTGCTGGCCACGCCGCTGATGCTGGCCGCCGCCTGGGGCCTGATGTGGGCCTGGGCGCATCTGGGCGCACATGCCTTCGGCGCCGAGTCGCGCTTGTCCGAAGGCGCCGGCTCGCCGTCCCGCCTGGCCATCCTGCGCAACAGCTGGGCGTTGCTGATGGCGCATCCCTGGACGGGCGTGGGCTGGGGCGAGTTCAACCTCGCCTGGACGATGACGCCCTTCCCCGACCGGCCGATCGCCTTCTTCGATCACAGCCACAACCTGCCGATGCAGCTGCTGGTCGAGCTGGGCTGGCCGCTCGGCCTGCTGGTGCTGGTCCTGCTGGCCTGGTCGCTGTGGCGGGTCTGGCGTGCCAGCATGCGGGCGCAGGGCGAGCCGGCCGTGCTGCTGCGCAGCGCCTTCATGCTGGTGCTGACGATCGGCCTGCACAGCCTGCTGGAGTACCCGCTCTGGTATGCCTATTTCCTGTTGCCCACCGCCTTTGCGCTGGGCCTGGGGTTGGCGCCGCAGGCCCAGGCGGGTGCAGCATCGCGGCGCGTCGGACAGGCCCCGTCGGCGCCGCTGTGGCGTGCGGCCGGCCTGCTGCTCGCGGCGGGCAGCGTGTTCGCGGCCTGGGACTATCTGCGCGTGGTCGAGATTTACTCGCCGCCCGCCAATGCCAAGCCGCTAACGCAGCGCATCGAGCGCGGTCAGCGCAGCCTGTTCTTCTCGACCCAGGCCGACTATGCGGCGGCCACCAGCTATGGCCCGGGCACCGAGGCCCTGGCGGCCACCCGGCGCACCGCGCACAACCTGATCGATGTGCGGCTGATGATGAGCTGGGCGCAGTCGCTGCAGGCCAGCGGCGATGTGGACCGCGCGCGCCATGTGGCGCAGCGCCTGCGCGAGTTCCGCCCGACCGGCGCGGGTGCCGACTGGCTCAAGCTGTGTGATGTGGATGCAGCCGATGCGGCCAAGCCGCGCCCGCTGCAGTGCGATCCGCCGCAGCGCGACTACCGTTGGCAGGAGATGCGCTGAGACTGAGCCAAGGCGCAGCGGAGCGCTGCGCGCAGTCCTTGTTTATTTCACCGGGCCGTCCAGCGTGCCCGGCGCGGTGCCGGACCACAGGCGCTTCAGGCGGGCCAGCTCGACGTCGTAGAGCTTGTTGACGCGCACCAGCTCGGCCTTCTGGTTGTCGATCAGTACGCGCTGCGCTTCGGTGGCCGCGTCGTTGGCATCCAGCTGCTGCTTGAGCTTGGCCGGCAGCGCCTTGCCCTTGTAGAACTCGGCCTCGTCGAGCAGGGGCTTGCGTTCCTTGGCGAGCTCTTCGATGCGGCGCTCGGAGATCTGCATCGACTTCTTCACGTCGTCCAGCGCGGCGTCGCGCGCCAGCTGGTGCGCGGGCTCGTCACGGAAGCGCATCATCAGATTGCGGTCGCGCCGCACCGCGTCCTGCTGGGCCGCGCGCTCGGCCGCCAGCTTGCGCTGGCGCGCCTCATGAGCGGTGCGCTCCTCGGGCGACATGGCCGGCGGCACGATGGCGCGCAGCGAGCCGTCCGGGTTCAGGATGCGCTGCTCGCGCTCATTGCACTCGTGGATCAGGCGGTCTGAGGTCAGGCGCCGACCATCGGCCGTGGTGCAGGTGAAGATCGTGCCGCCGCTGGCCGCCCAGGCCGGGAGGCTGGCGCTGGACGCGGCGGCCAGGCACAGGGCCTGGACCAGGGGACGGCAGATCTGAGCTCGCATCACACTCCGTAGCGTTCGCGATAGGCCTGCACGGCGGCCGAATGGCTGGCGGCGGCGGGGTTACTGGTGGTTTGCAGATACTGCAGCAAGTCGGCCAGCCCGGCAATCGAGACAACCGGCAGGCTCAGTTGCTGTGTGACGTACTGCACCGCCGACCAAGCCATGTCGACGCCGCCTTCGGCCGCCTTTTCCTGGCGGTCCAGTGCGATCGTCACGCCGCAAGGCGTGGCGCCGGCGGCGGTGATCATGGCGATCGATTCGCGCACCGAGGTGCCGGCGGAGATCACGTCGTCAATGATCAGCACGCGGCCGCGCACCGGTGCGCCCACCAGCGTGCCGCCTTCGCCATGGTCCTTGGCTTCCTTGCGGTTGTAGGCGAAGGGCTTGTTGTGGCCCAGGCGCGCCAGCTCGATCGACAGCGCGGCGGCGAGCGTGATGCCCTTGTAGGCCGGGCCGAAGATCATGTCGAACTGCAGGTCCGAGGCCAGCAGGCGCTGCGCGTAGAACTGCGCCAGGCGGCCGAGCTTGGCGCCGTCGTCGAACAGGCCGGCGTTGAAGAAATACGGTGACAGCCGCCCGGCCTTGGTCTTGAACTCGCCGAAACGCAGCACGCCCGCGTCGACCGCGAAGGCAACAAAGTCCTGGGCCAGGGGATCGGGCGAAACAGCGGTATTCATGGGCGTCGGGCAGAGGCGGGTCAGGGTGCGCCGCATTGTAGGCGGCGCACCCGACCCGTCGCCTGGCCCCCTTTTGGGGGTCAGGTCTTGCGTGGCTGTTGCGGCCTTTCTTTAGAACAGCGCCTTGAACTGCACGCCGTAGGTGCGCGGGTCGTTGATGAAGCCCGTCATGTTGTTGAAGTCGATCGCGCCGGTGATGCGGATCTGGTTGGTGATGTTGCGGCTGAACAGTGCCGCCTCGTACTTGCCGTTGTTCCAGACGTAGCCCAGGCGCAGGCCGCCCTCCAGCAGCGATTTGCCGGTGAACTCCTTCGAGTCATACAGGAAGAAGTTGACCTTGGAACGGTATGCCCAGTCCGTGTAGATGTAGAACTCGTTGCCTGCGGCCGTCGGGATCGAGTAGCGGGCAGTGACGTTGGCGATCCACTTCGGCGCATTGGGCAGTGGGTTGCCGTAGATGCTGAAGTTGCCACCGCCAACTGCCGGATCCAGCACGGTCGGGTTGCTGCCCGAGCGCGGCAGGGCCAGGCTGCGGTCCTTGAGTTCGGTGTCGTTGTAGCTGGCGCCCAGGGTCAGCAGCAGGGCGTCCACCGGGATCAGGTCGAGGTTCAGCTCGAAGCCGCGGCCCGTGCCCTTGCTGGCGTTCATCAGGGTGTTGGTGTTGTTGGTGCCGCCCACCGCCGTGATCTGCTGGTCCTTCACGGTGTAGGAGAAGACGTTGGCCGACAGGCGCGCACGGCGGTCCCAGAAGTCGGACTTCACACCGGCCTCATAGGAGGTGACGTTCTCCGGGCGGGCCTTGCTCAGAGGACCGAAACCGCTGGCCGGGTAGATCGACGCGGCGCGGAAGCCGGTGGCGACGCGCGCATACAGGTTGGTCTCCTTGCTCAGCGCGTAGGTGCCCGAGACATCCCAGCTCACCTTGTTGTCGTCGGTGCTGGCAGCGCTGCCGTTGCTGGTGTTGACGGTGCCGGACAGCAGGGCCAGGTCCTTCTTGTCCTGCGTGTAGCGCAGGCCGGCGCGCATATTGAGTTGCGGGCTCAGCTGGTAGTTGACCGAGCCGAACAGTGCCCAGGCCTTGTTCGTCTGGCGGGTCACGACGGTCGAGTTGGCCGGCGGCGCAAGATAGTCCACCTGCACCATGTCATAGCGCTCGTCGAACAGGTACAGGCCGCCCTGCCAGCGCAGCGGGCCGGTGGCCGTCGACTCGGCGCGCAGTTCCTGGCTCAGCTGGCGGTGGCCCTTGAGGGCGTCCGAGGTCTCGGAGCTCCAGAACACATTGCCTTCGGCATTGAAGGGCGGCGGCGTGACGAAGTTATTGATGTAGCCGCCGTCGACGTCGGCGCGGCTGAAAGGCTGCACGGTCTCGATCGCGGTGATCGAGTGCAGGTTGAAGCCATTGAAGGCCCACTTCAGCTTGGCACTGCCGCCGGTGGCGTGCAGGGTCTGGGTGTTCAGCCCGTCGATATAGACCTTGGCGGGATCGAAGCCATCCACCAGCTCGTTGTTGCTGCCCGGTTTGATGATGCTGGAGCGGAACATGCGCGGCGAGCCCTTGAGCTCGCGGTTGTGCAGGTTGAACAGCGCGCTGAAGTCCTTGCTCGGCTCGTACAGGGCCTGGATGCGCACCGCGCGATCGTTGTAGCCCTCGGTTTCCTTGGTCGCTGCATTGGGCACCTGGTTCTTGACCCAGTCGTCGCGCTGCTGCACCTGGGCCGAAATGCGGGCCGACCAGTCACCGCTCAATGGCAGGTTGAAGGCGCCTTCCGCACTGGCCGTGCCATAAGTGCCGTAAGAGACGTTGAAATAGCCCTCCTGCTTCTTGGACGGCTTGACCGACTCGAACTTGACGACGCCAGCCGGCGTGTTGCGGCCGAACAGCGTGCCCTGCGGACCGGCGATCACCTCGATGTTCTTCAGGTCGAAAGCCGGGAAGCCTTTCAGGATCGGGTTCTCCTGCACCACATCGTCATAGATCAGCGAGACCGGCTGCGAGGCATTGAGACGGAAATCGGTGTTGCCCAGGCCGCGGATATAGAAGCGCGGGAAGGCGCGGCCAAACGACGATTCGATGTTCAGGCTGGGCACGCGGCCGGACAGGAAGCGGATGTCCTGGCCGCCGGAGTTCAGCACGTCAAGCTTCTCGCCGCTGAGCGTGGAGACGGCGTTGGGCACATCCTTGATGTTCTCGGCGCGGCGCTCGGAGGTGACGACCACGGTCTCCAGCTGATTCTTGTCAGCGGGCTTGCTGTCTTGGGCCAGGGCCTGCGTGGCCGGCCAGGCGGACAACGCCATGGCGATGGCCAGGGCGACGGTTTGGGGGCGGGGACGGGCGAGGCTGGACGGGCTGGGCATGGAACGGCTCCTGGGCTGAGGCGCAAAATTGACTGCAAGCAGGCGGCAAACGTTTGCTCACCTGGGTCCGACAATCTAGCAATTGACGTGCCCACCTGCCAGCCCTAGTCCGGATGCGGCGACGGGTTTGTTGCCCTGGCGCGTCTCGCACTTGCGGTTGCGGCAGCGCTGCGATACTGCGGCCCCGCCCTGCGAACCTCCTGAAACCAGCACCATGCGCTTCATCACCGCCAACCTCAACGGCATCCGCTCTGCCGCCACCAAGGGCTTCTTCGACTGGCTGCCGGCGCAGGGCGCCGATGCCGTCGGCGTGCAGGAGGTCAAGGCGCAGGACGAGCATGTGGACGGCGTGTTCTGCAGCCCATGCGATCTGAAGGGCCATTTCCACTATGCCCAGAAGAAGGGCTATTCAGGCGTGGGGCTCTACACCCGCGAGACGCCCAGCGACATCATCACCGGCATCGGCGTGCAGGAATTCGACGACGAGGGTCGTTACATCGAGAAGCGCTTCGACAAGCCGGGCCGCAAGCTCAGCCTGATCAGCTGCTACTTTCCCAGCGGCAGCAGCGGCCCGGAGCGCCAGGAGGCCAAGTACCGCTTTCTGGCCGCGATGTTCCCGCACCTGATGGCGCTGAAGGCCGAGCGCGAGTTCATCCTGGTGGCCGACGTCAACATCGCCCACAAGGAAGCCGACCTGAAGAACTGGAAGGGCAACCTGAAGAACTCAGGCTTCCTGCCCGAGGAGCGTGCCTGGCTGGACCAGCTGTTCGGCTCTGAGCAGGGCGGCGTGGTGGATGTCTACCGCCAGCTGCACCCCGACACGACGGACGAGTGCTACACATGGTGGAGCAACCGCGGCCAGGCCTATGCCAAGAACGTGGGCTGGCGCCTCGACTACCACTTCGCCACGGCAGGCTTGGCCCAGACGGCGCGCAAGGCATCAATCTACAAAGGCCAAAAATTCAGCGACCATGCGCCGCTGACGATTGATTACGACTTCAGCTTGTGAGCCAGGCGCACACTCGTTCAAATCTGACCTGTCTAGTCTGATTTGAGGCCCGCATGAACACATGGCAGATGCAGGAAGCGAAAGCACGCTTGTCCGAAGTAGTCAAGCTCGCCGAGCTTGATGGCCCGCAGGACATCACATTGCATGGGCGTTCCGTCGCTGTTGTACTTTCCCGAGCTGCCTATCAACGGCTGTCCGGCCAGCGGGCGTCTCTCACTGACTTCATGCAAGCCTCGCCGCTGTATGGCCTCGAAGACGAACTGACTTTCGAGCGCAACGACAGCCTCACGCGGGACATCAGCTTTTGAGCTATCTCGTCGATACCAATGTATTGTTTGAGCTGTGCCGCAAGCAGCCCGACCCCCATGTCGTGCATTGGTTTTCAGCACGCCCCGCAGGCACTTTGTACCTGAGCGTCCTGACGCTGGGAGATATTCGCAAAGGCGTTGAGGCCATGTCCGATCAGAACCGCAGGCTGCCTCTGCTGGACTGGCTGGAAACAGATCTGCCGGCATTTTTCGAGGGCCGCATCCTTCCTGTGGACGGCGCCGTTGCCGAGGTCTGGGGACGCATGCAGGCCAAGGCAGGGCGCCCACTGCCAGCCATCGACAGCCTCCTTGCTGCGACAGCGCTGCACCACGGCCTGATGCTGGTCACGCGCAATGTGCGTGACATGGACGGGCTGGGCGCGACCTTGATCAACCCCTGGGGTCTTCCTGACCAAAGCACCGCTCAACGAGGCTGAAAATGCAGGTTTTATGCGGCACTGACTACCAGCTCGCCACGCGCAAGCTCGCCGCCCTGGCCCGGCAGGCGGCGATCTACAAGGCGCAGAAGTTCAGCGACCACGCGCCGCTGACGGTGGATTACGACTTCCAGCTCTGAGGGCACGCCGCCACATAGGCGGCGATCTTCACTGACCGACGGTCAGCAGGCTCTCATCCCAGTCCGGGTGCTTGTCGAAGCCCAGCAGATTGGCGGTGGTGGCCGCGATATGGGACAGGCCGGCGGTCGGGGTCTGCGTCAGGCCCAGCGCCAGGCCCGGGATGTTCTGATACAGGATCAGCGGCACCGGGTTGAGCGTGTGGGCGGTCTTGGCCTTGAAGCTGCCGTCCTTGTTCTGCGAAGGCTGCTGGGTCTTCTTGTCCAGCTCATACATCTCATCGGCATTGCCGTGGTCGGCGGTGATCAGTGCCACGCCGCTGGCTGCGTCCACCGCCTTCAGCAGGCGGCCCAGGGCCAGGTCCACCGCCTCCACCGCCATCGTCGCGGCGCGGAAGTTGCCGGTATGGCCGACCATGTCGCCGTTGGCGAAGTTGCAGCGCAGCACCTTGAACTTGCCGCTTTGCAGCGCCGCAATCATCGCGTCGGTAATCTCGGCGGCCTTCATCCAGGGGCGTTCTTCGTAAGGCACCACATCGCTGGGCACTTCGAGGTAAGTCTCGCCGTCGAACTTGCCTGAGCGGTTGCCGTTCCAGAAGTAGGTCACATGGCCGAACTTCTGGGTTTCAGAGCAGGCGAACTGCGTGATTCCCATCTTGCTGAACCATTCGCCTGAGGTGTTCTTGATCGCGGGCGGCGCCACCAGAAAGCGCGCCGGCAACTTCAGGTCGCCGTCGTACTGCAGCATGCCGGCGTAGGTGACCTTGGGCGACCGCTGGCGGTCGAACTTGTCGAAGGAGGGATTCTCGAAGGCAAGCGTGATCTCTAGCGCGCGGTCGCCGCGGAAGTTGAACAGCACGACGGCATCGCCGTCTTCGATCGTGCCGATGGGCTGGCCGTTTTCCGCGATCACGAACTCGGGCAGGTCCTGGTCGATCACGCCCGGGTGCTGTTCACGCAGGCCCTGGATGGCGGCGGTGGCATTGGCGAACTGCTGGCCCTGGCCCAGCACATGGGTCTTCCAGCCTTTTTCAACCATGGGCCAGTTGGCGTCATAGCGGTCCATCGTGATGTTCTGGCGACCGCCGCCGGAGGCGATGCGCGCATCGAAGCCATCGACGCTCAGCTCGGCCAGGAAGGCCTCGAAGGGCACGACATAGTCCAGCGCACTGGTCTCCGGCACATCGCGGCCGTCGATCAGTGCATGCACGCGCACCGACTTGACGCCTTCCTGCTTGGCACGCAGCACCATGGCCTTGAGGTGGTCGATATGGCTGTGCACATTGCCGTCGGACAGCAGGCCGATGAAGTGGATGCGGTCCTTGCCGACCTTGGCCGACGCAACGATCTCCTGCCAGGCCTGGCCCTGCCAGAGCGCGCCCGAGGCGATCGAGTCGGCCACCAGCGCCGCGCCCTGGGCATAGACCTGCCCGGCGCCTAGTGCGTTGTGACCCACCTCCGAGTTGCCCATATCGTCATCCGAGGGCATGCCGACGGCGGTGCCGTGGGCGCGCAGCTGGATATGGGGGTAGTGGGCGAACAGGCGATCCAGCGTCGGCTTGTTGGCGGCTGCAATGGCACTGCCCACGCCGGTCTTGGAGATGCCGTAGCCGTCCATGACGATCAACACGACGGGGCCGATGGCGGCGGCGGTCTTGGAGAGGGCTTGTTGTGTTTGCAGCATGGGGGTCACTTGGGAAATGGAGTGAGCGCGCGTCGCAGCAGACGGCCCAAACGGCAAGCTCCGGCGTCATCAGACGCATCAGAACTCTCTGCGACAAGCTCGCTATTGTCCAAGATGGCGTGGACGGTGCCGGCGACCGGGCTCAAGCGGTGCGGAACCGCTCAGCGCTCAGCGTCCGCCAATCAGGCTGGCCACGCGCTCGTCCGTCAGCCGCATCGGTATCGATTGCGCCGACAGCAGCGCTACCACCGCGTGCTCGTCGCGGGCGCTGTCGCGCATCAGCGGCGTCAGGCGCGGCTCGCCCGAGGCGTTGGTGAGCGTGGCCACCAGCGGGCGGTAGGCCTTCTCGCCGTTGCGCACCACCAGCCCGAGCTCGCCTGAGGCCAGGCGCACCAGGCTGCCGGGCGGGAAGATGCCGAAGGCCTTGATCAGCGCGGCGGCCAGCGGGCTGGAGTCGGCCATCTGGTGTAGCTCGCGGCCGGCTTGCTGGGCGCTCATCGCAGGCCGGTTGGCCCGCGCGCTCAGCCGCGCGGTGTAGACATCGGCAAAGCGCAGCATCTCGGCCAGCTCGCCGACCTCGCGTGAGCCATTGGGGTAGCCCGAGCCATCGGGCAGTTCATGGTGCGTCAGCACCGCGTCGAGCCAGAGCTCGTCGGTGATGCCCGCTTCGCGCAGCATCTCCACGCCGCGGGTCGGGTGCTCGTTGATGGCCTCGCGCTGCTTGGTCGTCAGCGGCGAGACCTGGCTGGACAGTCGCGCCTGCAGGTCGACCATCGCCACGTTCATCGTCAGCGCGGCCTGGAAGGCGCGGCGCTGGTCGGCGGGCGACCAGCCGAGATAGCGTGCGGCCGCATGGCAGGCCGTGGCGGCATGTATGGAATGGTTGACGCCGTAATGGCCGTCGCCGGACTCGGGCTGGCGCACCACCTGCGACAGCGCCACATCGGGGGCGACGTCGATCAGGGACAGCAGCAAGTCGGTCGTGCCGTGGATGGCCGCCGCCATCTGCGGCGTCGGTGCGCTCAGCGCCTGGCGCACGTCGTGGCTGGTGCGCATCCAGTCCGTGGGCAGGCGGGCCAGGCGCTGCTCCGGGCTTTCGCGCCGCTTCGGCTGCTGCTGCACCACCGCGCCCGCCAACTCTTCGATCTCGACCAGTGCGCCGCGCTGGAACAACTCGTCCAGCTGCGCCTCATCCATGATGATCTGGCCGCGTGCCAGCAGCAGCAGCCGGCTCGAATCGCGTACGCTGAATGGCAACGGCTCGCCGAGCACGATGCGACTCTTGACGGACGAGAGGGAGCAGAAGCGCATTAGGGCTGAGGAGGTCTGGAGTTAGCCGGAGCACTCTACATCGGCTGTGTGGCTCTGGACTTAAGTCAAACTGTGGCCGTTTCGGCGCCGATGCAACAGCATCGCACACGGCTGGGCGCGATCCGCCCGCATTGTCGCTGTGGCGCTTGAGGTGTGTCGGGTTTTGTCGCTGCAATGCGTTTGCAGGCGGCTTTCGGCAGCCTTCCGGACAGGGTGATTGCAAGCTGGGCGAAAATCGGCGGCAAAGCGGCCAGGCCAGCGGTCTTGCCCTTGATCCTTCCCTTCAAACAATGCCACGGGTCCCTTCCATGCCTGCATACCGTTCCAAGACCACAACCGCCGGACGAAACATGGCCGGCGCCCGCGCGCTGTGGCGCGCCACGGGCATGAAGGACGAAGACTTCAGCAAGCCCATCATTGCGGTCGTCAACTCCTTCACCCAGTTCGTTCCCGGCCATGTGCACCTGAAGGACCTGGGCCAGCTGGTGGCGCGCGAGATCGAGGCGGCCGGTGGCGTGGCCAAGGAATTCAACACCATCGCCGTGGATGACGGCATCGCGATGGGCCATGACGGCATGCTGTATTCGCTGCCTAGCCGCGACATCATTGCGGACTCGGTCGAGTACATGGTCAACGCCCATTGCGCCGATGCGATGGTGTGCATCTCCAACTGCGACAAGATCACCCCGGGCATGCTGATGGCCGCGATGCGGCTGAACATCCCAGTGGTGTTCGTCTCCGGTGGCCCAATGGAAGCTGGCAAGGTGCGCCTGGCCGTGCCAGGCACCCAGACCGTGCAGTTCAAGAAGCTGGACCTGATCGATGCCATGGTGATGGCGGCCGACGCCAAGGTCAGCGATGCCGATCTGGCCGAGGTCGAGCGTTCCGCCTGCCCCACCTGCGGCAGCTGCTCAGGCATGTTCACCGCCAATTCGATGAACTGCCTGACTGAGGCGCTGGGCCTGTCCCTGCCCGGCAATGGCACGGTG
>PNNH01000045.1 GCA_013824165.1 Methylibium sp. | reverse complement strand
CCCTCGATCAGGTTCAGCCGGCTGATGAAGATCTCGTAGCGCTGCGCCGCCGCTTCGGCGCCACTGGCACTGGGTTGCGCCAACACCTCACCCAGCTGTGTCTTCAGCTTCAGATATTCGACTTCGAACTGGAACAGGCTCCAGACCAGGTAATCGTCCTGGTAGCGTGCCGTGGCATTGAGCAGCTCGATCTGGCGAGCCTGCAGCAGCCCGACAGCACCCAAGGCGGTGACCAGCAAGACGGCCATCGCCGCCATCAAGGCCCGAAACCTGCGGCGCGGATTCGACATCACGGACGGACTTCCAGTGTCCTGAGTTGCCAGGCAGAGCGGCTGTAATAGATGCTGCTGCGAAGCTTGGGATTGCTGGCGAAGGGGTAGATGATGAACAGCGGACCCTTGTCGCGCACCGACATCGGCTGATCCTCCAGCAGACGTGCCAGGATCACCTCATGCTCATGCAGGTCCTCGGCCGGAATCGGGACCTTGTAGTCATTGATGGCGATCGCCTCGACGCTGCGGCCGCTGGCGCCGGCAGCGGCCAGCACATCGCGCAGCAAAGGGCCGGTGAACTTTCTTGGACCCGGATACCAGGGGGTGGACTGGGTGATGCTGTGCTGCGGCAGGGCGGCCAGCATGTCCATGTCGAACTCGGCCTCGGCGCCCCGGTTGGGCTTGCCGAGGCGACCCCGGATCGTCAGCACCACCTTGCCGCGCGCTGGCTCAAGCGCGGCCGCAGGCAAGCTCAGCAGCGCCAGAGGCGCGGCCCAGCACGCCATTGCGGCAGCCAGGATGCGACGGCGCCCGGCCGGCGCATCGAGGCCTGCCGGCTCAGGCAGCGGCTGACGGCGGGCCATCAGTTCTTTTTCTCGTGCTTGATCTGCGGCAGCGGCACGCCGGCGCCGGCAGACAGCAGGCCCACGCGGCTGTAGGTGGCCAGCTTCTCGCGCGTGTCGACGATGTCGAGGTTGCGCATGGTCAGCTGGCCGATCCGGTCGGCCGGCGAGAACGGCGCGTCCTCGACCTTTTCCATAGACAGGCGCTCGGGCTTGTAGGTCAGGTTGGGGCTGCGCGTGTCCAGCAGCGAGTAGTCGTTGCCGCGGCGCAGCTCCAGCACCACCTCGCCGGTGATGGCGCGCGCCACCCAGCGCTGCGCAGTCTCGCGCAGCATGATGGCCTGCGGGTCGAACCAGCGGCCCTGGTAGAGCAGGCGGCCCAGCTTCAGGCCGTTCATGCGGTACTGCTCGATGGTGTCTTCGTTGTGGATGCCGGTCACCAGGCGCTCGTAGGCGATGTGCAGCAGCGCCATGCCTGGCGCCTCGTAAATGCCGCGGCTCTTGGCTTCGATGATGCGGTTCTCAATCTGATCGCTCATGCCCAGGCCATGACGGCCGCCGATGCGATTGGCTTCCAGCATCAATTCCACCGGGTCGACGTATTCGACGCCGTTCAGGGCCACCGGCATGCCTTCCTCGAAACGCACGCTGACTTCCTCGGCCTTCACCACCACGTCGTCACGCCAGAAGGCCACGCCCATGATGGGGTTGACGATCTTGATGCCGCTGTTCAGGTGCTCCAGGTCCTTGGCCTCGTGGGTGGCGCCCAGCAGGTTGGAGTCGGTGGAGTAGGCCTTCTCGGCCGACATCTTGTAGCCGAAACCGGCCTTGGTCATGAAGGCCGACATTTCGGCACGGCCGCCCAGCTCATCGATGAAGGTCTGGTCCAGCCAGGGCTTGTAGATCTTCAGCGAAGGGTTGGTCAGCAGGCCGTAGCGGTAGAAGCGCTCGATGTCATTGCCCTTGAAGGTCGAGCCATCGCCCCAGATATTGACGTCGTCTTCCTTCATGGCGGCCACCAGCATGGTGCCGGTGACGGCGCGGCCGATGGGGGTGGTGTTGAAGTAAGTCACGCCGCCGGTGCTGATGTGGAAGGCGCCGGCCTGCAGGGCGGCGATGCCTTCGTGCACCAGCTGCGCGCGGCAGTCCACCAGCACGGCCTTCTCGGCGCCGTACTGCATGGCCTTGCGCGGGATGTCCTCGTAATCCGGCTCGTCGGGCTGGCCCAGATTGGCGGTGTAGGCGTAGGGAATCGCACCCTTCAGACGCATCCAGTGCAGCGCGGCACTGGTGTCCAGGCCGCCGGAGAACGCGATACCAACCTTCTGGCCGGCGGGAATGTGCTGAAGAATCGTAGACATGGGCTGCTAAGGTGAGGAGGCTGAAGACGGCGCTAGCCAAGAGTCACGTTCAAGACGCGACCCGGGAACAATCGGTGGCGCATTTTCTGTCAATTTCGGGCTGCGCCCCGGAACGGGCTGTTCGCAGCGCTCGGCCGCCGTGTCGCAGCAGCGACAGGCGGCACCCGCGCCGCATAGAAGAATCAGCGCCACACGGCCCGATACGACAAGGCCGGGATCACCAGGAGACCACGCAAGTGACCAGCGCCGAAGCCCGCACGCCGACCCCGATTTCTCCCCAGCGCAGCCACTGGCCGCGCCGCCTGCCCAGGGAACTGGCCATCCCGCGCACCTCGCTGTGGTTCAATCTCGAGGTCGCAGCCGCACGCTATCCGGACAAGGCGATGACGCATTACTGCGGCCAGGCCCTGAGCTACGCCGAGGCGCGTGAGCAGGCGCTGGCGCTGGCCGGCTGGCTTCAGACCCAGGGCGTGGGGCCGGGCGACCGGGTCGCGTTGTTCATGCAGAACTGTCCGCAGTTCGTCGTCGCCTTCTATGCCGTCAACCGCGCCAATGCGGTCGTCGTGCCGGTCAATCCGATGAACAAGGCCGATGAGTTCGGCCACTACATCACCGACCCCGAGACCAAGGTCGTCATCTGCAGCGCTGATCTGGTGGGCGTGGTCGATGCTGCCAACGCGGCACTCCCGCCCGAGCGGCGCATCAGGGCGCTGCTGGTTGCACGTTACGCCGATGCCTTCGACCGAACGCCGGACTTCAGCGGCATGTCCGACGCGATGCGTACCTGGCTGCAGGCCGAGCCGGCGCTGCCGGCCGGTGCCACCGCCTGGAGCGCCGCGCTGCAAGCCGGCCTGCATCCGAGCGCGCATACCGCACAAGCGGATGATCTGGCGCTGCTGCCCTACACGTCGGGCACCACCGGCCTGCCCAAGGGCTGCATGCACACCAATGCCACGCTGATGGCCAACGCCTGTGGCGGCGGGCAGTGGGCCGCGGCGTCGGCCGAGTCGGTGGGCCTGGCGGTGGTGCCGATGTTCCACATCACCGGCCTGCTGTACGGCGTGCTGGGCCCGGTCTACCAGGGCATGACAATGATCCTGATGCCGCGCTGGGACCGCGAACTCGCCGGGCGCCTGATCTCGCAGCACCAGGTGACGCACTGGACCTGCATCCCGACCATGATCATCGATCTGTTCGGCAGCCCGAACTACCAGAGCTTTGATCTCTCAAGCCTGCGCTACTTGAGCGGCGGAGGTGCCGCGATGCCGGCGGCTGTGGCCGAGCGGCTGCAGCAGGAATTCGGCCTGACCTTCGCCGAGGGGTACGGACTGACCGAGACCGCCGCCCCCAGCCATGCCAACCCGCCCGAGCGGGCCAAGCTGCAGTGCCTGGGCATCCCGATCTTCGGCGTCGACTCGCGCGTGGTCGATCCGGATACCTTCAAGGAACTGCCGCCCGGCGAGGTCGGCGAGATCGTCACGCACGGGCCGATGGTGTTCAAAGGTTACTGGCGTGCGCCCGATGCCACGCGGGCTGCTTTTGTCGAGATCGACGGCAAGAGTTTTTTCCGCACCGGCGACCTCGGCCGCATGGACGAGGAGGGCTACTTCTTCATCACCGACCGCCTAAAGCGCATGATCAATGCCAGCGGATACAAGGTCTGGCCCTCGGAAGTGGAGTTGCTGCTCTACAAGCATCCGGCGGTGCAGGAGGCCTGCATCATCGCGGCCCGCGATGAATACCGCGGTGAGACCGTCAAGGCGGTGGTCGTCAAGCGCGCTGGCATGGAGACCACGACGGCCGAGGACATCATCGCCTGGTCGCGCGAGCACATGGCGGCCTACAAGGTGCCGCGCATCGTCGAGTTTGTGAGCAGCCTGCCCAAGTCGGGCGCCGGCAAGGTGATGTGGCGCCAGCTACAGGAGCGGGAGCAGCAGGCCGCCCGCTGAGCCTGCTTTTCTGCGCGCGAAGATTGGCGGCGCGGGCGCGCACGCCGCGCCATCGCTGGGCTAGGATTGGCGCCCATGGCATTGCATGAACGCGCCTTCCATTGAAACTGCGCCGCTCGCTCGCTCGACAGCTCGCTCTTGAAATCGGCGGGCTGATCCTGCTGATGCTGCTGGTGCTGGCGCTGATCGCCTATGTCTCGGTCTCGGTGGTGGCGGCTGACGAGGTGCCGCGCGTCCTGCAGAGCACGGTCTCCCTGCGCGCCACCCAGCAGGGCCAGGCCTTCAGCCAGGCGCAGGCCAGCGTCGCACGTCTGAAGGCCGAGTGGCTGCAGCGTGCCGAGGCTATGCGGCCGGCCGAAGCCAACGGCCGCTTCGCGGACTTGTTCGCGCGCTCAGAAGATGGCGTGTGGCGCCTACGTCCCGCCAAGGTCGATACCGAGCGGGCGCCGACCTTCTATCTGCAGCATGGTCAGCACGGCCCGGACGCGTCAGCGCGCCTGCGTGCCGTCGTCAGCTACGAGCTGCTGCGCGAGCAAGGCCCGGCCCTGGTGCCCCCCTTCTTCTCAGCCTATGTCGATTTTGTTGAGAAGGGCCTGATGGTCTATTCGCGCGGCATCGACTGGGGACGCAGTGCCACGCCGCAGAGCGACAACCACGACTACCCGACGATGACGGGCTCCGATCCGCGCCGCAATCCAGGGCGCCAGGCCTTCTGGACGCCGGTCTATCACGATGACGAAGCCAAGGCCTGGATGGTGTCGGTGATCGAGCCGCTGGACTGGCAGGGGCGCTGGGTCGGGACGGTCGGGCACGACATCACCGTGGACAGCCTGTTTGCCGCCATCAGCGCCGAGGCCGAACCCGGCAGCGTGTCGATGATCATCAGCCGCGATGGCTACTTGATCGCGCACCCGCAACTGCATGAGCGCATTGCTAAGGCCAAGGGCCAACTGGCCTTGAGCCAGTTGGGCGATCCGATGGTGGATGCTGCCTATCAGCTGGCGCGCGGCAGCGCCGACGACAGGCCGCAGGTGGCTCGCAGCGCCGACGGGCGCTACTGGATCGGCTGGGCGCGCATCGCGGGGCCGGACTGGTGGTCCGTAACAGTGGTGCCGCAGTCCCAGATCGATGAACGTCTGCGTGGCGGCAGCTTCTGGATCCTCGGCGTGGGCGGGCTGTGCCTGGTGCTGATGTTGTGGATGCTGCGTCGCATCATCCGGCGCCGGGTGCGCCAGCCGCTGCGCCGCATCGTCGGCGCTCTGGATGAGCTCAGCGCCGGGCGCGATCCCGAGCCCATGCAGATGCAGGCGGCCAGCGATCTGGCCCGGTTGGCCGCCGCCTTTGACAGCATGGCCGCCCAGATCGCGATGCAGCGCAGCGCGCAGCAGGCCCATGCCGCAGCGCTGCAGCATGAGGTGGAGGTGCGCACGCAGGCCGAGGCCGCCGTGCGCGAGCTCAACCAGTCACTTGAGGAGCGGGTGCAGCGACGCAGCGCCGAGCTGCAGCGGGCGCAGGAGGAACTGGTGCAGAAGGAGACGCTGGCCGGTCTCGGTTCGCTGGTGGCCGGCGTCTCGCATGAGCTGAACACGCCGCTCGGCAATGCCCTGATCGCCGCCGATACGGCTGATGCTGCCTTGGCTGCCGCGATGACCTTGATGGACAGCGGCGCCGTGCGTCGGGCCAGCCTGATGGGCGAATTGGCGCGTGCGCGCGAAGCGCTGGCGCTGAGTCTGGGCAATCTGCGCCGCAGTGCCGCCCTGGTGCGCGATTTCAAGCAGGTGTCCATGGACCGCGCCAGCCTGCAGCGGCGTTGCTTCGACCTGCGGACCGTTAGCGAGGAAGTGGTCAATCTGCTGCGTTTCGCGCCCAAGGCCAAGCCCATCGAGGTTCGGGTTGACCTGCCGCCGGGCATCGTGCTCGACAGCTATCCTGGCCCCTTCGGACAGGTGCTGACCAATCTGGTACAGAACGCGCTGGTCCACGCCTTCGAGGAGCGCGAGGCCGGCGAGGTATGCATCAGTCTGGTTTCGCGCAGTGCAGACCGTGTCTGCCTGGAGGTGAGCGACAACGGCTGCGGCATCGCGCCGGCCCTGCAGTCGCAGGTTTTCAAGCCCTTCTTCACCACCCGCCTCGGGCGCGGCGGCAGCGGCCTGGGCCTGCACATTGTCTACAGCACCATCGTCAATGTGCTGGGCGGCAGCATCGTGCTGCGCAGCACGCCGGGCCGGGGCAGCAGCTTCTTGATCGAGCTGCCACTGGTCGCCGGGGAGCCGGCGCCTTCAGTCGGCTCAGAATCCTGAGCCGGGTTGCGCCAGATAGTCCAGTTCCGCCGCGCTGCTTGGGCGCCCCAGGATGGCGTTGCGGTGCGGAAAACGCCCGAAGCGCTCGATCACGGCCAGGTGCCGGTGCGCATAGTCCAGCGCTCCGGCCAGGCTCGGGTCGGCGCCGGCCAGCGCTTCGAACAAGGCCACGCAGCGCTGCTGCAGGGCCAGGTCTTCGGCATGCTCAAGCGGCAGGTAGATGAACCAGCGCTGCAGCGTGCTGAGCTTGGCATCCTGCCCGCGATCGATCAGCGTCAGCGCGCTGCGCAGCGCCTGCGCATCGCCGGCAAAGGCCCGCGGCTGGCCACGGAAGGCGTTGCGGGTGAACTGGTCCAGCAGCAGCACATGGGCCAGCGTGCCGAAGGCGCTGCGGTCCCAGGCTTGCAGGCCGCCGGCCAACGCCTGGTCCAGCAGGGCGCCGAAGCGCTCCCGCACTTCGGCATCGAAAGCCTCATCCTTCTTGAACCATGCGGTGCGCGTCTGCCCGTCGGACTCACTGCCGATCGGGCCGAACCAGAAGTTCAGCACCTGCTGCGCCAGGCCCGTCTCCAACAGGCGCTGCCAATGCGGGTGGCGCTCTATATAGACCTGCACATAGCTGCAGGCCGGCAGCAATTGCAGGCCCAGCGGCGCCGCCCAGCGCAGCGCATGTTCCACCAGCACGGCGGCCAGACCGCGCCCGCGTAGCTCAGGCGCTGTGCCGGTGTGGGTGATGGTCAGGCGTTCCGGTTCGCGGCGGTAATCGAGTTCACAGCGGTGCCCGTCGACCCAGGCCTCGAAGCGCTGGTGCTGCTCGTTGTGGGTGATTTCCATGCTTGGCTTTCAGTTCGAGGCCTGCACCAAGGCTGGCTTCAGCGGCGCAGTTGTTGCCACAGGTGGCTGTATTCCAGCGCTTGCATGGTGGCGCGCTGTTCGTTGTCGGCGGCGCCGCCATGCCCGCCTTCGATGTTCTCGAAGTACAGGAAGTCGTGGCCCTGGGCCTGCATCAATGCGGCCATCTTGCGGGCGTGGCCGGGATGCACGCGGTCGTCGCGGGTCGAGGTGGTGAACAGCAGCTGCGGGTACTTCACGCCGGGCTTGACGTTCTGGTACGGGCTGTACTTGCTGATGAAGGCCCAGTCCTCGGCCTTATCCGGGTCGCCATACTCAGCCATCCAGGACGCACCGGCCAGCAGCGTGTGGTAGCGCCGCATGTCCAGCAGCGGCACTTGGCAGACCACGGCCTTGAACAGCTCAGGGCGCTGCACCATGGTGGCGCCAACCAGCAGGCCGCCATTGCTGCCACCCATGATGCCCAGATGCGCCGGCGAGCTGATGCCGCGGCGGATCAGGTCCTCGGCCACGGCGATGAAGTCGTCATAGCTCTTTTGCTTGTTCTCGCGGATGGCCGCCTGGTGCCAGCGCGGGCCGAACTCGCCGCCGCCGCGGATATTGGCCAGCACCAGCACGCCGCCGCGGCTGTACCAGGCGCGGCCGAAGCCGCCGGAATACCAGGGCTGCATCGACACCTCGAAGCCGCCGTAGCCGTAGAGCAGCGTCGGGTTCTTGCCATCGGCCTTGGCGCCGGCTGGCCAGACCACGAAGTAGGGCACCTCGGTGCCGTCCTTGCTCTTGGCGAACAGCTGCTCGGCGCGCATGCCGGCCGCGTCGAACAGCGGTTTGCGGGCCTTCAGCGCCTCGCGCTCGTCGCTGCCGGCCTGGGCCAGATACAGGGTGTCCGGCGTCAGGAAGTCGGCATAGTTCAGCAGATAGCGCTCAGCCAGTTCGTCCTTGGCGAGGCTGGCATCGCGCAGGCTCATCAAGCTCAAGGTGCCGGGGAAGGGCGCCTTGACGGCGCGCTGTTTGGGCTCCTTGTCGCTGAAGTCCCATTCCTCCAGCCGGCTGGCGACCTTGTCGCTGATGTTGAGCAGCACACGGCTCTTCGTCAGGCCGTAGCCCGCCAGCGAGCGTGTGCTGCTGGGGGTGAACAGCGGCTGGAACTTGCGCTCGCCCTTCAGGAAGGATTCGACATCGCCGACCAGCAGGCTGCCGGCCGGGTAGAGCGTCGGGCCGACCTGCCAGTCCTTGCGCAGATCGAGCAGCAGGCGCGCACCCCAGAAGCTGGGCTGGACATCGGTGGGCAGGTCCAGCGCCAGCTGCTTGCCGTCCGGCTGCAGCAGCCAGTGGCGGGTGTTGTAGAAGTCCAGCGCGCGGCTGAACACGGTGCGCTCGAAGCCGCGTGACTTGTCCACCGACACCGAGGCTGCCACGTCCTTGCTCTCACCCTCGAACACGGTGGTCGCCGACGCCAGCGGCGTGCCGCGCTTCCAGCGCTTGATGACGCGCACATAGCCCGAGTCGGTCAGCGAACCGGGTCCGAAGTCGGTGCCGACGTAGATCGTGTCCTTGTCGATCCAGTCGACCTGACTCTTGGCTTCGGCCAGCGCGAAGCCGTCCTTGACGAAGCGCTTTTCCACCAGATCGAACTCGCGCACGACGCTGGCATCGGCTCCGCCGCGCGACAGAGACACCAGGCAATGGCGGTACTCGGGCGCCAGGCAGCTGGCACCGGCGAAGACCCAGCTTTCCTTCTCGGCCGCACCCAGCGCGTCCAGATCCAGCACCGTTTCCCACTTCGGCTCGGGCTTGCGGTACTCGGCCAGCGTGGTGCGGCGCCACAGGCCGCGCTTGTTGCGCTCGTCCTGCCAGAGGTTGTAGACAAAGTCGCCGCGGCGGCTGATGGCCGGGATGCGGTCACGCGAGTTCAGCACTTCCAGGATCGCCCCGCGCAGCTGGCCGAACTCGGGCTGCTGCTGCAGCTGCTTCTGGGTGCTGGCATTGCGCTCGCGCACCCAGTTCAGCGCACGTTCGCCCTGAACGTCTTCAAGCCAAAGGTAGGGATCGTCCTTGGATGCGGGGGAGGGTTGCGACATGGCGGCAAGAGGCAGCAGAAGGGTGGCCAGCAGGGCCAGTCGGCCCAGGGGGAAACGCGGAATTTTGATCATGCAGGACTCGGTCGTGCGGTGAATGGCAAGGGGTCATTGTCAGCGCGGTGCGCGCAATGTCTGCTCCAGGAAATCCAGCAAGGCCTGGCGCGATTGCTCCCGCGCCTGCGCCTGTCCGCCCACATGCACGCCGGCGCCAGGATTGACGCCGTTGGGCACGTCGCGCCGCAGCCTCACCGGGGCCTTGCTGTCGAAGCCGTGGTAAGCCCCGGCATAGCTGTGCCAGACCGGCTTGGGCTCGTCGGATTGCCTGGCCAGCGCTTCGCACGGCGCCGCGGGCGTCCAGTCGTCCGCAGCGCCCAACAGCAGCAGCAGCGGCGCCGTTGGACGATAGCCGCGCCGGGCTTCATCGCTGCAACCTGGATAGAAAGCAATCGCGGCACGAGGCCGCAGCGCAGCATCGCGTACTTCGGGGTGCTTATTGTTGGTCGACGCGAGCACGGCACTCCCGCCATGCGACCAGCCCAGCAGCACCAGGCGCTGGGCGTCGACATCGTCGCGACCGGCCAGCCAGCGCAGTGCCGCCAGCGTGTCGTGCCGGCGCTCCTGCTGGGTTATGCGCCGCGTGCCGATGCGTTGGGTGCAGAGCTCGGTCTCGCCCCGCGGCGTCAGCGAGTCCAGTACCAGCGCGTGATAGCCCTGCTGATTGAGCAGCACGCTGTACTCGCGCATGCGCGCCGACAGCCCGCCTTTGGCGTCATACGGTCCGCCGCAGCCATGCAGCAGCAGCACCGATGCGCGCCGCCCGGGCTGGGGAGCGGGCGACCAATGGCCGACCAGGCTGAGCTCGCCGGCCGGCAGCTCGATGCGCTGGATCTCGCTGGCGGCGCACGCAGGCTCGGCCGGCGCCATGGCCAGGACCAGGCAGAGGGCGAGCAGGGCGCCGCTGCGCAGCATCAGCTGTCCTCCCCAGCCTTCAGCACGATGGGGGCGATCTCGACCGAACGCTCGCCGGCCGAGACATAGGCAACGCCGTCCTGGATGCTGATCTGCAGCTGCATGCTGCGCTCGGCCAGCTTGGCCAGGGCCTGCGACTGCTCATGCGGAATCTGCAGCACGGTAACGCGCGGCGCGCGTGTCAGCTTGCCTTGCAGATTGCCCCACCACACCGGGGTGCTTGAGGCAAAGCTGATCACCGTCACACGGCCGGCGCGCCCATGGGCCTTCATGATGCGGCGCTCATCGGGCTGGCCCAGGTCGATCCAATGCACGATCTCGCCGCTCAGATCAATCTGCCAGAGCTCGGGCTCGTCGACATCCGATAAACCCTTGCTGAATTCCAAGCGGCCGTGCAGATCATCGGCCGGCAGAAACATCGCCAGCGCCAGCACGCGGATCATCATCCGCTCGTCGGTCTCCGAGGGATGGCGGGCAATCGTCAGGTTGTGCTCGCCGTAAACATGGCGATCCATGTCCGAAACGTTGAGCAGGGCTTTGTAAATCGTGGCTTTGAGCGCCATGGGGGGCCTTGGGAACGGGGGCGAAGGACGCGATTATCGTCGCCGGCCCCGGGGCGGCCCGGAGGGCAGGAAGCCGGGCTGCGTGGCATGATGCCACTCGGACTCGCCTAGGGGTCCGCTTTTCTTTCACCGCGCCGTCCCGGCGCACCGATCCGAAAACTGCTCCATGAAACGCCTTTTGCTCTGCGCCTTTCTGACCGCCGCGCTGCCCGTGCTGGCCCAAACCGCCAACCCGAATGCCAAGGTCGACCCCAAGAACAACAAGGTCAGCCGCCCGGTGGTGGAGAAGCCCAAGCCCAAGCTGATGAGCCGCGACGAGCTGCGCAGCTGCCTGCAGCTGTTCGAAGCCAACAACACCGAGGCGGCCGCCATCAAGGAGGCGCAGGCCACCCATGCCAAGGAGCGTGCGGAGCTGCTGGCCGGCAAGGACGAGCTGAACAAGCGCGGCCAGACTGTCGGCACCGATGCCGCCGCGATCAAGGCGGATCGCGAGGCCGTGATCAAGCTCAACGAGACGCTGAAGGAGCAACTGCCCAAGATGGAGAAGGCCGATGCCGCCAAGGCCCTGGCTGACTACCAGGCCCGTGCGGCCGCGCTGGACGCCCGCATCGATGCCTTCAACAACGGCAAGCGCCAGTACGACATCGACGCCAAGGCCTTTGATGCCAAGGTCGAAGCGCACAACAAGACAACCGAGCCGCTGCGCGTGCGTACCGATGCGCATCTGGACAAGGCCGACGACTGGAAGGCTCAATGCGCCAACAAGCCTTATGACGAAGCCGACGAGATTGCGGTGCGCAAGGAGCTGGGCCTGAAATAAGGCCCTGGACTGCGCTGCGCCATTCAGGCCGCCGCTCCCACCCGGGCGGCGGCCTTTTTAGAATCGATTCACGCACACCACAACCCACCGGCGGCGCTACCCGCGCTGCAGCCGGAGCCGAGACAGCACGCATGAGCAACCCCCTGCTTCAAGACTGGAACACCCCCTACGGTCTGCCGCCCTTTGCCGACATTGAGGCGACTCAGTTCGCACCGGCTTTCGAGGCCGCGCTGGCGCAGCACCGCGCTGAACTTGATGCTATTGCGAACCAGGCTGAGGCGCCGAGCTTCGACAACACGCTGGCGGCCTTTGATCGCAGCGGCCGCCTGTTGGGCCGGCTGGAGCATCTGTTCTACACCCTGGCGGCTTCCGCCACCTCACCTGAACTGCAGCAGGCCCAGCGTGCGCTGGCCGCACCGCTGGCCGCGCATGGCAATGCGGTTTACATGCACGCCGCGCTGTTCAAGCGCGTCGACGTGATGTATGCAGAACGCAACGCGCTGGGCCTGACGCCCGAGCAGCTGCGCCTGCTGGAGCGCACCCATCTGGACTTCGTGCGTGCCGGTGCCAAGCTGCAAGGGCTGGCGCAGCAGCGCTATGCCCAGGTGGTCGAACGCCTGGCCGAGCTCAACACGCAGTTTGCCCAGAACGTGCTGGCCGACGAGAGCGGCTACCAGCTGGTGCTTGCCAGCGAGGCCGATCTGGCCGGCCTGCCGGACTTTGTGCGCGCTGCGGCGCGCCAGGCCGCCGCCGAGCGCAATCTGGGCGAGGGGCGCTATTGCATCACCCTGTCGCGCTCGCACATCGTGCCCTTCCTGACCTTCAGCGAGCGGCGTGATCTGCGCGAGCAGGCCTACAAGGCCTGGGTGGGCCGCGGCGAGAACGCTGGCGCCACCGACAACCGCGAGGTGGCGCGCGAGATCCTGACCCTGCGCAACGAGCAGGCGCGCCTGCACGGCTATGCCTGCTACGCCGACTATGCACTGGCCGACACCATGGCCGGCAGCCGCGAAGCGGTGCTGGGCCTGCTCGACCAGGTCTGGGAGCCGGCCAAGGCGGCCGCTGAAGCGGAGCGTCAGGCGCTGGTCGGCATGATGGCCTCGCGCGGCGAGAACTTCACGTTGGAGCCCTGGGACTGGCGCTACTACGCCGAGAAAGTGCGCAAGGCGCGCTACGACCTCGAAGAAGCCGAGGTCAAGCCCTACTTCCCGCTGGACGCGATGGTGCAGGCCCTGTTCGACTGCGCCGGGCAGTTGTTCGGTCTGCGCTTCGAGCACAAGCCCGAAGTGCAGGGCTACCACCCGGACGTCAAGGTCTACGAGGTGCAGGGCGTGGACGGCGCCATGCGCGGCCTGTTCCTGCACGACAACTTCGCCCGCTCGACCAAGCGCAGCGGTGCCTGGATGAACGCCTTGCGCTGGCAGGCGCGCAATGGCATCGGCGCGCTTCCCATCATCCTCAACAACAACAACTTCGCCAAGGGCGCGCCGGGTGAGCCGACCCTGCTGAGCTTTGACGACGCGCGCACGCTGTTCCACGAGTTCGGCCATGGTCTGCACGGCCTGCTGTCGGATGTGGAGTACGAGCGCCTGTCTGGCACCCAGGTGCTGCGCGATTTCGTCGAGCTGCCCTCGCAGATCTTCGAGCACTGGATGAGCGAGCCGTCCGTGCTGAAGAAGCACGCCCGCCACTACCAGAGCGGCGAGCCGATCCCTGACGCGCTGCTGGCCAAGCTGAAGGCGGCCGAACTGTTCAACCAGGGCTATGAAACTGTGCGCTACACCGCTAGCGCGCTGGTCGATATGGCGGCCCATGCCCTGACCGATGCGCAAGGCCCGGACATCACCGCGTTCGAAGCGGAAGCCATGGCCGCTTACGGCCTGCCGGCCGCCTGCGGCATGAACCACCGCCTGGCGCATTTCCAGCATCTGTTCAGCGGCAGCGGCTATGCCGCGGGCTACTACGTCTATATGTGGGCCGAAGTGCTGGACGCCGATGGCTATGAGGCATTTGTCGAGGCGGGCAGCCCCTTCGATCCGCAGGTGGCGTCCAAGCTGCTCAAGCATGTGCTGTCCAGCGGCAACAGCCGCGAGCCGCGCGAGGCCTACCGTGCCTTCCGCGGGCGTGATGCGGTGGTGCAACCGATGCTGCGCGGGCGAGGGCTGCTGCCGGCCTGAGGCCAGAGCTCACGCGTGCCCAAGCCGCCCGCCATCGTTCTTGTCACACCGGCGTTGGCGGCGGCCAACAACGGCAACTGGCAAACCGCTCAACGCTGGGCGCGCATGCTGCGGCCACGCTACCGGGTCACGCTGTGCAGCGATTGGCAGGCCGGCGACGAGGCCTTGATGATCGCGCTGCATGCCCGCCGCTCAGCCGCTTCGATGCTGGCCTGGCGGGCTCAGCATCCCGCGCGCCCCTTGCTGCTGGTGCTGACCGGCACCGATCTCTACCAGGACATCACCGTCGACGCGCATGCGCAGCGTTCGCTGCAACTGGCCGACCGCCTGGTGGTGCTCAATGAGCTGGGTGCAGCGGCGCTACCCCAGGACTTGCGCGCCAAGGTGCGCGTCTGCCTGCAGTCCAGCACGGCACGGGATGCGGCGCAGCCCAAGACCCAGCGCCATCTGCGCGCGCTGATGGTGGGCCATCTGCGTGCGGTTAAAGACCCGCAGTGTTACTTCGATGCAGCCCGGCTGCTGGCAGGGCGCCGCGACATCCTGCTCGATCACGTCGGTGCCGCCCTCGACCCTGAGCTGGGCGAGGCCGCGCTTGCGCTGGCCGCCGCGCAGCCCAGCTATCGATGGCTTGGCGGCTGTAGCCATGCCCAGACGCGCGCACGCATCGCAGCGGCCCATGTGCTGGTGCATCCTAGCCGGCTGGAAGGCGGCGCGCATGCGGTGATCGAGGCGGTGGTCAGCGGCACGCCGGTGCTGGCCTCGCGCATCGACGGCAATGTCGGCCTGCTGGGCGCGGACTACGCCGGATTTTTTGAGCCGGGCGATGCGAAGGGCCTGGCCCGCCTGCTTCAGCGCGCGCGCGACGAGCCCGCTATGCTGCCGGCCTTGGCGCAGCAATGCGCGCTGCGTGCCCCTTTGTTCGAGCCAGCTCGTGAGCGTGCCACGCTGCTGGGCCTGTTGGACGAACTGCTGACGAAAAAGACATGAGCGATACGACAAACACCAATGCAATGCCCGATGAACCTCGCCTGACCTCGCTGTCGCACGGCGGCGGCTGCGGCTGCAAGATCGCGCCGGGCGTGCTGTCGCAGATTCTCAAAGGCACGGCCAGCCTGCCCATCCCCAAGGAACTGCTGGTCGGCATCGAGACCGCCGACGACGCGGCGGTCTATCAGCTCAACGACGAGCAGGCGCTGATCGCCACCACCGACTTCTTCATGCCTATCGTCGATGACCCCTTCGACTTCGGGCGCATCGCGGCCACCAATGCCATCAGCGATGTCTACGCGATGGGCGGGCGTCCCATCATGGCGCTGGCCCTGGTGGGCATGCCGATCGGGCGGCTGTCGACGGCCACCATCGGCCGGGTGCTGGAGGGCGGGGCGTCCATCTGCCGCGAGGCCGGCATCCCGATTGCCGGCGGCCACACGATCGATTCGGTCGAGGCCATCTACGGCCTCGTGGCCCTGGGTCTGATCCATCCCTCGCGCGTGAAGCGCAATGCCGATGCACAGCCCGGTGATCTGCTGGTGCTCGGCAAGCCGCTGGGCGTTGGCGTGATGAGTGCGGCGCTGAAGAAGGGCCAGCTCGACGAGGCGGGCTATGCCCAGATGATTGCCAACACCACCCAGCTCAACACGCCGGGGCCGGACCTGGCAGCGCTTGCGGGCGTGCATGCCATCACCGACGTGACGGGCTTCGGTTTGGCCGGACACAGTCTTGAGATGGCGCGTGGCGCAGGCTGTACGCTGGAACTCGACTGGCAAAGCGTGCCGCTGCTGGAGGGCGTGCGCGCGCTGGCCAGCCAGGGTTTTGTGACCGGTGCTTCGGGGCGCAACTGGTCCGCCTACGGTGCTGAAGTGGCGCTGCCCGCCGGCTTTGCGGCCGAGGACCAAGCCTTGTTGAGCGATCCGCAGACCAGCGGCGGCCTGCTGGTGTCCTGCTCGCCGGACGCGCTGGATGCTGTGCTGGCCATCTTCGCCCGCCATGGCTTTGCGCGGGCCGCGGTGGTCGGCCGCATCGGCGAGCGCAGCGCGCAGCCGCGCCTGAGCGTGAGCTAAACCGCCGCGGAGAAGACGGCGTCGATGCCGGCCAGGAAGGCGGCGAAATCGATGGGCTTGGTCCAGTAGGCCTTGAAACCGGCGCGCAAGGCGCGCTGGCTGTCTTCGGGCGAAGCGTCGGCCGACAGTGCGATCACCGTGATGCCGGCGGTCGCCGGGTGTGCCTTCAGTCGTGTCAGCACTTCGTAGCCGTCGAAATCAGGCAACTGCATGTCCAGCAATATGAGCTGCGGCCGCATGCTGATGGCCTTGGCCACGCCTTCGGTGCCGGTCTCGGCGCATTCCAGCTGCAGGCCGGAGCGCATGCCCACCAGCTCTTCGACCACGAGGCGATTGACAGGGTTGTCCTCGATGTAGAGCAGGCGGCCCGGCGCGGACGAAGCCGCGTCGCTGGCGCTTGTGCTGTGGTTCTCGGACAAATCAACTCTCCAGTTCGACGTTCATGCACACGGGCCACGCGGACGATCACATGGCTTGCGCTGCGTTGGCAACTGCGGGAGTCTAGCGCCTCGACGTGGCGTCTTCTCCCTTGAGCGCTTCAGTCTGGCATGGCAGGATGACCACCCTCAGCAAGAGAGGGAACCCATGCATGTGGCCATACTGACCGGCGGCGGTGACTGCCCCGGACTCAATGCGGTGATCCGCAGCGTCACGCTGGCGCTCAGCCAGGCTGGCGCTGGCAAGGTGAGCGGTGTTCGCCAAGGCTTTTTGGGCCTGCTGGAGGATCGCGTGGTGCCGCTGGACCCGGCGGCGGTGCGCGGCCTGATCAATGTCGGGGGCACGCTGCTGGGCAGCCACAACAAAGCTGACCCCTTTGCCTACTTCGGTGCCGGCGGTGCGGATTGCTCGGCGCGCGCACTGGCCTGTCTGGAGCGCCATCAGATCGATGTACTGGTGGCCGTGGGCGGTGACGGCACGATGACCATCGCCGAGAAGTTCGCCCGGCTGGGCGTGCCGGTGGTCGGCGTGCCCAAGACCATCGACAACGATCTGATGCACAACGAGCGCAGCTTTGGCTTCGACAGCGCGGTCGCGGTGGTGGCCGATGCGCTGGGCCGGCTGGAGACCACGGCGCGCAGCCACGGTCGCGTGATGGTGCTGGAGACCATGGGTCGGCACGCCGGCTGGATCGCTCTTGAGGGCGGTGTGGCCGGTGGCGCCGACGCCATCGTGCTGCCCGAATGGCCCTGCCATGTGGACGCGCTGGCGGCGCTGTGCGAGCAGCGCCGCGCTGAGCAGGGCTACGCCATAGTCTGCGTGGCGGAAGGGGCGCAGGTCGATGGCCTGGACCCGGACGGGCCGGGCAATATCGGGCAGCGCCTGATGCAGGCGCTCGGCCAACGCCTTGGGCCGGAGGCCGATCCCCGCTTCACGCTGCTGGGCCATCTGCAGCGCGGTGGCTCGCCGACCGCTTTCGATCGGGCATTAGCCACGCGCTTTGGCGTGCAGGCGGCGGAACTGGTGCTGCAACGACGCTTCAATCACATGGTCGCCCTGCAGCAGGCGCGTTGCGTCGCCGTCCCACTGGGCGACGTGGCCGGTTGCAGCCGTCTGGTGCCGCAGGACGATGAGTTGTTGCTGGCCGCGCGCCGGCAGGGCTTGCTGGTTGGAGTGGCACAAGGGTAATCCCTGGGCTCCGCCGACCCACTGCCGACCGTTCATCGCGGCCATCGGCAGGTGGTCGCGCTGATTCCGGTGTCCGTCGCAGTCGGGTGGGAATCCGGGTTTGCACTGAGCACACTGTGTCCATCGCAGCCGCCATTCAGGCCGGCTGCAGACCCAGGAGAGCTGCCATGCAAAAGACCATTCCCTGCTTTGACCGCTACGCCAAGCACAAGCTGTTCGCCGTGCTGCTCACGGGTGGGGTCTTGCTCGGCTTGTCCGCATTCCTGCTTCAGGCCCCTGCGCCGCTCGTGGTCCAACAACTGCCGCAAGTCGTCGTCGAGGGCTATAGCCAGCCCAGCCAGGCCGCTGCGCGCGCCCAGCAACTGCTTGAACAAGCGCCGACGTCTGCCGGCCACGAGGCACCGGCACAGCTGCCACGCGTCATCATCGAAGGGCGCCGCAGCCCGATCACCTTGGCCTCGGCAGTCACCAGCAACTGATGTCATGATCGCGCCTGTTTCCCGCACCGACTTTTTTCTGGAATGACTGAGACTGGCAAATTCGCATTGGTGACTGGCGCCGGCAGTGGCATCGGCAGGGCCTGCGCCCTGGCGCTGCTGGATGCCGGCTACCGCGTGGCCCTGCTTGGCCGCAGGCCGCAAGCGCTGGAGGAGACGGCGGCCCAGGCCGCCGATCCGAGCCGGGCGCTGATCCTGCCCGCCGACGCGGGCAAGGAAGCGGAGGTGGATGCCGCCTTTGAGCGTGTGCGCGCCGAGTTTGGCCGCCTGGACCTGCTGTTCAACAACGCCGGCATCTCGGCGCCGGCCGTGCCGATTGACGAGTTGAGCGTGGCCCAGTGGCAGGCGGTGGTTGATGTGAACCTGACGGCCAGTTTTCTGTGCGCCCGTGCGGCCTTCAAGCTGATGAAGAACCAGAGCCCGCGCGGCGGGCGCATCGTCAACAACGGCTCGATCTCGGCGCATGCGCCGCGCCCCAACTCTGCCGCCTACACATCGACCAAACATGCGATCACCGGCCTGACCAAATGCCTGTCGCTTGACGGCCGCGCGCATGACATCGCCTGCGGCCAACTGGACATTGGCAACGCCTTGACCGAGATGGCCCAGCCGATGACCCAAGGCGTGCGCCAGGCCAATGGTCAGATTGCCGTGGAAGCGACGATGGATGTGGCCCATGTGGCCTCGGCGCTGCTCTATATGGCCTCATTGCCGCTCGAGGCGAATGTTCAATTCATGACGGTGATGGCCACCAAGATGCCTTTTGTCGGGCGTGGTTGACCAGGCACCCAGCAAAGGATGATGTCCGTGATCTCTGCCTTCTTTTCCTTCCTGGTGCGCATCGTGCTGGCAGTCGCCACGCTGGTGCTGGTGCTGTTTCTTCTGTCGGTGGCCGTGATCAGCATGCTGGGACTGCTGCTGTGGAGCCTGATCCGCGGCCGCCGCCCCACGGTGGACCTGTCGGGCTTTGCCCGTGCGCGTCAGTTCCGCGCTGGCGCTGGCTTTGCGCGAGCCCGCGCCGCCAGTGCTGATGTGGTCGATGTCGAAGTGCGCGAGGTGCGCGAAGTTCGCCCGGGCGCGCCGCGCCTCGAGTGAGACGTGGCTGGGCGGTGCTGGCTCACCAGCGCCGCGTCGACAGCTCGGACAGGATCTCGCCGTAGATGCGGTAGCGCTGCGCGCTGATCAGGCCGGCATCGACCGCGGTGCGCACGCCGCAGCCCGGCTCATGCTGATGGCTGCAGTTGTAGAAGCGGCAGTCGCCGGCATGCTTGCGCAGGTCCGGCATCAGCAGCGGCAACTGGGCCGGCTCGATCTGCTGCAGGCCGAACTCCTGGAAACCGGGCGAATCGATCAGCGCGCTGCGGCGCTGCGCGTCCATCCAGTACCACTGCGTGGTCGTGGTGGTGTGGCGGCCTGAGTTGAGGGCCTGCGATATGTCGCCCACCTGGGCCAGCGCATCCGGAATCAGCAGATTGATCAGCGTGCTCTTGCCGGTGCCGCTGGGACCGAGCACGAAGGTGCGCTTGCCGTCCAGCCAGGGCGCGAGAAGCGCGCGCGAACCGTCGGGGTCGGCCTTCAGCGCGAGCTCCATCACATGCAGGCCCATGTCCCGGTAGGGCTGAAGGCGCGCGCGCTGGACTTCTATGCCGGGCAGGTCGGTCTTGTTCAGCGCGATGCTGGCTGAAATGCCGGCACTCTCGGCCGCGATCAAGGCGCGCGCCAGCTGCGATTCGCTGAACACCGGTTCCACCGCCACCAGCACCAGCAGCTGGTCCAGATTGGCGGCAAAGCTCTTGGTCTTCCATTCGTCCTGGCGGAACAGCAGATTGCGCCGCGGCTCGACCGCCTCGATCACGCCCTCATCGCTGCTGACCTCGGCCCAGCGCACTTGATCGCCAACCACGCAATCGCTCTTCTTGCCGCGCGGATGACAGACGCGGCGCCGGCCGGTGTCGTCCTCCACCACATAGTGCCGGCCGTGGCCGCGCACCACCAGGCCCAGCTTCAGATGCGCGTGCTTGGCCGTCATTCGGCCGAAGCCTCGGGCAGGGCGCTGACCTGCGCGGCGCAGACGAAGTCGTTGGCGCTCAGGCCACGCACGCTGTGCGTGCTGAAGCTGACGGTGCAGGCATCGAAGCTGAGCATCAGGTCCGGGTGGTGGTCCTGCGCATGGGCGATCTCGGCGACCGCATTGGCGAAGGCCATCACCTGGTAGAAGTTGTCGAAGTCAAAGCGCCTGGCGATCAGCTTGTGCTCGGGGTCGGGCTGCCAGCCCGGCACCTGGGTCAGCCAGTCAGCGAGTTGTTCCAGGGGCAGGGGCTCGCTCTGGGGTGTGCAGCGGGCCAGCAGCAGATTCATCATGGGTGGGGTCATCGGTTCAGCGGGTTCATCCGCGCGATTGCAGGGCGGCCAGGCGCTCAGTGGCCGGCGGGTGCGAGTAGTAGAAGCGGGCGAATAGCGGGTCCGGCGTCAAGGTACCCGCATTGTCCTCGTGCAGCTTCAGCAGGGCCGATGCCAGCGCACGGCCGTCGGCCTGCTCGCAGGCATAGGCATCGGCCTGGAACTCATGCTTGCGTGACAGTCCGCTGGACAGCGGCGTGAAGAAGAAGGAGAACACCGGAACCGCCAGCATGAACAGCAGCAGGGCCAGCGCATCGTTGGGCCCGGCGCCATTGGGTCGCACGCCCAGGCCCAGGTAGAAGCCCAGCTGATTGCCCAGCCAGCCGAGCAGGGCAAAGCCGGCCAGGCTGAGTGCAAACAGCGTGACGATGCGCTTGAGCACATGCTTGTGCTTGAAGTGGCCCAGCTCATGCGCCAGCACCGCCTCGACTTCGCTCTCGTTGAGGCGCTGCAGCAAGGTGTCGAAGAAGACCACACGCTTGGCGGCACCGATGCCGGTGAAGTAGGCATTGCCATGCGCGGACCGGCGGCTGCCGTCCATCACGAACAGGCCCTTGGCCGCGAAGCCGCAGCGCGCCATCAGCGCTTCAACGCGGGACTTCAGTGACAGATCCGACAGCGGCTCGAACTTGTTGAACAACGGCGCGATCACGGTCGGGTAAAGCACCAGGATCAGCAGGTTGAATCCCATCCAGGCACCCCAAGCCCACAGCCACCACAACTGGCCGGCCGCGCCCATCAGCCACAGGATCAGCGCGGCAATCGGCAGGCCGATCACGGCGCCGACCAGCGCGCCCTTGAGGCCGTCGATTACATACAGCTTCCAGGTCGTCCGGTTGAAACCGAAACGCTGCTCCAGCACAAAGGTGTTGTAGAGCTCCCAGGGTGTGTCGAGGAGGGCGCCGATCAGTACAAAGGCCAGCAACAGGCCGAGCTGATAGACCATGCCGCCGTAGCTCGGGTAGAGCGCCCCGTAGACCCAGGCGTTGAGGGCATCCAGCCCGCCCAGCAATGTCCAGCCGATCAGCAGCAAGGCGCCAAACGCGGTGCTGAACAAGCCTAAGCGGCTGCGCGCCGCCGTGTAATCCGCGGCCTTCTGATGCGCGGGCAGCGGCACGGTGCCGACAAACGCCGCCGGTACCTGGCCGCGGTGCTGCACCACATGACGCAGCTGGCGGCTGGACAGCCAGAACTTCAGCGCCAGCGACAAGAGCAGCGCCAGCGCAAAGGCCAGGCTCAGGACGGTGGGATTGAGTGCGGGAATTGACAGCGAAGACATGGCGCGAAGTGTAGGGCTGCGACAATGCCGCCCAGCAAGAACAAGGACATCCCCAAGGACTCCCCCATGAGCGACACCCCCACGCTGGCCCTGAATGAGCAGAACCTGATCTGGATCGACCTCGAGATGACGGGTCTGTATCCGAATACCGACCGCATCATCGAGGTGGCCGTGGTAGTCACCGACCCCCATCTGACGGTGCGCGTCGAAGGCCCGGTGTTCGCGATCCACCAGAGCGACGAGACGCTCGACAAGATGGACGCCTGGAACAAGGGCACGCATGGCAAGAGTGGCCTGATCGACCGCGTCAAGGCCTCGACCGTCAGCGAGGAAGACGCTGCGGCGCAGACCATCGCGTTCCTGAAACAGTATGTGCCGGCCGGCAAGTCGCCGATGTGTGGCAACAGCATCTGCCAGGACCGCCGCTTCCTGGCCAACTACATGCCCACGCTGGAAGACTTCTTCCACTACCGCAACCTGGACGTGTCCACGCTCAAGGAGCTGGCGAGGCGCTGGAAGCCTGGCATCAATGAGGGCTTCAAGAAGGCGCAGGCTCACACCGCGCTGGCCGACATCCATGAGTCCATCGATGAGCTCGTCTACTACCGCGAGCACTTTCTGAGCCTCTGAGATCCCGGCCATGACTGAGAGCCGCCGCCCCGAGGATCTGTGGGCGGCTTTCGACTTTCCGCGTCACCCGCTGGCCCGCGAGGATGGCGAACGCCTGCGCGGCGCTTTTTACGAGGCACCAGCGCAGTGGCTGCGCGCCTTCACGCCGCAGCAGTTGGTCGAGGTGCTGGATGCCGCACATGCGGCAGCGCGCGGGGGTGCCTGGGTGCTGGGCGGCCTGCGCTACGAAGCGGCCGGCGCCCTGGATGCCGCGCTGCAGACGCAGGCCGGCTCGGTCGCGCTGGCCGAGTTCGCGGTGTACTGCTGCGAACCGGAGGCCTGGCCTGCGGCAGCAGCGTGCCACACCGGGGACATGGGCTGGCAGGACAGCCAGGATGACGCCAGCGAGGCGGCCCAGATCGAGCGCATCCGCGAATGGATACGCTCTGGCGACTGCTACCAGGTCAACCTGACCACGCGCATCCATGCCCAGGCCGATCGGGAGCCGGATGCCGCACGACTGTTCCTGGCCCTGCATGCGTCCCAGCCGGGGGGCTTTTCGCTCTTCTTGCGTGAAGCGGGAGTGGCCAGTGTCTCGCCCGAGCTGTTCTTTGACTGGCGTCCGGTACCGGATTCGCAGCGCAGCTGGCTGCTGGCCGCGCAACCGATGAAGGGCACGGCACCGCGCGGTGCCGATGCCGTCGCGGACGAGGCCGCCCAGGCCTATCTGCGCACCAGCGAAAAGGAGCGGGCCGAGAACCTGATGATCGTGGACCTGCTGCGCAACGACATCGGGCGCGTGGCCAGCCTGGGCACAGTGCGTGTGCCGCGCCTGTTCGAACTGCATGCCTTGCCGACGGTCTGGCAGATGACGTCGACCGTCACCGCGGTGAGCCGCCCGGGCTTGGGCCTGGCCGATGTTTTCGCCGCGCTTTTCCCCTGTGGCTCCGTGACAGGAGCGCCCAAAGTGCGGGCGATGCAGATCATCCGCGAACTGGAGCCCGCGCCGCGCGGCTGGTATTGCGGCGCACTCGGCTTGCTGCAACCCGGCGGCGTGGCCACCTTCAACGTGCCGATCCGCACGGTAGAGCGGGTGCAGGGGCAATGGCAGTGCGGCATGGGCAGCGCCATCACCCTGGATTCACGGCCGGCGGCCGAGATCGCTGAATGGCGCGCCAAGATGCGCTTTCTGCTGCGTGCCGAGGCACCGATCGCTGCGCTTGAGACTTTGTTGCTGGAGCAAGGCAAGTGGCCGCGCCTCAACGGCCACCTGGCGCGGCTGCAGCGCACGGCCCAGCATTTCGGCATCAAGGTTTCGCAGGCGCGTTTGCGTGATTTGCTGGCCCAACTCGCCGCTGCGCATGCGAGCGGCAGCTGGCGGGTGCGCCTGACGCTGGGGCAAGGCGGCGCGCTCGATGCGCGGGTCGAGCCGCTGGCTCTCACGTCGACGCCGCTGAAGCTGGCTCTGGCGGAGCGGCCCATCGACAGCCTGGGCCCCTCGGCCGAGTTCATCCAGCACAAGACCACACGGCGCGAATGCTACGACGCGCTGACGCGCAGCAAGCCGCCCGAGGCCTTCGACCTGCTGCTGTGGAACACCGATGGTGAATTGACCGAGTGCAGCTTCGGAAACATCGCGCTCTTGATTGACAATCGCTGGCTGACGCCGCGACGTGAGGCCGGCCTGCTGCCCGGCGTCCTGCGCGAAGAGCTGCTGGCACAGGGCCGTTTGCAGGAAGCGCCTTTGTTCAAGCGCGATCTGGCCCGCGCCAGCGCGCTGGCTTTTTTCAACAGCCTGCGGGGGTGGCACCCCGCCGAGCTCATCAATCCCCAGCCTGGCGAGGCTGCACAGCCCGCCGACTGATCCTTCTTTCCCTTCCCATTCCGACCCCCGAATCCATGGCCATGCCACCCAAGACCCGCCGCAAGGCGGCTGAGCCTTCTGCCGTTTCCGCTGTGGTCGAGGCGCCTGTCGCGCCCGCGAGGAAGCGCCCCCAGAAAGCAGCGGCTCCTGAACCCGTGGCGCCAGCAAAGCCTCGTCGCAAGCCGGCAGTGACCGTGATCGAACCGGCAGCGCCAGCGCCGCTTGCCCAAGCAAAACCGCCCGCACGCAAGCGGGCTGCCCCCTTGGCCGAAGTGGCGCCAGCGCCGGCTCCGGCGGCAAAGGCTGCGCCTGAGAAGTCCACAAAGAGTCGAGCCACCAGCAAGCCCGCCGCAGCCAAGAAGGCCGCCAGCAAGCGCAGCAGCGCCGCACCTCTGAAGCCGGCCGAGGCCGCTGTAGAGGCAGCGCCACCGGCACCCGAACGCGCGCCGGCAACTGCCAAGGCCGCCAAGCCTGCCAAACCGGCCAAGGCGGCCAAGGCGGCAACATCGACCGATGAAGGTGGACGGGTCAAACCGGCAACACGACCCGCCAGCAAAGCGGCCAGCAAATCGGCAAAGAAGCCCCCCGTCAAGCCGGCGGTGAAGGCGAAGGCGAAGTCCGCGGCCATGCCGCCGCAGCCGGCGGTCGAGGCGGACGAGCCTGAGAGCGCCTTCATTTGGACTGCCGATCCGGGCGAGACCCTGTTCGGCGCCTTCGGCATGCAGGACCGGCAGAGTCAGCAAGAGGTGCAAGTGCAGCTGCGCGGCGCTGCGTCGGGGGACTATCACTGCAGCTGCGCGGCTTTCGAGCGCAGCCTTGACGCGCGCTGCGAGCACAGCGACTTCCTGTTTGAGTCACTCAAACAGGGCGGCGAGCCTATCCAGGCCATGTTGCAGCAGGGCCCGCTGACGCACTACAGCGAGTTGTGGCTGGCTTACGGCGCGGAGCGCCGCTTGCGCTGGCGTTCTGGCTTGTCGGCGCCAGCCGCTCTGCAAGCTGCGGCTGCGGCCTTGCTTGACGCCGATCGCAGTGCCAGTGCCGAGAACAGCCAGCTGCCGCAGCACTTGCTGCAGTTGGCTGCACACGCGGGGCATGAGCTGCGCGTTGATCCGCTAGTCTGGTCACAGCTGGCCTGGGCCAGTGATGCGCAGCAGCGTGTGCAGCGGCTTGAACCGGTGTTCGCCGAAGGCCCTGAGGGCGCAGTGCTGTCTGGGCTGCTGAGCCAGCCCTTGCCCGCCTACCAGTGGGAGGCGGCGCTGTTCGCCGTCTGTGCCGGACGCGCGCTGTTGGCCGATGACCTGGGTCTGTCGCAACGCGCCCCAGCGCTGGCCGCCTTGCGGCTGTGGCAGCAGTGCTTCGGCCTGGGCACGGCGCTGCTGGTCGCGCCCGGTGATCGCCATCCGCTGTGGCGCGCTGAGGCTCAGCGTTTGCTGGGGGCCTGGCCTGAAGGGGTGACGCTGCTGGATCCGTCCGAGCTCCATCCAGACACGCGCTGCGAGTTGCTGATCATTGACGCGGTCCAGCAATGGACGCTGCCGCTGCCGCGCCTGCCGCAGGCGCCTCATGGCCTGCTATTGGCTGATCGCGAATTGCTGGGAGAAGCATCTCTCGAGGCTTGGATCGACTGGCTGGATATCGCCAGGCGCGGACCGCTGGCCCGCCTGAAGGCCTTGGGCAGCCAGCCCGCCAAGCGCCAGCAGCGCGAGGCGCTGCAGAGCGTGATGCTGAGTCGCCGCCGGCGTGATCTCGACGCGCAGCTGCCCCCGACGCTCGAAACCAAGGTCTGGCTGGATGCCGGTGTCACGCTCGACAGCGGCGCCCTGGATGCGGCGCGCAGCCAGCTGCAGCGCTGGCAGAAGCTGGCTTATCTGAGCCATGCCGACCAGCTCCAGTTGATGCAGTCGATGGCCCAGCTTAAGCAGGTGTCCACGAGTGCTGCGGCCTGCACAGCCAAAGCTGAGGCAGTCGTCGCCTTGCTGCCGCAGATCCTGCCGGCTGCAGCCAGCCGCGTGTTGGTGGCCGCGCAGGACGATGCGACGCTGTTGCCTGTGGCTGAGAAGCTGAAGGCGCTGGGTCTGTCTGTACATGCCGTGCTGCTCAGCCAGCCGCAGGCCGTGCGACTCGCAGCGTTGGAGGGCTGGCGCGGCGAGCAGGGGCAGGTCTTGCTGGCGAGCGATGCGGCCTGCGTCGGGCTGAATCTGGAGCAGGACGAGGCGGCGCTGATCCATGCCGATCTGCCCTGGAATCCTGGCCAGCGCCTGCAACGCGAGCAGCGCCTCGCCGGCGCTCGCAAGGGGCTGCCGGTGTGGCAGTTGCTGATCGCGAACGGTCTGGATGCAGGCTTGTTGCAGGCTCAGCACGGTCAGGCTGAGCTGCCAGCAGGGATGTTGGATGCTTCACCGGGCGCTCAACCGTTCGTCGAGGTCTCCGAACTCGGGCGCTTCATGTGTGCAGTGGAGCGGGCTCTGGCCGGCCCGTCGTCGGACGCGTGAGTGCAGTGCGCTGCGCAGCGCGCTGAGCGCTGAGCGCTGCAGCAGGCCGTGCCGTTTGGGCCTGCATCGCCACCTGTTCAAGTGCTCTTTGCTTGGTGCGGAAGGCGCAGTGATCGGCATTCGCGCTGCATTTGCAGCCATTCGCAAAGACAGGGCTTGCTAGTGCTAACCCTAGCGTGCTATAGTCGCGCTCTTGTTGTGACGGCCTTGGCTGCTGCAACAGTTCGTACGTCTCCTCTGACCTCATTCAGGCCGCCAGGCATCCCCGTGAAGACACGCGGGACCGCAGCGACGCACTGGATACCCTCGGGTTCGGTCGGCGGCGATGCCGTCGCTTTGACTGTTCCCCCGGCGCCGCACCGGCTGCCCGCCTGGATCGCTATTCCAGGTCTGCCATCGCTCAAACATGGCTGTCCCGGTGTACGACGCGAGCTTGTCTCCCAGCGACTTCACTGATCTTGCCGCGACCTTCATTTCTGGCGCGGCAGGACTGGCTATTGCCCGGGCTTGTCCCGGCGATGGCTTGGCTATGTTGAAAGAAAACACGCAATGTCATTCGAAAATCTGGGCCTGAACGAAGCCCTGCTGCGCGCCGTCAAGGATTCCGGCTACGAGACCGCCACTGAAGTGCAGTCGGCTGCAATCCCTCCGGCCCTGGCTGGCAAGGACTTGATGGTGTCTTCGCGCACCGGCTCGGGCAAGACCGCGTCCTTCATCCTCCCGGCTCTGGAAAAGATCCTGGCGACACGTGGCGACAACAGCAAGCGCCGCGAAAAGGGAAAGATCTACGGCCCCAAGGTGCTGGTGCTGGCACCGACCCGTGAGCTGGCGATGCAAGTCTCCAAGGCCGCACAGACCTACGGCCGCCATATTCCCGGCCTGAAGGTTGCCACCGTGCTGGGCGGCATGCCCTACGCGCTGCAGCTGCGTCAGCTGGGCGGCCCGCTCGACATCCTGATCGCCACCCCCGGCCGTCTGCTGGACCACCTGTCTTCGGGCAAGTGCGTGCTAGAGAACGTCGAGATGCTGGTGCTGGACGAGGCTGACCGCATGCTGGACATGGGCTTCATCGACGACATCAACACCGTCGCCGCCGCCACGCCGGCCACACGTCAAACCGTGATGTACAGCGCGACCTTCGCTGGCCACGTCGGCCGTCTGGCGCAAGATCTGCTGCGCGACCCGCAGCGCATCGACATCGCTTCGCACACCGACGCCCACGAGAACATCACCCAGCGCCTGCACTGGGCGGACAACCCGCACCACAAGGACCAGCTGCTGGAAGCCATCTTGGCTGAGCGCGATCTGGACCAGGCTGTGGTCTTCACATCCACCCAGCGTGATGCTGACTGGTTGGCTGAGCGTCTGCACGAGATCGGTCATCAAGTGGCACCGCTGCACGGCGGCATGCCGCAAGGCAAGCGCAATCGCGTGCTGATGGCCTTGCGCCGCCGCGAACTGCGCGTGCTGGTCGCTACCGATGTCGCAGCCCGCGGCATCGACGTGCCCACTATCACGCACGTCATCAACTACGGTCTGCCGATGAAGGCCGAGGACTATGTGCACCGCATTGGCCGTACCGGCCGTGCCGGCCGCGAAGGTCTGGCGATCACGCTAGCCACTCGCGACGATGTGTCGATGATCCGTCGCATCCAGCAGTTCACTACCCAGCAGATCCCGGTGGCCCAGATCGCTGGCCTTGAGCCCAAGACTCAAGAGCCGCGCATCTTCCCGCCGCGTCCGGCCGGTGAGCACGCCTTTGAAGAGCGCCGCAGCTTTGGTGGCGGCGGCAAGCCCTTCGGTGACAAGCGCTTTGGTGGCAACAAGCCCTTCCACCGTGATGGCGGTCGCCCGTTCAATCGCGATGGCGGCGCAGGCAAGTCCTTTGGTCGTGAGCAAGGCCAGTTCGGCGGCCAGCCGGCCGGCATGCGTGACTTCGCACCCCGTGGCGGCGAGGGCTTTGAGCCGCGTCGCGACTTCAGCGATCGCAAGCCTTTCGACCGTGGTAACGACAACCGTGGCTTCGCACCGCGCGGTGACCGTCCGGAGTTCGCTCCGCGTGGTGACAAGCCGGCCTTCGGCGCCAAGCCTGGCTTCGGTGGCAAGCCCGCCTTCAGCAAGCCTTTCCACGCCTCGCGTGACGGCGACAACCGCGGCTTCGGTGGTGGCGGCGGTGACCGTCCGGCCCGCGGCCCCGGCGGCCCGGGCAAGCGCCCTGGCCCGCAAGGCGCCCCGCGTCGCAGCGGTTTCGGCCGGTAAGTGACAGATCCGAAACGGGGGCCGCGCGAGCGGCCCCTTTTTCGTGGGCGGGCCACAGTCCTCGTTGGCGGCGGCCCTTGCCGGCTCAGGGACCCGAGGCCGGCGCGCTCCAAGCTGCTGGGCCTATGCAAGAATGCGGCCGCTCCAAACGCGGAGCGCGCCCCTTTTGACCGATGCCCATGCATGGGATCCTCAGCAACCCCGCGGCGCTGCCGATACTTTTCCTCTCCATGAATCAACCGAGGTGCAACGGCCGCCTGACCCAATGGGATGACGCCAAAGGCTATGGCTTTATCCTGCCTGACGACGGTGGCGCCAAGCTGTTTGTGCACATCAAGAGCTTCGGCCTGCGATCGAGCCGCCCCTGTGTCGGGGAGCGTCTCAGCTTTGTCGTGGGGCGTGATGCGCAGGGCAAGCCGCGCGCGCAGCAGGTGTTCAGCCGCGAGCCCAAGCTTGCGTCTGCTGCACCGCGTCCGGCCAACCCAGCGCAGCGCTGGGTCTGGCTGGTGCCGGCCTTTGCGAGCGTGGTCTTGCTTTGTCAACTGCTGTGGGGCTTGCCGCGCGCGCTGTGGGGCGTCTATGTGGCGATGAGCATGGCCACCTTCATCGTCTATTACGGAGACAAGCGCGCCGCCGCCAAGGGCGAATGGCGTGTTGCCGAGTCCACGCTACATGGCCTGGCCCTGGCCTGTGGTTGGCCGGGTGCCTTGCTGGCCCAGTCTCTGCTCCGCCACAAGAGCAGCAAGACGCGCTTCCAGCGTCTGTTCTGGATCAGCAGTGCCGCCAATGTGCTGGGCTTTGTGCTGATCTTCACACCGCTTGGGGCCTTGCTGCTGCGCCTGCTTCCCTTCTGAGTCTTTTCTTTTCGTTCCTGTTTCAGATGTCCGAGATCGATGTGCGGCCCCTGCGGGTGGCCGATGTGCCGGCGGTGCTGGCCGTGCAAGCCCAGTGTTACGAGTCCCAGTTTCTAGAAAGTGCGCAGGCGTTTGAAGCCAAGCTAAAAGCAGTGCAGGCGCATGGCACCTGCTGGATTGCGACTACTGCCGATGGCCTGCCGCTCGCCTATGTGCTCAGCCTCCCGGCCAGCGCAGACAGCCTGCCGGCGCTGGACGCCAGTTCCGCCGAGCTGCCGGCTCAGCCGCAACTGCTTTACCTGCACGACCTTGCGGTAGCACCAGCGGGGCGGTCGATGGGATTGGCGCGCCAGCTGGTTGCTTTGATCGAGCAACGTGCAAGCCAGCTGGGCTTGCGACAGCTCGGCCTGGTGGCCGTGCAGGGCTCGGTGCCGTTCTGGCGCCGCCACGGCTTTGAGCCGCTGAGCCAGTTGCCCCAGACGCTAGCGCAAAAGCTGGCCAGCTTCGGTACCGAGGCCTGCTTCATGCAGCGCGCGTTGCGCTGAATCTCAGGCTTGCGCCGCGGCGCCGAAGCGGAAGCTCGACGCGGTGACGCCGCCCATGAAATCACGCTGGTGATAGACGCAGGCGCCGGCTTCGTCCTCGGCCGCCCCCACCGCCACCAGCAGCGGAATCAGGTGATCCTCGCGTGGGTGCGCCAAGCGGGCCGCCGGAGCGTGGTCCCAATGCAGCAGGGCTTGGCTGCGTGCTGCGGGACTGTCCTGCACCAGGGTCTGCTGCAGCCAGGCGTCGAAGCTCGCTGAGGCCGGCCCGGCGCCGGGGCCGAAGTTGCGCAGATCGTGATAGCTCAAGCCGCTGCCGATGATCAGCACGCCTTCATCGCGCAAGGGCGCCAGCGAGCGGCCCAGGGCCAGGTGCGCGGCGGGATCGTATCCCTGCAGCAGGGACACCTGCAGCAAGGGCATATCGGCCTGCGGATACATCGGCTGCATGGTCGTGAACGCGCCATGGTCGAAGCCACGCGCGGCGTCCGGCATGGCTGGCAGTCCAGCGGCTTCGATCAGGCCTTGCACCTGCTTGGCAAGCGCAGGATCCCCAGGAGCCGCGTAACGGATCTGGTAGGTGTGCGCCGGAAAACCGCCATAGTCATAAACCATCGGCGGCTGGGGCGAAGCCATCACACGGAACTGCGCCGCTTCCCAGTGGCCCGAAATCATCAGCACCGCCCGCGGCCGCTGGCCCAGCTCCAGCGGGATGCGCTGCAACGAGGCTTCCAACTGGTGAAAGTTGTCGCGAAACGGGCCATCCATATAGGGCCAGGGACCGCCGCCGTGCGACAGGTAGTAGGTGGGCAGACGGTGCTTTGACATGGGCGAACCTTGCAGTTGCGGATCAGCTTCAGTGTCCGTCGCCACCCAGCAGCAAGGATGAAAACGCTTTGAGTGCAGCGTTCAAAGTGCCTGCTTGTCCAAGCAGACGCGGCCCAGCGCCTCGAACTCGACCACGGCCGATTCGGCGCTGCCCAGCGGGACACAGCCGCACCAGGCGCCGGTAGTCACGATGGTTCCAGCCGGCACCCGTTGGCCATGCTGGGTCAGCTGCTGCAGCCAGTCGGGCAGCAGCCAGCTCGGATCGCCCAGGGCGTGGCCGCCCTGGTAGTGAATCGGCTGTGCCTGGCCGACCTGCACGCTGAAGCTCTGCTGCGCCCAGTTGCGTGGCTCGAACGGCCTCCAAGGCCCGATCAGCAGGCCGGCATTCGACTGGTGATCGGCGCGGCGCAGCAACTCGGGTGCTGCAAGGCCTTCGCTCCAGCGCGACCCAATCAGTTCCATGGCCGGCGCCGTGGCGTCGATCAATCCTTGTGGCAAGGCGCCGGGCTGCAGTGTTGCGGCCAGGCCTGCGTCGACATCAAGGCCCAGCCGCAGCGCGACCTCGGCCTCGATGCCCAGCAGCGTGGTGGCAGGACGGTGCTGCAGGCCGTCGGGCGTGACCGGCGCATGGCTGAACGGGCCTTGACGAGTCGGCCCGCCAGACTTCCAGGCCTGCGGCACTTGCTGCGCTGACCAGCCGAGCAACTCTGTGACACGCTGCTGCACTGCGTCGGCCTGTGCCGGGCTTGTCACGGCATCACGCCAGTCGCTGGCACGCAGGGCCTGGCCGGTCTGGCGCGCCTGCACCAGCGCTGCAGCCAGCGCCTGTTGCAGCGGCGAGATCATCGCCCCAGGCGCAGCATCTCGCAGCGCTTGCTCATGCCGGGGGCCGGATCGCCGCCAAACTCGTCATTGCCGCAGCGCTGGCCATTGACCGCCTCGCGATAGACATAGCGCCCGGCCGCGCCATAGCGCAGCATGCCGGGGCCACGGAAGTTGCAGTAGCCGCCCTCGGACGCACAGGTATTCCAGGGCAGACCGCTGGCCGGCTGGCTCGGCCGTGAACCGGATGCGCCGTCGATGCGGTACTCGCATTGCTTGGCGACGCCGGGGTAGGGGTCGCGGCCGAAGCTGCCGTTGTTGCAAGCCATTCCCCCTGTCACGCTACGTTCGACATAGCGCCCATCCTGGCCATAGCGCAGCTGCGTGGCGCCTGCCGGCAGGCGGCAGAAATCGCCCTCGTAGGCGCACAGATTCCAGCCTGCGGTGGCACCCTCGCCAGGACTGCGCCAGTTGCGATAGCGCGAGTCGCTGCGCCAGTCGCGCGACAGCTCGCAGCGCTTGACTATGCCGGGTGCAGGGTCCGAGCCGAAGCTGTCGATCTCGCAAGGCAGCGACTGGCTGCTGACCCGGAAGACATAGCGATCCTCGGCGCCGAAGCGAACCATGGTCTCGCCGTCGATGCGGCAGGTCTGGCCTTCACTGGCGCAAACGCGCCAGTCGCGCTGTGCCCAGGCGGGCGCGGCAAAGAGCAGGGCCAGGCCCAGCGCTGCGCCGATCCGCAGCAGACGCGCAGGACCAGCCTGCAAGGTATGACAGTTCAGCATGCGGGTATTCCAATCCGATGAAGTCCAATGGCTTGCACAACGATTGTGGCCCCATGAGCGTTGACCGCAAAGCGTGCCGTCGCTGACGGCCAGACGGCGCGCACCAGCGCTGAAGAACTTCGTTCTGCCATGCTGTAATCCGCCCCCGATGAACACCTCACACCGTCCGACGGCGCCTCAGCCCGATTGCCGCAGTATGGCCTGCCGGCGGCTCGCAGCGCCGCGTTGGCACTTGGGTGCATCGCTGCTCGTGCTGGCGGCCTTGCTGGTCATGCTGGCGACCGCTGCCAGCGCCCAGACAGCGGCCGCACCCGCTCTGCCCGCGTCGGCCCCCAGTACGGTAGCGCCGCGCGCGGCAGCCGCGTCGGCGCCAGCGGCCGAGTCGCCCCAGGCGATGCCGCGGGTCGAGATCAGCGGCTCGGGCGAGTCCGATGACAGCAATCGCCGGCGCCAAAGCGCGGCCATGTCCATCTATGGCCGCGAAGAGCTGGACCGGCAGGGCGACATCGACGTCACCGATGTGCTCAAGCGACTGCCCGGCGTCTCGATGGACGGCGGCGCGCCGCGCCTGCGGGGCCTGGGCGGCGGCTACACCCAGGTGCTGATCAATGGCGAGCCGGCGCCGCCGGGTTTCTCGCTCGACAGCCTGGCACCGGGCGATGTCGAACGCATCGAAGTCATCAAGGGCGCGACTGCGGAGTTTCCCGGCGTGGCCGGCACCATCAACGTGGTGCTGCGCGAGCCGCCCCGCACGCTGCAGCGCGAGTGGCGTGGCGGCCTGAACTACCGCGCCGTGCAGCCCGGCGGCAACACCGCCTTCCAGTGGGGCGACCGCATCGGAGGCCTGTCCTTCGTGCTGCCCGTCAACATCGGGCGCTCCGCGCAAGGCACTCACTATCTCAGCGAACGCATCTCGCGCACCCGGCTGGGTGAAGTGCAGGCGCAGGCGATTGCCGGCAGTGATATCGGTCGCAGCGGCAGCGGCCAGCTGGCGCCGCGCCTGCAGTGGAAGCTGGACGATCTGAATACGCTGAACCTGGGTGGCTTTGTCCAGCGCATCGAATCGCGTAGTCGCAGCGAGCGGCACATCAAGTCGCTGCAGGGCACGCCCTGGCAGACGGTGGACGATGGCTCGCAGACTGAGAGCGACAGCAATGTGCGCCGCCTCAATGGCCAGTGGCAGCGCCGTTTTGAAGGCGGCGGGCGGACTGAGCTGAAGGCGTCCTGGCAATCGACTGAGCGCGAGACGGCCGGGCATTACGAGGCCCTGGACAAGCAGGCCGCGCTGATCATGCGGCGCGATTCACTGACCACCTTCGAGGATGAGCGCCTAGCGCTCGGTGGCCGGGTGAACCTCTCGCTGGACGACGATCACATGCTAAGTGCCGGCTGGGATCTGGACCGCCGGCAGCGCCATGAAATGCGCCGCGTGTGGGAATTCGGCGTGGAGCGCTTCGACAGCGCCACCGGCATTCCCTTCACTGCCGACATCGAGCGCGCCGCCGTGTTCGTGCAGGACGACTGGTCGCTCAGCGAACGGCTCAGCCTGTTGCCTGGCATCCGCTTCGAGCAGGTCAGCACCCACAGCGCCGATGCCAGTGGCCCGATCGACAATCGTGCTCGCATCGCCACGCCGTTGGTGCATCTGAAATATCGCTTCGACGCCAAGGGTCGAGATTTGCTGCGCGCCAGCCTGACGCGCAGCTTCAAGCTCCCGGACCTGAGTGCGCTGGTGGCGCGCTATGTCGTCAACGGCAACTACGAACGCGACATCACGAACACGCCGATCGCGGCTGACCGCGCCGGCAATCCGCTGTTGCGCCCCGAGCTGTCCACTGGCCTGGATCTGGCCTTCGAGCATTACCCGGCGAGCGGCGGTGTGCTCAGCGTCGGCATGTTCTATCGGTTGATCGACGACCTAGTACGCCAGCGCATCAGCCTGGAGAACGCGCCGGCGCCCGGCGTGGTGGACGCGCCGCGCTGGGTCTCGCGGCCAGTCAACGTCGGCCGGGCCAGCAGCCTGGGGCTGGAGTTCGAGATCAAGGGGCGCGCCGAGGAATGGCTGCCGCAGATCTTCGCCACCGACAGCGGTGTGCAGTTGCGCGCGGCCTGGAATTTCTACCGCTCGCGCGTGGAGCAGGTCGACGGCCCGGACAACCGGCTTGAAGCGCAGCCACCGTGGCTGGCGAACATGGGTTTCGACTGGCGCATCGCACGCACGCAATGGACCGTCGGCGCAAGCCTGGTGCTGCAGCCCAGCTACGCGGTGCAACAGACCGATCGACAGCTCAGCCGGCGCAGCGCGGTGCGCAATCTGGACGCCTTTGCCTCCTGGCGGCTGGACCGCATGACGCAGCTGCGCCTGGGCTTCGCCAACCTGCTGGCCGCCGACAACCTGGTCTCCAGCAACGTCGCCGATCTGGACGGCTTTGCAGCCGGCAGCAGCACCCGCCGCAACACGCTACGCGCGTTCAACGCCAGCTGGGTGGTGCGCTTCTGAGGTGCAATGCAGCGGCGTCTCAGGCCGGCAGCTCCTCTCCCGCCCGCGGTGCCTCAAGCGGCAGCGTCACGTCGAAGCGCGCACCGCCGCCGTCGGCATTGCTGACGTCGATGCGCCCGCCGAGCAGGCCTGTCACCAGGTTGTGCACGATGTTCAAGCCCAGGCCTGAACCGCCCTGGCCCAGACGGGTGGTGAAGAAGGGGTCAAAGACGCGGCTCAGATGGGCGTCGGCAATGCCGCTGCCGTTGTCGCGCACGATGAAGTGGACCTCGCCTGGCGCACCGGCCTTGGCCGTCAACTCGATGCGTCCTGTCTGCCCCGGCTCGAAGGCATGCACAAGGGTGTTGTTGATGAGGTTATCCAGCACCTGACCCAAGGGGCCGGGGTAGCTCTCCAGCATCAGGTCATCGTCGATGTTCTTCACCAGCGTGTGCCCGCTGTGTCCGATAGCCTGGCTGAGCGTCAGCAGGGTCTCTTCGACGACATCCCTGAGCCTGAATCGCCGTCGCTGCGAGCTGGTGCGGTCGATCGCCACCTGCTTGAAACTGCGCACCAGTTCGGCAGCGCGCCCCATATTGCGCACGATCAGCTGATGGGCGCTTCTGGCGTCGCGAATGTAGTGGTCGAGATCGCTGCGTCGCAAGCCAGCATCCAGCTTTTGCTCCAGCTCATGCAATCTGTCGTCGAGTGTTGTCGCCGCCATCAGACCATTGCCCAGCGGGGTGTTCAGTTCGTGGGCGACGCCGGCGACCAGGGCGCCCAATGCGGCCAACTTCTCGGAGCGCACCAGCTCCTCCTGGGCGCGCTGCAGACGCTCAAGTGCCGTGCCAAGCTCTTCATTGGCCAGCGCAAGCTTCTGCGTGCGCTGATGCACCCTGGTTTCGAGCGTCTGGTTCAACTCGCGCAACTGGAGGTCGGCCGCCCGCTTTGCGCTGACGTCCTTGACCGCCAGCATCATGTAGGCCTCGCCTTCGGCTTCGAAGATGCTTGCCGACACCTTGTTGTAATAGAGGTGTCCCTCTTTGTGCTTGAAGGTCACGTCGAAGTCGCGCACGCTGGCGCCGCTCTTCAGCGTGGCGATCAGAGTCGCGCGCTGCTCAGGCTCGACCCAGACGCCGAGCTCGGCCGAGGTGTGGCCGACGCCTTCCTCGCGGGTGAAGCCGGTCAGCTCTTCCCAGTTGTGATTGACCTCGACGAAGCGGCCGTCCGAGATGCGAGTGATGGTCAGCGTATCGGGCACCAGATTGAAAACCTTGGCATAGATCGCATTGCGCCGGCGCTCATCCTCACTGCTGGCAGGATGAAAGACGTTCTCGATGCGCGGCATGTCCAAGCCGTTCGTTGGCGCGGTGCTCCCTCTGATCGGCTCAGCGGTTGGCGCCCCACCATGCTGGCGCCGCCCGAGCACAAAGCCCAGGCCAGCGCAGGCGGCGGCGAGCAGCACCAGGCTCAAGACAGGCCACATGGCAAGTTCTCCCCCAAGTCTGGCCACCGAATTGGAGCCAAACAGTTTTGGATTATCCCGGGGGCGGCCGCGAATCGGTTCGCCTGCCGCCCTGGGATAATCCCGCCATGACAGAGAACGAGGTGGGCGCAGTCGCTGACGAAGGCGAGTTGCGCTTTGAAGACTATTTCCGCGACGGCACAGCGCCTGGCGAAGCCCTGTTGTGGTGGCAGCTGGAGCGCAATGAGCCGCTGCTGAACGCCTTGCGCGCGCTGTGCCACGGGCCGGCGGCCCTGGTGCGGCTGCGCGTGTGGGTGTTCATGGAGCTGATGGCGCTGCCCGAGTCGCGCGTCAGCCGCGACACGCTGAACCGCCATTTCCACATGCTGCGCGACGAGGCGCTGGAGCTGGTGCTGAAGCGTCTGCGCGAGGCCGAGTTGCTGGCCTGGGACGGCAGCAATCAGCAGTACAGCGTCACGCCTCTGGCCCAGCAGCTGATCGGCCTGCTGTCGCCCCTGTCCGCGGCGCGCGAGCAGGATGCCGATCTGGCTGCGCTGCTGGCCAATGTCGCCGGTGCCCACACGCTGGGCACGCTGGACCCGGCCCAGCTGCGCCATCTGCAGGCCCAGCTCTCGCGCCTGTATGACGAGTTCGCCGATGCGATCGCCAGCGGCTCCGAATTCCATCTCCGCCGCGCACGCCAGCGTTTCGAGCGTGCGCTCAAGCTGGTTGACCGCGCTGGCGAGGCGCTCAAGGCCATCATCGAGCAGGCTCAGGAACAGGGCAACGCACGGCTGGAACGCCTGGCACGCGAACTCGGCCTGGCACAGGCGCGCCTGCTGGCGATGGCCAGCCAGTTCAACCGCGCGCTGCAGCAGGTGGATCGCCAGCGTGTCACGCTGGGCTCCACCGGCATCACCACCACCGATGTGCGGCGTTGGTTGCAGAACGTGCCCTTCCTGGAGAACCTAGCGCTGGGCGCGCTCTCGCGTCCGGCGCACCCGGTGCTGGTGGCCCAGCACGAACTGCTGGACATGGCCGAGGGCGAATTCGAACGCGATCGGCCGAATGCCAAGCTGCTGGAGCCGCTGCCGCAGGGCCTGGCCGCACCCTCCGGAGAACTGGCGGTGATGAGCCTGCCGCCCGAGATGGCGCAGATGCAGCAGCTGCTGGACCTGTGGAGCGCCCAGGGCCGCGCCGAACAAGACGTGGCCCCGGCGGTGCTGGGCGGCAGCTATGCCCGCGCGGCCTACCGTGCCCAGCTGCTGCCGCTGCTGGGCGACCCGCAGGCGCAGCACTTGAGCGGCGCCACTGGCGATATGGCGCGCCAGCCCTGGCGGGTGCGCTGGTCGGCCGAACAAGGCGAGGTGGGCGACGAGTTCGTCCGCTGGATGAGCCACGGCGTGCTGCACAACAGCGCCACTCCTACTGAACCGAAGACAGCGCCAGAAGAACAACAATGAGCCATACCCTTGACGATGCCGCGCAACTGGCGGCCCAGTTGCTGGCCCGCCGCTGGCTGCCCCGCAGCCATGCGCTCGTGCGCCGCGCCTTGATCGACACTGAACTGTGGGCTGCGCTGAGCGACCGGCTGGCGGCCGTCGGCCTGCGCGTGGTCGACAACCTCTATGCCGACCACATCAGCGTGGCCATGCTGCGCCCCGCCGAGGTGGCGGTGTTCGGCGAGACCGGCCTGGCGGCCAACAACAACCTCGACCTGCCGCGTGACGGCGTGGCCCTGCTGGTGGTGCTGTGGTCGCTGATCGTGCTGCCGAAGCGCCAGCGCCAGATCGCGCGCAGCGAGGCCGGCGAGGAAGGGCAGGGCGAGATGTTCGCCACCGACAAGCCACTGCCGCTGGCCGCCAGCGTGGCACCCACCTTGTCCTACCGCAGCCTGCTGGCCGACTTCGGCAATCAGCTCGGCAAGAAGCTGCGCCTGGACGCCAACCTGAAGCTGCTAGAACGCAACGGTTTCATCACCCGCCGCGGCGAGGACATCGCCGAAGGCCCGTTGCTGGACCTGCTGCTGGACTACGACACGCTGGCGCCGCGCATCCTGGACGGCGCTTTGGGCGATGTGCTGGCGCGCAGCACCGATGCGCAGGCCGCGCCAGCGCTAGCCCGGCTGCGCGAGGCCGAGCAAATGGACGTCATCGACGACGACGGCGAAGAACTCCAATAAAAAGAAGCCCCGATGTTTCATCTGCAATCGCTTGAACTGCTGCACTGGGATTACTGCCAGCGCGTCTCGATGCCGCTGGACGGCAACATCATCACCATCGCCGGCCCGAACGGCTCGGGCAAGACCACGCTGCTGGACGCGATGCGCACGCTGCTGGGGCTGGAATGCTCGGGCGGTCGCACCTTCCGCACCTATGCGCGGCATGCCAACGCCGAGACGGCGTGGCTGCGAGCTCTGGTTGACAACAAGCCGCGCAGCCGGCAGAACAGCAGCCGGCCCTTTGCCAGCTCGCTGCTCTACAGCGACCAGGTGACGCTGGCCTGCCGCATCGAGCGCCATGGCGGCGACTGGCAGCGCCGCTATCTGATGGTCGACGGCGTGCACGAGATCGAGGCGCTGGCCGAGAAGGCCGAGAAGGACTGGTTGGGCATCGAGGCCTGGAAACGCCGCCTTGAGGCTGCGGGACTGACGCGCGCCATCGGCCGCGTGCTGGCGCTGGAGCAGGGCCAGACCGACCGCCTGTGTGAGCTCTCGCCCAAGGAGCTGCTGCGCCTCGTCTTTGAGGTGTTCGGCGACCAGGAGGTGTTGGACCGCTACGACCAGGCGCGCAGCCACCAGCAGCAGTTGATGAAGGAAGTCGAGCAGGCGGTGCACGAGTTGTCGCATACGCAGGCCCAGCTCTCGGATCTGGCCAATCGCGTCACGAGCTACCAGCAGTACCAGCTGCGGCTGAAGGAGCGCGAGCGCCTGTCTACCGAAGTGCTGCCGGTGCTGCAATGGGCGGAGAGCCGCCAGCGCACCGCGCAATCGCTGCGCGATTTGCATCGTCAGCGCCTGTTTGCTGCAAGTGACAGCCGGCAGATGGCGGCCAAGCGCGCCGAGCTGCATGCGCTGTTCCAGGCGCATGAGGCGGCCAAGCAGAAGCTGGTCGAATTGGAAGCCGGGCGCAAGCAGGCCCGTGCGGCCTTTGATGCCGCACGTGAAGCCGAGCGGCCGGTGGAGCTGCTGGCCAAGCGCGAGGAAGAGCTGAAGGCGCTGGCCGCGGTGGAGGCCGATGGCGCCGAGCTCACCCAGCGCCTGGAAGAACTCGCCAGCCGCCAGCATGCGCTGCGCGAGAGCTTCACGCGCCAGAACGACCAATCGCGCAAGGCGCAGGCAGCGATGGAAGCCTTGAGCGGCCAGCGCCTGCCACCGCCGCCGCCCGAAGTGACGCGCTTTCGCCGCGCGCTCGACGAGGCGGGCATCGCCCATCATGTGCTGGCTGATTGCATCGACATCGCGGACGAGGCCTGGCGTGCCGCGGCCGAGGGCTTTCTGCGGCCCTCGCGCTGGGTGGTAGTGCTGGCACATTCGTCGGACGAAGGTCGCGCCTTCGGTCTGGCGGCGAAGGAACGCTACCGTCACTATGTGGTGGCCGATGCAGAGAACGTGCCGGCCGTCGTGCCCAAGGATTCACTGCTGGCGGCGCTGAAGGTGCACGCCAAGCTGCCGGGCTGGCTGATCCGCCAGTTGGGCAGCATCCGCTGCGTGAAAGACACCGAGGCGGGAGCCCGCGCCGGCGGAGAGTGGATCACGCCTGACGCCTACTACCGTGACGGCCGTGGTGGCCGCAGCCTGTGGGTGGAGGCGCGCGACTACCAGTTCGGCGTCGCCGCGCTGGATTCGCGCCGGGTGGCGCTGGAGCGTGAACTGGCGCGCTATGACAGCGAGCTCAGTCTCATCGCCAAAGAGCAGGCCGAGGTTGAGCGCCAGCTGAAAGATGCGCAGCGCGCCGCGCAAGGCCACAAGGCTGCGCGCGAACTGGGCGAGCGCTCGGCCGAGTTTGCCGAAGGCCGCGCACGCCTGGCCGGACTGCGCCAGGCGCGTGTCGAGGCCGCTAGCCGCATGGCTGCGCTGGAAGCCGAGCATGACCGTTCGCTGACGCAGGCGACACGCAGCGAGCGCGACTACGAGGCCGCGCAGGGCTCGCTGAAGTCCAGCGAAGAAGGCGTGCTGCGCGTGCTGCGAGAGCATGAGAGCCGCCGGCAAGACCTGACCCTCGCGGCCAGGGCCTCGCGCGAGGCCAAGGCGGCGTTTGCGGCCAGCTGGGTACAGCCGGCCAAGATCCAGGCGCTGCGCGACGAGTTCGAGAACGCCAAGCAGGCCGAGATCGCGATGCGCCATGTGCAGCAGGAGCTGGACACTGGGGTGTGGGAAACCGACCCCGCGGTGCAGGATCGCCATGCCCGCATGAACGCCTCCGTGCACGAGCAGAGCACGCAGCTGGAAGACCGACGCGCCAGCAACGAGATGGCACGCATCGCCGCCTTCAACGCCCGCGAACGCTATATCGACGTGCTGCGCGCCACCATGCGCCGCTACAAGAAGAATGTACAGGAGCTGGGCGAGCTGGCCGGCGTGATCGCGCAGGCCGACCTGCCGCATCTGGACAATGATGACACCGTGCTGGCCCAGGCTGGCTTGCATGTGAAGTTCAACTTCGACGGCAAGGGAGAGGTTGGCTTGAACGACGGCGAGGCCTCGGGCGGCCAGCAGGTGCTGAAGAGCCTGATCCTGCTGGTGGGTCTGATGAAGGACGACGAGAGCGCGGGCGGCTTCGTCTTCATCGACGAGCCTTTCGCGCACCTGGACGTGCGCAACATCCAGCTGGTCGGCCACTTCCTGCGCAGCACCCGCGCGCAGTACCTGCTGACCACGCCGATCACGCACAATGTCGAGGTCTTCGAGCCCTCCGAGATCACGCTGATCACCAGCAAGAAGCCCAGGGGCGAGCGCTGGGCGCCGCCGATCGCGGTGCTGGCGCGCCGGCCGGAGAAGGGCGTTTACGACTGAGGGCGAGCTGCGCCCCTGGGGCTTGACAGCCCCGATAACATGGGCAGTGCCTCGCTGAACTTTTCTTCTGCCCATGTCCTTGTCTCTGGCTTCCCGTCGTGTGCTGAGCTGGCTGCTGCTTGCAGTCGTGCTTGGCCATGCGCTGGCCGGCCAGAGCGTGCATCGGAGCCTGCATCTGCAGGCCGACATGGCGCTGCTGCATCCGCAGGCTGCACTGGCCTCGGATCAAGCGGCGCATACCGACCCAGCGCACGAGGGCTCCCATGAGGGCTCCCATGAGGGCTCCCATGAGGGCTCCCATGAGGGCTCCCATGAGGGCTCCCATGGGGACTCCCATGGGGACTCCCATGGGGACTCACATGTCGAGGCGGGCGGCTGCGTCTGGTGCCTGGCGCAGGCCGACAGTGCGATGCTGGCGCACCGGCCGCCGGCAGGCCAGCCCGGCCAGGCGCGCCATGCCGCGCCGCCAGCGCCGGCCAGTGCTTCGGCCGAGCTGCGACCTGGCTACAGTCCTTTCGCGCCGCGCGCGCCGCCCCGGTTCCGGCTCGCCTGAAGCCTCTGCCCGCCAGCCGCTGAGCCCGCAGCGCATTCGCTGCGGCGTGCGTGCCTGTGCGAGGCCCTGCCCAACCCCGTCCTGATCTGATCAGACGCCCTTGCCGTAGCAAGCGGGCGGTCCTGCGCCATTGGTGCTGGCCACGCCGTGCGCTCGCCTGGGCGCGCATCCCAATCCATGAACAAGAACTCTTCCATCCCCCGCGCCACTGTGCTCAAACTCCTGGCCCTGATGGGCAGCATCCCGCTTGCCGGAATGGCCGTCGCTGCCGATGGCATGAAGCCCGCGAAGTCGCAGCAACAACAACTGCAGCAGCAGCTGCCGACCGTCGAAACTGTCGGCCGCAGCGACAGCGGCAGCTACAGCAGCACCGAGGCCAGCGGCGCCAAAACCGAGATGACGCTGCGCGAACTGCCGCAGTCGGTGCGAGTGATGACGCGCCAGAGCCTGGATGACCTGGGCGCCACCAAGCTCGACGATGTGCTGGACTATGTCGGCGGCGTCTCGCGCCAGAACAACTTTGGCGGCCTGTGGGACAACATTGCTATCCGCGGCCTGGCCGGCAACGAAAACACCGGCATGGCCACTCTGCTCAACGGTTTCTCTGCCAACCGCGGCTTCAACGCGCCGCGCGATCTGGCCGGCGTCGAGCGCATCGAGTTTCTCAAGGGGCCGGCAGCCGCGCTGTACGGCAGCAGCGAACCCGGCGGCACCCTGCATGTGGTGAGCAAGAAGCCGCTCAACACCTGGGGCCATGCGCTGGAGCTCTATGCCGGCAGCGATGCGCAGCGCCGCGTGGCGCTGGACAGCACCGGCCCGCTGACGGCCAATCTGCGCTACCGCCTAAATATCGCGGCTGAAGACAAGGACAGTTTCCGCGCGCTGGTGAGCTCGCAACGCCGGGTCGTCGCTCCGTCGCTGAGTTGGAGCCTGAGCGCCGATACGCGGCTCGACTACGTGGGCGAGTGGCTGCGCCATGCCACGCCGCTGGATCGCGGCGTCGTCGCGGTGAACGGCAAGCTCGATGCCATCCCGCGCGAGCGCTTCCTGGGCGAACCTGCCGATGGCGACGTGACGGTCAGCAACAGCACGCATCAGCTGATGCTGACGCGTGACTGGTCGGACCTGTGGCGCAGCCGTGTGGCGCTGTCGCTGCGCGACACGACGATGCGCGGCTTCTCCACCGAGCCCAGTGCGCTGCTGGCCGACGGGACGCTGCGCCGCCAGCGCCGCTATCGCGACTACGCGTCCGACGATGTCGCGCTGCAGGCCGAGCTGCAGGGCAAGCTGCGCATAGCTGGCGTTGAGCACGAAGTGCTGGCTGGCGCCGAGCATTACCGCTTCGAGATGGACACGCTGATGCTGCGCGTCAACCCGAGTGCGAGTGCGCCCTATGCGGTTGACATCTTCAATCCGGTCTACGGCCAGGCCCAGCCGACCCCGCTGGCCAACACCAGCACCTTGGAGACCCAGCACAACAGCGCGATCTATCTGCAGGATGCGATCAAGCTGAGCGCCGACTGGCGCCTCATCGGCGGCCTGCGTGTGGATGACTTCCGCCAGACCCTGGACAACCGCCGCAACGGCCAGCAGACACGCCAGCAGCCCTCGGCCACAAGCCCGCGCCTGGGACTGAGCTGGCTGGCCAACGAGCAGTGGAGCGCTTACGCCAGCCTGGGGCGTTCCTTCCGCCCGAATGTGTCCAGCGGCGGCCGCAATTTCGAACCCGAGCGCAGCAACACTGCCGAGCTGGGGCTTAAGTGGCATAGCACCCGCGCGGGCGCGACGCTGGCGCTGTTCGACATCCGCAAACGCAATGTGCTGACCTCCGATCCGCTGGATTCCAGCCTGCAGATCGCCGCGGGCGAGGTTCGCAGCCGCGGCCTGGACTTCGACTTCAGCGGCGAAATCGCGGTCCACTGGCGCGTCAACGCCAGCTTGAGCTACAACGAGGCCGAAGTCAGCCGCGACAACTCGCTGGCGGTAGGCAGCCGGCTGTTGAACGTGCCCCGGATCAATGCCAGCGTGCTGGCCGTCTACGAAGGCCGCTTCGATAACGGCCAGCGCTGGAGCCTAGGGGCGGGCGCCACCCACACCGGCAGCCGCCTGGGCCAGACCGGCGTGAGCGACTTCGATCTGCCCGCCTACACGGTGGCCAAGCTGGTGGCCTACTGGCGGCTCTTGCCCACCATGCGACTGAGCCTCGACGTGGACAACCTCTTCGACCAGCGCTACTACAGCAGCTCCTACAGCAAGCTGTGGGTGACGCCGGGGGCGGCCCGCCAGCTGACGCTGGGACTGCAGGCGAAGTTCTGATGCCTAGCCACTTCGATCCAAGGCGCCGGCTTCTGGCCGGCGCGGCGCTGCTCGGCGGCAGCGGCCTGCTGATGCGCGCCGCGCAGGCCACTGCGGCCGAGCAAGTGCTGCAGATCGTCGGGCCTTGGGAGATCACCGGCCTATCGCCCCTGGTCAGCGGCTACCTCTATCTGCGCCTGCAGATCGCAGAGACCCTGCTTGACGTGGCGAACGACGGCAGCGCGGCGCCGGGCCTGGCAGCGCGTTGGGAGGTCTCGCCCGACGGTCTGCTTTGGCGCTTCAGCTTGCGCGACGATGCGTTGTTTCACGACGGCACGTCGGTGCGGGCCGACGCGGTGGCGCGCAGCCTTCAGGCGGCGCTCCGCGCACCCGCACCGCTCAGCCAGGCCGGCATCGCACGCATCGCGGCGCTGGATGCACGGCAGCTGGAGATCCAGCTGAACGCGCCGATGGCCGCATTGCCAGCGCTGCTGGCGCATGGCAGCGCGCTTGTTCTGGCACCGTCCAGCTACGACGCCAAGGGGCAGGTGCAGCGCATCGTTGGCAGCGGACCCTACCGGGTGCGCAGGCTGCAGCTGCCGCAGAGCATCGAGGCTGAGTGGTTCGAGGGCGCCAGTGGCGCGGCGCCTGCGGTGCGCGCCTTGCACTATCTGGCGGCCGGTCGCGCCGAGACGCGGGTGCTGATGTGCGAAAGCGGGCAGGCCGACCTGGCCTTTGCGCTGGACCCGGCCAGCGTGGCGCGCGTGCGCCGGCATGGCCGCGTGCGGCTGTCCAGTGTGACGCTGCCGCGCGTGCTAGCGCTCAAGGTGAATGCCGGAGATGCCGCCTTGCGCTCGCCCGCGGTCCGCCAGGCGCTGAGCCTGGCGATTGATCGCGCCGGTATCGCAAAGGCCTTGTTGCGCGACCCCGAGATGGCAGCCAGCCAGCTGTTTCCGCCGGAGATGGCGGGCTGGCACACGCCCGGGCTGGCACCGCTGCAAAGCAATCTGGCCTTGGCACACCAGCATCTGGCCGAGGCTGGCTGGCAACGCCAAGGCGAGCATTGGGTCGATGCAAGCGGCCGGCCGCTGCGACTGACCCTGCGCACTTTCCCTGACCGGCCCGAGCTGCCCCTGGTGGCGACTGCGCTGCAGGAGCAATGGCGCCAGCTGGGCGTACCGGTGCGCGTGGCCATCGGCAACTCGGGCGACATTCCGCTCGGCCACCGGGATGGCAGCCTCCAGCTGGCGCTGATTGCGCGCAGCTATGGCACCGTGCCGGATCCGAGCGCCACCTTGCTGCAGGACTTCGGGCAGGACGGTGGCGACTGGGGTGCGATGGGCTGGCACGACAACGCGGTGGAGCAAGCGTTGCGCCGGCTGCTCGCCGCACCGCTTCCCGCGGACGAACGGCTGGCGCTGCGGCGCCGGGTGGCGAGCCGGTTGCATCAGGCCTTGCCGCTGATTCCGATTGCCTGGTACCGGTTGCAGGTGGGCGTGAGCACCAGGCTGGACGGCGTGCGGCTGGACCCGCTGGAACGCAGCTACCGACTGACCGAAATGCGCTGGAGATCGCCGACGTGAGACCGACAGAAACGATGCAACGCTGGGCCGCACTGCTGGCGCGCCGGCTGCTGCAGCTACTAGTGCTGAGCCTTGTCGTGGGCCTGCTCAGCTTCCTGATGATGCGGGCCTTGCCGGGCGATATGGCGATGCGCATCGCGGCGGGCCGCTATGGCTACGACTTGGTCGGCGCCGCCGCCGCGGCCAGCGTGCGCGCCGAGCTTGGCCTAGACCTGCCGATCTGGCAGGCGCTGGCCACCTGGTGCGCCGACTTGCTGCGCCTGCGCCTGGGCGACTCGCTGGTCAGCGGCGAGCCGGTCTGGCATGAGCTGAGCCAACATCTGGGCGCAACGCTGCAGCTCACCGGTGCCGCGCTGCTGATGGCTGTGCTGCTCGGCCTGCCTATGGGGCTGATCAGCGCGCTGCGGCCACAGGGCTGGCTCGCCCGTGCGATCACGGTGCTGGCGGTGGCGCTGCGGGCGACGCCGCCGTTCATGATCGCGCTGGCGCTGATCCTGCTGGCGGCGGTGAAGCTGGGCATGCTGCCGGTGGCTGGCACGCATGAACGCGGTGCCTTGCTGCTGCCTGCGCTGAGCCTGGCCTTGCCGCTGGCAGCCGGCCTGGCACAGGTGTTCGCCACCACGCTGCGCGAGGCGCTGGCGCTGCCCTCGCAGGAGTTCGCCCGCCTCAAGGGCTTGAGTGACGTGCAGGCGGTGCGCCTGCACGCGTTGCGCCACACGGCGCCGCCGATGCTGGCCTATATCGGCATGCAGGCGGTGTTGCTGTCTGAGGGGGCCGTGGTGGTGGAGGCCTTGTTCGCATGGCCGGGAATCGGCCATGCGCTGGTACACGGCGTGTTCGGACGCGACGTGCCGGTGATCCAGGGCGCCGCGCTGACGATGGGCGCCATGTTCATCGCCTTCAATTTACTGATCGATGCGCTGAGCCTGTGGGTCGACCCGCGCTTGCGCGCAGGAGGCCGGGCATGAAGCGTCGTGCTGATGCTTTGACGAAGAGGGCGCTGGGCCATGCCTTGCTCCTGCTGCTGGCGGCCTTTGCGTTGCTCGGGCCGGACTGGGTGGGCAGCGATCCGCGGGTACAAGATCTGAGCCGCAGCCTTGAGGCGCCATCGGCGCTGGCATGGCTGGGCACCGATCTGTTCGGCCGTGACGTGCTGGCCAGGCTGGCACAGGCGGCGCAGCGTTCGCTAGGCCTGGCGCTGCTGGCGGCTGGCAGCGCGGCGTTGGTGGGCAGCGCCTTGGGCGTGCTGGCGGCCTGGCGCGGCGGACGCGGCGAGCGCGCGCTGGCCATGCTGGCCGATTCGGCGTTGGCCCTACCGGGCCTATTGCTAGTGCTGCTGTTCTCCGCGCTGACGCAGGGCGACTTGTGGGCGCTTTACCTGGGGCTGGCCCTGGTGATGTGGGTGGAGTATTTCCGCATGACGCGCAGCCTGGCCGTCAGGGTGCTGCGCAGCGACGCGGTCGAGGCCTCGCGCCTGCTGGGCTTCGGCTCGGGCTATCTGCTCAGCCGGCATCTGCTGCCAGCGCTGGCGCCGATGCTGGCCACGCTGCTGCCGCTGACGGCCGCGCAGGCGGTGCTGTCGCTGGCGGCTTTGGGCTTCATCGGCGTCGGGCTGCAACCGCCGCAGGCCGAACTGGGGCTGATGATGACCGAGTACCTGCCGTACTACGCGGAAGCACCTTGGCTGATCGCCGCGCCGGTCGGCCTGCTGGCCATGCTGGTGCTGGGCCTGCTGCTGTCGGGCGCGGGCCGCGCGCAAGAAGAAGGAGTTCAGACATGACACGTGGAGACGCCTTGATTGAGGTACGCGATCTGACGGTGCGCCAGGGCCGCACGGTCTTGCTGGAGCCGCTGTCCTTTGCGCTGCAGCCCGGACAGGTGCTGGTGGTGATGGGGGGCAGCGGGGCCGGCAAGTCGCTGCTGCTGCAGGCGGTGATCGGCAATCTTCCGACCGGGCTGAGTGCCGGCGGCGAGATCAGCATCGGCACGCAGCGCAGCGCGGCCGCTGATCCGGGCGCGCGCCGCCCCTTGTGGGGACGTGCCATCGCGACCCTGCCCCAGGAGCCGATGCTGGCGCTGGATTCGCTGCAGACGCTGGCGCAGCAGGCGGCGGCAGTGCCGCGCCATCTGTTGGGCCAGCCGCCCGAGCGCGCGCTCGCCCACGCACAGCAGCTGCTGGACCAGCAGGGGCTGGGTGGCGCGGGCGCGCGCTATCCCTGGCAGATCTCCGGTGGCATGGCGCAGCGGGCAGCGCTGGCCATCAGCCGGGCTGGTGGTGCGCCGCTGCTGCTGGCGGATGAGCCGACCAAGGGGCTGGATGAAGCCAGCCGCGCACGCGCGCTGGCCGCCTTGCTGGACGTCGCCCGGGAGGGTGGGGCGCTGGTGGTGGTCACCCACGATCTTCGGGTGGCCGAGGCGTTGGGCGGCCAGATGCTGGTGCTGCGGGGCGGCGAATGCGTGGAGCAGGGCGACTGCATCGAACGCCTGGCACGGCCCCGGCATGCCTTCACACAGTCGCTGATCGCGGCCGATCCGCGTCACTGGCCCGCGCTGCCGCAGCCGGCGCCAGGCGCCGAACTGCTGCGTGCCGAGGGCCTGGGCCTGCAGCGCGGTGGGCGCTGGCTGTTCCGTGGGCTCGACCTTTTGCTGCACGCCGGCGAGCGCCTGGCCGTCCTAGGCCCCAGCGGTGCCGGCAAGAGCAGCCTGGGCCAGTTGCTGATGGGCCTGCTGCCGCCCACGCAGGGGCGCCTGGTCCGTAGCCCGCGCTTGGGTGAGCTGGCCGGGCAGAAGCTCTACCAGGACCCGGTCAAGGCCTTCGCACCGCAACTGCCGCTGGCCCGGGCGCTTGATGATGTGCGGCGCCGGCATCGGCGCAGTGAAGCGGATTTGGCGCAATTGCTCGACGGCCTCGGCCTTGCGCCGGCGCTGCTGCAGCGCCGGCCGGACGCAGTCTCGGGCGGCGAGTTGCAGCGCGTCGCGCTGGCGCGCGCGCTGCTGACACGTCCGGCCCTGCTGTTCGCCGACGAGCCCAGCTCGCGCCTGGACCTCTTGACCCAGCGAAGTAGCCTGGAGCTGCTGGTGCGGCGCTGCGCCGAGCAGCAAACCGCGCTGGTGCTAGTGACGCATGATGCTGACATCGCACGGGCCTTGGCGCCCCGCTGTCTGCGCATCGACGGCACCAGCGAGGCGCTGGCGGCCTGAGGGCTGCGGCCAGAGTCGCTGACAATCGCAGCGACGCGGGCGCGGCTCGCATGGGAGAGATTGAGTGAGTCAGCAGCACGTGCTGGGGAGGTCGGACGAGCAGGGCTGGGATCATCCGCGCCCCTTCGCGCTGGGCTTGAGCCCGCAGCCTCAGGACATCGACGGCCTGAACCACACCAACAATGCTGTCTACGTGCAATGGTGCGAGAAGGTGGCCTGGGCGCATTCCGAGGCGCTGGGCTTGAGCCTGGCGGACTACCAGCGTCTGGACCGAGCGATGGCGATCCGTCACGCCGCATATGACTATTTGCTGCCCTCGGCCCTGGGCGAGCGGCTGCTGCTGGGCACTTGGCTGACGGCCAGCGACGGCAAGCTGTCGATGGAGCGCCGCTTCCAGCTGCGCCGCGCCAGCGATGGCGCGACCCTGGTGCGCGGGCGCTGGGATCTGGTGTGCATAGAAATCAGCAGCGGTCGAGCGCGCCGAATGCCCCAGGAGTTCTGTGCGATTTACATGGCGGCCATGGTCGTTTGAAATGGTGTGTCAGCGACAATCCTAGGGTTTTCTCCAGGATCTCAATTCGCTGATGACTACTGCGCCTGCTCCGGCTCCCCGTTCCCTGACTGAGGTCCACTCGCTCGCCGACTTGTTCGCCTGGCGCGTCGCGCAAACTCCCTCAGCCCAGGCCTACCGACAGTACGACGCAAACGCCAAGACCTGGCTCAGCCTCAGCTGGCAGGACAGCGCGGCGCAGATGCAGCGTCATGCCCAGGCGCTCGCCGCGCTGGGGCTGGAGCGGGGCAGCCGCGTGGCCCTGCTGCTGCCCAACGGTTTCGAGACGGTTTGCATCGACCAAGCGCTGCTGCAGCAGGCCCTGGTGCCGGTGCCGTTGCATGCGCTGGACAACCCGGCCAGCGTGGTCTACATCCTGGACGACAGCGATGCCGCGCTGCTGATCGCCGACAATCTGGCGCAATGGCAAGCCTTGCAGGCCTGCATCGCCAGCAACGGCCTGGCCTTGCCGGCATTGCGCCAAGTGGTGCTGCTGCAGGGAGAAGCGCCAGCTGACGCGGCGGCGCTGCCGGTGCTGAGCCTGGCGCAATGGCTGGCCAGCGGTGCAGCGGTGCCCGCCGAACCGGCCCGGCCGCGTAGCGAGGAACTGGCTGCGCTGGTCTACACCTCAGGCACGACGGGCAAGCCCAAGGGCGTGATGCTCAGCCATGGCAATGTGCTGGCCAATGTGCAGGCGACGCTCAAGCGCGTGGCGCCGCGCCCGGACGACCTGTTCCTGTCCTTCCTGCCGCTGTCGCACACCTTCGAACGCACCGCCGGCTACTACCTTCCCATCGCCGCGGGCTGCAGCGTGGCCTTTGCCCGTTCGGTGGCCGATCTGGCCGAGGACATGAAGACGCAGCAGCCGACGGTGCTGATCTCGGTGCCGCGCATCTACGAACGCGTCTACAGCGTGCTGCAGAACCGGCTGTCGGCTTCGCCACTGAAGGCACGGCTGTTCAAGCTGGCGCAGGACGTGGGCTGGCGGCGTTTCTGCCGCCAGCAGGGCCTGTCCATCGCGCCTGAGCTGGCTGGTGCGGCCTGGCTGGATGGACTGCTGTGGCCGCTGCTGGAGCGCCTGGCCGCGCGGCCGCTGCAGCAGCAGTTCGGTGGGCGGTTGCGGTTGGCGGTCAGTGGCGGTGCGCCCCTGTCTGCCGCGCTGGCGCGCTGCTTCCTGGGCCTGGGCATGCCCATTCTGCAGGGCTATGGCATGACCGAAACCTCGCCGGTGATGGCCGCCAACGGCATCGACGACAACGATCCGGTCACCGTCGGCCGGGCGCTTGACGGCGTCGAGCTGCGCATCGGCGACAAGCTGGAGCTGCAAGTGCGCGGCCCCAGCGTGATGCTGGGCTACTGGAAGCGCAAGGCCGACACCGAGGCCGCCTTCATCGATGGCTGGCTGCGAACCGGCGACCAGGCCAGCATCGAGAACGGCCGGGTGCGCATCCTGGGTCGCGTCAAGGAGATCATCGTCACCTCCACAGGCGAAAAGATCGCGCCGGCCGATCTGGAGCTGGCGATCCAGGCCGACGGCCTGTTCGAGCAGGCCTATGCCTTCGGCGACAACCGGCCGTTCATCGCCTGCATCGTCGTGTTGTCGCGCAGCGGCTGGGCGGCGCTTGCGCAGAGCCTGGGTCTCGATGCTGCCGACCCCGCCAGCCTCGACAGCGCAGCCGCGCGCGAGGCGGCGCTCAAGCGCATCCGCGTGCTGACGGCCGCCTTTCCGCACTATGCGCAGCCGCGCGTGGTGGGCCTGAACCTGACGCCCTGGACGGTCGAGAACAGCCTGATGACCCCCACGCTCAAGCTCAAGCGCAAGAACCTGGCGGCGCACTTCGAGGCAAAGATCGAAGCGCTCTACAAGAAGCCAGGATAAGGCCAGCGTGCCGGCTGGGCCGGCACCTTACAGCGAGCGATGGCGCGCCAGCGGCGGATTCTTGGCGAAGTAGCGCGCAATGCCGGTGGCCAGTGCTTCCACCAGCTTGCGCTGATAGGCCGGGTCACGCAGCTTGTCTTCTTCTTCCGGGTTGGAGATGAAGGCGGTCTCGACCAGGATGGAGGGCACGTCCGGCGCCTTCAGCACGGCGAATCCCGCTTGCTCGACCTGGCGCTTGTGCAGGCGCCCGACGCGCCCGATCTGCGCCAACACTTCATGGCCCAGCTTCAGGCTGTCCTTGATCTGGGCGGTAGTGCTCATGTCGAGCAGGGTGCGCAGCACCGCGGCATCCTTCACCGGTACATTGACGCCGCCCACCAGGTCGGCGGCATTCTCCTTGTTGGCGATCCAGCGCGCTGCGCTGCTGCTGGCCGCGCCATCACTGAGCGCAAACACCGAAGCGCCGCGCGCCTTCGGCGTGAAGAAGGCGTCAGCGTGGATGGAGACGAACAGATCGGCCTGCACGCGCCGCGCCTTGCGCACCCGCTCGTGCAGCGGCACGAAGTAGTCACCGTCGCGCGTCATCATCACACGGATGTTCGGGTTGCTGTTGAGCCGCTCGCGCAGCTTCAGCGCCACGGCCAGCACTACGTCTTTTTCCTTCAGGCCGCTGGGGCCGATGGCGCCCGGGTCTTCTCCGCCATGGCCGGGGTCCAGCGCGATCACGATCAGGCGGTCCAGCCTGGCTTGGCTGATCTGCGGCGGCGCGGCTGCCGGTGCGGGCGCCGGCGTTTGCAAGTCTGGCGCGCTGGCGGCCCCGTCGGCCTTGGCCAGCGGTGCCGGCGCCGGCGCGGCAGGGCGCGGCGCCGGGCCGGCCTTGTCGATGCGGCCTATCAGCTCACCCAGCGCGTCCTGCACCGCCTGCGCGGCGCGGTCTTCGGCCTGTTCCTTTTCCTGGATCAGCGCCAGAAGCGGATCGCGTTCCTGCTGCGGATAGAGATCGAAGACAAGGCGATGCTTGTAGGCCGCCACCGGCGCGATGGTGAAGATCTGCGGCGCCACCGGCTGCTTGAGATCGAGCACGATGCGCACCACGCGGGGCTGGTTCTGCCCGACGCGCACCGCGGCGATGAAGGGGTCCTCCGGTCTGATCTTGCCCAGCAGTTCGCGCAAGCCCGGGCTGAGCTCCAGCCCGTCGATATCGATCACCAGGCGGTCTGGCCCCTCGACCAGGAAATGCCGGGCGACCAGGGCCTTGTCGGATTCCAGCGTCACCCGCGTATAGACGGCGGCCGGCCAGACGCGCACTGCGATGATGTTGCTGCCGTTGGCCGACCAGGCCAGCGTCGGCGCCTGCAGCAGCAGCGCGAGCCGGCCCATCCGCGCCAGTGCCTGCCGGCGGCTCATGGCAGGGCCTCCAGCAGTGCAAGGCCCAGCGGTGTGCCGGCTTCAAGCTCGACCTGGCGGCTGTCATCGTCCAGCGCCTCGATGCGGATGCGCAGATCGGCAGGCGGCAACATGCCCACGGCTTTCTCGGGCCATTCGCTGAGCTTCAGGCCGGGGCGGGTGAAGACATCGCGAAAGCCGGCGTCTTCCCATTCGCGCGGATCATTGAAGCGGTAGAAATCGAAATGGCTGACTTCACCCGCTGGCAGCGCGTAGCCCTCCATCACGGTGTAGCTGGGGCTCTTGACGCGCCCGCTCACGCCCAGCGCACGCAGCAGGTGACGCACCAGCGTGGTCTTGCCGGCGCCCAGTGCACCATGCAGCTCGATGCTGGCGTTCATCAAGCCGGGAGCCTGGGCCAGCGCAGCCGCAAAGTCCTGGGCGGCGCCCTCATCAGGCCACAGCAAACGGCGGGTTTCTAGAATGCTCAAATGACGCAGGCTCCACAGCAAGACCTGACCCTGGACGCCGAGGCCATGATGCCTCGTCTGCGCGCCTGGGCGACTGAGCTGGGATTCTCACAGATTGGCGTGGCCGATATCGATCTCAGCGATGCAGAACCCGGATTGCTGGCCTGGCTGGAGGCGGGCTTTCACGGCGGCATGGGCTATATGGCGGCGCATGGCCTGAAGCGTGCGCGGCCGGCCGAGCTGGTGCCGGGCACTTTGCGGGTGCTGAGCGCCCGCATGGACTATCTGCCGCGCAACACGCCCGAGGGCTGGCAGGCGATCGAGTGGCGGGGCCTGGCGCAGCCCGGCCAGGCCCAGGTGTCGGTCTATGCGCGGGGGCGGGACTATCACAAGGTGCTGCGCGCCCGGCTGCAGCAGCTGGCCACGCGCTTGGAGCAGGCCATCGGCCCGTTTGGCTATCGCGTCTTCACCGATTCGGCGCCGGTGCTGGAGGTCGAGCTGGCGACCCGCGCCGGGCTGGGTTGGCGCGGCAAGCACACGCTGACGCTGAACCGCGAGGCCGGGTCGATGTTCTTTCTGGGCGAGATCTATCTGGATCTGCCCCTGCCCCTGCCGCTGACGCCCGCGAGCAGCGCCCACTGCGGGCAATGCAGTGCCTGCCTGGACGCCTGCCCGACGGGCGCCATCGTCGCGCCTTACCGGGTCGATGCCAGGCGCTGCATCTCCTACCTGACGATCGAGCATGAGGGCGCGATCCCGGTGGACTTGCGTGCCCTGATGGGCAATCGCATCTATGGCTGCGATGACTGCCAGCTGGTCTGCCCCTGGAACAAGTTTGCCGCGCGCAGCAGCCTGCCGGACTTCGACGCGCGCGCGCCCTTGAGCGCGGCGGGCCTGCTGCAGCTGTGGCAATGGAGCGAGCCAGAGTTCCTGCGCCACACCGAAGGTTCAGCGATCCGCCGCATCGGCCACGCGCGCTGGCGCCGCAATCTGGCGGTGGCGATGGGCAATGCATTGCGTGAGAGCGATGACGCTGCCTTGCGCCACGCGCTCGCCGAGGCGCTTAACAAGGCCTGGCCGACTGCCGATGCCGTGTTGGCCGAGCACATCGCCTGGGCCTTGCAGCAGGCCGATGCTTGATTGCCGCTATGCTCGCCAGACAAGGGGAGCTGGCCAAGAAGCTTGGGGGCCGAAGGTGACAAGTTGGCAGCGGCGGGCGCTCGGCCTGGTTCTGGGCGCTGTGCTGGGTGTGTTGAGCCTGCAGGTGGCAGCAGCGCCTTTGCGTCTGTACACCGAGGAATATCCGCCGGTGAGTTTCAGCAGCAAGGGGCGCGCGGAAGGCATGTCGACCGAGCTTGTGCGCGAACTGCTCAAGCGTATCGGCGAGGACGCCAGCATCGAGGTTGTGCCCTGGGCCCGCGGCATGCGCATCGTGCAGACGACGCCGGACACGGCGCTGTTCACGACCATACGTAACGCAGAACGTGAAGCGCAGTTCCGGTGGGTCGGCCCGATCCTGTTGGCGACAGATGCCTTCTATGCCCTGAAGGGCTCGGGCCTGGTGGTGCGCAGTCGCGCCGACCTTGAGCAATTCCGCGAGATCGCGGTGCCGCGCGACTGGTTCACTTACCAGGAGCTGAAGGCCGCCGGCATGAAGAACCTGCTGGGTGTGGCCGAGCCGGAGAAGATGTTCAAGATGCTGCGCATGCGCCGCGTGCAGCTGATCATTGCGGACAACCTGAGCTTCTATGCGCAGGGCGAAGCCGCGGCACAGGTGGCCAACCTGAAGGCGGGCGATGTGGAAGTGGTCTACCCCTACCGCTCATCCTATGGCTACATCAGCTTCTGGCGCGGCACGCCCAAGGCCGTGGTGCAGAAATGGCAGGCGACGCTAGACCAGATGCGGCGTGACGGCAGCTTCAGCCGCATCCATCAGCGCTGGCTGCCCGGTGAACCCGAGCCGCCGCTGCGCGAACCCGGGCACTAAGGGCGCCTTACAGCAGTGTCAGCCACAGCGGCAGCGTCAGCATGCCCAGCAGCGTGGACAGGGTCACCAGGCCGGCGACGAAGGCGCCGTGACCGCCCATGCGCACCGCCAGCACATAGGCGCTTGATGCGGTCGGCAGCGCGGCAAAGCACAGCAGCAGTGCGCGCTGCGGCCCCGGCAGCGACAGCATCGCCGACAGCCCCAGCGCCCACAGCGGCAGCACGCCGTGGCGGATCGCCAGCAGCGCGGTGGCCAGGCCCGGGGCGTCCCTCAGCGCGCCGAAACGCAGGCCAGCGCCAACGGCCATCAGCCCCAGTGGCAAGGCGGCCAGGCCGATGCGGTGAAGGGTCAGCGCGGCGGCCTCGGGCAGGCGCAGACCGGCCAGATTGGCCAGCAGGCCGGCGACGGTGCTGAGGATCAGCGGGTTGCGCAGCAGCTCGCGCAGCAGACCGTGTCCGCCGTGGCGCGCCAGCGGCCAGACGGCCGCCACATTGCAAAGCGGCACGCACAACGCGATCAGCAAGGCCACCCAGGCCACGCCCTGTGCGCCAAGCAGGCGTTCAGCCAGGGCCAGCGCGATATAGGAATTGAAGCGGAAGGCCACTTGGGCACCCGAGGCATGCGCCTTGGCATCGACGCCGGGCCACAGCTTCAGGGCGTAGGACAGGGCGATGCCGAGCAGCACCACCGCAACACCGGCACCGCCCAGGCTCAAGGTCTCGCCCGGGTGCAGCGGCGTGCGCACGATCGAGTTGAACAGCAGCACCGGGAACAAGAGGTAGTACACCAACTTCTCGGCGGCCTCCCAGACCGGGCGATCCAGCGCGGTGTAGCGACACAGCACAAAGCCAAGCAGGATCAACAGGAAATCGGGAAGCAGCAGCAGGACATCAGGCATGCGCGGAGTGTGCCAGTGCAGGCGCGTGGCGGCAGTCGGTTTGCATCGCTGCGCTGCGGGTCCGAGTGGTGCTTGGGATATCCGGCACTGCGCTTGTCATGGGAGCAGGCTGCAGGCACGCAGGTGCGCTCAGCGCCCATGCGTGCGCAGCGAAGCGGGGCCGTGCTGTGCGGCCCGGCCTGTGCCCCTGTTTTGGGCATTGCTTCTCGCTTAAGCATCACTGTTTCCGGGCGGGCTTACGTAGTTCCGCTAGGATGCTCGCGGCTCACGGTCCTTAGGATCAAGGGCTAATCCCAGGTTTTCGTCTTTCATCATTCGAACAAGGAGCTCACCATGAGCCGTCGTCTCTGGATCAGTCGTTGTGTGGCAGTCAGCGCAGCTGCCCTGTTGGCTCCTGTTGCTCAGGCGCAGAGCTATCCGATCAAGCCGGTACGTCTGGTCGTGCCATTCGCTCCGGGCGGCACTACCGACATCGTGGCGCGCGTGGTGGCTGAGAAGGTTGGCGCGCATCTGGGCCAGACCATGCTGGTCGAGAACAAGGCCGGCGGCGGCGGCGTGGTCGGCGCGAATGAAATCGTCAAGGCGACGCCCGATGGCTACACGCTGGGCATGGCTACGGTGTCCACCACGGCAGCCAACCCCGCGATCAACCCCAAGATTCCGTACAACACGCTGACGGACTTCACGTCAATCATCAATATCGCCGCGACGCCGAACGTGATTGCGGTGCATCCCTCGTTCCCGGCGCGCGACTACAAGGGTTTCATCGCCGAGTTGAAGAAGAGCCCGGGCAAGTACAGCTTTGCCAGTTCCGGCACCGGCGGCATCGGCCATCTGCAGATGGAGCTGTTCAAGAGCCTGGCCGAAGTCTTTGTGCTGCACATTCCGTATCGCGGCGCCGGCCCGGCGCTGAACGACACGGTGGCCGGTCAGGTGCCGATGATTTTTGACAACCTGCCGTCGGCGCTGCCTTTCATCAAGGACGGTCGTTTGATACCCATCGTGGTGGCCGCGCCCCAACGTCTGGCCGTGCTGCCTAACGTGCCGACCTTCAAGGAGCTCGGCCTGGAGCCGGTGAACCGCATGGCCTATTACGGCATCCATGGCCCGAAGAATTTGCCCAAGGACGTGGTGGACAAGGTGTCGGCGGCCGTCCGCAAGACGCTGGAGATGCCGGATGTGAAGAAGCGCATCGAGGACACCGGCTCCATCATCGTGGCCAACACGCCCGAGCAGTTTGCTGCTCAGACCCGCGCCGAGTTCGAGGTCTACAAACGGGTCGTCGAGAAGCAGAAGCTGAAGCTGGAATGATCATGACGAGCCCAGTCACCGGACTCGCATCGAGTCCGTGGCTGGCCCAGGCCGGCCCGCGAGAGCAGCCGGCTGCTTGAGTCCGGGAATACCCAGCAGAGAAGGGCGCCGCGTGCGCCCTTTTTCATCGAATGTCCACGACCGCCGCAAGCAAAGACCCGCAACAAGGCCCGATACGCGCTGACAGCGAAGCCTCGCTGAGCCGCTTCGTCGAGGCCTTGTGGCTGGAAGATGGCTTGTCGGCCAACACTTTGGCTGCCTACCGGCGCGACCTTGGGCTGCTGGCCGATTGGCTGGCGGCGCAAGACGAGGGTCGCACACTGGATCAGGCGCGTGAACTGGATCTGCTGGGCTATGCCAGCGCCCGCCATGCCGGCAGCAAGAGCAGCAGCGCGAACCGGCGTCTGAGCGTTTTCAAGCGCTACTACCGCTGGGCCCTCCGTGAGAGGCGCCTCAGCGAGGACCCGACGCTGCGGCTGGTGAACGCGCGCCAGCCCCTGCGCGTGCCCAAGACGCTGTCGCAGGCCCAGGTTGAAGCCTTGCTGATGGCGCCTGATGTGGAAACTCCGCTGGGCCTGCGCGACCGAGCGATGTTGGAGCTGATGTATGCCAGCGGCCTGCGCGTCAGCGAATTGGTTGAACTCAAGAGCGTGCATGTGGGCTTCAAGGAGGCGGTGCTGCGCATCACCGGCAAGGGGGCGAAGGAGCGGCTGGTGCCCTTCGGTGAGGAGGCCCACAGCTGGCTGATGCGCTATCTGCAGGAGGCGCGCTCAGTGCTGCTGGCCGGGCGCCGCAGCGATGCCTTGTTCGTCACCGTGCAGGGCGAGGCCATGAGCCGGCAGATGTTCTGGAAGCTGGTGAAAAAGTACGCCGTGCTGGCGGGCATCACCGCACCCTTGTCGCCGCACACCTTGCGGCATGCCTTCGCCACCCACCTGCTCAATCATGGCGCCGACCTGCGCGCGGTGCAGATGCTCCTGGGGCACGCCGATCTGTCGACCACCCAGATCTACACGCACGTGGCGCGCGAACGCCTCAAGACCCTCCACGCCTACCACCATCCGCGTGGCTAAGGAAGGACCGAGCCGAGTGCCTGCCCACTCGGCGACGCCTTCTGAAGGACTTGCCGCCTGCAAGCGGCAAGGCTGAGCGTGGACCAAGCAGAGCATCTTCGTCCTCTGCGTCACCCCACCAAGACCGCGTGGCTGGCAGCTTGCGCTCCGGAGGTTTCCGGTTCAGCGGAGTCCGCCCGACAATCGCGCCCATGGATCACAGCTTTCTTTCCGCCTTCGTTCTGCTTTTGCTGGTCTTGGACCCGCTCGGCAGCCTGCCCATCTTCATCGGCATCATGCGTGAGGTGCCCAAGGAGCGGCGTGCCTGGGTGGCGCTTCGCGAGGTTGGCATTGCCTTCCTGGTTCTGTTCGCCTTCATGTTCCTGGGCGGGCGTTTTCTGGAATTGATGCACCTGTCCGAGCGTTCGCTCGAAGTGGCGGGCGGCGTCATCCTGCTCATCATCGCGATCCGGATGATCTTCGGCAGCGCCGGTGATTCAGCCTACGGAATAGAACCGGGGCGCGAGCCGCTGATCTTCCCGCTTGCCGTGCCCCTGCTGGCTGGCCCCTCGGCCATGGCCACCGTGCTGCTGCTGGCGTCGCGGCAGCCGGAGCGCATCTTCGACTGGATCGGCGCGCTAACGGCAGCGATGGTGGTCTCCGGCCTGACCTTGGTGCTGGCGGACCGCATCCGCAAACTGCTCGGCGACTCCGTCGTGTCGGCGATCGAGAAGCTGATGGGCCTGGTGCTGACGGCGATTGCGGTTGAGATGGTGCTGGCCGGCTTGAAGCGCTATTTCGTCGGGGGGCTCTGAGCCGCGCCGCGTTTTTTGGGCCGCCCATCGGTCTGTGCAGTCGGCAATTGCACAATGCGGAACGGCATTTTCATATCGTGGATTCTGGTGATGCTGCGCCGCGACATTTTTTCTCATTATGATGAAAGAGATTTCGTAATCAGAAATGTTGTTCGCAAGTCTTTGATTTGTATGTAAAAAGCTTTTGGTCTTATATAAGACATAAGTCTTCCGCAAAGCTGGCAACAGGACTAATCTTGAGCCGTTGAGTTCTTGTTTTTCCTACCCACCGCTTTGCAGGAGATCTCCATGACCAAGCTGACCCGTGAACAGCAAATCGCCGCCCTCGAAAAGGACTGGGCTGAAAACCCCCGTTGGAAGAGCGTCAAGCGCGGCTACAGCGCTGCTGACGTTGTGCGTCTGCGCGGCAGCCTGCAGCCCGAGTACACGCTGGCTCAGCGCGGTGCCGAGGTCCTGTGGGACAAGATCAACGGCGGCGCCAAGAAGGGCTATGTGAACGCCTTCGGCGCGATCACCGCCGGCCAGGCGATGCAGCAGGCCAAGGCTGGTCTGGAAGCCGTGTACCTGTCGGGCTGGCAGGTCGCCGCCGACGGCAACACATCCGAAACCATGTACCCGGACCAGTCGCTGTATGCCTACGACTCGGTGCCGACAATGGTCCGTCGCATCAACAACACCTTCAAGCGCGCTGATGAGATCCAGTGGTCGCGCGGCATCGGCCCTGGCGACAAGGATTTCGTCGATTACTTCCTGCCCATCGTGGCTGACGCGGAAGCCGGTTTCGGCGGCGTGCTGAACGCCTTCGAGCTGATGAAGAACATGATCGCCGCCGGCGCTGCTGGCGTGCACTTCGAAGACCAGCTGGCCGCCGTAAAGAAGTGCGGTCACATGGGTGGCAAGGTGCTGGTGCCGACCCAGGAAGCCATCGAGAAGCTGATCTCGGCCCGATTCGCCGCTGACGTGATGGGCGTGCCCACCATCGTGCTGGCCCGTACCGACGCTGAAGCCGCCAACCTGATCACCAGCGACCACGACGCCAACGACAAGCCCTTCCTGACCGGCGAGCGCACGCAAGAAGGCTTCTACCGCGTCAAGAACGGCCTGGAGCAGGCCATCAGCCGCGGCGT
>PNNH01000030.1 GCA_013824165.1 Methylibium sp. | reverse complement strand
CGTAGCTGGTCCAGGCCGGGTTCTTGCCCTGGTTGTTGGCGCGCGCACGCAGCACGAAGTTGACGATCTCGTTGCGGAAGTCCTTGGGGTTGCTGATGCCGGCGGGCTTCTCGATCTTTTCCAGCTCGGCGTTCAGCGCTCCACGATCGAACACCTCGCCGGTGTCGGTGTCGCGGTACTCCTGGTCCTGGATCCAGTAGTCGGCATAGGTCACGTAGCGGTCGAAGATGTTCTGGCCGTACTCGGAATAACTCTCCAGATACGCGGTCTGGATTTCCTTGCCGATGAACTCGGCATAGCGCGGTGCCAGTTGTTCCTTGATGAAGCTGACGTACTTCTGCTCCAGCTCGGCCGGGAACTGCTCGCGCTCGATCTGCTGCTCCAGCACATACATCAGGTGCACCGGATTGGCGGCCACCTCGGTGGAATCGAAGTTGAAGACCTTGGAGAGGATCTTGTAGGCGAAGCGCGTGCTGACGCCACTCATCCCCTCGTCGACACCGGCGTAGTCGCGGTATTCCTGGTAGCTCTTGGCGCGCGGGTCGGTGTCCTTGAGGTTCTCGCCGTCGTAGACCTGCATCTTGGAGAACAGCGAGGAGTTCTCGGGCTCCTTCAGGCGCGTGAGGATGGCGAACTGGCTCATCATCTTCAGCGTGCCGGGGGCGCACTTGGCCTCGGCCAGCGAGGAGCCGCGGATCAGCTTCTCGTAGATCTTCACCTCTTCGCTGACGCGCAGGCAGTAAGGCACCTTGACGATGTAGATGCGGTCGAGGAAGGCCTCGTTGTTCTTGTTGTTGCGGAAGGTCTTCCACTCGCTCTCGTTGCTGTGCGCCAGCACGATGCCGTCGAAGGGGATGGCGCCAAAGCCCTCGGTGCCCTTGAAGTTGCCTTCCTGCGTGGCGGTCAGCAGCGGGTGCAGCACCTTGATCGGCGCCTTGAACATCTCGACGAATTCGAGCAGGCCCTGGTTGGCCAGGCACAGACCGCCGCTGTAGCTGTAGGCATCGGGGTCGTCCTGCGCATAGGTTTCCAGCTTGCGGATGTCGACCTTGCCGACCAGCGAGGAGATGTCCTGGTTGTTCTCGTCACCCGGCTCGGTCTTGGCCACACCCACCTGCTTGAGCACGCTGGGGTAGCGCTTGATGACCTTGAACTTCCGGATGTCGCCGCCGAATTCCTCCAGCCGCTTCACGGCCCAGGGGCTCATGATGCGGTTCAGGTAGCGGCGCGGGATGCCGTATTCCTTTTCCAGCAGCGGGCCGTCCTCGGCTGCGTTGAACAAGCCCAGCGGCGACTCGTTCACCGGCGAGCCGGCCAGTGCGTAGAAGGGCACCTGCTCCATCAGGCTTTTTAGCCGCTCGGCGATCGAGCTTTTGCCACCGCCCACCGGGCCCAGCAGGTAGAGGATCTGCTTCTTTTCTTCCAAGCCTTGCGCGGCATGCCGGAAGTAGGAGACCACCTGCTCGATCGCATCCTCCATGCCGTAGAACTCGGCGAAGGCCGGATAGATCTTGATGGTCTTGTTCGCAAAGATGCGCGACAGACGCGTGTCGTTGCGCGTGTCCACCGTTTGCGGCTCGCCGATCGCCTTGAGCATGCGCTCTGGTGCGGTGGCGTAGGCGAGGGAATTGTTTTTGCACTCGGCCAGATACTCTTCGAGCGAGAGCTCTTCGACCCGGGTGCGCTCGTAGCGAGCGGCAAAGCTGCTGATCACGTCCATGCTGACCTCCTGTGTTCGGGAGAAACGCTGCCGTGCGTGTGCGTTCGCATCCGGCATCGTCTGGGAAGTTCTGATGGCGCCCCCATTAAAGGGCTGAGGCGTCATCAGAGCTTTCCGAGGTTCAGCGTCTTGCTTGCTGAGCTACAGAGTCGCTCAAGGCTCGTGATCGTGTATCAAAGAATAAGACGGTGTAGACCCCTTAACAAGCGCGAGTGCTGCGGCGTTGACACAGTGGCGTGCATTCTGCGCGGATGCCTCGCTCATCTGGGGTGGCAAGACCTGACCCCGTCGAATGGGCTGCTCCGCTTCTATGGCATCTTGCATGGCCCGTGCCAGCTTTTGAGCGGCCAAGAAAAAAGCCGTGAGGGATTCACGGCTTTGGTGGCGGGCGCTGCAGCGAGTGGCTGCTGCGCGCATGATGGTCCGCTCAAGTGCTGCGCAGTTTTTCGATCAGGCCGTTCAGTTCGTCCAGCGAGCCGAACTGGATGGTCAGCTCGCCCTGCTCGCCACGTTTCGTGCGTTTCTTCACGCGGATTTCCACCGCGGCCGTCAGCAGATCCGACAGCTCCTCTTCCAGCCGCAGGACATCGCGACTCTTGCTGTTCTTGACGCGCAACAGCGGCGTCTGGCGGCCGGCACCTTGGCGCTGCACCAGTTTCTCGGCCTCGCGCACGCTCAGCTTCTTGGCGGCGATCTCAGTGGCGCAGGTGATCTGGTGCGCACCGTCCAGGGGCAGCAGCGCACGCGCATGGCCCATGTCGATATCGCCGGCCATCAGCATGTTCTGCACTGGATCGGCCAGTTGCAGCAGGCGCAGCAGATTGCTGGCAGCGCTGCGTGAGCGGCCCACGGCCTGCGCCGCCTGTTCATGCGTGAGGCCGAACTCCTCGGTCAGGCGCTTCAGGCCTTGTGCTTCTTCGAGCGGATTGAGGTCCTCGCGCTGGATGTTCTCGATCAGCGCCATCGCAGCCGCAGCCTCGTCGGGCACGGGCTTGACCAGCACCGGCACCTCGCGCAAACCGGCCAGCTTGGCAGCACGGAAACGCCGCTCGCCGGCGATGATTTCGTAGCGCGCTGTGCCGTCCTTGCTCTGCTCGGCGGCGATGGGGCGCACGAGGATGGGCTGCATGATGCCCTGGCCCTTGATGCTCTCGGCCAGCTCGTACAGCGAGCCTTCGTCCATGCGCGTGCGCGGCTGGTACTTGCCGGCCTGCATCTGCTCCAGGCGCAGGCTGCTGGGCTCGCCGTCGCGGGCGGTGGCGGGCGTATCGCTGACTTTGGGGCCGAGCAGGGCTTCCAGGCCCATGCCGAGCCCCTTGGGTTTTTTCGTGACCATGGCCGGATTGTCCCTTATGCCATCCAGTCGGCCAGCAGGGCCCGGCCCTCGGGCCACGCGCCCAGATTCGAGGCGGTGTTCAGATGCCCGCGTGGGCCGGCCATCAGCAACTCGGCACCCCAGTCGGCCGCCATCTGGACTCCACGTTCAGGGCTGCAGTAGGGGTCGTCGCTGCTGATCACGGCCACGGCGGGGAAGGGCAGTCGGGTGCGGCGGATCGGCCGCCAGTTGTGCAGCTGCGGCGGCGTGTCCGGCGCTTCGGTATCGGGTGGGGCCACCAGCAGCGCGCCCTTGACGCGAGCCGTGTGCGCCGAGTGCTCGGCCCAGCTGGCCACCAGCTGGCAACCGAGCGAGTGCGCCACCAGCACCGCCGGCCCGGGCCCGGCCAGCACGACCTCGTCCAGACGGGCCATCCAGTCACCGCGGCGTGGCCAGTTCCAGTCGGACTGCTCCACCCGCTCGTCGCCATATTGCGCCTCCCAGCAGCTTTGCCAATGCTCGGGGTCGGAGTTCAACCAGCCTGGCAGCAGCAGCACGCGTGTCGTCTCGGTCGTCCTCATGCCTTATGCTTCGCTTCCTTTGTGATCAATTGTGCTGGAGAAGTCATGACGTACGCGGTGTTTGTGGATGGCCAAGAAGGCACGACCGGCCTGCGCATTCATGAGTACCTGGCCGCGCGCCGTGACATCGAGGTGCTGCGCATCGACGCCGACAAGCGCAAGGACCCGGCCGAGCGGGCTCGCCTGTTGAACGCTGCCGACGTGGCCTTCCTGTGCCTGCCCGATGCGGCATCGCGCGAAGCCGCCGCCATGATCACCAACCCCAAGACTTGCCTGATCGATGCCAGCACCGCGCACCGCACGGTGCCCGGCTGGACCTATGGCCTGCCCGAGCTGCGCGCCGGCCAGCGTGATGCGATTCGCCAGGCCAAGCGCATTGCCAATCCCGGCTGCCATGCCACGGCCTTCATCCTGGCCCTGCGGCCGCTGGTCGATGCCGGATTGCTGGACGCTCAGGCGCTGATCAGCGCGACCTCGATCACCGGCTACTCGGGCGGTGGCAAAAGCATGATTGCCCAGTACGAGGCGGGCGGTGATGCCAAGCTCAACTCGCCGCGGCCCTATGCGCTGGGTCTCAAGCACAAGCACCTGCCCGAGATGATGGCGTGCACCGGCCTGCAGAACGCGCCGGTGTTCATGCCCATCGTCGGCAGCTTCTACAAGGGCCTGGCGGTGACCGTGCCGCTGCATCTGAGCCAGTTGCGTGCCGGTACGACACCCGAGCAGGTGCAGCAGGCGTTGCAGGCGCATTACGCCGGTGAGCGCTTCATCCGCGTGATGCCGCTGCGCGATGCCGCGACGTTGGAAGAGGGCTTCTTCGACGTGCAGGCCTGCAATGACACGAATCGCGTGGACCTGTTTGTGTTCGGCAGCGACAGCCAGATTCTTGTGATGGCGCGCCTGGACAATCTGGGCAAGGGCGCCAGCGGCGCCGCCGTGCAGGCCATGAACGTGCACCTGGGCCTGGATGAGGGCCTGGGGCTCTGAGCGTGAGCGCGGCTGCCCGCCTGTGGCAGTTTGATGCCCAGGTGCCGGCTGCGGCACTGACGCTGATCGCCGATGGCGTGCGCATCGCCGAACAGCAGCTCAGCCAGGGCAGCGATGCCCAGCCCATTGCCTGCGCGCTCTACGAAGGGGAGGCGCTGCTGGCCGGCGCTGCCGGCCGCAGCGAGGGCCGGCGGCTGTTCATCGATCAGCTGTGGGTGCGTGCCGACTTGCGCGCCCAGGGGCTGGCGGGCGACTGTCTGCGGCAGCTGGAGGCGCAGGCACTGCGGCGTGGCTGTGTGGATGCGCTGGCCGAGACCGTGTCCGATGAGGCCGCGGATTTGTTCGAACACCTGGGCTATGCCTGCATCGCCCATCTGCACGACTACCTGCCCGGCCTGACCCGCCACACCCTGCTCAAAGTCTGGCAGCCGCGCGAGAGCTGAGCCTGCGCTCACTTCTTGAGCGCCATGGCTGTGCTCAGGCCAGATCGGGCGTCGGGCTGCGGTAGTGGTAGCGGTAGGCGAACTCGAAGCCCAGGCGCGCATAGACGCGTTGGGCGACCTCGTTGTCCGAGCCCACCTGCAGATAGGCCTGCTCGGCGCCCTCGGCGCGGGCTGCCAGCAGCAGCTGGGTGCAGAGCAGCCGCGCGTGGCCTTGGCCGCGTTGCTCCGGCGGCGTGAAGATGTCGTAGATCCCAACCATGCCGGCCTCGCGCGCAAACTGACCGCAGGCAAGCAGCTGCTTATTCGCGTCCAGCAGCACGAAGCCTTGGTAGGGCACGGGTGACTGCTGCAGGCGCTCGGCATGCGCGGTGATCTCGCGCGCTGAGGAGCCGCGCAGCTGGCCGACGGTCTGCGCATAGTGCTCGGCGCTCTGCGGCTCGAAGCGGACGTCGGTTGGCAGCGCCGCATCGGCCAGTGCGTCCAGGCGGCCCAGCACCATCACATCGGCGGCGTCGAAAGCCGGCCAGCCCAATGCTGCGAGCCGCGCATCCAGATCGCTAGGCTGGCTGAAGGGGGTGATGCGCACAATCAGTGGCAGCGCGGCTGCAGCGAAGGCGCGCTCGCAGCGTGCCAGCATCTGCTCCAGTGGCAGCGTGCCTTCGGCCAGCGCGTTGACGCAGCGCGAGCGCTTTGCCTTGCCTGGAGACAGGCGGATCAGCCAGCCGGCGATGTCGGCCTGCTGCGGCGGCGCGCTGGCATTCAAGCCGGCCTCTTCGGCGCGGCGGGCGAGCTCCGGGGGAACGGCCGCCACGGGCTTACATGGTCCCCACGCGCTGCACCATCTCGCGCGCGAAATCGACAAAGGCCTGCGCGCCCTTGGACGAGGGGTCGAACACCACGCCGGGAAGACCGTAGCTGGGTGCCTCGGCCAGGCGCACATTGCGCGGGATCACGGTGTCGAACACCTTGTCGCCGAAGTGGGCCTTGAGCTGCTCGCTGACCTGCTGCTGCAAGGTGATGCGCGGGTCGAACATCACGCGCAGCAGGCCGATGATCTGCAGGTCCGGGTTCAGATTGGCATGCACCTGCTTGATGGTGTTGACCAGGTCCGACAGGCCTTCCAGCGCAAAGTACTCACACTGCATGGGCACGACCACACCGTGGGCGGAGCACAGGCCGTTGAGCGTCAGCATGGACAGCGAGGGCGGGCAGTCAATCAGCACGAAGTCGTAGTCCGCATTGGCGGCGGCGATGGCGGTCTTGAGCCGGCGCTCGCGGCGCTCCAGCTCCACCAGTTCGACTTCGGCGCCGGCCAGTTCGCGGTTGGCGCCCAGCACGTCGTAGCCGACCTTGTCGTTGCGTTGCTTGGCTTCGGCGATGCTGGCGGACTCCAGCAACACGTCATAGACGGTCAGTTCCAGCGCACGCTTGTCGATGCCCGAGCCCATGGTGGCATTGCCTTGCGGGTCCAGGTCGATCACCAGCACGCGCTGGCCCACCTTGGCCAGGCCGGCGGCCAGATTGACGGTGGTGGTGGTCTTGCCGACCCCTCCCTTTTGATTGGCAACGCAGAAGATCTTGGCCATGGTTTTCTAGTTTTCAGCGAGCTGTGATGGTAGCCGGTAAGGATCGGGCTGCGGCCGCTTCAAGCCCGCGGTTTGATCCAGACGAGACAGCGCTGTGCGTCCAGCCCAGGCACCTGCAGTGGTTCCACGTGAAACACATCCAGGTCCGCCGGCAAGGCGGCCAGTTCTTCGGTGGGATGCTGGCCCTTCATGGCCAGCCAGATCGCGCCTGGTTTCAGGTGCTGGCAGGTCAGTGTGGTGAAGTCCAGCAGCGAGGCAAAGGCCCGCGAGGTGATCAGATCGAAGGGCGCGGCGCGCAGCTCTTCGACTCGTGCATGCTCGCCATGCAGATTCTTCAGGCCCAGCTCAGCCGCCACCTGCTTGATGAAGCTGGCCTTCTTGGCCACCGCGTCGACGCATGTCACGTCGATGCTTGGCTCGCAAATCGCCACGACCACGCCAGGCAGGCCACCGCCGCTGCCGACATCCATCAACCGCAGCGGGCTGCCATCAGCGTGCCGGCGCAAGGCGGGCAGCAGGCTCAGGCTGTCCACCAGATGTTGGGTCAGCATGGCTTGCGGGTCGCGCACCGCGGTGAGGTTGTAGACCTTGTTCCACTTCTGGATCAGGCCCAGGTAGGCGAGCAATTGGTCGAACTGGGTGTCGCTGAGCTGCAGTCCCAGTTGCTGGGCCGCGGCGGCTAGGGCTGGGCGCATCGTGGCGGTGTCGGCGGTCGTCATGCGGCGGCGCGGGGTTCAGTTTGGGCGGCAGCGGTGTTGTCACCGCCAAAGCCTTTGAAGCGGCCCTTCTTCAGGTGCACGAGCAGCAGTGAGATGGCTGCTGGTGTCACGCCCGATATGCGGGACGCCTGGCCCAGGGTTTCGGGCTTGTGCTTGGCCAGCTTCTGGCGCACCTCGAAGGAGAGGGCGCTGACTTGCGCATAGTCCAGCTCGGCCGGCAGCTTGAGGTTCTCGAAATTCGCAGCGCGGGCCACGTCCTCGACCTGCTTGTCGATGTAGCCGGCGTACTTGACGCTGGTTTCGATCTGCTCGATTACGGCGTCCGCCATGCTGGCGCCCAGCTCGGCGCGGAGCGTTTCACGTGAAACAGGCGCTTCTGGTCGAGCAATCTGTGCCACTTCGACCAGGGTATCGAACTGCACCCCCGGCCGGCGCAGCAAGTCGATCAATGTGTATTCGCGCTCCAGTGCCTTGCCGACCAAGCGCTCGGCGTCAGCCGGTGGCAAGATGCCGGGATGCACCCAGGTGGACTTCAGCTTCTCTGTTTCACGTGAAACAGCATCGCGCTTGCGGTTGAAGGCTGCCCAGCGGAGATCGTCAACCAGACCCAGCTCGCGGCCGATTTCGGTCAGACGCATGTCGGCGTTGTCCTCGCGCAGCTGCAGGCGGAACTCGGCGCGGCTGGTGAACATGCGGTAGGGCTCGGTCACGCCCTTGGTGATCAGGTCATCGACCAGCACGCCCAAGTAGGCCTGGTCGCGGCCCGGCAGCCAGGGGCCTTGCTCCTTGACCTGAAGCGCTGCGTTCAGTCCGGCGAACAGGCCTTGTGCCGCCGCCTCCTCATAGCCGGTGGTGCCATTGATCTGGCCGGCGAAGAACAGGCCGCTGATGGCCTTGGTCTCGAAGCTGCTCTTCAGCTCACGCGGGTCGAAATAGTCGTACTCGATCGCATAGCCGGGGCGCAGGATGTGCGCGTTCTCCAGCCCGGGCATCGACTGCAGGGCGGCCAGCTGGATGTCGAAGGGCAGCGAGGTAGAGATGCCGTTCGGGTAGAACTCGTGCGTCGTCAGGCCCTCGGGCTCCAGAAAGATCTGGTGGCTGTCCTTGTCGGCGAAGCGGTTGACCTTGTCCTCGATCGACGGGCAATAGCGCGGGCCCACGCCCTCGATGACGCCGGTGAACATGGGGCTGCGGTCGAAGCCGGAGCGGATGATCTCGTGCGTGCGCGCGTTGGTGTGCGTGATCCAGCAGGGCAGTTGCTGCGGGTGCTGCGAGGCCTCGCCCAGGAAGCTGAACACCGGCACCGGATCCAGGTCGCCGGGCTGCTCCTGGCACTGGCTGAAATCAATCGTGCGGCCGTCGATGCGGGGCGGCGTGCCGGTCTTGAGCCGGCCCTGCGGCAGCTTCAATTCCTTCAGCCGAGCCGAGAGGCTGATCGCCGGCGGGTCGCCCGCACGACCGGCGCTGAAGTTCTGCAGGCCGATGTGGATGCGGCCGTCCAGAAAGGTGCCGGCAGTCAGCACCACGGTGCGAGCGCGAAACTGGATGCCGCTTTGCGTCACGGCGCCGACGACGCGATCACCTTCCACCATCAGGTCGTCGACCGCCTGCTGGAACAGCATCAGATTCGGCTGGTTCTCCAGCCGCTGACGGATCGCGGCTTTGTAGAGGATGCGGTCCGCCTGGGCGCGGGTGGCGCGCACTGCCGGGCCCTTGGAGCTGTTGAGGATGCGGAACTGGATGCCCGACTCGTCGGTCGCCGCGGCCATCGCGCCGCCCAGCGCGTCGACTTCCTTGACCAGATGGCCCTTGCCGATGCCGCCGATCGAGGGGTTGCAGCTCATCTGGCCCAGGGTCTCGATGTTGTGCGTGAGCAGCAGGGTGCGCACGCCCATGCGGGCCGCGGCCAGCGCAGCCTCGGTGCCGGCATGGCCGCCACCGACCACGATGACGTCGAACTCTTTCGGATAAAGCATGGCAAGAGTCAGCCGGGCGCGCTGTGACGCCGGGCTGACGAGCAGAGGGGAGGGGGGCGATTTTAACGGGGGGCTGTGGATAAGTCACGGCCAGTGGCATGGTGCAGAGGGACAATCCGCCCATGAAATGCAGAGATTACTGCGCCGCCTGCTGCATCGCGCCATCCATAAGTTCGCCCATCCCCGGCATGCCTGTCATCGATGGCATCAGCAAGCCCGCGGGCGTCCGTTGCATCCAGCTCGACGAGCAGGACCGCTGCAAGATCTTCGGTCGTCCGGAGCGGCCCGCCGTCTGCAGCTCGCTGCAGCCCAGCGAGATCATGTGTGGCGAGAGCCGCGAGCAGGCCATGCGCTGGCTGGGCTGGATGGAGGATCAGACAGCACCTTGACAGCGCTCAGGCCTAGACTGGTCGGCACAACGATCCAAATGGAGACAAGCCCGATGTCAGAGAACCGCCGTCTTCTGCTTCAATCCGGCCTGGCCGGTGCCGCCAGCCTGCTGGGCGTGCCCGCCATGGCGCAGGCAAACTGGCCCAGCAGATCCATCCGCTTGGTGGTGCCTTTTGCGCCGGGAGGCAGCAGCGAGATCGTCGCACGTGCCACCGCGCATGAGCTGACCAAGGCGCTGGGGCAGACCGTCTATGTGGAGAACAAGCCCGGCGGCGGCGGCAATATCGCGATGGGTGAGGTGGCCCGCGCCGACGACCAGCACACGCTGATCCTGGGCCATATCGGCACGCTGGCGGTGAACCCTTATATCTACGACAAGCTACCCTTCGACACCAACCGCGACTTCAAACCGGTCACGCTGCTGGCCAAGGTGCCCAGCCTGTATGTCGTGCATCCCGATGTGCCGGCGCGCAACCTCAAGGAGTTCATCGCCCTGGTGCGCAGCAAGCCCGGCCAACTGAACTACGGCTCAGCCGGCAATGGCAGCGCCGGCCATCTGGCGATGGAATACCTGAAGATGGCGGCGAATCTGTTTCTGGTGCATGTGCCTTACCGCGGCACTGGGCCGCAGCTGACCGACCTGCTGGCCGGACGGCTGGAGGCGGCTTCGGTGGGCGCGCCCGCCATCATGCAGTTCATCAAGGCCGGCAAGCTGCGCTGCATTGCCACCGGCTCCAAGGAGCGGCTGCCGCAGCTGCCCGATGTGCCGACCGTGGCCGAGCAAGGCTTCCCTGGCTTCGAGATGACTCAGTGGTATGGCCTGACGGCACCGGCCAGCATGACGCAAGCGCATATCGACAAGCTGGCTATCGAAGCGGCCAAGGCCATCCGATCAGCCTCCGCCCGAGAGCGCCTCAGCACCGATGCGGCCGAAGCGGTGGGCAATACGCCGGCGCAGTTTGCGCAGTTCGTCGCTCAGGAGCAGCAGCGCTGGAAGGCTGTCATCGCGCGGGCCAAGATCAAGCCGGATTGAGTTCGTCCACGTTCGCGCTGCCGTCCACCGGACGGTGTCCGCCGGGCAGGTACTTCGCGATCCGATCCCAGTACTTGTCGTGGAAATAGTGCATGACGGTATTCACCGCCGGCTCAACGAAGGTGATGGCCCCAGCGATGGCCACATCGCCGGTCAGCGCATAGCTCACGCCAAAGGCGGTGGCCAGGTGCATCACTCCGAAACTTGCTGTCTTGGCCATCAAAACCCCTATTGACTGAATAATTTCAATAGGTGAATGCTAACCATCGTCGGACTTCAGGGCCAGTTGGATCTGGTCATGGTCGCGATAGCAAAAGAAGGCTCAGTCAGGGCGGGTCGCGGGGCAGGGCACGCTGCGCAGATCCTGCGATACGCGCCCCTGCTGCAGCGTGATGACGCGCTGCGCGGCGGCGATGGTTTCCGGACGGTGAGCGATCACTATCCTGGTCAGCGGCAGCGCGCGTAGCGATGCATTGACCTGGCGCTCACGCTCGACATCGAGTGCGCTGGTGGCCTCGTCCAGGAAGAGGAACTGCGGCCGCTTGTACAGCGCCCGCGCCAGCAGCACCCGCTGGCGCTGGCCGCCGGACAAGCTGGAGCCCATGTCGCCGATCAGCGTCTGGTAGCGCATCGGCATGGCGGCGATGTCCTCATGGACACAGGCCATCTGCGCGCACTGCTCGACCCAGGCCATATCGGTCTCGGCGTCGAAGAAGCTGATGTTGTCGGCGATGCTGCCGGCAAACAGGTGGTCGTCCTGCATCACCGTGCCGACACAAGCGCGCCAGGTCTGCAGGCCCAGCTGGGCCAGCGGCTGGCCGCCGATGCGGATCTCGCCGCCCTGCGCCTGGTGGATGCCCAGCATCAGTTTGAGCAGGGTGGTCTTGCCACTGCCCGAAGGCCCGACGATGGCCACCGATTCACCGGGCTCTATCGTCAGGCTGCAGCCTGACAGCACGGGCGGCTCACCCTCGGCGTAGCGGAACTGCACGTCCTTCAGCACCAGCGTCGGGCGCACTGGCAAAGCCTGGGTGGCATTGCCTTCGTTCTCCGGCGCTGTCAGCACGATGTCGGCCAGGCGCTCACCCTGCAGGCGCAGCATCTTGAGCTGCACCGCCTTGTCGATCAGCGCGCTGATGCGCAGGCTGAACTGTTCCTTGTAGGCCAGGAAGGCGAACAGCATGCCGACCGACAGCTCGCGGTCCAGCACCAGCAGCGCGCCCAGCCAGACGATGGCCACGCGCTCCAGCCCGAACAGCAGCTTGTTGCCGACGCTCATCCACAGTTCCAGCTTGCGGCCCACCAGGCTGGCGTTCATCTGCTCGACCACCAGATTGGCGAATCGCGAGCCGCGGTCGGCCTGGGCGCTGAAAAGCTTGATCGCCTGCGCGCCGCGCAGCGATTCCAGGAAATGGCTGTTCTGCCGCGCCTCGTGGATCAGCGTTTCCTCGGCCGCTTCACGCAGCGGCCGAAACAGCGCCCAGCGCAGCAGGCCATAGCCCACCACCGCGGCCAATGCCACGGCGGTCAGCCGCGGGCTGTAGACCATCATCATCGCCAGCGTGATCAGCACCAGCAGCCCATCCAGCACCGCCTCGATGAAGGGGCCGGTCAGCGTTTTCTGGATCTCTTGCACGCTGGCGAAGCGCGACCAGATGTCGCCCATATGGCGCTTCTCGAACCAATCCAGGGGCAGGCGCAACAGATGGGCGAACACATTGCCCAGCCACTGCAGGTGCAGCGAGGCCGACAGATACAACACCGCCCAGGAGCGCAGCGCGCTGATGCCGGCTGACAACAGCACCAAGAGGCCGAAGCCCAGGCCCAGCGTGACCAGCAGATCGCGGTCGGCGCTGACGATCACGCCGTCCACCACCCACTGCAGCAGGAAGGGCGCCAGCAGGGCCAGCAACTCCAGACCGAGCGCCAGCGCCAGGATCTGCGCCAGCGAACGCTTGAGCCCGGTGATGCGCCCCAGCAGCTGCCGCCAGCTCACCGCTGGTGCCGCCGCCTTGGGCGTGAAGTCAGCACCGGGGCGCAATTCCAGCACCACACCGGTGAAATGCTTGGAGAGCTCGTCCAGCTTCAAGCGCCGCTCACCGCGTGCCGGATCGAGCACGACAGCCTCGTCGCCGCGCACCGATTGCAGCACCACGAAGTGATTGAAGTCCCAGTGCAGGATGCAGGGCAGCTGCAGCCCCTGAAGATGCGCCGGCTCGGCGCGCAACGCTCGCGCGACCAAGCCCAGCTGCCCGGCCATGCGCACGATGCCGGCCATCGTCACGCCCTTCAGCGAGACGGCGAATTTCTGCCGCAACTCGGCCAGCGTCCAGCGCTGGCCGTGATGGCTGGCCACCATCGCGAGGCAGGCCAGGCCACACTCGGCGGCTTCGCCCTGCAGCACCATCGGCGTGGCGCGGCGCCAGCCGGGGCCGAGATTCAGACGGCCGAGCAACGAGGAAGCGAAAGAGGAAGACTCAGACACGGCGCGCCAGGCTCAGCAAGGGTTCGAACAGCCATTCGATCAGTTTGCGCCGCTCCAGCAGCACATCCGCATCGAGCTGCATGCCGGCGGCCAGCGCTTGCTCTTCGCCGTAGGCGGCAACGGTCTGGCGATCCAGCGTGACGGTGATGCGGTAGAGCGGCTCGGTGGCCGCGCCCTGGGTGAGTGTGCTCGGCAAGGCCAGTGTCGCCAGCTCGGCCGGTGCCAGCGGCGTGCGCGAGATGCGCAAGACCTGACCCTGTTGCTGGCCGAACTTCTGATACGGGAATGCCTGATAACGCAGCTGCACCGCATGCGCCGGACGCACAAAGCCAACGGCGCTGGAGGGCGCATACAGATGCGCCTGCATCTGCGTGAGCGCCGGCAGCACATTGGCCAGTGCCATGCCCGGTGCTACAGGTTGGCCGGGCTCGGCCAGCACGGTGCTGACGATGCCGTCGCTGGGGGCGCGCAGCACCAAGCGGCGTTTGGCCTCGGTCTCCAGGCCCAGCGCCTTCAGGCCGGCGAGGTCGCGGGCGATCTCGCCTTGTTGCACCTCGCCGCGCAGCGGCAGTTCGCGCCGCTGGGCTTGCAGGGACAGCAACTCCCTGTGCAGGCTCTCGCGCTGGCGCGCCAAAGCCTGCTGCTGCCCCTGCAAACCCAGCGTTTCTTCACGCTTGGCCTGCACCTGAGCGCTCGACACGAACTGGTCACGCCCCAGCGCCTCGGTGCGCGCCAGGCTTTGTTGTGCCAAGGCCAAGCGCTCGTTCTGCAAGCGCGCCTCGGCCGCCAGCTGATCCAGCTCGCGCTGCAAGCCAGCCACGCGTTGATCTAGCGCCAGGGCCTGGGCGCGCAGCAGTTGCTGCTGTTGCCCGGCTGCCTGGCTCAGCGAGCGTTCGCGTTCGGCCAGGCTCTGGGCAATCCCTTCACCCGCCTGCGCCGCGCCGCTGTCCAGCGACAGCACGAACAGCACATCTCCGGCACGCACGCTCTGGCCCTCGCTGACCTCGCGCGACAGCACGGTCGCCGCCTGCGGCGGCGTGATGCGAAGCACGCCCCGGTCCGGCACCAGATAGCCACTGACACGCGCCTTGCGGGTGTATTCCGCCGTACAGAGGAACACACCCACCAGCACCACCGCACCCAGTGCCGCGGCCGTCAGCAGATGCAGCGGGACGGGGCGGTGGAGGTTGATGGTGCCGAGGCGGGCGACGGAGTGAGCGTGACGCGCTTCGGGGCGGAAGAGCATCAATAATTCAATTCAGAAAACTCGGCAGTAGATTACCAGCCCTTGGTCGGTGCGCTGGTTTCCTCACCCACGCCGCCGCCAATTTGCTCAAGCTCAGCAAGCGACAGCAACTGAGGGGCGTCATTCAACTCGAGATGTTCGGCCTGAGCGGCATTGGATTCGAAGGCAGTAGACTGTTGTGCGACGTATTCCATTTCAAGCTCCTGTTTGAGTCAACGTTTGTTTCGCGTTGATCAAATTGGAGCAGTCGCGCTGCGTCTAAGTAACTGTCAACTCTTACAGGTCTGTCGCAGTTTGTGAGCCGTTTGCGTCAGCGGATCAGGCCCAATCTGAGTGCCTTTAGAACGGCCTGATGCTTGCTGGAGCAATCGAGCTTGCGCATGGCATTGTTGATGTGAAGAACAGCTGTACGCTCGCTGATACTCAGAATCGTACCGACTTCCCAGGCGGTCTTACCCTCCATCGTCCAGCGCAGGCACTCGAGTTCGCGCGGGGTTAGATGGGCCGTTTGCGAAGGTGGGGCAAATGCGGCGGGCATTAGCAGTCGCCAAGCTGCCTCTTGTGCATGGACCGCGAAGAGTTGCAAGTCGGCCACGACTCGCGTCAGGGAGGAAGCGTCATTGGGCAGGCCGTCGCTCCAATCGGCCCCAAGGAAGAAATGGCGCCCTTCAGGCATATGTAGAGCGACGCCGATACCTGCTCGAAACCCATAGGCTGCCTGCTCTTCCCACTGGTTTTCCAGACCGGACTTAACGTACGTTGCACGGTCCCAAACCAGCGGCATGCTGCTCTTCTTGCAGTGCTGTGCGACCGGATCGACATGCCAGATCGCCGTGTTCTCAAACCGATCCAGGAAGCTCTGAGGAATGTTGTCCACGCCTTCGAAATGAGCCGAGCCGAGGGTCTGGTCTTGAACCGCCGTGGCCGACACGGTATCAAACCCCAAGCCCTGCGCGAACCGAATCACCTCGCCGCGAAATTCTTCGCGCGAGCGGGCTTCTAGCACTGACTGGTAACCCCCGTGCAGCATCGATCAAATCCGGTTGTTTGATGGATTCACGCCAGGCCCAAAGCAAGGCCTGCTCCCCTGAGTATCCCTGACAAGGTTTACAGCTAGCGACATTGCGTGCGTCTGCCGAAACTCATGACACCGGGCTTCACTCAGGCCCCTATACCCTCAACTTCATCAAACGAGATGACTCCTGCCTGGATTGTCTACGCATGGCCGCGTGTTTTGTGTGATGCACACCGCGCGCCGCGTCTTCATTTTGCACATCTGAGCACCCGCGTGTTGGTCACGGGCGACGCCAGCCGCCCAGCCTCCGGGCAAACCCTTTGGTTCGGCGAGTCCGAGCGTGGTGCGGCGGGCGTGGCCTGGGATTGGGTGTGCCTGTCCTACGGCGTTGTGGCGATCGCCGATCCGATGGCGCTCATCACCAATATGCAACTGGTCAACACCGCGGGCGATGTGCTGGCTCCGATGGAATCGGTGCGCCAGCTCAACGAAATCGTGCACATGCTGCCCTGGCAGGGCGAAGTGCAGCGCGTGCTGGCTCAGTGCCACTGAGCGCCTGCGCCGCCGCCGGCGTCAAAAGCGAAAGCGGCAGCCTCACGGTCGATTGACCGAAAGGCTGCCGCCCATGCCTGTCGGCGAGCTCAGCGCGCCACGGCCTGCTTCATCGAGCGCACCACCAGGGCCAGCGACGCCAGTGTCAGCAGCGCGCTGACCGCCAGCGAGGGTGCCACCTTGCTCCACAGCAGCGGGTCGCCCTTGATGACCATATTCATCAGCGTGGTCTGGGCAAGACCTGGCACCCAGAGGTACCAGCCCTGCTCGCCGCCGGGGTTCAGCAGCGCGATCAGCGGCGTCAGGCCGAACAGGCTGACCAGCAGGCCGGCACTGGCCTGGGCTTCCTTGAAGGTCTTGGTGCGGATGGCCATCGCCATCAGCATGGCCGCGCAGCTGGCGCTCAGCGGCAGCAGCAGCAGCCAGCTGCGCAGCGCCTCGCCGACGCCGAACTGGAACATCGCCTTCAGCTCGTCGTTGCGGATCAGCAGCTGCGAGGGCACGAAGCTGAAGATCGCCGCCAACGCCACCGCCACGCCTAGCAGGGCCACGGCGGCCCACTTGCCGCCCACCAGCGCGAAGCCAGGCACCGGGTTCATCAGCAGCGGCTCCAGCGAGCCGCGCTCGCGCTCGCCGGCGGTGCTGTCCAGCGCCGCCGTCAGCGCGCCCATCAGCACGGCCATGATGATCAGCATCGGGATCATCGCGGTCAGCTGTGCGCCGCGTGCCTGCTGGCCGGCCAGGTTGATGTCGTCCACCTCCAGCGGCTTGAGCAGATCGGGCGTGATGCCGCGCAGCATCAGCGTCAGCGAGACTCGCTCGCGCTCGAAGCCCTGCAGCACTCGGGTGGCCTGGCGTGCGCTGATCTCGGCGCGCTGGTTGCCGCTGTCGCTGACGATCTGCAGCACCGGCTGCTCGGCCGCCTGCAGCTTGGCTTCGAAGTCGGCCGGGACGCGCACCACCGCTTCCAGCAGGCGCGTCTTTCGCAGCTGTTCCTCATAGTCCGCGGGCGGCGCCTTGATCGTGTAGCCCTGGCGTTCCAGATAGTTCTGCAGGCTGGGCGCTGCGGCGATGTTTTCGATCAGCAGCTCGCGCTTCTCGGCGCGCTCCTCCAGCGAACCGATGAAGGCCGACAGCGCGAAGATCATCAACGGACCCATGAAGAGCATGGGCAGCAGCGTGCGCATCAGCGTGCGGCGGTCGCGCAGCGCATCGAGCAGCTCCTTGCGGAACACCAGGCCCAGGTAGTGGGCGAAGGATTTCTGCGGGTTCATGGGTGAGCCTCCATGTCGGGCTTGTTGTTCTCGTGGGTCAGCAGCTCAGGGAAGGCGAGCTGCACGAAGGCGTCCTCGAAGCGCGCCTGGCCGGTCTGCGCCTGCAGCGCGGCCACGCTGCCCTCGGCCACAACGCGGCCATGCGCCACCACTAGCACGTGGTCGCACAGGAGCTCGACCTCCTGCATGATGTGGCTGGAAAACAGGATGCATTTGCTGCCGCCGGCCGGGCTCTTCAGGTGGCGCAGCACCTCGCGCAGGCTGCGCGTGGCCAGCACGTCCAGGCCGTTGGTCGGCTCGTCCAGGATCACATGGCTGGGGTCGTGCACCAGGGCGCGCGCCAGTGCCGTCTTCATGCGCTCGCCCTGGCTGAAGCCTTCGGCGCGCCGGTCCATGATGGCGCGCATGTCCAGCAGCTCGGCCAGCGCGTCGGCGCGGCCTTGCGCCTGCGCGGCGTCCATGCCCTGCAGGCGGCCGTAGTAGACGATGTTCTCGCGCGCCGTCAGGCGCGGGTACAGGCCGTGCGCATCGGCCAGGATGCCCATGCGCGCCAGCGCCTCGCGCGGCTGAGCCTGCACATCGATGCCATCCACCCGCAGGCTGCCGCTGTCGGGTGCGAACATGCCGGCCAGCATGCGCAGCGTGGTGGTCTTGCCGGCGCCGTTGGGGCCGAGCAGGCCGGTGATCTGGCCGTTCGGTGCTTGCAGGCTCAGGTCCTGCACCGCCTGCACATGCTGGGGTGCCGCCTTACGCCAGAAGGCCTTGCGCTCCCCCTGGCCCTTGGCGACGAATCGCTTGGAGACCTTGTCGATCTGGATCATTTGGAAACCTCGCTGGCGGCTGGCTTGGGTGTGCCGGGGGGGATGAAGGGCAGGGCGCGTGGCATGCGCTCCAGGCAATCGGCTTTCAGCGCCAGCGCTTCGTCATCGCTGGCGGCGTTGAAGAAGCGCAGCAGCGGCTCGCGCAGGCAGGCCGTGCGCATCACACCGTGGCCGGCGTTCGGCGCCACGAGATGCAGGGCCTTGGCGCCAAGCGCTTCGGCCATGCGCTGTCCATGGCGCGGCGGCGTCACCGGGTCGGCGCCGCCGCTGAGCAGCAGCACCGGGCTCTGCGCAGCCGAGATCTTGTAGAACGCAGCCGGCACTTCGCCGCGTGGCCATTGCGCGCAGACCTGGCGGTACAGGCGTGCATCGGCCTCGCCGAAATCGCGGCTGGCGGCGGCCTTGCCCTCGGGCGCCAGGCGCGGCCCGTCCTCTGCACAGATCACCGAGAAGTGCATGCCTTCGAACAAGCGATCCTTGCCCGACAGGCCCAGACCGCTGGCCAGCCCGGCCAGGCCTTCGAAGCGGCCTTGCGTGGCGGCATGCAGAGCCGCTGGCAGCGCGGCGCTCATCGCCGGTGCGTACAGGGGCAGGCGCACCGCGCGCAGCAGGGCTTCACGTTCCAGCATCACGCGCTCCGGCGCGCCGGTCAGCGGCTGGGGCAGGCTCACCTCGCGCGGCAGGCTTTGCAGCAGCTGCTGCCAGCGCGTGCGCAGCTGCGGGTAGGCCTGGGTGCAGCGTGCGTCTTCTTCGCAGGCGCCGAACATGCGGTCCAGCGCCGCCTGGGCATCGGCCGACATGCTCTCGGGCAGGGTCTGGTCGGGCGGCGCCATGCCGTCCAGCAGCGTGCGGCGCACCGCCTGCGGGAACTGGCGCTGATATTCCAACGCGGCGCGCGTGCCGTAGGACGCGCCGATCAGGTTCCAGCGCTGCACGCCCAGCTGCTGGCGCACCGCTTCGAAGTCCTGCATTGCCACGGTCGTCGTGTAGAAGCGCAGATCGCCATGCGGCAGCTTCTCCAGCTCGACCTGGCAGCGCTGCAACTGGCGCAGCTGGCCCGCACTGCTCATGGCCTCGGTCATCGGCAAGCTGCGCGCATCAGGGCATTGCAGCGGCGCCGACAGGCCGGTGCCGCGCTGGTCGATGAAGACCAGGTCGCGGCGGTTGTTCAGCCCCGAGAGGCCGCTGATCATCTTCGGTGCCAGGCGCGTGGCGCTCTGGCCCGGGCCGCCGGCGAACAGCACGATGGGGTCGGGCAGCTTGCTGCGCGACTTGGCCGGTACCAGCAGGTAGTGCACGCTGATTTTGCGGCCCTGCGGCTCGGCCGGGTTCAGCGGCCGTTCGACCTGGCCGCATCGCAGCTCATTGGGCCAGCCCTCGACACGGCAGGGCTTGGTCGGGCCGGTCTCGTCCGCCGGACTGGCGGCCAGCGTGGGCGTGGCGGCCGACAGCAGGGTCAGCAGCATCGCGGCCGCCGCGGCAAGGGTCAGCGCAGGGCGCCGCGGCGGTCGGCCAGCGGGGCTGCGCAACAGAAGAGCTAACGTCATGGGCATCCGTCCTTTTCAAGGTCGGGCGGATTGTCAGCGCAGCCATGTCTTCACGGTGGCGCCGCTGTCGCGAATGGCAGCCGGCGCGGATGGATGGCGGAGATCAGCCGGCGGGCGGCGGCACCTCGGCGCCGGAAACGGCCTCGCGCCGGCCGAACATGCCCCAGCCTTCCATCGTCATCACGGTGTCGCCATGCTGGTTGCGCACCTCCCATTGCGATCGCACCAGGCCGATCTGCGGCCGGTTCTTGCTGGTCCGTGCTTCCAGGATGCTCATGCGTACGCTGAGGGTGTCGCCGGGGCGCACCGGCTTGAGCCAGCGGATGTTGTCCAGCCCTGGCGATCCTTGGCTGGTGGAGTTCAGCAGATAACCGTCGCACATCATGCGCATGGTCATCGCGCAGGTGTGCCAGCCGCTGGCCGACAGGCCGCCCAGCACCGAGGCATTGGCGGCCTCTTCGTCCAGGTGAAAGGGCTGCGGGTCGTAGGCGGCGGCGAAGGCCAGCACCTCGTCGCGGTCCACGTGCCGGCCGCCGAACTCGAACACGCGGCCGACCTGGAAATCTTCGAAGGCAAGTCTTGATTCTGGTGCGCTCATGCGCCGGACTATAGACAGGCCCGCGGCGCCGGCCATCGCCTGCGCGACAGGGGCTGGTTGGCAGCCGTCAAATTTCGCCCATGCCCATCTGCGACAGCACGTCCGGCTGCAGCAGCTCGTTCAGCGCGGGATCGGGGCGCAGCCACCAAGCTGCCAGTGCCACCCCCAGCGCCAGCACGACCAAGGCGCGCGCCATGCGCTGGCGGCGCGTCTGGCCAAGCAGCAGGGCCGGGCCGGCGGCCAGCAGGGTGGGCTGGCCAGGCGGCGGCTGCTGCGCATGGCGCTGTTGCCATTGCGCCAGCACGCGCTGCTGCAAGGCCTGGCTGTCGGCGGCCGGCGCGCGGGCCTGGTGCAAGGCCTGGCGCAGTGCCAGATCATCGTCCGCGTTCGCGTCAGCTTGGGTGTGGTTATGATTCATGAAGGTTCTCCCTGGGCCAGTCGCAGCTTCATGGTCTGCTTGGCGCGGTGAAGCAGCTGGTGGGCTGCATTGCTGTCGATCTCCAATGCTGCGGCGATCTCGGGCACCGAGGCATCGGCATAGGCCCACATGGCCAGCGCCATGCGTTGGCGTGCCGGCAGGCCTCGCAAGACCTCGCGCAGCCGCTCGGCTTGCTGCAGGCCTTGGGGCTCACACCCATGCGCGGGCTGCTGCGCGTCGGACAGCTCGGCCAGGGCCTCGGGTTCGGTGGCCAGCTCACGGCGCTGCGTCAGCAGGCTCTTGCAGCGGTTGATGACGATGGTGTTGAAGAAGGTCGCCAGCGTCGCCCCCTGGCTGTCGCTCGGGCGGCTGCTCCACAGGCGCAGAAAGGATTCCTGCACCACGTCCTCGGCATCGGCGCGCTGGCGCAGCAGCTGCATGGCCAGGCCCAGGGCCTGGGGGGTCAGCATGCGCACCAGCGCCGCAGCGGATTCGGCATTGCCCGCACAGGCGCCGTGCCACAGCGCCCAGTCCTTGGGCGGCGGTGCCAGCTGGCCCAGCCAGCGCGTCAGCCGGCTGCGTGGGCGTGCGGCAGGGGGCTTGAGCTCCAGCACCGGGGTTTCGCTTGCAGGGTCGAACATCGCTGTCCTTCTTCAGTCCCGGGGCAGCTTCTCGCGCAAGGCGCGGCGCTCCTCGGGGCTCAGCTTCTCCAGCATCGCACGGCGCTGCTGCACCAGCTCGCGGCGCTGCTCGGGCGTCATGCCCTTGATCTGCTCGCGGCGCTCGTCCATCAGGCGCTGTCGCTGCTCGGGGCTCAGTGCTTCCCAGCGGTCGCGGGTCTGGGCCGCCAGCGCCTTGCGGTCCTGCGGGCTGAGCGTTTCCAGGCGCTCGCGCAGCTGCTGGCGGAAAGCCTGGCGCTCGGCGGGCGTGGCCTGCTGCAGCTGGCGCTTCAGCGCGGCGCGCCGCTCTTCCTGCTGCTCCGGTGTGAGTGCGGCCCAGCCCTTGGGGTCGGGCACTTCGATCGGCGCGGCCTGCGCAGTGACAGCGCCCAGGCTGGACAGCGCCAGCAACAGCGCGGCGAGAAGGGGGCGGTGGTCGGGGCGATTCTTCATGGTGTGTTCAGCGTGGAGCTCGATTCATGATGCCAGCGTCGCCTCAAGCGCGCCAAAGTGCCAGGCCCTCGGCAGATGCTGCGCCGGGCAGCACGCCGGCCTGCAACTGGGTCGTCGACAGCCCGAACTGGCGCTGAAGCACGGCGCCGATCACGCGGCGGATGTCCTGGGTCGGGCGCAGATCGCGGCCGTCCAGCAGCTGATTCGGGGCCAGGCCCGGCCAGTCGCTCAGCACGCGGCCGCCGGCCACCGCGCCACCGGCCAGCAGGGCCACGCCGCCGCTGCCATGGTCGGTACCGCCGCTGCCGTTGAGCACGGCGGTGCGGCCGAACTCGGTCATGACCAGCACCGTGGTTCGCGCCCAGTGTGCGCTCAGCGATTCGCGCAGCGCGGCCAGGCCTTCGTCCAGGCTGGCGAGCTGGCGCTGCAGGCGGTTGGCCTGTTGCGAGTGGGTGTCCCAGCCGCCGGCTTCCAGCCAGGCCACGCGCGAGCCGCGCTCGGCCGACAGGAAGCTGCCCGCCTGGCGGGCCAGCGCCGCAAAGCCATTGGCGTTGCCGACAGCGCCCATCTCGGCCATGCCCGCCTCACGCGCCATGCCTTGCTGCACCAGCGCCTTGGACCAGGCCTCAGCCAGCTGCCGGTCATCGCCATACAGCCGGGCGATGCGAGCCAGCGTGTCCGCGTCGTCCGCACCGCGGCGGCTGGGCGTCCAGGTGCTGGCCTGCTCTGAGCCGCGCAGCGCCACCGGCATGGCCGGGCTCAGCGCCACCGCTGGCTTGCCCGAGGCATGCAGCGCCCGGCCCAGCCAGCCGGTCTGCAGCGCGAAGGGGCGTTCGCCGCCGCTTTCCAGCAGTTGCTGGGCATCGAAGTGCGAGCGCTCGCGGTAGGGGCTGGCAATGGCGTGCAGCACCAGCAACTGGCGCTCGCCCCACCAGCGATGCAGGGTGTCCAGCGCCGGATGCAGGGCGAACATCGTGCCGTCCAGCGGACGGGGTGGCTGGGCGTTTGGCAGCGGCGCTTCCTGGCCGCGAAGCGCCGCCCAGGCCGGGTCGCCCAGCGCGGGCACGGCGGCGAGGCCGTCGAGCGCGCCGCGCAGCATCACCACCACCAGGCGGGGCGATTCGGCATCGCTGCTGCTGGCGGCCAGCGCCAGCTTGGCAGGCAGGGCGGCCGCACCGAGGCCGGCGGCCAGCCATTGCAGGGCCGCGCGACGCGGCAGCTTGTGGGTCGGGTGCATGGTGCTTATCTCCGCTGGAATTCAGGACTGACCAGCCACAAGGCCAGGGCCTGGGCGCCGCTTTCGGCGCGCTCGATTTGCTGCTGAGTGGACTCGCTGAGGTCTTCGCCCATGGCGAGCTGTGCCAGCAGCCGCGCATCCGCCTTGTCAGCATGGCTGGCCGCAAAACGCTCGGCCCATTGCACGCGCTTGAAGAGGGCGTCGGGCGACAGCCAGTCCTCGCTGCGGTCGGGCCAACCCTGCGGCGACGGCGCGCGGCCCAGGCTCTGGCCCATGGCCTGCACCGCCTGCGCGCCGGTCTGCAGCTGGGCTTCGCCGAAGGGCAGCTTCAGCATGCGGTGGGTCGACAGCAGAAGCTCTTCCGGGCGCTTGAACTTTGCTGCGTGCGCGGGGCTCCAGGCCAGCGGATGCTCGAACAGCGCGTGTGCCGTGGCGCGCAGATCGCCGTCGCTGGCCCGAAAGCGCGCCGCCACCGCATCCACCAGCGCCGCGGGCGGATCGTCGGTGACGAAATGCCGCGCCAGCTTGGTGACGATGTGTTGCGCGGTGGCCGGGTGGCGGCTCAGGTCGATGAGCAGCTCGTCCAGCGCCTGCGGGCCTTCGGCATAGCGCTTGCTGAGAATGGTCTTGGGCCCGGGCTGATGCAGCGGGGCCTGGAAGCCAGCTTTGCCGTCGGCGGCGTAGCGCACCGTCCAGCCGGTCAGCAGGCGCGCGGTCTCGGTGACGTCGGCCTGCGTGTAGCCACCATTCACGCCCAGCGTATGCAGCTCCAGCAGCTCGCGCGCCAGGTTCTCGTTGAGGCCCTTCTGGCGGCGCTGGCCGGCGCGCGAATCCGGGCCGATCGACTGCGCGTTGTCCAGATACAGAAGCATCGCAGGGTGCAGCGTGGAAGCCTTCAGCAGATCGACGAAACGGCCCTGCGCATGCGGGCGGATGGCCTCGTTCTCATGCGGCCACACCAGACCCAGCACGCTGCCTTTGGTGGCGGCCACGCAGAAATGGTTGGCCCAGAACTGCAGCCAGCGCTCGGCCACCGGCGCCTCGGTGCTGATGATGTGCTGCCAGCGCCGCTGCAGGCCTTGCTGGTTGATCTGGCGCAGCGCCTGGCGGGCTTCGCGGCGGGCCTTGTCATCGCCGTCCTGTGGACGCAGCGCGGCGCGCAGCACCTCGCGGGTGATGCGCACGGCGGCTGAGCTGTCGGCCAGCCCCTGGGCATCGAAGACATTGGCTGCCGGCCCCGTGGCCGGGAACTGCGCCAGCACCCAGGCCTTGGGATCGGCCTGCAGGGCGCGCAAGCTGGTCTCGGCATAGCCGAAACGGTGGGCGGCGAGGGTGGCGGCATGCATGGTGGGCGGGGAGCGCAGGCGCTTGGCGTGGTGATGCTGCTTGAACTGGGGCAACGGCGGACTCTTACGGCGCTGCCCCAATCCCGACCTGGGCGCCGGGGATTGAGTAAGGCGGCCGGGCGAGCCAGGTTCAAGGGGCAGGCCGGTGCAGAAGACGGACCGGCCCCCGATGTTTCCAACGATGCCCGCTGTTGCCGCACAGCCCAAACAGGAGTCCCCCGCATGAACAAGTTATCCATCAAGAGCACCGCGCTGACCTTCTTCGTCGCGGTGGTCGGCTATGTCGTGCTGATGGGCCAGGCCATGGCCCAGACCGATCCCGCCACCACGCCGCAGGAAAAGCGTGTCGACAATCGCCAGGCCCGCCAGGCCGAGCGCGTAGCGTCCGGCGTCGCCAGCGGCGAGCTGACACCGCGCGAGCAGCGCCGCCTGCAGCACCAGCAGGCCAAGACCGCGCGCATGGAGCAGCGCGTCGAGGCCGATGGCCAGGTGACGCGCAAGGAGGCTGTGCGCCTGGAGCATCAGCAGGACCACAACAGCCGCGCCATCCGCCGCCAGAAGCACGATCCGCAAAGCCGCCCATGACGCGCGCTGAACCTGTCCGGCGTATGTCTGCCTGGCTGGGTGGCGTGCCGCTGTTGGGCGCTGCGCTGCTGGGTTGCGGTGGTGGTGGTGGCGGCAGCGAGCCACCGGCCCCAGCGCCGGCACCCGTGCCCGCACCTGCGCCGATCAGCGACGCGGCGCGCGTGGCAGCCGCCAGCAGCACGGCGCTCAGCAGCAGCAATGCCTGCGCCGCGGTTCGCCCGTTCTACTGGGAGATCGGCGACCGCAGCGCTCGCCTGGGCGCTGGCTCGGTGGCGGCGCCAGGCGCCAGCCCGACCTACCAGGCCGACACGGTGATGCCCATCGCCTCGGCCTCCAAATGGCTCTACGGCGCCTATGTCGTCGAGCGCCGTGCCGGCCAGCCGAGCGCGCAGGACATCGAGGCGCTGAACTTCCGCAGCGGCTACACCAGCTTCGGCTTCTCGGGCTGCGAGCGTGGCGACACCGTCGGCAGCTGCGCCACCCGAGGCGACAACGGCCTGCTGACGCCCGCCCATGTCGGCAAGTTCTTCTACAACGGTGGCCATATGCAGGTGCATGCCGCGCGCGCCCAGCCCGAGGGCATGGGCATCGCGGCGCTGGACAACGAGACCCTGGCCGCCGAGATGCGCCGCGTGCTGGGCACCGAACTGGCCTTGAGCTACACCCAGCCGCAGCTGGCGGGCGGCGCGCGCATGAGTGCCAGCGCCTATGCGCTGTTCCTGCGCAAGCTGCTGCGCCAGGAACTGCAGCTCGGCCGCCAGCTGGGCAGCCATCCGGTCTGCACCAACCCGGCCAGTTGCGCCAGCGCGCTGTCCACGCCAATGCGCACCGACCTGGACTGGCACTATTCACTGGGCCATTGGGTCGAGGACGATCCACGCCAGGGCGACGGCGCCTTCAGCAGCGCGGGTGCATTCGGCTTCTACCCCTGGATCGACGCTGGGCAGCGCTACTACGGCATCGTGGCGCGCGCCGACGCGCTGGGTGGCGGCGCCGATTCAGCCAGCTGTGGCGCGCTGATCCGCAAGGCGTGGATCAGTGCGGCGCCGCAGTAGGACTGCTGCGATGGCAGCGCAGGCCAAAGCCCCGGCAGCCCGCCGCCTGCAAGAGCAGTTCGCCTGGCTGGAGGGCACGCTGGCCGACACGGGCTACCAGACGGGAGATATCTTCACGGCCGTGGATGCCTATCTCTTCATGCTCAGCTGCTGGGCCCAGCAGGTGGGCGTCGATCTGAGCCCCTTTCCCAAGCTGTGCGCGCTTCGCGAACGCGTGGCGGCCCGGCCGGCTGTGCTGGCGGCCATGAAGGCTGAAGGCCTTTTGGGTTGAGCCGCTCGGCGCTGAAGCTGTGGCCGCCCCTCGAACGAGGGGGATTCGATACGGGTTAACCCTTGCGCGCCTCAAGGCATGTGATCTGCATCACAGGCGGCTTATGTTTCCGTCTACAGAATGCGCCTCTTCGCCAGTTCAGGGGGGAACTTTCGGAGGAGACCGGGCCATCTGTCCGGCTGTGGACTCATGGACTCGAACTGCAACAGCAAGCCCGTACGCTCCCGGCGCGAGGCGCCTTGTGACCAATGCGTGCTCGCGGCTCAGTGCCCGATCACGCTGTCCGCCCAGGGACTGGGCGCGCAGCGGCGCGAGGCTGATGTGCTGCCGCGCAGCTTTGCGCGCGGTTCGCGCCTGCAGCGCGAGGGCGAGCCGATCGTCACGATGCGCTTCATCAAGTCGGGCCTGCTGGTGGTGCGCCAGACTGGCATCGATGGCGTTGACCGCGCCATCGCGGTCATCGGCCCCGGCCATCTGATCGGCCAACCGTCCGGCCATGGACTGCCGGCGGTGCTGACCATCCAGGCGCTCACGCCGGTGTCGGTCTGCGAGTTTCCATTCGCGCTGCTGCAAGTCCTGATGCGGCAGAGCACGCAGGACCTGAGCCTGCTCGGACGCTACGTGCGCCACTCGGTGGTGTCTCTCACCGCCTGGAGCCATCTGATGCGTATGCCCAGCCTGCCACAGCGCATGGCCACCGCGCTGCGCCTGATCGCCGCCGCCCAGCCCTCGCTAACGACACAGATCCCCAGCCAGATCGTGCTGGCCGAGTTGCTGTGCGTGACGCGCGAAAGCGTCAACCGGCTGTGGAAGGACTTCGAGGCGCAGGGCATCGTCAAGCGCCGTCTCGGGCGTGGGGCGGACCTCGACATCGCCGCGCTGGAGCGTCTCTCCAGCGCTGCTGACTGATCTGCGCAACATCCCTCCCAAAGTGTGCGCTGGCTCACACGGCCAGTTGATCGGGATCAGCTTCAGGCTGCATTCCTTCACAGAATGCGACGGCCCCTGAGCGGGCCGGCAGTCTCGGGCCCGCGGCGGCCCGAACCGATCAACGCGAAGGTGTGGGAGGCATGCATGGAGGCGGAATCTCAGGCGGTCACGCAGCGCGAATTCAGCTACCCGGCGGATGCGACGCTGATGTCGACCACCGATGTGCACAGTCACATCGAGTACGCCAACTCGGCCTTCGTCTCGGTCAGCGGCTTCAGCGCCGAGACCCTGATGGGGCAACCGCACAAGCTGGTGCGCCACCCCGACATGCCCAAGCAGGCTTTTGCCGATATGTGGGCCACGCTGCGCGGCGGCCAGGCCTGGACGGCGCTGGTGAAGAACCGCCGCAAGGACGGCGACCACTACTGGGTGCGCGCCAATGTGGCGCCGGTGGTGCGCAAGGGCGAGATGCGCGGCTTTATCTCGGTGCGCACGTTGCCCACGCGCGACGAGGTGCAGCAGGCCGAGGCGCTCTACCAGCGCATCCGCGACGGGCGCGCCAAGGGGCTGTCCTTCTTCCGCGGCCTGGTGCTGCGCAGCGGCCCGGCAGGCTGGCGCGACCGGCTGATGAAGACGGCCTCGGTCTCTACCCGCATCCGGCTGGCTCTGTGGCCGCTGTGGCCGCTGTTCCTGGGCATGGCCGCCTGGGCCGGACTGCCGACCGCGAATCTGCCGCTGCTGGCGCTGGGCAGCGCCGCCGTCATCGCGCTGCTGGATCTCTGGCTGCAGGCGCAGCTGGCCCGGCCGCTGCAGCTCGTGGCGCAGCAGGCCGCCGATGTGGCCGCCGGCCAGTTCGACGCCAATGTGCGGCTGGACCGCGTGGATGCGATCGGCGCCATCCTGCGCTCGCTCAACCAGGCAGGCCTGAACGTGCGCGCGCTGGTTGCCGATGTGGGCGAGCAGGTGCATGGCCTGCAAGCGGTGTCCAGCCAGCTGGAGGCGGCCAACGCCGACCTGGGCGAGCGCACCGGCCAGACCTCGCAGAGCCTGGCCGAGGCCGCGTCAGCGCTGACCGAGCTGACTGCTAGCGTGGGCCAGAACGCCCACACGGCCAGCGAAGCCAGCCACTCGGCCGGCGTGATGGGCCAGGCGGCCAGCCAGGTGAATCAACTGGTCGGCCAGGTCGAGCACAACATGCGCCAGATCAGCCAGTCCAGCGGGCAGATCGGCGAGATCATCGGCGTCATCGACGGCATCGCCTTCCAGACCAATCTGCTGGCGCTGAATGCTGCGGTCGAGGCGGCGCGCGCCGGCGAGCAGGGCCGCGGCTTTGCCGTCGTCGCCGCCGAGGTGCGGCGCCTGGCGCAGCGCAGCCAGGAGGCCGCGCGTCAGATCAAGGCGCTGATCGGCGACAGCGCCGAGCGCGTGCACGCGGGCACGACCCTGGTGAGCGGCTCACGCCAGGCGATGGATGGGCTGGTCGAGCAGGTGCAGCGCGTGGCGACGCTGATCGCCGACATCAGCGCCGCCACCGGCGAACAGGCGCGCGGCATCGAGCAGGTGCACGCGCAGGTCGAGTCGCTGGACGAGATGACGCAGCAGAACGCCGCCATGGCCGAGCAGTCGACGGCCACCGCGCAGGCGATGCGCTCGCAAGTGGACTGGTTGGGCAAAGCCGTGGGTGTGTTCAGGCATGGTTGAAGTGCTGGCGGGTGCGCCCTTGTCCTGGGATCAACTGGTGCAATGGGTCGACCTGATCCCGGACGGCGTGCTGGTGGTCAACCAGCAAGGCGTGGTGGTGTGCGCCAACACGGCGATCCAGGACATCAGCGGCCATGCCGGCGACGCCCTGGTGGGCGAGCCACTGAGCCAGCTGCTGCCGCCGCAGGCACGTGCCGGCCATGACCGGCATCTGCAGCGCTTCTTCGACATGCCGGATCTGCGGCCGATGGGCCGGGTGGCCGACCTGAGCCTTTGCAGAAGCGACGGGCAGGCCGTGCCGGTGGATATCTCGCTGGGCCTGTTCCGGCTGGGTGGCGAACGCATGGCGCTGGCGGTGGTGCGCGACGTCAGCCAGCTGCGAGCGCTGCATGCCAAGGCCGAATACCTGGCCATGCACGACGAGCTGACCGGCCTCTACAGCCGCTATATGTTCACCGAGCTGCTGACCCAGGCGGTGGTGCAGGCCTTGCGCAGCGAACGCCCGCTGGCCCTGCTGCTGGTCGATCTGGATGACTTCAAATCCGTCAACGACGGCCATGGTCACCATGTCGGCGACCAGCTGCTGCGCGAGGTGGCGCAACGCATGCGCGGCGTGCTGCGCGAAGGCGATGTGCTGGCGCGGCTGGGAGGTGACGAGTTCGCCGTGCTGCTGCGCGACCAGGGCTCGGTGCCGGCCACGCTGACCGTGGTCGAGAAGCTGGTGGTCGCCATCGGCCAGCCCTGGCGCTCGGGGAATCACGACATCTCGCCGGGGGCCAGCATCGGTGTGGTGTTCGCGCCCGGCGACGGCGGCAGTGGCGACGTGCTGCTGCGCCGTGCCGACATCGCGATGTACCGCGCCAAGGAAGCCGGGCGCGGCACCTATCTGGTCTACGACGCGCAGATGGCGCAACACATGGAAGAGCGCGCGCAGCTGCAAGGCCGGCTCAAGCGTGCGCTGCAGGCCGACGCGCTGCGCCTGCACTTCCAGCCGCAGGTCTGCGCACGCAGCGGCCGCGTGGTCGGCGTCGAGGCGCTGCTGCGCTGGACCGATCCGGAGCTGGGCGAGGTGTCGCCGGCGCGCTTCGTGCCGGTGGCCGAGAGCTGCGGGCTGATCCAGCCTCTGGGCGACTGGGTGCTGGACAGCGCCTGCCAGCAAATCGTCCGCTGGCAGGCCCAGGGGCTGGCGCTGCGGGTGGCCGTCAACATCTCGACCCACCAGCTCCGCCAGCCGCGGTTTGCGCTGCGGCTGGAGGAGCTGTTGGCGCAATGGCAGGTGCCGCCGGCGCTGCTGGAGCTGGAGATCACCGAAAGCGCGGCGATGAGCAACGGCGAGCAGGCGCGCGAGCTGCTGGAGCGCGTGGCGGCACTGGGCGTGCGGCTGGCGCTGGACGATTTCGGCATGGGCTACTCCTCGCTGGGCCATCTGCGCCAGATGCCGGTGCAGCGCCTGAAGATCGACCGCAGCTTTGTGCAAGGCGTGATGCAGGACGAGCAGGACGCAGTGCTGACACGTGCGGTGATCGGCCTGGCCAAGACCCTGGGCAAGACGGTGGTGGCCGAAGGCGTCGAGGACGAGGCGCAGCGCGCCTTCCTTCAGCGCGAGGGCTGCGACGAACTGCAGGGCTGGCTGTTCTCGCGTGCCGTGCCGGCCGAGCAGGTGCCGGCGCTGCTGCGCCAGCTGGAGCAGCAGGCCAGCCAGGACTGGCTGGTCAGCAGCTACTGAGGTGAATAGCGCATAGCGCGTGGAATGAGCGTCCGGATTGGCGCGACAATCGCGCGCATCATGCGCCAACAAGCCCACCAGCAACTCCACGACTATCTCGACCTGTTCCCGGCTGAGCGCCAGCGCCTGCAGGCGCTGCGGCTGCAGCTCGATGAAGACCCGCACGACCCGCTGAGCCGCGCCAATATGCGCGGCCATGTGACGACCAGCGCCATCGTGCTGGACGCCGCCAGCGCGCGCGTGCTGATGATCCAGCACCGCATCATCGGCCGCTGGCTGCAGCCCGGCGGCCACCACGAGTCGGGCCAGAGCCTGTGGGACTCGGCCTGCCGCGAGGTGCGCGAAGAAACCGGCCTGCAGTCGCTGCGCGCCCACCCGCTGTGGCCGGCCGCTGTGCCGCTGGACATCGACAGCCACGCGATTGCCGCCAATCCCCGCAAGGGCGAGGGCGCGCACTGGCACCACGACTACGCCTACCTGCTGCAGGCCGCCGATGACGATGCGGCCGAAGCCCTGCAGGCGCAAGAGCAGGAAGTGGGCGGTGTGGCCTGGTGGCCGCTGACCCAGCTGGCGGGGCAGGGCGAGGCGCGCTTCGATGCGGTGTTGGCCAAGCTCAAGGCGCTGGGGATGGAGGCGGGCTGATGATCGGCGAGGTGAGGCGCGCGGAGCCGGACGCGCAGCGCAGGAATTGGGATGGCTAGGCGGCGAAGCGTCGCCCTGGCTGGCTTGGCTGCGGCCGACCCTGGCCTGGCGTGCTAGATTCCAGAATCGCGGCCCAGCTTTCCATCAACTCACGACGGACCGGCAGCCAGTCTGCTTGGGGTTTTTGTGTGGCTCTGCAGGCCCCATGGCTTGTAAGCCATGGCGTCGCTGGGGTCGCGCCACCCGAGTTGACGAGGCCATCTTGGCCAGTCGTTACATGACCAGTGACTCATCACCGACCGAGGTCTTCGCCTTCAGGCCCCCTACGCCAGCTGAGGTGGACCAACTCGCGACAATCAGCGCGATCGGCTTCATCCTTGGCGCTTTGGCCTTTGTATGCGTTGTGGGCGCTGCACTTGCGGTAGCTTTAAAGACGCGACTTCCGGGGCGTTGGGCGGTGCTCGTCAGTGTCGTTCTTCTTTGCGGATGGTGGGCCTTGGTCCAATTGATGGGCGGCGACCTTGAAATGCTTTTTGGTCCTGTTGCGCTGCTGGTGACCTATACGGCGTACTCGGTGTTTGCACTTCTCTTCGCACTCGGCTATCTGCGAATGAGTTTCGCGATCCTCAAGCAACGCGCAGCGCAGGCGGCAAGTAAGGAATGAGGCCGGACCACTCAAGCCATTCAAATCAAATTACCCATCACCCCATGCTCCGATCAGCCATCTGCATCGCCCTGACCCTCGTGCTCTGGTGCTTCTCCCATGGCGCCGCTGCTGCGGATGAGGCCGCCACGGCGTGGCCCGACACAGTAGTCAAGCTCGAGGAGCTGCGCTCGCTGACGGTGTTCCGGCTCGATGTCCCAGGTGTTGTCAGCAAAGGCCGGGTGGTCGGCCCTGCGGTGCTCAAGGCGCACATCACCCGCGAAGGAACCGTGGCTCGGGTGGTGCTGATCGAATCGTGCGGCAACCCGGACCTGGACGAATCCTCTATCCACGCGCTGCGGGCAATGCGCTTCAAGCCCTATACCTTTGGCGGCGCGCCTACCGAGGTGACGCTGGCTCTGCCTGTGCATGTACCGGCCAATTGGGGCCGGTCGAAATAGCCAACTTCCAATTTGGCGCGTCATTGGGACTCAGAAAGTCTCGGAGCGACAAACAAGTCGCAAGCGGTCGTTTTTGAGAAATGGCTTGTCGAGACCTTGGCCCGGCGAGGGCTCGATGGCTAACGGATAGTGTTATCAGCCTCGCATGCCGCCTCGCGTGTTCCCTGTGCTGGCGCTCGGCAGATACGACCTGCCAGCATCGATCAGGTCTGCCGGCTCTTCTGCGCGCCATCGCTATATGCAGGAGGTGCTACTGACCAAGGGAAGCGCCAAGTGAAAAAGGGGGCCAATGTGAACTGACCCCCTTTGCGTATCGCGCCTTCCGCTCAGGGCTTCAGGTGCTGGGCCAGGAACTTCTCCATCGCCTCGTAGAACTCGAAGCGGTTTTCCTCGTTGGCGAAACCGTGGCCTTCGTTGTCCTTGACCATGTATTGCACGGTCACGCCGCGCTTCTTCAGTGCTTCCACCATCTGGTCGCTCTCGCTCTTGACCACACGCGGGTCCTTGGCGCCCTGGGCGATGAACAGCGGGGTCTTGATCTTGTCGGCGTTCAGGGCCGGCGAGGTGGCCGTCAGGCGTTCCTTGTCCTTCTCCGGGTGGCCCACCATCGCGTGCAGCTTCTCCAGGAAGGGCTTCCAATAAGGCGGGATGCTGTTCATGAAGGTCAGCAGATTGCTCACGCCCACATAGTCCACCGCGGCGGCATAAAGGTCCGGCGTGGTGGTGATGCCTGCCAGCGTGGCATAGCCGCCGTAGCTGGCCCCATAGATGCCGATGCGCTTGGGATCGGCCACGCCCTGCTTGATCAGCCACTGAACGCCATCGGTGATGTCGTCCTGCATCGTCAGGCCCCACTGGTTGAAGCTGGCCTCCCAGAAGGCGCGTCCATAGCCGGTGGAACCGCGGAAGTTCATCTGCAGCACGCAGTAGCCGCGGCTGGCCAGGAACTGCACCTCGGGGTTGTAGCCCCAGACATCGCGGGCCCAGGGGCCGCCGTGCGGGTTGACCACGCAGGCAACGTTCTTGGCTTGCTCCTTGCCGGCCGGCAGCGTCAGGTAGCCGTTGATGGTCAGGCCATCGCGGCTCTTGTAGCTGATGGGCTGCATGCGGGCCATGCGCGCCTCGGGCAGCCAGGGCGCGATATCGCCCATCTTCACCAGTGCATCGCTCTTACGGTCGTAGACATAGCGCGCGCCCTGCGTGCGGTCGTTGTAGGCGGCCACGATGAAGCGCTGCTCGTCGTCTGTGGCACTCTGCAGGTTCACTTCATAGCCCGGCAGCTTGGCGCGCAGGCGCTCCATCAGCTGGCGCGTGTCGGCGTCGAAGAAATGCTCGCCCGGCTTGTCGGTGACGTAGTTGGCCGTAGTCAGCACCTTGCGCAGGCGTGAGTAGCTGGCACCTGCCACATCCACCTCGGGGTGGGCATAGACCATTTGCTCAGCTTCGGCCGCAGGCTTGGCCGGATCGATCAGCACCAGGGCAGCCTTGTCGCGCCCGCGGTTGGAGGCGGCGTAGAACTTCTTGTTGTCGAAGTCGAACAGCACCGGCGAGACGCTGGTGCGGAAGTCGGTGGTGATGATGGGCTTGAAGGCCTCGTCTTCCTTGTCGCGGTAGAGCAGCGCGTTGTTGACGCCGTCGCTGGCGATGGCCATGCGCACCTTGCCGGCGTGGTCGGTCTGCCAGCCGACGATATTGCCCGGGTTCTGCGCCACCACGGTCTGCGCGCCGGTCTTCACGTTGATGCGCACCACATCGAACACGCGCTTGTCGCGCTGGTTGTGGCTGACAAGGATGTGCTCGGGGTCCTCGCGCAGGTCGTTGACCAGCTGCGCGCGCAGCGCGTCGCCGGGGGTCAGGTCGGTCACCTTGCCGGTCTTGACGTCCACCGCGACGACGTGGAAGTTCTCGTCGCCGCCGAAGTCCTTCACATACAGCAGGGTGTCGTCACCCTTCCAGAAGTAGCCGCCGATGTCGCGGGCGCTTTCGCGCGTCAGCTGACGCGGCTCGCCAACGAGCTGCTTGCCGTCAAAGGCCTGCACGAACAGATTCATGCGCTTGGCCGTGCCGCCGTCGCCCACGGCGGGCTGCATGAAGCTCATCCACTGGCCGCTCTTGCTGAGGCGGTAGTAGGCGCGCTCGGGGCTGCGGAAGAAGTCGCGCAGCGGGATCGGGGCGGTGGTGGCCTGCTGGACCGTTGCGGCCGGGGCTGGCGTGGTTTGGGCCAGGCTCAGCGCGGGCAGGGTGATCAGGGCGGCGGCGCCGATCAGGGCCAGCTGCGTCTTCTTGTTGGTGCTGCTCTTCATCCAATACCTCCTGGGGGTAAACACATAGGGGCTGCCACGGGGGGTGGCGTGGCTTGCATTCTCAGCGCCGGGTCTGCCGGCCTGCAGCCCGATGAGACGGGCTGCAGCATTTGGCGCATGGATGGCGGCATCCGGCGGGTGCCCGCCCCGATGGGGGGCTGGGCTGCCTCAGGACTTCTTCGCCGGCGCCTTGATCAGACCTTCGCAGGTGGCGCGCTGCTGGTCGGCGGTCTCGACCTTGGCGCAGATGCCGTTCAGCTGGGTCTTCAGGCGCGCCAACACGGCCTCATGCTGGCCGTCCTTGTTCCAGTCGGCCAGCTTGGTGCCGACGCGCTGCAGCGAGCGCGCGCTGCGCTCGTAGAAGGCGCCCTTGTCCTTGGAAGCTTCGCTGAACAGCTGGGCCGCGGTCTTCTCGATGCGGGCCTGGTCCTGCGGGGCCAGATCGACCAGCGCGTTGAAGTAGCCCGAGCCCCATTGCAGTCGCGTGGCCGGGCCTTCGCTCTTGTTGAAGGCCTCCTCGTACCAGCGCAGCGCCTCGTCCTTGCGGCCCTGCTTGCGGGCGTTGCCGCCCAGCTGGCTCATCAGGTAGTAGGGCGAGTGGCTCTTGGCCAGGTTGCTCTTGAGCAGCTCGTCCGACTCTTTCCACAGCCCCGCCTGGCCCAGCACATAGGCGGCCGAGGTGATGACGGCCTGGCGCTCGTAGCCGTCGCGGATCTCGCGGTCGGCGCGTGCCACATGCTCGCTCACTTCCTTCAGCAGCGCCGGGCTCAGCGTTGGGCTGAGCGCGTCCTTGGGCTGCTCGACGCGGCCCAGCTGCACGCGCGCCAGCAGTGCGCCCAGGCGGTCGGCGCGCGACAGCGTCATGTCGACCTCCAGGCGCTTGAGCGCGCCCTCGAATGCCTGCAGCAGCGAGGCCCGCTCCGGGCTGCCGGCGGCGCTCAGCACCTTGACGATGTCGTTCGCGCCGTTGGTGAGCACGTCCATATGGGTACGCGCCAGCGCCGGCTCGGCCAGCACCTTGCGGGTCAGAGCCTGCAGCGCGGCGTCAGGCTTGACGCCCTTGCCCTCGTCGCTGGCGGCCAGGGCCTTGAGCCACAGGCGGGTGGTGGTCTCTTCATCGACGCCCTTGCTGGCCACGGCCAGCTGGGCCAGCAGTCCGGGGCGCTCATTGGCCGGCACCAGCTGCTGTTCATCGCCTTCCCAGCTGTAGAAGCCCAGCATGCGCCACTCGTTGGCGCTGAGCGTCTTGCCGGCCTTGGCGTCGGCCAGCACGGCCTTGGCCGAGCGACCGCCGGACAGGCCCAGTTGCAGCACGCGGATCACCTGCGGTGCGTCGGCTTCGCCGGGCAGGCGGGTGATTTCGCTGCCGTCGGCCTTGAACAGGATCACGGTCGGATAGCCGCGCACCTTGAAGCGCGTGCCCAGCTTCTGCGCACCGGGGTTGTCGCCGTCCACATGCACCGCCACCACCGCCTGGGTCAGCTCGATGAAGTCCTGGCGGTTGAACAGCGTGGCCTTCAGCTGGTTGCAGGGCGGGCACCACTTGGCGCCCCAGTACAGCAGCACCGGTTTCTTCTCGGCGCGGGCTTGCGCAAAGGCACGCTCGATGTCGGCATCGGCAGCAGCCGGCAACCAGGCGACGGCGGCGCTGCTGGCGGGTGCCGCGGCATGGGTCAGCGGGGTAGTCAGGGCCAGAGCCAGGGCGAGGGCAGTCAGGGAGAAGAGCTTCATGTCGGGCGGGCCGCCCTCATGAGGCAGCACTGGATGCGTTGCAAAGGCGCGATTCTGAACCCAAGCACAAGGCCGCGCCTAGACGGGGAATGCGCTAGGCATCGCCCAGGCCGGCCCGGTGTCGCGGCTGCGCGTATGCTGGCCGGCATGAAGAAGGAGGCCATGCTCGAAGCGCGCCTGGCGCAGGCGCTGCAGCGCCTGCATGCCTTGGCCCGGCCCGAACAGCTGGCCGGCCTGGCACGCTTCGGTCTGGTGGGCGAGGGTCGTCTGGGCCTGTCCGTGCCTCAGCTGAGGGCCTTGGGCCGCGAACTTGGGCGTGATCACGAACTGGCGCTGGCGCTGTGGGACAGCGGCATTCCCGATGCGCAGATCCTGGCCGGCCTGCTGGCCGATCCCGCGGCGCTGACGGTGTCACAGATGAACCACTGGGTGCGCGGCATGGCGGCGTGGGATGTCTGCGACCAGTGTTGCCTGAACGCGTTGCGCAAATCACCGCTGGCCTGGGGACGTTTGCCGGTGTGGGCTCGCAGCCGACACGAGTTCACTCGGCGCGCGGCTTTTTCGTTGATCGCCGTGCTTGCAGTGCACGACAAGGCGCGGCCGGATCAGGACTTTGCCGCCTTGCTGCCGCTGATCGAGGCGGCGGCGGTCGACGACGAACGCAATTTCGTCAAGAAAGCTGTGAGCTGGGCCTTGCGCCAGATCGGCAAGCGCGCGCCAGCGCTGCGCTTGCTGGCGCTGGCCTGCGCCGAACGACTGGCTGTGCAAGGCCCGGGCGCGGCGCGCTGGATTGCTGGCGATGTGCGACGCGAGCTGACTCAGCGCAGCTCTTCCGGCTTGGGCCGGATGCCGTAGCTGCGGAACAGGCGCTCGATGCTGCCGTCGCGCAGCAGGGCGCGGTGGCTGTCCTCCAGCCGCAGCCGGTCGGCGTCGCTGAAGCCGCTGGCGCCTGCCAGCCACACATCGCCGGACTCGAGCCGCAGGCCCACATGCAGCGCTGCCAGATCGCGGCCGGTGGTGCGCGCCTTGTCCAGGCAGACCTGCTCGCTGCCAAAGATGACGTTCACGTGGCTGCGCTCCAGCATCTTGAGCATGTCCTCGACGCTGGAGGCCTGCACGATGCGTGCCTCCGAGAAGTCGTGCCTCTGCAGTTGCGCCAGATTGGGCGAGCCGCGCAGCACGCCAACCCTCAGCCGGCGGGCCCGCGCCAGATGCGTGACCGGGGCGTCGTCGCTGCGGCTGATGAAGACGAAATGCTGCACATAGAGCTTGAGCAGCCACTGGAATTGCGCCTCGCGCTCGGGCGTGCGGGTCAGCGGCAGGATGGCCACGCGCGGCTGCTGCTGCGTCAGGTGCATGGCGCGCGCCCAGGGGAAGAACTCCACCTTGGCGGCCATGCCGGCGTGGCGCAGCACGGCCTCGGTCAGCTCCACCAGTACGCCGCGGCGCTCGGCGCCGGCTTCGACGGCGAAGGGGGGCAGATCGCCGGTCACCACGCGCAGCACCTGATCGCCCTGGGCCGCAGCGCGCTGGGCTCCGCCCAGCAGGGCCAGCCCACTGATCCCCAAGCCCAGACGTCGCCGGTTGATGCTCATGTGGAGGTTGTGTTTGCGGCCGGGCGCGCGGTCGGCTGATGCCGAAGCCGGACGCTGTGCTCTTCAGCCAGCCTGCGCGAATTCCACCACAACTTCCAGGCCGCCGAGGGCTGCGCTGCGCGCGACATGCACGGGGGCGCCGTGCGCGGCCGCAATGCGCCGCACGATGGACCAGCCCAGGCCGCTGCCGCTTTGGCTTGCGCTGTGGCCGGCGTCGAGCACGCGGAAGAAGCGCTCGCCCAGGCGCGCCAGATCCGCCTCGGCCAGGCCCGGGCCGCTGTCGGCCACCGTCAACCGGACCCGGCCGTCCAGCGCGGCCAGGCGCACCTGCACCTGGGCGCCGGGCGGGCTGTAGCGCAGCGCGTTGTCGGCCAGATTTCGCAGCAGCACCGCCAGCAGGGTCTCGTTGCCGTTCACCGGGCAGGGCTCGGAGGCCTCCAGGGTCAGCTCTTGCCCGCGCGCCAGCGCTGCCGGTGCCAGCTCGGCCAGCACGCGCTGGGCCAGCGCGCGCAGCTCCACCGGCGTGCTGGCTGGCTGGGCGCCAGCTTCCAGACGGGCCAGCGTCAGTAGCTGGTCCACCAGGCGCGCGGCGCGGTCGCAGCCTTGCAGCGTGGCCTGCAGCGCATGGCGGCGCAGCGCGTCGTCGCTTTCGCCCAGCGCCACCTGGGCCTGGGTACGGATGGCGGCGATCGGCGTGCGCAGCTCGTGCGCGGCATCGGCGGTGAAGCGGCGCTCCGCGGCCAGCAGCTCGGCGATGCGCTCGAACAGGCGGTTCAGCGCCTCCAGCAGCGGTGCCATCTCGCTGGGCGTGTCGGCGCCCAGCTGCACCGGCTGCAGATCCTGCGGCTGGCGCTCGGCCAGGCGCTGGCCCAGCTCGCGCAGCGGCCGGGTGCCGCGCCGCACCGCCCACCACAGCGCCAGTGCCAGCAGCGGCAGCGCCAGCAGTAGCGGCCACAGTGCGCCGCGCAGCACCGCGCGCAGGATGGCCGCGCGCGAGTCGATCTGCTCGCCCACATGCACCTGCACATCGCGCTCGGCGCCGCGGGTGCTGAAGACGCGCCAGGCCTGGCCGTCCAGCTTGACATCGCTGAAGCCCTCGCGGCTGCGCTGTCGACCGTGCCGGTCGGGCGCGACGGTGTCATCAGCCACCATCGGCGTCAGCGGCGCCTGCGCCGAGCGCAGCACCAGCCGGCCTTCATGGAAGACCTGGAAGGCCACCTTGGGCGCATAGCGGTGCAGGCTGGGCGCGTCAATGCCGCGGTCGTCGTCGTCCTCCAGCTCATGCACCTGCTGGGCCACCAGCAGGGCCGCGGCCTGTGCCAGGTGGGCGTCCAGCAGCTCGTCGAGTTCCTGGCGCGCATCGCGCCAGACTACCGCGGCGCTGATCAGCCACAGGCCCAGCACCAGGCTCAGCACCAGGGCCAGCAGCCGGCCTTGCAGCGAGCGCAGCCGCAGCGTCATCCTCATCGCGGCGCTCCGGACGGGACGTCCTTCATCAGCACATAGCCGACGCCGCGCATGGTCTGGATCAGCTCGGCCCCGAGCTTCTTGCGCAGGTGATGCACATGCACCTCGATGGCATTGCTCTCGACCTCCTGGCCCCAGGCGTAGAGCTGCTGTTCCAGCTGCTCGCGCGACAGCACGCGGCCGGGTTGGAGCATCAGAAGCTGCAGCAGATCGAACTCGCGGGTCGACAGCATCACCGGGGCGCCGTCACGGCTGACGCTGCGCGCGGCCGGGTCCAGCAGCACGCCCTGGGCGCTCAGGCGCTCTTGCGTCTGGCCATGGGCGCGACGCACCAGCGCGCGCAGCCGCGCGCCCAGCTCATGCAGGTCGATGGGCTTGGCCACATAGTCGTCGGCGCCCAGGTCCAGGCCGCGGATGCGGTCGGGGATGGCGTCGCGCGCGGTCAGCACCAGCACCGGCAAGGTCAGGCCGCCAGCGCGCAGGCCGGCCAGCACTTCCAGACCGTCCTTGCCGGGCAGGCCCAGGTCCAGCACCGCGGCCGCATAGGGCTCGGCGCGCAGCTCGCGCTCGGCCGCAAGGCCGTCGCGTACCCAGTCCACCTGGAAGCCCAGCTGACGCAGCCCGGCCCGCAGGCCGTCGCCCAGCAGCGCATCGTCTTCGACCAGCAACACTCGCATGATGTTGATTGTGGCGCTGTCGTCAGTCGTCGTCGTGGCCGCGGTTCTGGTTGCGGCTGATCGCCGGCCGGCCGTCCAGGGGGCCGGTGTCGGTCGGCGCGCTCTGCCATTGCCAGATCCAGAAGCCGACCACGGCCGCCAGGATCAGCGCAGCCAGCCAGCCCATGCTCTGCTTCACCAGGTCCGGGCCGCGGCCGGGCATGCGGCCGGTGATCATCGGCAGCACGGTGTTCTGGCGCTTGAGAACGGCGGCCAGCGCGATCAGGCCCAGATGCGCCAGCACCACGGCCAGCATGGCCTCGCCCGAGCCTTCGTGCAGCTCTTCCAGCAGATCGCCCAGCCAGTCCTGCTCAAGGCCGAAGCCGCTCACCGTCACCACCAGGCCCAGCACCAGGATGGCCACGATGGCCAGCGCGTTGAGCCACTGCTGGCTGGCCAGCAGATTGCCCTGACCGTTCAGCCAGGCGCGCGCCAGCGCCGGGGCCTGGCCGAGGCGGCTGAAGAGGGCGCCCAGGCGGCTGCGCCGCGGGCCCAGCAGACCCCACACCAGGCGCCAGGCGATCAGGCCCAGCAGCGTGTAGCCCAGCGTGATGTGCAGCAGGTGCCAGCGCTCGGTCTCGGCCGTGATGTAGGCGCCTGTGAAGCTCAGCGCCATCAGCCAGTGGACCATGCGCGTGGGCGCGTCCACCACGCGGCGCGAGGCCGTGACAGGGGTGCCGCTGGAATCAGCGGGGGATGCGGACAGCGTGCTCATTGAAATCTCCTTTGTCGGCGCCGGGGTGGCAGGCCGCGCAGTTGGCGGCGCTCTTGATGGAGGCGCGCTTCCAGACATCGGCGCGCACCTCGTCGTGCTCGCGCTTGAACCAGGCGGCGCGGGTGATGCGGTCTTCAGGCGGCTGTTCGCGCCCGTACTTGCTGCCGCTGCTCGCGGCATGGGCCAGCAGATAGCGGTTCAGGCTGTCCAGCGTGGCGGCGTCCACGGCGGCATCGCTGCCGTAATGCTTGTCCAGGCTGCCCATCACGCGCCGCCACGAGGCGGCCGGCAGCATGCCGGGCGGGTAGGCGGTGTGGCAGCTGGCGCATTCCTGACGGTACAGCGGCAGGTCCGGTGCCTTCAAGCGCTGGCGATCACTGTCTGCCAGGACTGGGGCACTGAACACCAGGGTCAGCAAGACGAGCGGGGCATAAGTCCAGTGTTTCATTCCAGCGCTCCTCAGGGCTTGAGCGTGATCAGCCAGGCGGTGATGTCGGCCTTCTCGGCTGCGCTGCACTCGCGCGAGAGCACCTCTTTGCAGTTCCGGCGGAACCATTTGTTGACCCGCGCTTCGTCGGTGAAGCTGGCCGGATTGAAGGCCGGCGCCAAGGTGTCAATCGTCTTGCCGGTGGCGGCATGGCGGCCCGGCTTGATGGGCTGGGCATGGTGGCAGGAGGCGCAGCTCCATTCGCCGCCTTGGCGGGTGGTGAACAGGCGCTGCCCCTGCGCCGCATCGCCGGCCCGTCCGGCCTCGGCGCTGAAGCGCGCCAGTTGAGCGGCAGGTGTGGTGGCATGGGCGGTGGCGGCGGCCAGAGCCAGCAGCAGGGCAAAAGAAACAGGGGGCCAGGTCTTGAGGCGCATGATGGGGGCAACTCCTTGATGGCACTTATCGTGCCGCCGCCCGCTTAGGGCTTTCTTAAGGCGATGCTGAGTCGGTCTTTGCGAGTCCGCGCGATCACGGGCCGGGTCAATAATCGCCGCATCCCTGCTGCCTCCGGAGAACGGCCTTGATGCTCCGCTTGCCCAACCTGCTCGCGTCCCGCAAGGGGCGCCTGACGGCCTTCTTCATGCTCTACATCACCGAGGGCATCCCGCTGGGTTTTGCAGCCACCGCGGTGGCCTCGCAGCTGCGCCGCATGGGCGTGGGGCCGGCCGAGATCGGCGCCTTCGTGGCCTCGTTCTACCTGCCCTGGGCCTTCAAGTGGGCCTTCGGGCCGATGGTCGACGTATTCCGCTCGCAGCGCTTCGGCCACCGCCGGGCCTGGATCATGGGCACGCAGCTGATGCTGGCGGCCACGCTGCTGCTGCTGATCTGGGTGCCGCTGCCGCAGGGGCTGGCGCTGTTCACCGGCATCCTGCTGATCCACAACACCTTTGGCGCGATGCAGGACGTGGCCATCGACGCGCTGGCCGTCAACAGCCTGGGCGAGGACGAGCGCGGCTTGGCCAACGGGCTGATGTTCGCCGGCGCCTCGCTGGGGCAGGCGATCGGTGGGGCCGGCGTGCTGTTCCTGCTGCCTTACACAGGCTTCCAGGGCAGCTTCGTGCTGGTGGCCGCGGCCATCCTGATGGTCACCACGTTGGTGGTGCTGCCGATGCGCGAGGCCATCGCCAGCCAGCTGGTGCAGCTGCACGGGCGCAGCCGCCTGCAGGCCATGACGGCCGAGATGCGCGGCTTCGCCGTGCAGGCCTTCCAGTCCTTCCTGGGCTCACGCGCCGCGTTTGCGGCGGTGTTCTTCGCGCTGCTGCCGATGGGGGCGATGTCGTTGAGCCTGGCGCTGCAGAACAGCCTGGCCGTTGAGCTGGGCATGCAGGACAGTTCACTGGCCCAGCTGACGCTGTTCTCCAGCCTCACCAGCGGCGTGTGCATGGTGGTGGGCGGCCTGCTGTCCGACCGTCTCGGCCAGCGCCGCATGCTGGCGTTCTACACGGCGCTGATGAGCCTGCCGGTGCTCTATATGGGCTGGGTGCTGCATAGCCACGGCTACCAGATGCCGCGCGCGCCGGGCGGCGCGCCGCTGCCGGCGCTGATCGAGCAGCTGTGGATCGCCACCATCGCCTTCAACGTCGGCATGGGTCTGATGTATGGCACGCGCACCGCGGTCTTCATGGACGTGACCAATCCGCGCGTGGCCGGCACGCAGTTCACCGCCTATATGGCGATGATGAATCTGGCGATAGCCTTTGCCGCCACCTGGCAGGGCATCGCGGTGGAGGCGCTGGGCTATCCGCTGACGCTGCTGATCGATGCGGGGGCCGGCCTGCTGGGCCTGCTGTTGCTGCCGCTGATGGCCAAGATCGGCCCGGCGACCGGGCTGTGCGACGCGCATGCGGCGGGCCGGGCCCGCATCATGGCCCGGGCGCTGGGCCTGCTGTGCCTGGGCTTCGTGCCCTATCTGCTGTACGCCGATCCGGCCGGGGCCATGGTGGGCATCGCCAACACCCTGTTCACGCTGGCCTTTGTGGCCTCGGCGCTGTTCCTGTATGCGGCCACGCTGCTGCAAACGCTGTCGCCCGGCCAGCAGCGCTTGTGCCGCTGGCTGGCGCTGGGGCTGCTGGCGATCTATCTGCGCCGCTTCGCGCCAGCGCAGGCGGAAGTGCTGGTGCAGGCACTGTGCTGCGCGGTGGCGGCCGCGGCCGGCCTGCTGCTGATGCAGCTGGGCGGGCGGGTCTGGACCGGTCTGCGCCAGCAGGCCTGATGCGCGCCCAATGAATGAAACCCCACCCCGCGGCCTGAGTGCCGACGAAGCCGCACGCCGCCTGCAGGCCGACGGCCCCAATGAGCTGAATCCGCCGCAGCGCCGGCGCTGGTGGCAGATGCTGGCCGAGCTGCTGCGCGAGCCGATGCTGCTGCTGTTGCTGGCGGCCGGCGGCATCTACCTGCTGCTGGGCGATCGGGGCGAGGCGCTGATGCTGCTGGGTTTTGTCGCGGTGACGGTGCTGATCAGCCTGAGCCAGGAGCAGCGCACCGAGCGCGTGCTGGAGGCCTTGCGCGACCTGACCAGCCCGCGCGCGCTGGTGCGCCGCGACGGTGAGTCGCAGCGCATTGCCGGCCGCGAGGTGGTGCTGGGCGATCTGCTGCTGCTGGCGGATGGCGACCGCGTGGCGGCGGATGCGACGCTGATCACGGCCCACGACCTGCAACTCGACGAGTCCCTGCTCAGCGGCGAATCGTTGCCGGTGGACAAGCGCGTCGGCTCTGAAAGCGATGCCGCGCGCGTCTTTGCCGGCACGCTGGTGACGGGCGGGCAGGCCCTGGCGCAGGTGACGGCCACCGGGCCGCGCAGCGAGATCGGCCGCATCGGCAAATCGCTGGGCGAGATCGGCGCGCCGCCGACGCCGCTGCACCGGCAGACGCGCCGCCTGGTGCGGCTGTTCTCGGTGCTGGGGCTGGTCGTCAGCGCGGTGGTGGTCACGCTGTGGGGCCTGCTGCGCGGCGATTGGCTTGGCGGTCTGCTGGCCGGCATCAGCCTGGCGATGTCCATGCTGCCGCAGGAGTTCCTGCTGATCCTGACAGTCTTCATGGCGATGGGGGCGTGGCGGCTGTCGCGCCAGCGCGTGCTGGCGCGCCGCGCCGCCACCATCGAGACGCTGGGTTCGGCCACCGTGCTGTGCAGCGACAAGACCGGCACCCTGACGCTCAACAAGATGGCGGTGGCCGAGCTGGCCGGGGCCGCTGGTGCTGAGCTGACCTGGCGCAACGAGGGTCAGGTCTTGCCCGAGGCACTGCACCCGCTGCTGGAGCACGCCATCCTGGCCAGTGAGTCAGAGGCCAGCGATCCGATGGAGCGTGCGCTGCACGCCCTGGGCCAGCAGCGCCTGCCGGCCGACCGCCTGCACCCGGCTTGGACCTTGGCGCATGAGTACGCTCTGAGCGGCGCGCTGCCGGCCATGACCCATGTGTGGCGCGGCGACGCTGGCCAGGTGGTGTCCATCAAGGGCGCGTCCGAGGCGGTGGCCGGCCTGTGCCGCCTGCCAGCTGAAGGCCAGGCGGCGCTGGCCCAGCAGGCCACGGCGATGGCGGCGCGCGGCCTGCGCGTGCTCGGCGTGGCGCGGGCGGTCTGGCCGGCCGATCAGGCCTGGCCCGAATCACCCGCCGGCTTCGCCTGGGAGTGGCTGGGCCTGGTGGGCTTTGCTGATCCGCTGCGCCCCGAAGTGCCGGCGGCCATCCGCGAATGCCGCGCGGCCGGGCTGCGCGTGCTGATGATCACCGGCGACCACCCGGTCACCGCGTCGGCGATTGCCACGCAGGCCGGCCTGGATGGCGGGCTGCCGGCGCTGACCGGTACCGAGATTGCCGCGATGGACGATGCCGCGCTGGCCCAGGCGCTGCGCCGCCACGCCGTCTATGCGCGCATCCGGCCCGAGCAGAAGCTGCGCATCGTCCAGGCCTTGCGCGCGCAGGGCGAGGTGGTGGCGATGACCGGCGACGGCGTCAACGATGCACCCTCGCTGAAGGCCGCCGACATCGGCGTGGCCATGGGCGGCCGCGGCACCGACGTGGCGCGCGAGGCCGCCGGTCTGGTGCTGCTGGACGACAACTTCGACGCCATCACGCAGGCGGTGCGCCTGGGTCGGCGCATCTACGACAACCTGCGCAAGGCCATGGCCTTTGTGCTGGCCGTGCATGTGCCGATTGCCGGCCTGTCGCTGCTGCCGCTGTTGCTGGGCTGGCCGCCGCTGCTGACGCCGGTGCACATCGCCTTTCTGGAGCTGCTGATCGACCCGGTTTGCTCGGTGGTGTTCGAGGCCGAGCCCGAGGAGGAGGATGTGATGCAGCGGCCGCCGCGCGACCCGGCCGCGCCGCTGTTTTCGCCCGGCCTGCTGGCCTGGAGCGCGGCCCAGGGCCTGCTGCTGCTGGCCCTGGTGGCGGGGCTGTATGCGTTGGCACGGCTGAGCCTGCCGGCCGACAGTGCGCGGGCGCTGGCCTTTGTCGCGCTGGTCAGCGGCAATGTGGCGCTGATCCTGGCCAACCGCTCGGCCAGTGGGCGCTGGTTCGCCGGCTGGCTGCGGCCCAATGCGCTGCTCTGGCAGGTGCTGGTCGCCACCGCGGCGCTGCTGGCGGCGGCGCTGGCGATCACGCCGCTGCGCGAGGTGTTCCGTTTCGTGCTGCCACCCTTGCCCTGGCTGGCCGCGGCGCTGGGCTGCGGGCTGCTCTGCGGCTTGCTGCTGGAGCTGTTGAAGCAGGCCTGGCCGCGGCGCTGGCGCGGCTGAGCCGGGGCGGGATCAGCCAACCGGCTGGTATCGCCGGTTGGCCTTCGCCAGCCACAAGCGCCTTTCGGCGCTTGTGCGCGGGCTCAGTCGATCGGCGGCACGCTATGGGTCGATTCGGTCTTGGGCGCGGCGGCAAACTGAGCCAGCGCCACGCCGCCCAGCGTCACCGCGGCGCCCAGCAGCTTGATGCCGGTGAAGCTTTCGCCGGTGGTGAGCCAGGCAGTCAGGCCGGCAATCGGCGGCATCAGGTAGATCAGCGGCGCAGTGCGCGCCACGCCGCGCTGGGCGTTGACCCAGCCCCAGCTCAGCCAGCTCCAGAAGCCCACGCCGACCACGGCCCAGACCGCGCCGGCCCACAGCAGTGGACTGACGGCCTGCCAGTCGACCCGCAGCGCGCCCGGCGTGGCGTAGAGCAGCACCGGCACGCTGGAGGCCAGCGTGGCATAGCTGAACACCAGCATCGCGCCATGCTTCTCGATCAGTGGCTTGGCCGCCACCGTGTAGTAGGAAAACAGCGCGGCGGCGCTCAGCAGCACCAGGTCGCCACCGCTGGCGCGCCAGTCGGCCGCCAGCAGCTTGTCGGACATGAAGAGCAGGGCGCCGCAGGCGGCCACCGCGATGCCGGCGATCTGCGGGCGCTGCAGGCGCTCGACGCCCCAGGCGCGCAGGATCAGCAGCGTGAACACCGGCCCGCAGGCCAGCAGCACCGAGCTTGAGAAGGGCGTGCTCCAGTGCACGCCATAGCTGGCCAGCGCCAGATGCAGGCCCTGGCCCAGCAGGCCCAGGCGGGCGATGGCCCAGAGCTCGCTGCGCGGCAGGCGTGGCCAGGCGCGTCCGTAGCGGACCAGCAGCAGGGCCGCCACCATCAGTGGCATTGCGGCGAAGCGCAGAAACAGGAAGCCCGAGGGCTGCAGCGCAGTGAGCAGCGCTTTCTGGATCGGGAAGTTGATGCCCCAGGCCAGGATGGTGAGCAGGCCCACCCAGAGGGCCAGGCGTTGGGTGGCGGCGTGACGAGAGTCGGGCATGGGGCGCTATCTTGCCCCAGCCCTTGCCAGCGTGCCTTGCTGCAGCTCGCCCGGGGGCGAGCCGCGCACATCCGGGCTTACCGTTCGCGGCGCAGCGTGCCCTGGATCTTGTCGGCGCCGCCCATCATGAAGACGGTGTAGACGCCCGACGAGACGATGGGCAGCTCGGCGATGCTGTAGACCGGCGTGCCCGAGGTGGGCGAGCTGACCTGCAGCAGCGAGGCCGAGCTGGAATTGACCGCCACCGGCGTGGACGACAGGCCCGACAGCACATTGCTTGCGATGGCGCTGTAGTCCAGCGTCATCGTCAGGCCGCCGCTCAGGCCGGCCACGCCGTTGATCATGCGGATCTTGGCGGTGCCGCTGGTGCTGGGCAGGCGGTTGTCGTCATTCAGGATGGAGATCTGCGGCGCGGCCGGCGTGCCCCAGACCAGCACGGTGTAGTCGTTGCCGGCGGTCAGCGTCGGGCTGGCGGCCGTCATGGCCGCGCCGTTGACCAGCACGCTGAGGGCCGACGCGCCGGCCGTGAGGGTCTGGTACTCGCCGATGTTCGGCGCGATCGAAGTGGACAGCAGAGTCGTGCCGCCCAGCGTGGCCTGCACCTGGCCAAAGTCCGACACCGCCGCCACCACGCGGGCGCGGGCATTGGGCGTGCTGTGGGCGCTCAGGCTGCCCTGCTGGGTCAGCAGGATGCCGTTGACCAGCACGCCGCCCTGCGTCGGCGTGATCACCAGCGTGGCCACCTGCTTGCTGCTCAGCGTGATGTTGGCGATGTCCAGGCGCTGGTCGTAGTTCTTGCCGTTGCCGGTGATGCGCACCCGGTAGCTGCCGCTGGCCACGGTCTTATAGCCGCTGCTACTGCCGCCGGCCACGCCGGAGACGGTGGCGGTGGCGTTGGAGAGGTCGTCGATGCTCTGCGTCAGATAGACATCCAGCGCGCCGGCGTCGGAGGCCAGGTTGAGGATCAGCAGCTTGCTGTAGTTGGCGTCCGGCGCCTCCTCTTCCTCCTGCAGGATGGTGCTCTTCATATTGCCGGCCCAGCCGTAGGTGATCAGGCTGTAATGGCTGTCGGCGCTGAGCGTTGGATACAGCGAGCTGATCGTCGAGCCGCTGGACTGCACCAGCGCCGTGACGCTGTCGGCATCCACCGAGCTGTAGTTGCTGGCGGTGGCATAGCCGATCGCGCTGGCGATCTTGCTGTCGTCCAGCGTCAGGTCCAGGCCGCTGCTGTAGGCGATGCTGGCATTCACCAGCCGCAGTTGCGCCTTCGAGTCGCCATCGCTGCTACCGCCGCCGCAGGCCGATAGCAGGCCCAGCCCTGTGAACATCACGACCGTTGCCAAACGCTTGAAATCCATCGTCAACTCCTTTGTTTGGGCGCGATTGGAGCTGGCTGAGGTTGCGCGGCCATGTGCGAATGTGTCCGCACGTGAAGAACTGTTGGTGCGTCTGATGCAGACGCCGCAGTCGCCGGCTTCAGCGGCGGCGCTTCGTGGCCGCGGGTGCGGGCTCGGCCAGCAGGTCCAGCGCCTCGGCGCACCAGTCCACCCAGAGCTGCTCGACCTGGATGCCGGCCTTCAGGATCAGGTGCTGGATGCGGGCGGCGCGGTCGTCCGGGCTGCCGTCGGCCAGGAAGTCGCGCGCCTCCAGCGCCTGGTAATGCGCCAGCTGACCCTGGTGCAGCGCCAGGCGACGCAGCAGTTCGTCGGCCACGCGCGTGCCGCCCAGTACGGCCTCGGCGCGCAGCCGCACCATCAGGGCCTCGCGGTGCGGCGCCGGGTCCTGCTCGCGGCTGGCCCAGGCCTTGAGTTCGCGCCGGCCGGCGGCCAGTACCTGGTAGCGCTTCTTGCCGCCGCGGCCTTCGCCGGCGGCTTCGCCGCTGATCCAGCCTTCGCCCTCCATGCGCGCCAGCTCGCGGTAGATCTGCTGGTGCGTGGCATGCCAGAAGTAGCCGATCGAGCGCTCGAAGCGCGCGGCCAGTTCCAGGCCGGAGCAGGGGTGCTCCAGCAGGGCGGTCAGCAGGGCGTGGGGCAGGGACATGGTGCTTGCGTGCGTCTAGAGAGGGCAGTTTATGCAACCCGTTGCATAAACGGCAAGGCCAGGGCTATAGTCCGCCGAAAATTGTGCAACGGGTTGCATAAACAGCACGCAGGAGATCGCCATGTCCACCACCTCGTCGACCGCTTTTCCGCAGCTGCTCGCGCCGCTGGACCTGGGCTTCACCACGCTGAAGAACCGCGTGCTGATGGGCAGCATGCACACCGGCCTGGAAGACGGCCGCAAGCATTTCGAGCGCATGGCCGAATACTTTGCCGAGCGCGCGCGCGGCGAGGTGGGGCTGATCGTCACCGGCGGTTTCGCGCCGAATATCGAGGGCTGGGCCAAGCCCTTTGCCGGCACGCTGGCCACCTCGGGCGCGGCGCGCCGCCATGCCACCATCACGCGCGCCGTGCATGCCGAGGGCGGCAAGATCGCGCTGCAGATCCTTCACACCGGCCGCTACGGCTACAGCCCGCTGTGCGTGGCGCCGTCGCGCATCCAGTCGCCGATCACGCCCTTCACGCCGCGCGAGCTGAGCGCCCGCGGCGTCGAGCGCCAGATCCGCGCCTTCGTGCGCTGCGCCAAGCTGGCGCGGGAGGCTGGCTACGACGGCGTCGAGGTGATGGGCTCCGAGGGCTACTTCATCAACCAGTTCCTGGTGAAGCACACCAACCAGCGTACCGATCAATGGGGCGGCTCGTACGAGAACCGCATGCGCCTGCCGCTGGAGATCCTGGAGCGCACCCGCGAGGCGGTGGGCCGCGACTTCATCATCATCTACCGCCTGTCGATGCTGGACCTGATCCCCGATGGCAGCAGCTGGGATGAAGTCGCGCAGCTGGCGCGCGGCGTCGTCAAGGCCGGCGCCACCATCATCAACACCGGCATCGGCTGGCATGAGGCGCGCATCCCCACCATCGCCACCAGCGTGCCGCGCGCCGGCTTCGCCTGGGTGACGAAGAAGCTGCGCGACCAGCTGCGCGCCGAGGGCATCACCACGCCGCTGATCACCAGCAACCGCATCAACACGCCCGAGGTGGCCGAGAGCGTGCTGGCCGAGGGCAACGCCGACATGGTCAGCATGGCGCGTCCCTTCCTGGCCGATCCGCACTTCGTCAAGAAGGCGCGCGAGAACCGTGCAGACGAGATCAACACCTGCATCGCCTGCAACCAGGCCTGCTTGGACCACACCTTCGCGCAGAAGATCTCCACCTGCCTGGTCAACCCGCGTGCCGCCTACGAGACCGAGCTGAAGATCGTGCCGATCGCCACGGCTTCGGCGCCGCGCAGGAAGATCGCCGTGGTCGGTGCCGGCCCGGCCGGCCTGGCGGCGGCCACCACGCTGGCCGAGCGTGGCCATGCGGTGACACTGTTCGATGCCGCTGCCGAGATCGGCGGCCAGTTCAACCTGGCCAAGAAGATCCCCGGCAAGGAGGAGTTCAGCGAGACGCTGCGCTATTTCCGCCGACGCATCGAGGTGACCGGTGTCGAGCTGCAGCTGAACCGGCGCGTAACCGCCGAGGATCTGAAGCCCTTCGACGAGGTGCTGCTGGCCACCGGTGTGACGCCGCGTGACCCGCAGATCAAGGGCCAGGCCGAGGGCGAGGCCCGGGGTCAGGTCTTGAGCTATATCGAGCTGCTGCAGGGCCGCGGCATCGTGGGCCAGAAGGTGGCCATCGTCGGCGCTGGCGGCATCGGCTTCGATGTGGCCGAGTACCTGCTGGAAGCCGGCCATAGCCTGACGCTGGATGCCGCCGCCTGGCGCCGCCACTGGGGCGTGGGCGACCCGGCCGAGGTGCGCGGTGGCCTGCTGCGCCCGGCACCCGAGGCGCCCAGGCACCAGATCACGCTGATGCAGCGCAAGGCCGGCAAGCTGGGCGCGGGCCTCGGCAAGACCACCGGCTGGATCCACCGCGCCGCGCTGAAGATGAAGAACGTCGAGATGCTGGGCGGCGTCAACTACGAGGCCATCACGCCCGAGGGCCTGTGGGTCAGCTACGGCGAGAAGCGTGCCGACACCCAGCTGATCGAAGCCGACACCATCGTGCTGTGCGCCGGCCAGCTGCCGCTGCGCGAGTTGCAGGCGCCGCTGGAGGCGGCAGGCGTCAAGGTGCACCTGGTCGGCGGTGCGCTGGAGGCCGGCGAATTGGACGCCAAGCGTGCAATATTGCAAGGAACGCGCCTGGCGGCGTCCCTGTAAACCCTAGTCAGTATCAAGCCGGGCACCGACACTCCCGATAGGCCGAACACGAGGGAACACCCGGCAATGCACGGGTGTCAAAAAAGCAGTCACCCGCCGGGGCAGTCCAGCCCGGGATGTCGTGAACCAGAGGTCCGCCTAGCACCCATGAGCTTGATCAACCGTTGCCTTTACCGGCCCTTGGCTGGAGTTGCGCTGACGCCGGCCCTGCCGGCCTGGGCGGAGCCTGCCTCTGCCGGCACCCTGGCCTGGAACGGGCCCGTGCTGTGGCTGAGCGCGTTCTGCGTGGTCGGTGCCATGGCGATGGGCGCCACGCTGGTGCTGGTGCAGCGCCAACGCCGCTGGCTGAAGAAGCGCCGCATCGAGCTTGAGCATGAAAAGCGCGAGCGCAGCCGCCTGGCGGCCTTGCTGAACGCCATCCCCGACGGGGTCTATTTCAAGGATGCCAGCGGCGCCTTCGAGGCCTGCAATCCGGCCTTCGAGCGCTTGATCGGCCTGTCCGAGGCCGAGCTGCAGGGCAAGCGCGACACCGATCTGCCGCAAGTTTTGCCCGCTCACGGTCGCGCCTGGGCGCGCGGCAGCGACGGCATCCGCCTGTGCCTGGACATGCAGCAGGCGCCGGTGGCTGCCGCCGGCGAATCGCTGGGCGTGCTGGGCGTGGCGCGCGACATGACCGAGCTGCAGATGGCGCTGGAAGAGCTGCGCCGCGCGGCCGTGGTGTTCGAGCATTGCGCCGAAGGCATCCTGCTGCTGGACGACCAGGCGCGCATCGTCGACGCCAACCCTGCCTTCTACACGATCAGCGGCTATGACCTGCGCGATGTGCTGGGCCAGATGCCGCAGCCGCTGTGCCTGGGCGAGCAGCCCCCCGAGGTGCTGGAGCAGCTGTGGGCGGGCCTGGACCGCGAGAACAAATGGTGCGGCGAGTTGATGCTGCGCCGCCGCGACGGCGAGCCGGTGCCGGTGTGGGCCACCCTCGTGCGCGTGCAGCCTAGCAGCTCCAGCCCGCTGCAGCATCTGCTGGTGCTGACCGACATCTCCAAGATCAAGCACACCGAGGCCGAGCTGCTGCACCAGTCGCTGCACGACCGCCTGACCGGCCTGCCGAACTCGGCCCTGCTGCGCGACCGCATCGGCCGCCAGGTGGGCATTGCCGAGCGCGACCACACCAGCGTGGCCGTGCTCTACATCGACCTGGACGGCTTCCGTGATGTCAACGACATCGCCGGCCATGCCGCCGGCGACGCGGTGCTGAAGGAAGCCGCCGCGCGCTTCATCAACGTGGTGCGCGCCAGCGATTCGGTGGCCCGGGTCGGCGCGGATGAGTTCGTCGTCGTGCTGTCGGGCCTGGTCGACGAGGAAACCGCGATGCGCCTGGGCGACCGCCTGATCCAGTCGATGGACGAGCCCATCATCGTGGGCAACCAGCGCTTCAATCTGGGCGCCAGCATCGGCCTGGCGCTGTTCCCCACCGATGGCCAGCGCGTCGACGAGCTGATGCGCAACGCCGAAGCCGCGATGTGCCGCGCCAAGGTGCATGCCCGCAACACGGTGCAGGCCTACCGCCCCGAGCTGACGCAGGCGGTGCAGCAACGTTTCGAGCTGACGCATGCGCTGCGCCAGGCCAACGAGGCGGCGCAGTTCAAGATCGAATACCAGCCGCAGGTGCGCCTGTCGGATGGCGCGCTGGTGGGCGCCGAGGCGCTGCTGCGCTGGCGCCACCCGACCCGCGGCCCGATCTCGCCGGCCGAGTTCATCCCGCTGGCCGAAGACACCGGCCTGATCATCCCGATGGGCCGCTGGGTGCTGCAGGAAGCCTGCGCGCAGGCGGTGCGTTGGCAGGGCGTCGAAGGCAAGCCGCAGCAGATCGCGGTCAACGTCTCCGCGCGCCAGCTGCGCCAGAGCGACTTCATCCAGACGCTGGACTTCATCCTGGCCGAAACCGGCTGCCCGCCCCATGTGCTGGAGCTGGAGGTGACCGAGAGCCTGCTGCTGGAAGATGCCGAGCAGGCCATCACGCTGCTGACCGAGCTCACCGAGCGCGGCGTGCGCGTGGCGATCGACGATTTCGGCACCGGCTATTCCTCGCTGTCCTACCTGAAGCGCATGCCGGTCAGCACGCTGAAGATCGACCGCAGCTTTGTCTCCGAGCTGGGCAGCGATGCCAACGTCTCGGCGATTGCCCGCACGGTGATCGTGCTGGCGCGCAGCCTGAACCTGGATGTGCTGGCCGAAGGCGTGGAAACCGCCGAACAGGCCGCCTGGCTGGCCCGCGAGGGCTGCGACTGGGCCCAGGGCTGGCACTACGGCCGCGCCATGCCGGCCGAGGACTTCAATTACACGCCGCCGCCCGCCTTGCCGGCGCAGCCGCGCGTCAAGCGCCTGCAGCTGGCCTGAGGCCGCCCAAGGTTTCGCCTGCTGACCCCGGACTGGGGTCTACCCGCTGACGCACGCAGCCGCTTTGGCGCTGCAATGGCCCTATGCATGACCGGCCACAGGAGCGTCCGCGATGTCCCACCCCTTGCTGCGCTTGCTGGCCTGGATAGGCCGCGTTGGATTGCTGTGCCTGGCGGTGGCGGCACCCTTGCTGGCGCTGATGCTGGTGCCGCTGCTGCTGGCGGATCAGCAGGCGGTGGAAGGCACGGCCGCCCGCGTCTGGCTGCTGGTGTTCGTGCTGGTACTAGTGCTGACGCTGCTTGTCAGCGCCTGGGTGCTGCTCAAGCGCTGGTTCCAGGCGCCGTTCGGCGCGCACGGCCTGTTCGGCAGCACGGCACTGGCGCGCCTGCTGGGCCTGGGCCTGGCCAGCCTACTGTTTCCGCGCGTGGCCAGCAATGTGGTGCTGGCGCCGATCTATGCGCTGGGCCAGCTGTGGAACACGCTGCCCGAACGCAGCACCGGCTTCGTCAACCGCGTGATCCGCAGCGATGCCAAGAGCTTCCCGGTCGACGAGCTGAGCTACCGCATGCTGGAAGCGCTGCAGCTCTACGGCTACGAGATCGCGCGCGTGATCAATGTGCTGGCGGGTCAGCTGCCCATGCCGGACACGCTGCTGTGGCTGGCCTGCTGGGCGGTGCTGGGCCAGCTGTTCAGCCCCAGTACCCAGACGCTGGACGATGCGGGCGCACCGGTGGCCCGCATGCGCCTGGTCGCCGCGCTGCAGCGCCTCAGCGCGGTTCAGCAGCATGCGCTGGGCCTGGGCCTGGTGTTCCTGGTGGGGGCCTTCTTCAGTGCCGCCTCCATCGTGGCCATCCCCTGGCTGCAGGACGAGCGCGTGCCGGCCAATCTGAGCAGCGAGAACCTGGCCAAGGCCTTGCAGGCTTCGATGAGCAAGGCCGAGGATGTGCAGCGCCTGCTGGGGCCGGACACCGCCACCCGCACCGCGCCGCTGCAGGCGGTGCTGGACCAGCTGGCCGCGGCCAAGTCCAGCCCGGAGCCGGCGCCGACCGGCCGCCCGCCAGCAGCCCTGATGTACGGCAACGAGCAGGTGCAGCAAGCCATCCAGGCCGCCTTGCTGGAGCGCAGCCGGGCCATCCAGCGTGCGCAGGCGCTCGGCAAATCGCTGCTGGCCCAGCAGGACAAGCTGCAGTCTTCGGCACTGCGCGCCTTCGAAGTCGAGCTGGGTCTGCCGATGAGCAGCCAGGAGCGGCTCAACTTCTTCAAGGACATCCAGCGCGCCTTCTCCGGCGTGGTGGGCTCGCACACGCGCCAACTGACCGACTGCGCCCGCGCGCTTGGCGAGCTTGACGTGCGCAGCGAGCGCAGCAAGCAGGCCTTGCAGGACCTGCTCGGCACGGCGCCGGAATCCCGCGGCGATCGCATCTGGGAGCAGATGTCGGAGCTCTCGCGGCTGGGCAGCAGCTACTCGCTGGCCTGCATCGAGGTGCCGGCGGCCACCACCGAGTTCCAAACCCCCGAGCCCGGTGCCGGCTGGGGCCCGTTCGGCCTGATCGCCACCTGGCTGTTGCGCACCCGCTCGATGGCGCTGACCCTGATCACCGGCATGCTGGGCTTCGGACTGCTGGGGGCCGCGATCTCGACCGTGGTGCGCAGTGACTTGAAGCGCGCCGAGCAGCCGCCCATCGAGGAGCTGGGGCGCATCGTCGTGCGCGGCCTGTCGGCGGCGCTGGTGGTGTTTCTGGCCGTCAAGGGCGGGCTGGCCGTCTTCACGGCCGGCGAGTCTTCGCCCAATGCCTATGTGCTGTTCTTCACCTGCCTGGTCGGCGCGGTGTTCAGCGAGGATGTCTGGCAGTGGGCGCGCGAGCGGCTGCGCAAGACCACCCAGGCCGGTGGAAGCGGCGCCGCCGCGGGCACCAAGAGCGGGCGTGTCAAGGCCGGCGCCGGCAAGCCCGATACGGACGGTAGCAGCCAATAAGATCGCATGAAAACGACGGAGGCATCACCTTGGACAATCTGCAACTGCTGGCCGAGTTGCATCTCGACGGCGAGCGCCAGGGCCCCGGTGGGGATGGGCTGACGCGCCAGGCCTTGGCCCTTTCGGGGCTGGCGGGCCACTCGGGGCTCAAGATCGCTGATATCGGATGCGGCACGGGTGCTTCCACGCTGGTGCTCGCCCGTGATCTGGAGGCCGAGATCCTGGCCATCGATTTCCTGCCCAGCTTTCTGGATGCGTTGAACACACGCGCAGCCCAGGCCGGCCTGGGCGGGCGCATCCGCACGCTGGCCGCTTCGATGGAGAACTTGCCGCTGCAGCCCGAAACGCTGGATGCGATCTGGTCGGAAGGGGCGATCTACAACATCGGCTTCGAGCGCGGCCTGCGCGAGTGGCGGCGCTATCTCAAGGTGGGCGGTGTGATCGCGGTGTCCGAGCTCACCTGGCTGAGCGCGCAGCGCCCGGCCGAGATCGACGCCTTTTGGCGCGCGGAGTATGCGGAGGTCGATACCGCGGCCGGCAAGCTGGCGGTGCTTGAACGCAATGGCTACAGCCCGCTGGGCTACTTCGCCCTGCCTGAATCGAGCTGGCTGGACGCCTATTACCGGCCCTTGCAGGCGCGCTTCGCGGCCTTTCTGGCGGCGCACCAGGGCAGCGCGCAAGCGCAGGCGGTCGTCGACGAGCATGTCCGCGAGATCGAGCTTTACGAGCGTTACCGCGCCTACTTCAGCTACGGCTTCTACATCGCCCGCAAGCTGCCCCAGGCTTGAGCGCGCGGGCGCTGATCGGCGCTAGTGCAGCGCGGCTGCTGGCCCGCCCTTGAGCTGCTGCCACAGCGCCATCAGCTCGCGGTCCGACAACTCGCTCACGTGCAGCCCTGGCGCAACTCCAGGCTGGACTCGAACCAGCCGTAGGCCTTCTCTGCGGCAGCGCCGAACAGGAGGCTGGTGGCGGCGGCGGTGCTGCTGCGGTGGGCTTGGGCTTGCATGGCGGGGCACCAGGGCTCGAGGCGATCGTTGCGGGGATCAATGCGATGTCTACAGTCTGGTCGGCGCCCGCACAGCTTCTCATCACACGGCGGTCGCCTCCCGGGGGGGGCTGCGCCAACCCTTTCCCTCGCTTGGGGGAGGGAGTCCGGAACTAGGCCTGGGGCGCGCGGGCAGCGGATTGCGCCGCCACAGTCAGCCACTGCTGCACGCCGCGGCTGGCCGCATCCACCGCGCCGGCCAGGTAGCCCGGAAACTGCGGCGACCACTCGCTAGCAATTCCGCTGAGGCAGCCCTGCCAGGGCCCGGTGTCGGCGCGGCTCGGCGGTGCCTCGGCATGGTGGCGGCTGGCTTCCTGGTCGGCCTCGGTGGCAGTCAGCGGATCGGCGGCCCAGTCCTTCAGCGCTTCGCCGACCGGTGCGGCGGCCGCGTCGCCGAACAAGCGGCGCAGCTGCGCGCGGCAATGCGCGCGCAACTCATCGGCGGAAACCTGGCCGCGCACCTTGGCCGGCACGCCGACGAAGCCGAACAGCGCCGCATGGCCGCCGGGCATCGACACATCGTGGATCTCGACCATCGGCCCGCAGGCGCTGCGTGCCGCGCCCGACAGGCCCTGCTCGCGCCAGAAGGGCTGCGCGTAGATCGCTAGGTACTTGGCATGCGGCGCCATCCAGGTGGGCGTGGCCTGCCAGTGGCGCGCCAGTGCGGGCGGCAGCGGCGGGTCGAAGGCAATGCGCTGCGCCGCCAGCCGGGGCGGCAGCGCCAGCAGTACATGGTCGACGCGCCAGTGGGTCAGCGCACCCGCGGTGTCTTCGGCATGCAGCTCGATTTGTGCGTCCACGCGGCGCAGCTGGCGCACCGTCTGGCCGGTGAGCAGCTGGCCCGCGTCCAGTTCGCTCTGCAGGGCCGCGATCAGCGCGCCGGTGCCGCCGGCCAGGCGCATCGAGGCTGGCGCGCTGGCATAGCCCGCCATGCGCTGCGGGGCTTGCTGGGGCGAGCGCTCCAGCAGCATCTCGCCGGTCTCGAACTGCTCAATGCGCTGCAGGCCGAGTTCATGCACCAGCTGGTCGAGCTGCGGCTGCATGCCGGGCCAGAACCAGGTCGGCCCGAGGTCAAAGCGATCCAGCGCCGGCGTGCCGGCATCCACGGTGTTGCCGGCGGCATCGACGCTGAGGATGCGGCCGCCCAGCGACTCGCGCGCCTCGAACAGCACGACATCACGCACGCCCTGGCGCTCCAGCAGCCCCGCCGCCAGCAGGCCGCTCAGGCCGCCGCCGATGATGGCGACGCGGGCTTGGCGGGCGCCGCTCACGCCGCCATCCTGGCGAGTTCGCTCAGATGGCCGGTCTTCAAGTACAGCGTCACGCCCTCGGCCCCGGCACGCAAGGCACTGGCTGAGCCCGGCGGTAGGCGCAGCCAGCTGCCGGGTTCAAACGTCTGCGGTCCGTCCGACAGTGTGCCCTCCAGCACCAGCAGCTCGGCGCCGCCCTGCGTGTCCAGGTTCAGCGGCTCGTCGGCGCCCAGCCGCTGCAGGCACACCTGCTCTCCCGAGCTGCGGTAGAGCGGGCACAGCTCGCGCGCGCCGTCGCGCTGCCAGGCCTGCGGATCGTGGGTGTCGATGCGCACCGTGGCGCTGTCGTCCGCCGACATTTGCCACAGCTTCACGAAGATCAGCGCACCGTCTTTGCTAGACGGGCTGTGCGCCGAACCCGGCGGATTGCGCAGATACCAGCCCGGCCCGTAATGCCCGCTGTCGTCCGAGAAGGTGCCCGACAGCACCAGGATTTCCTCGCCGCCGGGATGGCCGTGGGCCGGGAAGACCGAGTCCGGCGCGTAGCGCACCAGGCTGGTGGCGCGGGCGCGCTCGCCGCCCAGGCGGTCGAGCATCACGCGTTCCACACTGGCTTGGGGCGACGCCACCCACTGGTGGTCGTCGGCCGCCAGCCAGGCGCGGCGTGAGAAGTCTGAATTGATGAGCATGGCAGGGGATTGTCAGCGCCCCTGCCGGGCTGCAAGGGCGATGCTTCTTAAGCGATCGGCTGGAAGGCGTAGCCCTGGCCGTTGGGGGCCATGCGACCGAAGGCCGGGAAGGGGAAGTGGAAGCCGCCCAGCATGGACTTGCTGTCGACGATGCGCTGGAACACCTCGCGGCGCACCTTGCGCGCGGCCTCGGCGTCCATGTCGAAGGTGACGGCCCAGTCCGGGTTGCGGGCGAACAGCGCCGGCACATTGGTCAGGTCGGCGATGTAGAAGAAGCTCTGGCCGGCCGACTGCAGCTGGAACAGCGTGTGGCCCGGCGTGTGGCCATAGGCCGCGATCGAGCGGATGCCCGGCGCCACCTCGGCGCCCGCCTCGAAGGTCTGCAGCATGCTGGCCGGCATCTGCGCAAAGGTGCGGCGCACATTGTTGAACGCGCCCTTCATGCCCTCGGGGGCCGCAGCCATCTTGGCGTCATCCATCCAGAAGGCGTGCTCGGCCGCCGGCACCATCACCTTGGCCTTGGAGAAGACAAATTCGCCCGCCTTGTTGCGCAGGCCGTTGATGTGGTCGCCGTGATAGTGCGAGATCAGCACCGTGTCGATGTCGCCAGGCTGGAAGCCGGCGGCGCTCAGCTGCGCCAGCAGCTTGCCGGTGGTGGGGCCGCCGAACTCGCCCAGGCCGGTGTCCATCAGGATGCGGCGGCCGCCGGCCACGATCAGGAAGGGCGTGAAGGGCACGTCGATGTAGTCGGTGCTCAGACCCTGCGAGGCCAGCAGCGCGCGCACTTCGGCCAGCGGCGCGTTCTTCACGAACTCCTCGCCCAGCGGGCGGCGAGCCACGCCGTCCAGCAGCGCGATCACCTCGACATCGCCCACCTTGGCGCGATGAAAGCCGGGGTTGGCCAGCGTCGGCGTGCCGAAGTTCGGCGCGTTCTGGGCCCAGGCGGGCACGAAAGAGCCAGCCGCATAGGCGGCCGTGGTGGCCAGGCCAGCGCCGAGGAAGTTACGCCGATTGAGCATGGGGAACTCTCCAGTTTTGTGGGTGAACGAAACGGTCGCGATGATCGCGGCCGATCGCCCAGCGCGCCGGACGCGCCGCTTAGACCCCGCGTCGGGCAGGGCCTATTGGGGCTGCCAGGGCAGTGTGGCGAATCGTTCGGCCAGAAAGTCCAGCAGCGCGCGCACCGCGGGCGACAGATGCCGGCGCGAGGTGTAAAGCGCATGGATGGCCATATCCGGCAGCTGCCAATCGGGCAGCACCCGCTGCAGGCTGCCGTCGGCCAGGTGCGGATTGGCCAGATAGCTGGGCTGCAGCGCCACACCGCCGCCGGCCAGCGCGGCGCGCAGCAGGGCCGTGGCCTCGTTGGCGCTGAAGTGGCTGCTGACGCTGACCTGCACCTGCTCGTCGCCGCGCCGCAGTGTCCACACGCTCTTGCCGAAGTTGGCGTAGCTCAGCACCCGATGCGTCGCCAGCTCGGCCGGCTGCTGCGGCACGCCGTGCCGGGCCAGATAGGCGGGTGAGGCCACCAGCACCGAGCAGCAGGGCGCCAGCACACGACCGATCAGCGCCGGGTCGGGCTCGGCGCTGATGCGGATGGCCAAGTCGATGCGCGCCTCCACCAGATTGAGCGCGCCCTCGCTGGCGTTCAGGTCGACCTTCAGCTGCGGATGCAGCGCCAGAAAGTCCACCACCGCTGCGGCCAGCTGCGCATAGGCGAACGACACGCTGCAGGTGATGCGCAGCTGCCCGCGCAGCTGGCCCTCATGCCGGCTGCTGGTCTCGTCTTCCACATCCGCCATCAGGGCCAGCATCTGCTGGCTGCGGCGCAGGCAGTGCTCGCCGGCATCGGTCAGCGTCAGGCTGCGGGTGCTGCGCTGCAGCAGGCGTGCGCCCAGCCACTGCTCCAGCGCGCCCACATAGCGCGTGACCATCGCGCGCGACATCTCCAGCCGGTCGGCCGCCTCGCTGAAGCTGCCCCGGCTGGCCACCTCCACAAACACCCGCATTGCCGTCAGTCGATCCATCACCTGATCGGATATTGAAACAGTAATGCGCTGAATATACGGTTTATCTGAGCGAATCATGAAACTAAAGTCCGATCCAACGCTGCAGACCGTGCAGCTCTCAGTCCCCAAATCACCGACAGGAGTTCCCCATGATCCGCAGCAGCCTCATCACCGCCAGCCTCGCCCTCGGCCTCGGCGCCGCCCACGCCGCGCAGCCGGCGCCGCTCACAGTCAAGGTCTACAACGCCGACGGCAAGAGCTTCAACGTCAACTCCACCCTGGTCTACGGCGAGCGCGAAGCCATGGTGATCGACGCCGGCTTCACCCGCGCCGACGCGCTGCGCATCGCCGCCAATGTGTTGGACAGCGGCAAGCAGCTCAGCACCATCTACGTCAGCCAGGCCGACCCCGATTACTACTTCGGCGTCGAAACCCTGAAGGAGATCTTTCCGCAGGCCGCCGTGGTGAGCACGCCCGCCGTGCTGGCCAAGCTGGCGCCCAAGATGGCCGGCAAGCTGGCCTTCTGGGGCCCCAAGATGGGCGCCAACGCGCCGCGCCAGCCGGTGCTGCCGCAGGCGCTGCCGGGCAACACGCTGACGCTGGAAGGCCAGACCATCGAGATCCGCGGCACGCAAGGCCTGCTGGCGCATCGCCCCTATGCCTGGATTCCGTCAATCAAGGCCATCGTCGGCAATATCGGCGTGTTCGGCCAGATGCATGTGTGGACGGCCGACACCCAGACCGTGGCCGAGCGCGCCGCCTGGGTGACCCAGCTCGACGAGATGCTGGCCCTCAAGCCCGAGCTGGTGGTGCCCAGCCATATGCGCGCCGGCACCGCCACCGATGCCAGCACCATCAGCTTCACCAAGAACTACCTGCTCAGCTTCGAGAAGAACCTGTCGGGTACCAAGAACAGCGCCGAGCTGATCGACGCGATGAAGCTGGCCTACCCGCAGCTGAGCGACGGCGCGCTGTCGCTCGACATCGGCGCCAAGGTCAACAAGGGCGAGATGAAGTGGTAACAAGGAGAGCCCAATGAGCAGCCGCCTCTTGTCCATCACCTACCTGTTCGACCCGCTGTGCGGCTGGTGCTACGGCGCCGCGCCGCAGATCGAACGCCTGGCGCAGCACCCCGGCATCGAGCTGACGCTGGCCCCCACGGGCCTGTTTGCCGGCGCCGGCGCGCGCCCCATGGATGCTCGCTTTGCCGCCTATGCCTGGTCCAACGACCAGCGCATCCAGCAGCTCACCGGCCAGCCCTTCAGCGAGCGCTACCGCGAAGCGCTGCTCAACAACCCGGCCGGCGGCCGCTTCGACTCCGGCCCCAGCAGCCTGGCGCTGAGCGCCGTGCAGCTGACGGCGCCCGCGCAAGAGCTGGCCACGCTGAAGCGCATGCAGGAAGCGCGTTATGTGCAGGGCCTGGACACCAGCGACGTTACGGTGCTGGCCCAGCTGCTGCGCGACGCGGCGCTGCCTGAGGCGGCCGAGCGCCTGCTGGCGCCCGATGCCGCGCTGCTGGACGCCCATCAGGCGCGCCTGCAGCAGGCACAGGCACTGATGCATAAGCTGGGCGTGCAGGGCGTGCCGGGCCTGGTGCTGACTCAAGCGGATGGCCAGCAGCCACGCCTGCTGCGCGGCGATGTGCTGTATGGCCGCTTCGAGGCCTTGCTGGCGCAGCTGGCCGGGCGCTGAAGCCAGAATCCGGGCAGCAAGTTCGAGAGTGAGCCCACCATGAGCGAAGTTCATCTTCTTCACCAGGTGCTGGCCCAGCTGCGCGCAGGGCAGTGGCGCGCGGCGCACGACCAAGTGCAGCAGGCGCCGGCTTCGCCCTTGAGCGCCTGGCTGCACGGCCTGCTGCACATCCAGGAAGGCGATCTGGAAGACGCCGAGTACTGGTACGGCGTGGCTGGCCGGCACTTCCGCAGCCGCGGCACGC
>PNNH01000088.1 GCA_013824165.1 Methylibium sp. | reverse complement strand
CTGGACGCTACTGTCGGCGCGTACATGGCTTGGATCTGTTTGCTGCATGAGTAGGACATGTTGTTGTCCAACTCGGCGCGTCGACATGCAGATCAGGTCGACGGGGCTGCAGTTCGTCGCTCAGTGCTGGCGCTGGGTGCGCTTGGTTTCGATACTTCCTCAAACCGCCAAGATGGCGAGCAAGGGAGATCGAGATGATGGCCGAAGCTACAGAGCGAGAGTCTCTTACGCCAGTTCGCGCCTGGGCACCAAGGCTGGGCTTACTGGTGCTTTCAGCTTGCCTGCTGTTCCCATCTGTGCCTGCCGAGGCCAGCGAAGTCGTCAAACTTGCGCGGTTGGTAATCACCGGGAATCGGCTCAGCAGCGAGCGCATGCCGCCAGTCAGTCCACGCATCGAGCAGCTGCCCGCAGTGCTCGTCGAAGGGCAACGGAGTGGCGATGGCTTGAAGCTGGCTGTCCAATCGCGCGGGCAGCTCAGGGCGCTCTGAGCTGCAGTGCTCACGCGCTCATTCGCCAACGGTCATTCCCAACGAGGCGGATTCGGGTGCAGGCGCGCCATGGCATAGCTGTCCACGTAGCGGCCGGCGCGCAAGGCGTAGGCGCGCTGCCGCCCCTCGATCTCAAAGCCGAAGCGTTTGTACAAGGCGATGGCGCGTTCGTTGTCGACATAGACGCCGAGCTCGATGCGCAAGACCTGGCCCCAGTTGTCGGCGTAGTCGAGCAGCGCCGCCATCAACGCTTTGCCGACACCTTTGCCTTGTGCGCTGGGCAGGACCGCGAGCCCGAGATGCATCACATGACGCCGACGTATAGCTGGGCTCGCTGGGTGCAGGCCTGCGCTGCCCAAGACTTCGCCTTGGCTGACAGCGACCAGCGGCAGATCGCTGCGACCCGGCGACAGATTGTCCGCGAGGCGCGCCCGCCACTGCTCCTCCGAACCGTAGGGGAGCTGCATAAGGCCAGGCAGCACCTCGGGGTGGCTCATCAGTCGGGCCATGGCGGCGGCATCTGCGGCTTCGCTGCGGCGTATCGTGACTTCCATCTGGGCTCCTGTTGGCTGAGGGTGGTGTGCTTGAAAAGCAAAAAAGCCCGCTGATTCAGCGGGCTTCGTCGGGTTCGTGATGACTGCCTGGGTGCTGCGCCTGCCGCTAAGGGCGCCCCCACATGCTCCAGGCATGGCTAAACATGCGCACGCCATGGCGCTGGGATAGCGACATCAGCTGGGCAGGGGTGAAAACGCAGGACATGCCTTGAGTATCCAGGCCAGTGATCGCCAGCGTCAAGCCGGGTGGCAACTTGGCGACAGTGTCGCCCTGCGTTCTGCTGCCACGCAGGTTGGCTCCTGGCTGCTGGTGCGCGTCCAAGTGCAAGGACGCACCAGACCACCCTCAGTGGAGTTCGCCCTCGGGCGTCGGGTTCTGCAGCCAGAACAGGCGCAGGTCCTGTGCCGAGAACAGCGCATCGTCGATCAGGACGTTCTGGTCCACATCCACGTCTTCGTCGTAGGCCTCGGCGATGTAACTCGCGCGCTGTTCGCCTTCAGGCATGGCTACAGCGGCGATGGCCAGCAGCATGGCATCAAGCATCTGGCCGGCCTGGCTTTCGTCGTCGTGGATGTACCAGCTGTCTTCGTGATCCTGCACGGCCAGCATGAAGCCTTCGGCCCAGATCACCCCCGGCGAGGGCAGTTGCGCCAGTTGCGCTGAGCTCAGCACACGCTGCGCCAACAAATCGGCCTTGGTTGCCTCATCGAACTCGGTGATCAGCGGTGTCAGATGCATGGCCTCCGGTTCTGCCAGCAGGACTTCGGGGTCCAGGCTCTCGGCAATCTCGTTCCAGCGCACATGCAGGGCTTCGACGAAGGCTTCGGTCTGCTCCTGCTCATCCAGCACGGCCGCCCAGTCCTCGCCGAACAGCGCATCCATCGCAGCCAGAGGCGAAACCACCTGGGGGCCGCAGATCAGCGCGGTGAGATAGCCATCGAGCATGTCGATCGGCACCGGTGCCTCATCGTCCTCGCTAGCCGCAGCCAGCAGCGAAAGCAGTGCGGCAAGCCGCTCGGTGTTGTCGTGGTCGATGTCCTGGCTCATGGCCTTGTCCTTGTCTTGCGGGATAAAAGGCAAGGGCCCGCGAGGGGCCCTTGCGTCATACATTGTCCGACTTATCGTCAGAGCTTGGCTGCCACCCAGGCTTGCACACCGGCCAGGGCCGCAGGCAGGGCCTTGGCATCGGTGCCGCCGGCCATGGCCAAGTCCGGCTTGCCGCCGCCCTTGCCGCCTACCTGCTGAGCAACGAAGTTCACCAGATCGCCGGCCTTGAGCTTGCCGATCGAGTCGGCGGTGACGCCGGCAGCCAGTTGCACCTTGTCGCCATCCACTGCGGCCAGCACGATGGCAGCGGTCTTCAGCTTGTCCTTGAGCTTGTCCATGGTCTCGCGCAAGGTCTTTGCATCGGCGCCCACCAGCGTGGCGGCCAGCACCTTGAGGCCCTTGACGTCGACCGCCTGTGCCAGCAACTCGTCGCCCTGTGCGGAGGCCAGCTTGCTCTTGGCAGCGGCCAGCTCCTTCTCCAGCGCCTTGACCTGATCCAGCACCGCATGCAGGCGCTGCTCCAGCTCGGCCGGTGCCGCCTTCAGCGTGCCAGCCACGGCCTGCACGGTGGACTCCAGCGACTGCAAATAGGCCAGCGCGTTGTCGCCGGTGACGGCTTCGACGCGGCGCACACCGGCGGCAACACCGCCCTCGGCCACGATCTTGAACAGGCCGATGTCACCGGTCGCCTTGACGTGGGTGCCGCCGCACAGCTCTTTCGAGGAGCCGATGCTCAGCACACGGACCGTCTCGCCGTACTTCTCGCCGAACAGCATCATCGCGCCGCTCTTTTGCGCATCCTCCAGCGCCATCACTTGCGCGTCGGCAGCCGCATTGGCGAGGATCTCGGCGTTCACGAGGCTCTCCACCTTGGCGATCTGCTCAGCGCTCATCGGCGCGTTGTGCGCGAAGTCGAAGCGGGTGCGCTCGGCATTCACCAGCGAACCCTTCTGCTGCACATGGCTGCCCAGCACTTCACGCAGGGCCTTGTGCATCAGATGGGTGGCGCTGTGATTGCGTACCGTCTTGGCGCGGGCTTCGGCATTGACCTTGGCCGCGAAGACATCGCCGACCTTGATGGCACCTTCCAGCACGCGGCCGTGGTGGCCGAAGACATCGGCCTGGATCTTCAGCGTGTCCTCGACCGCAAAGCGGCTCGTGTTGTTGCGCAGCTCGCCGTTGTCGCCGGCCTGGCCACCGCTCTCGGCGTAGAAGGGCGTGTGATCCAGCACCACCACGGCATCGTCGCCGGCCTTGGCTTCGGCAACGGCAACGCCGTCCACATAGACAGCGGTCACGGCCGAGGTCTCGCAGACCAGATGGTTGTAGCCATGGAAGGCGGTGGGCGTGCCCTTGTACTCCAGACCCTGGGCCATCTTGAACTTGCCGGCGGCACGTGCCTGCTCGCGCTGGCGATTCATCGCCGCTTCGAAGCCGGCCTGATCCACTGTCACGCCGCGCTCGCGGCAGACGTCGGCGGTCAGGTCGACCGGGAAACCGTAGGTGTCATGCAGCTTGAAGGCGGTTTCGCCGTCCACTTGCTTGGCGTCACCTGCCAGCGCGCCTTCGAGAATCTCCATGCCGTTGGCGATGGTCTGGAAGAAGCGCTCCTCTTCCTGCTTCAGCACCTCGGTGACGCGGGCCTGCGCCTGGCGCAGTTCCGGGTAGGCATCACCCATCTGCGTGACCAGTTCGGCCACGATCTTGTGGAAGAAGGGCGTGCGCGCACCCAGCTTGTAACCATGGCGGATGGCGCGGCGGGCGATGCGGCGCAGCACATAGCCGCGGCCCTCGTTGCCCGGGATCACGCCGTCGACGATGGTGAAGCTGCAGGCGCGGATATGGTCGGCGATGACCTTCAGCGAGGCACTGTCCTTGTTGCAGTCACCGGCACCGGCGCCATCCACAGCTGCCTTGGCCGCAGCCAGCAGACCGACGAAGGTGTCGATCTCATAGTTGCTGTGCACATGCTGCAGCACGGCCGCCAGACGCTCCAGGCCCATGCCGGTGTCGACGCTGGGCTTGGGCAGCTTGTGCATCACGCCGTCTTCGGTGCGGTTGAACTGCATGAAGACGTTGTTCCAGATCTCGATATAGCGGTCACCGTCTTCGTTCGGGCTGCCCGGAGGGCCGCCGGCCACATCGGGGCCATGGTCGTAGAAGATTTCGGTGCAGGGGCCGCAAGGGCCGGTGTCGCCCATCATCCAGAAGTTGTCGGACATGTAGCGGCCGCCCTTGTTGTCACCGATGCGCACGATGCGCTCGGCGGGCACGCCCACCACCTTGTTCCAGATCTCGTAAGCCTCGTCGTCCTCGGCATAGACCGTCACCCACAGCTTTTCGGCCGGCAGCATGAACTTGGTCGTCAGCAACTCCCAGGCGAAGGAGATGGCGTCATGCTTGAAGTAATCCCCGAAGCTGAAGTTGCCCAGCATTTCGAAGAAGGTGTGGTGGCGCGCGGTGTAGCCGACGTTGTCCAGGTCGTTGTGCTTGCCGCCGGCGCGGATGCACTTCTGGCTGGTGGTGGCGCGGCTGTAGGCGCGCTTGTCGAAGCCCAGGAACACGTCCTTGAACTGGTTCATGCCCGCATTGGTGAACAGCAGCGTCGGGTCGTCGCCCGGCACGACCGGGCTGGACGCCACGATCTGGTGGCCCTTGGACTCGAAGAACTTCAGAAAGGTTTGGCGAATCTCAGCTGCTTTCATTCCGGGGCTTTCTGCTCACACCGCACGCGGTAAATGCTTGATTTTGGGAGGGTTTTGATTATAGGTGCGGGCTCCGTCAGCGCCGCCCAGCCGAGCGGGTAGAGTGCGGTGTTCCCGTTCTTGTTGTGTGGAGTTTGCAATGGATAGCAAGACCAGCCCCCTGGCAGCGCTGGAAGACGCCAGCCTGCTCAAGACCCAGTCCCTGATCAATGGCGAGTGGGTCAGCGCTCAGTCGAGCTTCGCCGTCTTCGACCCGGCCACCGGCGCGCATCTGGCAGATGTCGCCAATGTCGGCGCGCTTGAAGCCGAAGCCGCCATTGCCGCCGCCAACAATGCCTGGCCCGCCTGGCGCAGCAAGACGGCCAAGGAGCGGGCCGCAACGCTGATGCGCTGGTATCAGCTGCTCATCAAGCATGCCGACGATCTGGCGCGGCTGATGACCGCCGAGCAGGGCAAGCCGCTGGCCGAGGCCCGTGGCGAGGTGGTCTATGGCGCCAGCTTCGTCGAGTGGTTTGCCGAAGAGGGCAAGCGCATCTACGGCGAGACCATTCCGACCACCGACAACAACAAGCGCTATCTGGTGCTGAAGCAGTCGATGGGCGTCTGCGCAGCCATCACGCCCTGGAACTTCCCCATTGCCATGATCACCCGCAAAGTGGCGCCTGCTCTGGCGGCCGGCTGCACGGTGGTCATCAAGCCGGCCGAGGCGACTCCGCTGTGCGCGCTGGCTGTGGCTGAACTGGCCCAGCGCGCAGGCATGCCGGCCGGCGTGCTGAATGTGCTAAGCGCCGACGCCGACAACTCAGTGGTGATCGGCCATGTGCTGTGTGAAAGCGATGTGGTGCGGCATCTGTCCTTCACCGGCTCCACCGAGGTCGGCCGCATCCTGATGAAGCAATGTGCACCGACGATCAAGAAGCTATCGCTGGAACTGGGCGGCAATGCGCCCTTCATCGTGTTCGACGACGCCGATCTGGATTCCGCTGTCGAAGGGGCGCTGGCCAGCAAGTACCGCAATGCGGGCCAGACCTGTGTCTGTGCCAACCGCTTCTATGTGCAGTCGGGCATCTATGACGCCTTTGTCGAGAAGCTGGCGGCCAAGGTGGGTGAGATCAAAGTCGGCAATGGCTTCGAGCCTGGAGTCAACCAGGGGCCGCTGATCGACGACCAGGCTCTCAGCAAGGTCGAATCGCATGTGGCCGATGCGCTGGCCCAAGGAGCCCGCCTGCTGGCTGGCGGTCAGCGCCGTGAAGATCTGGGCGCCCGCTTCTTTGCGCCCACCGTGCTGGCCGATGCCAAGCCCGGCATGTTGTGCGCGCGCGAGGAGACCTTCGGCCCGGTGGCGCCGGTATTCAGGTTCGAGAGCGAAGCCGAAGCCATTGCCCTGGCCAACAACACCGAGTTCGGCCTGGCAAGCTACTTTTTCAGCCGGGATATCGGCCGCATCTTCCGCGTTGGTGAGGCGCTCGAGTACGGTATGGTGGGCGTCAACACCGGCCTGATCTCGGTGGCCGAGGTGCCCTTCGGCGGTGTCAAGCAGTCCGGGCTCGGACGCGAGGGCTCGCATCACGGCATCGATGATTACGTCGAGCTGAAGTACCTCTGTCTCGGCGATATCCAGAAGTAGGGTGGTCGTGCCCGGTCCGGCTCGCCGAGCGTGCGCCGCCGCTGACAAGGGGTCTATTCACAGATGAAGCGCGAGTACGGCGACACGAACCAGGCAGGGCAGCGGGCGAACTGGATCCCCGGGCCGGCACTGCTGATTGCCTTGCTGTTGGCGCTGGTCGGTTTCATGGCCACGGCCGCCGTTTGGTCGCTGATCGAGCGCAGCGCCAGGGACGAAGGCCGCGAACGCTTCGAGCGCCTGGCCGAGCGGGTCGAGGCTGAGGTCCAGCGTCGGCTGAAGCAGCCCTTGCCGGCACTGCTTGCGATTCGGGGCTTGTATTCGGACGGTGGCGAGCCCTCCGCCACGCGCTTTCATCAGTTCGTCGACACGGCTGATCTCGAAGCAGATCGCCAAGGCGTGCGTAGCTTCGCCATCGTGGCGCCGGTCCGGCGGTCGGCGCTGGACGCGTTTGAACTGCAGATGCGCAGCGAGACGCTGGCTGAGTTCCGTGTCCGTGGCCAGGGCGGAACCGACCCTACGGCTTACGTCATCAAGCATGTCGCGCCGCTGTCACGCAACTACCTGGCCTGGGGGCTGGATATCGGCGCTGAAGCGATCAAGCGGCAGGCGATCGAGCGCGCCATCGGCAGCGGCGAGCCGGCGCTTAGTGGCCGTTTCAACCTCTTGCACGATGCCAAGGCGCAGCCCGCATTCCTGCTGCTCTTGCCCATCTACCGACCCGGCGCTGACCCGGTCACGCCCCAGCAGCGCCAGCGCGCGCTGATCAGCCTCGCCTACGCGTCGATCGTCATGCCCGAACTGCTGGCGCGGGTTGAGCGACTGGCCGAGGGGCAGCTGGATGTCGAGTTCCATGACGGCGCGCTGGCCGATGCGCAGCGCCTGCTGTACGCCAGTGAGCCCGGCGCGCCAGGCGCCATGGGCTTGCAGGGGCTCCGGGCGATCGACTTCGGTGGTCAGCGCTTTACGCTGCTGCTGCGCGGCAATGCCGCCTTCGAACAGGGCTTGGCCACGGGTTCTGCCAGCGCCTGGGTGATCGGCTTCGGCGTTCTTGCCAGCCTGGGCCTGGCGCTGGCCGGCTTTGTGCTGGTTTCTGCGCGCAGCCGCGCCGAATCCCTGGCACTGCGTTTGACCGAGGACCTGGAGCGTCTGGCGCATGTGGCGCGGGCGACAGGTGACGCGGTGATGTATCTGGATCCACAAGGTCAGATCCAGTGGGTCAACGAAGGCTTCAGCCGCGTCACCGGTCTGGGTGCGGAGCAAGCGCTCGGGCAACATTCCAGCGAGCTCTTCGCCGATGCAGCCTCGGGCAGTGCCGGACTGATCGACGACGCGCGGCGGCGCGAGCAAGCCTGTCAGCTCGAGCAGCGCATCATTCGGCGCGACGGCAGTGAGGGCTGGGTGCACCGCAACCTGCTGCCGCAACGTGACGCGCAGGGCCGGCTGCGTGGCTTCGTCGACATCCTGCATGACATCACCCGGCTCAAGCACACAGAAGCCTCCCTGGCGAGTGCGCTAGCCGAGAGCCGCGCGGTCTGGAAAGCGGTGGAAACCCATGCCATCGTCTCGGTGGCTGACCGGCAAGGCCTGATCTTGGACGCGAACGAAGGCTTCGAGCAGCTCAGCGGTTATGGCCGTATGGAACTGCTGGGCGCCAACCACCGCATCGTCAGCTCTGGGCTGATGGCCCCGCAGTTCTGGGAAGAGATGTGGGCCACGATCTCTGCAGGTCGCTCCTGGCGCGGACAGATATGCAACCGCGCCAAGGATGGCACCCTGTACTGGGTGGACAGCTTGATCGCGCCCATTCTGGACGAGCAAGGGGTGCCGGCGCGCTATGTCTCGATCCGCTTCGACATCACGCAGAGTCAACGTGCGGCCGATGAGCTGCAGCGCGAGCGCCAGCGCCTGAGTCACATCATCGAGGGAACCGGCGCCGGCACGTGGGAGCTGAACCTGCAGACGGGTGCCGCCAGCTTCAATGCGCGCTGGGCCGAGATGCTGGGTTTGACGGCCGACGATGTGCAGGACGCGAGCATCGAGACCTGGCGTCGGCTGGTGCACGAGCACGACCTTCCGGCGGCCGAGGCTGCGCTGAGCAGCCACCTGGCGGGCGACGTGCCGCTGTACGAGTCCGAGCTGCGCATGCGCCATGCCAGCGGCGATTGGATCTGGGTGCTGACCCGCGGCAAGCTGCTCAGCTGGGATGCCGACGGCCGGCCGCTGGAGATGGCCGGGACGCATCTGGACATCACCGCCCGCAAGCAGGCCGAACAGCGCCTGAGGGAAGGCCGACGCTTGCTCAATCGCGTGGAGAGCCTGGCGGGTGTCGGGGGCTGGTCCTTTGACCTGGATACGCAGGCCTTGAGCCTATCGGCCGGAATGACGGCGCTGTTCGGTCCGGCCTTGGGCACTGACGCAGGGCTCAGCTCTTTGCTGCAGGCCTTCGGCGACGCTGACCGGGCGCGGCTGCAAGCGGCCATCGATGAAGCCATGGCCCACGGGCAGGGCTGGGATCTGGAGTTGGAGACGCTCGCCAAGCAGGGCCCGGCCAGGTGCCTGCGCAGCGTGGGCGAGGTCGAGCGCGCAGACGGCAGTGGCGCGCGTCTGGTCGGCGCCTTTGCCGACATCACGGCGCGGCGTGAATTGGAGGCCCGCACCGAGCGCAGCAATGCGGTGCTGCGCTCGGTGCTGGACAACCTGCCTTGCGGCCTAATCGTCTTCGGCCCCGACTGGCGTTTGCTGGCCGACAACCAGCAATTCCACACGCTGCTGGATTTGCCGTCAGAGTTGTTCGATGCCGGAGCGCCGAGCTTCGAGGATCTGGCGCGCTTCAATGCCGCGCGGGGCGAGTACGGTCCGGTCGAAGATGCCGAGCGGCTGGTGCGAGAGCTGTTCGAGAGCGCGCATTCCAAGGAAGCTCACCGCTTCGAGCGCGTGCGTCCGAATGGAGTGACGCTTGAAGTGCGCGGCTCCCCCTTGCCAGGCGGCGGCCTGATCACGACCTACGTCGATATCAGTGAGCGGAAGCAGCTCGAAGCGGCCCGCGAGCAGGCGGCCGAGCTTTTGCGTGCCGTGCTGGAAAGCCTGCCCTGCGGACTGGTCCTGATTGATGCCGACGCGAACATCGTGCTCAGCAATCAGCGTTTCTGGGATCAGCTCGGCATCACGCGTGATGTGCTCGGTGGCGATGTGGTGCCGGTCAGTCGCCAAGTGGAGCTGTCCTGGACGCGCGGCGACTACGGCGACACGCCCTTGGAGACCGCCATCGCGATGGCGCTGGGTCGGGTGCAGGTGGCCTTGCGCGAGCCCCTCGTCTGGGAGCGGACGCGGCCGGATGGCTCTGTCATGGAGGTGCGCAGCAATCCAGCGCCGCTTGGCCTGGTCGCCACCTACACAGATGTGACTGAGCTGCGCAGTGCCGTGCGCGACAGGCTCAGCGCCGAGACCCTGCTGCGCGGTGCCATCGACACGGTCAATGAAGCCTTCGTGCTGTATGACCCGCAGGACCGCCTGCTGTTCTGCAACGAGAAGTACCGCCAGATGTACGCGACTTCGGCCGACCTGATCGTGCCGGGGACCAGCTTCGAAGCGATCATCCGCGCCGGTGCCGAGCGTGGACAGTACGCGGCGGCGATCGGCCGGGTTGAAGAATGGGTGGCCGAGCGGATGGCGGCGCACCGGCATGCGGACACCAGCCTGGTGCAGAGCCTGGACGACGGCCGCTGGGTGCGCGTGGTCGAGCGCCGCATGGCCGATGGCCACACGGTGGGGTTTCGGATCGACATCACCGATCTGGTTCAGGCCACTCAGGCGGCGGAGCAGGCGTCCGAGGCCAAGAGCCGCTTCCTGGCCAATATGAGCCACGAAATCCGCACCCCCATGAACGCCATCCTCGGCATGCTGCAGCTGCTGCAGCGCACGCCGCTGGATGGCCGCCAGCGCGACTACGCCAGCAAGATCGACGGCGCGGCGCGCTCGCTGCTGAGCCTGCTTAACGACATCCTGGACTTCTCCAAGGTCGAGGCCGGCAAGATGGAGCTGGACCTGCATCCGTTCAGCATTGATGCCTTGCTGGCAGATCTGGAGGCGGTGCTGACTGCCTCGCGGGGCGAGAAGGCCTTGCGCCTGACCCTGGTTCGGGATCCTCGCCTGCCAGCCTGGTTGCAGGGTGACGCGCTGCGCTTGAAGCAGGTGCTGATCAATCTCGGCAGCAATGCGATCAAGTTCACGCCCTCAGGCGAGGTGCGCATCCAGCTCAGCAACGCTGGTGAAGCTGAAGGGCTTCAGGCCGTGGGCATCGAGGTGACCGATACCGGCATCGGCATTGCGCCTGAGCATCAGCAGCAGATCTTCGCCGGCTTCTCTCAGGCTGAAGCCTCGACTACGCGGCGCTTTGGCGGCACCGGCCTGGGCCTGGCGATCAGCCAGCGCTTGGTGCGCCTGATGGGGGGGGAGCTGGCGCTGGACAGTGCGCCAGGCCAGGGCAGCCGCTTCCATTTCGAGCTGCATCTCGGCGTGGCAGCGGCGCCTGCCGAGGACGTGCTCGCGCACCGGCTGCAGCCGGGCGCTGCGGGCCGTCTGGCCGGAATGCGCTTGCTGGTGGTGGAGGACAACCTCAACAATCAGCAGGTCGCGCAGGAGTTGCTGCAGGACGAGGGGGCGCAGGTGGAGTTGGCCGGCAATGGCCAGATCGCGCTGGATCGCCTGCATCTGCTGGCTGCACAAGGTGCCAGCTTCGATGCCGTGCTGATGGATGTGCAGATGCCGGTGATGGACGGCTATACCGCGACACGAGAGATCCGCAAGCGTCCCGAGTGGGCCGCTTTGCCGGTGATCGCGATGACGGCCAATGCCATGGCCTCCGACCGTGCCGACTGCCTGGCCGCTGGCATGAGCGAGCACATCGGCAAACCTTTTGATCTCGACGCGCTGGTGGCGCTGCTGCGCCGGCTGACCGGACGCGGCGAGGCCGCGGCGCCGAGCCCAGCGCCGCAGACGGACTTGCCGCAGCAGTTGGTCAGGCAGGCCGGGCAAGCCGGGCTGGATCTGCCGGGCGCCATCAGCCGCCTGATGGGCAAGCATGGGCTGTACGTCCGCATGGCGCGTTCTTTTGCTGCCAGCGCCACCTCTCTGCCGAGCGAGTTGCGCAAGGCGGCTGGGCCGACCGCTGCTGCCGCGCTGCTGCATGGCTTCAAGGGCCTGGCCGCGACCATGGGCGCCGAGCGCCTGGCGCAGATGGCGCGCCATGGGGAGGAACTGCTGCGCGATTCGGGGCGGCTGGAGGACCGGTACATCGACGAGCTTGAGCTGCAGATGGAGCGGAGCTGCAAGGCGCTGATCGAGACGGCGAACGAGCTGGAAGCGGCGCTCGATGGGGCAGCCGTCCCTGCGCGGAGCACGCTCGATGTAGATGCGGCACGCGTCGCATTGCAGGCGCTGGCCGACTTGCTCGGCGCGTCCGACCTGGAAGCGCTGGATGCGCTGGAGACGCTGCGTCGCCAGCATGGCACAGGCCTGGACCCGACTTGGCTCGAAGCGCTCGATGAGGCGGTGGCCGAGCTGGACTTTTCGGCGGCCAGCCAATGCTGCGCTAAATTGTTGGACACTCTCAACCCACCATGATTTGCTTCGAAGCTGGAGCCCGCCTTGCACACTGAACTGCACGAGCTGCTGGGGCGCAAGCCACGCCTGCTGATCGTCGACGACCAGGCGCTGAATATTCAAGCCTTGCACCGGGTCTTTGCTGCCGACTGCCAGGTCTTCATGGCGACTTCCGGGGCTCAGGCGCTGCAGTTGTGCAGCCAGCAGTTGCCGGACCTGGTGCTGCTCGATGTGCAGATGCCGGAGATGGATGGTTTCGAGGTCTGCCTGCGCCTGAAGGCGGATCCGCAGCTGCGCGAGACGCCGGTGATCTTCGTCACCGCGCATCAGGATGCCGAGACCGAGACCCGCGGACTGGATTGCGGAGCGGTCGACTTCATCAGCAAGCCGTTCAACCCGGCCGTTGTACGGGCTCGGGCGCGAACCCAGCTCAAGCTCAAGCTGCAGTCCGATCTGCTGCGTGAACTGGCCTTCATCGACGGGCTCACGGGCCTGCACAACCGGCGCTTCTTCGATGAGCGATTCAACGCCGAGTTGCAGCGCGCGCAGCGCAACAAGAGCAGCCTGGCCATCGCGCTGATCGATGTCGACTTCTTCAAGAGCTACAACGACCACTATGGTCATCTGTCCGGCGATGACTGCCTGCGCAGTGTGGCGCTGGCGTTGCGCACGGTGCTCAAGCGGCCTGGCGACATCGTCTGCCGTTTTGGCGGCGAGGAGTTCGCCTGTGTGCTGCCCGAGACTGACGAGGCCGGTGCGCGTGCCGTGGCGCATGCGCTAGAGCAGACGGTGCGTGCGCTGCGGGTGCCGCATGTGCTGTCCGATGTGTGCGATCTCGTGACCGTCAGCGTGGGGGTCGCCGTCGGTTCGCCCGGCCCGACCTGCACGATGGACTCGATGCTGGCGCAGGCAGACATCCAGCTCTATCGTGCCAAGGCCCAGGGGCGAGGCCAGGTTTGCGCCCAGCTTTTGCCAGATCTGGCGCTGGCAGCCTGAGTCCGGCCAGGGCGGCCCGCTGCATAGGCGATGCCCCTGCCTGTTCAGCGCTGCTGAACAGGCAGGCGGATCTCCACCCGCAGCCCGAGGCCTGGCCGGTTGTGCAGGCGGACCTCGCCGCCCAGCACTTCGGTGACCAGACGATGCACCAGGGTCAGGCCGAGCCCTGAATGGCCTTGCGCCAGCTTGGTGGTGAACATCGGATCAAAGACGCGGCCCAGATCGGCGGTGGCGATGCCGGCGCCGTTGTCCTGCACTTCCAGCACCAGCACTTGCTTGTCGTCCAGGCAGGCTGAGAGACGGATCTGAGCAGCGCTGCCCTCGGTAACGCCGTGATCCAATGCATTCATCAACAGCTTGTCGACGATCAGCATCAGGCTGCTGGCATCCATCGCGACGCTTAGATCCGCCGGGATATCGTTGAGCACTTGAACCTGCAGCTTGGTGCTCGCAGCCTGGTGGCTGTGCAGCAACTCTTCAGTGAGGCGGCGCAGTTCGACTGCGCGCTGCGGGTGTTGCATCGGCAGCTCACTGAGCTGCTTGTAGTTGTCCAGGAGATTGGCTGCGCGTGCCAGATTGCGTTCGACCAGTTCGCTCGATTGGCTGCTGAACTGCAGAAAGTCGTTCAACTGGCTCCGCGAGAGCTTGCCGTCGCTGACGGCAAGGCGCAGATCGCGCGTGCGGGCGCGAAGCGCCTCGGCGGTACACAGCGCATTGCCCATCGGTGTGTTCAGCTCATGCGAGATGCTGGACAGCATGCGTCCCAGCGATGCCTGCTTCTCGGCTTTGTGCAGATCGCCCTGCATGGTCTGAATATGACTCAGCGATGCAGACAGCTCGTCGTTGGCATGCTGCAGCTCCAGGGTGCGCTGCACCACACGGGCTTCAAGCTGCTCATTCAGCGACACCACCAGCGCCTGCTGCTCCTGGCGCGCTTGCTCGCTGGAGTCGAGGCGGGCGATCATTTCGTTGTAGGCCTGCGCGATCTCGGCAATTTCGCCTGACGCATTGCCGGCAAACTGCTGCGCATGGCCTGCGCCGACTTGGCTGAGGTGGGCACGCAGCTGCCGCAAGGGCGCGAACAGACGGTTGAGCAGCAGCAGCAGCAAGGCCAGCAGGCTGATCACGGTCACTGCCGTCAAAGTTGAAACGGCGGTGACGGAGCGCCAGTAGGGTGCTTCGACTTCGGACTTCGGATAGTTGGCCGCCAGCACCCAACCGACCGAGGGCAATCGGGCGAAAGAGCTGAGGCTGCGCAGCCCGGTGCTGTTGGTGGTCTCCATGCTGCCTTCGAAACCCTGCTCGATCGCGAGGTCGTAGCCCTTGTTCTGGCCGGGCTCTGCCGCGGTGCGCAAGAGCCTTTGGCTGTCAGGATGCATCAGCATCAGGCGTTCGGCACTCGTCATGAAGAGGTAGCCGGAATCGCCGATCTTGTGGTGGCGCAGATCGCCGGCGTTCTCAGCCGAAAGAATCGACAGGCGCCCGACAAGGGCGATGCCACCGGCTGCCGCTGCGGCCATGCTGAGCACCGGCTCGCCCTGCTTGCCGGCAAACACACGTGACAACTGCGCTTGCCCGGTTGCCCGCAAGCGGGCCAGCATGTCGATTTCCGCGGGGCTGAGGTCCTGCAGCTGGGTGCGGCTGCTGGTGTCGCTGGCCATCCAGGGGGTCGGCTCTTGCCGAACCAGCAGCAGGCCGAGCTCGAAACGGCGGCGCAAGAAGGTGCGTGAATCGAGGAAGCGCTCGGCTGAGGCCTGATCGTGCAGCACCGCTGCATTCACCTGGACTGCTGCCGCGGCAAGCACGGCCCGCGATGTCTGCAGTTCGCTGTCCAATCCATCGGCCAGCGCTCGCAGCAGCTTGTACTGGTGCTGAGCGGTCTGCTCGACGTACTGCCGCTCGAAGAAGTTCAGGGCGATCAGGCCCGCAGTCAGGAAGGCCAGCAAGAAGGCCAGGGCCGTGATCAGCGCTGCCCGGCCGGCCAAGCCCATGCCATAGCGCTTGACGGCTGCTGGGTTCGGATTCGTGGCGTCAGGCACGTGGTGACCAGGCGTTCATTGGGCAATGCTCTTGGACGACTGTTTCATGCGCGATCAGCAGCGTCCGGGTGCGCCACACGGACAGGGCGCTCGCAGCCGGATCGTTGACTGGAGCGGGTGAAGGGAGTCCTACCCACGACCAAGTCCAACTCTGAATTTTCCTAGGTAGGTCTCGGCTTTACAGGCGCGGATGAGTTGTTTGTGTGCTGTTCTTTGTACACGAATCGCCGTGATTTTTGTACATGCCGGTTGTACATCCGGGAAGAGACTGTGTATTGACCCAGCAAATCCCGCTCAGGTCAGGCCGCTAATGCGAATGCCTCAGCGGGGGTCTTCATGTTCAGTGCCTGATGTGGGCGCCTGTGGTTGTAGAAGTGGATCCAGTCTCCGATCAGTCGGCTGGCATGCTCCAACGACTCGAAGCGGTGTCCTCTCCCTGCGTGTTCTTTCTATCGTGGCCGGTTCAGCGTGTCCGGAATGAAGGGAGTGAGTCTCATCCGGGATGAAGGCTTGGTCATTGCCTCGAGGGCTGGTCAGAGCTACCAACGAGGCTGGGCGAGAGGAGAGGAGGGCTTGTGCGACCGCAGAAAGGTCGTCACCCATTACACGCAACCACCCTGATTCGATGCATGAGCGCGCGCTGCTAGGCAGGTAGGTCGCATTGGCTGGCAGCTCCAGCCCGCCGCCCTCAGATGCCGGCGCGCGATCCAGGTCGGCAAGCGGTACCCAGTGGCCACGCAATTGATGCACCTCGACCAGCAGATCAAGCTGCGTGTTCGCTGCAAAGCCCAAGAGTTCAGCTTCGGTGAAACCGCTCAGGTCTGCTGCCTTGTTCAGGCTCAGGTGTGTAGTGATGCCTATCGCCGGGTGTCCGGCTGCAATTCGATCAAGATCCATGGGGTGCAAGCGTTGTTCTGCCAAGTCAGCCAGCCACTGCCGCATGACGGCCAGGAGGCGACTGCCTACAACCTTGGCTGCCTGGCGGTTGCTGTGTCCCGTCGACTTGATGAGCTCGCGTTTGCCGGCAAGTGTGCGCAGGGCTGGGGGGACGACAAGGCGGACGAAATAGATGCCGCTGCGGCGGCGAACCAAGCTATTCAAAGGGCACCCTTTGTATGAGTGCGCTGTACCTGGTGCCGGGCTAGCTCGAAATCCTGAACAGAATCAAGTAGCTAGCGAGATGTGGAGCGGGTGAAGGGAATCGAACCCTCGTATGAAGCTTGGGAAGCTGCCGTTCTACCATTGAACTACACCCGCGTACGGAGGATTATAGGGACCTCTCATGGGGCCGCGGCCGGTGCTGCTGCTGCCATGGCCCTGGCCCCGCGCCTGGTAGGCGCTGGGCGCTACAGTGCGAGCCATGAGCCGCACCTCCTCGCCAGCCTTGCCGTCGTCCTCTTCCTCTGCCCAGCGTCCGCCCGCCGTCTGGCTGCTCGCCTGGCGCCAGCTGTGGCGAGACTGGCGCGCGGGCGAGTTGCGCTTGTTGGTCCTCGCGGTTGCGCTGGCGGTGGCCGCGGTCTGTGCCGTGGGCTTTCTGGCCGACCGGCTGGAGCGGGGGCTGCAGCGCGACGCCGGCCGGCTGATGGGCGGCGATGCCGTTTTGTCCAGTGACAAGCCGACGGCCGCTGCGCTGCAGGCCCTGTCCGCCGAGCTGGGGCTGAAGGCCACCGCCTCTGTGAGCTTTCCCAGCATGGCCCGTGCACCGGAAGATCGCGGCGGCGCCAGCCGACTGGTGGCGGTTCGGGCGGTCGATAAGGCCTATCCCCTCAGGGGCCACCTGCGCTTGCTGGATGGACGCAGTGTCAGCGCGCCTGCGCCCGGCACGGTCTGGGTGGATGCGCCGGTGCTCGATGCCCTGGGCTTGCAGCTTGGCGACAAGCTCTTGCTGGGCGATCTCAGCCTGCAGGTGGCCGGGCTGATTGCCGAAGAGCCTGACCGTGGCGGCGGCTTCGTCAACTTCGCGCCGCGCGTGATGCTGGCCCAGACCGACCTGGCCGCGACGGGGCTGGTGCAGCCTGCCAGCCGGCTGAATTACCGATTCGCGGTGGTCGACCCGCAGGGGCGTGCGGCCGCGCTGGCCAGCTTTGAGAAGCGTGCTCGCGGCCTGATTGAAACGGAGCACCTGCGCGGCGTCAGATTGGAAACGCTGGAGGGCGGACAGCCCGAGATGCGCCAGACGCTGGACCGTGCCTCACGCTTTCTGAAACTGGTGGCGATGTTGGCGGCCTTGCTGGCTGCGGTGGCGGTGGCGCTGGCGGCGCGCGACTTTGCGGCGCGACACCTGGACGATTGCGCAATGCTGCGCGTGCTCGGCCAGCCGCAGCGCCGCATCGCCTGGTCCTATGGGCTGGAGTTCGGCCTGGTCGGTCTGCTCGCCAGCGTAGCGGGCGTGCTGCTGGGTTACGCGCTGCACCACGTCTTCCTGGCCCTGCTGGCCGGGCTGATCGAGGTGCAGTTGCCCGCTCCGAGCCTGTGGCCGGTCGGACTGGGCCTCGGTCTCGGTATGAGCCTGTTGCTGGGCTTTGGTGTCCCGCCCGTGCTGCAGCTGGCTGCGGTGCCCCCGCTGCGCGTGATCCGCCGTGATCTGGGCGGGCTCAAGGCCAGCTCGCTGCTGGTGCTGGCGGCCGGTGTGCTGGGCTTTGCCGGCATTCTGGTGCTGCTGGCGCAGAACGCGCTGCTGGGCTTGATGGCGGCTGGCGGCTTCGGACTGGCGCTCGGCTTGTTTGCGCTGCTGGCCTGGCTTGCGGTGGTGTCCTTGCGGCGTCTGGTGCCGCTGGGGGCGGGTGGAGTGGCCTTGCCGCGCTGGTTGCTGCTGGCCACGCGCCAGGTGGCGGCGCGGCCGGTATTCGCGGTGGTGCAGGTATCGGCCCTGTCGGTGGGCCTGATGGCGTTGACCTTGCTGGTGCTGCTGCGCACCGATCTGATCGACAGCTGGCGCGCAGCCAGCCCCGCCGATGCGCCAAACCGTTTTGTGATCAATATCCAGCCGGAGCAGGGGGACGCTTTTCGCGCAGCGCTCGCTGAAGGGGGCGTTTCCAGCTTCGACTGGTATCCGATGATTCGCGGTCGCCTGGTCAGCATCAACGGGCAGGCGGTGTCACCGCAGCAGTTCGGCGAGGCCCGCGCCCAGCGCCTGGTGGAGCGCGAGTTCAACCTCAGCCACAGCCGCAGCCTGCCGGCGCACAACAGCCTGATTGCCGGTCAATGGCGTGAGGACGAAGCGGATGGCTTGAGTGTGGAAGAGGGGCTGGCCACGCAGCTGGGCATCAAGCTGGGTGATCGGCTGGGCTTCGACATTGCGGGCCAGACGGTCGAGGGGCGCATCAGCAGCCTGCGCAAGGTGGATTGGGCCTCGATGCGGGTGAACTTCTTTGTCATGTATCCGCGTGCCGAGATGCCAGAGCTGCCGCTGACCTATATCGCGGCCTTCCGTGCGCCGGAGGGTTCGGCGCTCGACAAACGATTGGCACGGGAGTTTCCGAACATCACCGCGGTCGATGTCTCGGCCCAGCTGCGCCAGGTGCAGAGCGTGCTGAACCAGGTGATCGAGGCGGTGCAGTTCCTGTTCGGCTTCACGCTGGCCAGCGGCGTGGTGGTGCTGCTGACCGCAGTCGGTAGCACGCGCGAGGCGCGCATCCGCGAGTTCGGCCTGATGCGAGCGCTGGGCGCCAGCTCGCAGCTGCTGTCCCGCGTGCAGCGGGCTGAGCTGATCGGCGTCGGCGCCTTGGCTGGCCTGCTTGGCGGCGGCATGGCACTGCTGCTGTCAGCGCTGTTGGCGCGTTATGTCTTCGAATTCAGCTGGGGCGGCAGCCTGTGGGTGCTGCCGGCCAGCATGGCCGCGGGAGCGCTGCTGGCGCAGCTGGCCGGCTGGTGGAGCCTGCGGGGTGTGCTGGAACGTCCGGTGATCGCGACGCTGCGCGCGGCGCAGGGGGACTGAGCCGGCCAGCGCGCTGCGTCAAATCTGGCAGCAAGGTCAGAAGCTCTCCCATTCGTCGCTGACCTTGTCGCTGGTGCGTGCGGCGACGGGCTGGCTTGCCGCGGCTTTGGGCGCCGCAGCAGGGGCCGAGCGGGGCGCTGAAGGTTTGGACTGCGCCGGCTTGGACTTGGCAGGCGCCGCTGTTCGTGCGGCCGCGGACGGCGCATTGACGGACGTCTTGGCGGGCGCTTTGACTGGCGCTTTTGCTGGCGACGCAGCGCGCATGCCGGCATGGCTGTGCGTGGTCGACGCTGCGGCCGCAGCCGACGCGGAGGTGCGGAACACTGACACCGCGCCCACCAGTCGATGCGCCTGCTCTCGCAGGCTTTCGGCCGCCGCTGCAGATTCTTCGACCAGCGCTGCGTTCTGCTGGGTCATCTGGTCCAACTGTGCGACCGACTGACTGACCTGGCCGATACCATCACTCTGCTCGGCCGACGCGACACTGATCTCGCCAATGATGTCGGCGACTCGTTGGACGCTGGAGACGATGTCGGTCATCGACGTGCCGGCTTCCTGCACGAGTCGCGCGCCTACCTCGACGCGGTCCACGCTGGCGCCGATCAGCGTCTTGATTTCCTTGGCGGCTTCAGCACTGCGCTGGGCCAGCGAGCGAACTTCACTGGCGACAACGGCGAAGCCGCGGCCTTGCTCGCCGGCGCGGGCGGCCTCCACAGCAGCGTTCAGGGCCAGGATGTTGGTCTGGAAGGCGATGCCATCGATCACGCCGATGATGTCGTTGATCTTCTTCGAGCTGGCATTGATTTCGTCCATGGTCGAGACGACCTGGCCGACCACATCACCACCGCGGGCGGCCGCCGCCGCGGCGCTGGATACCAGTTGATTGGCCGTGCGGGAGGAATCAGCGGTCTGCCGGACGGTGCTGCTGAGCTCTTCCATGGACGACGCAGCAATCTGCAGATTGGACGCGGTCTGCTCCGTGCGTTGGCTCAAGTCCTGATTGCCCGAAGCAATCTCACCGCTGGCGGTGCCGATCGAATCGACTGAATGGCGTACCGTGCCGATCATGTCCGCCAGGCGACTGCGCATGGCTTCTGTGTCGCGGATCAGGGCACCAATCTCATCGGGCCGATCGCTGTGCACGGCTGTGGTCAGGTCGCCTTGGGCAATGGCCTTGATCGCGTCGCTCAGGCTGGCAAGGGGCTGAGCGACCCAGTTGCGCATCATCCACAGCAGTCCGAAGCCCAGTGCCACGGCGGCGCCGCCGAGCAGCAGCCAGAAGGGCAGCAGGGTGGCCCATTGCGCTCTTGAGGCTTCACCGCTGGACACCTGAGCAATCACCCAGTGGCCGGTCTTCTCGCTCTTGCGCACCACAGCAAAGTTGTCGCTGCGGCCGTTGCCCAGAACATCGGGCACTTCGCTGATGTAGCCGCGCTCATCAGCCTCGGCCAAGATCTTGTCCAGGCCAGGAGCAGCCTCACTCACCGGCTTGCCACTGGCTGTCTTGTGGCCGAAGAGGCGGGCCTTGGCCGGATCAATGTTTCCGGCCAGCAGGTAGATCCCGCCAGTGTCAAAGAATTTGGAGTCCTGGGCCATCTTGGCGATGGCCGCTTCGAAACTATCGAGCGAGAAGCCGATGAACAGCAAGCCCACCACCTTGCCGGCTTCGTTCTTCACAGGCTCGTAGTAGGTCATGTAGGCATGGCCGAACAGGGTAGCGCGGCCGGTGTAGGGCTTGCCAGCGCTGACTGTTGCGTAGGCCGGGTGCTGCTTGCCCATCAGCGTGCCCATCGCTCGCTCGCCCTTTTCGTTCTTCAACGAAGTGGTGATGCGGATGAAGTCGTCGTCCTTGGCGGCGAACACCGTGGCGACACCGCCCGTGGTGGATGCGAACTTGTCGACTTGCGTGAAGTTGCCATTCAAGGGCGGGCCCCAGTCCCGCAATTCGCCCGTGGCGGGGTCCAAGGTGAACGCCGGGCCGAACTCCTGCCTGAAGGTGCCGAACGACCGCTGGGTCTGGGATCGCGCGGCGTCGTCCAGCGCCTGGATGCTGTCAGCGATGGCCGATGTCTTGTCGCCGACCCAAGTGATGACGCGCTCGTTGGCGTCTCGGCTGAGCATGATGCTGACGACCACGCTGCTGCCTAGCAGGATCGCTGCGAGCGTCAGACTGCCAAACAGCGAGACGCGTCTGGCGATCGAAGTGACTTGAGCGGACATGGGTACTCCTTATCCGGAAGGCGCACGGTCGACGCCTGGACTGCTTGTGGGGCCAGAAAGCACAAACCCGGCAAGGAGCCGGGTTCAGGTCAAACTCAAGAAGCCATCACATCCATCAGGCCCATGTCGGCGCTGCTCATGAGGCCCTCGATGTCCATCAGGATCAGCATCCGGTCATTGACCGCGCCGATGCCGGTGATGAAGCTGGTATCGACCGCGCTGGCATTGAGTTCGGGTGCCGGGCGGATCGAGTCGCGGCTGAGTTCCAGCACATCGGACACGGAGTCGACCACAGCGCCGACCACGCGGTTGCGAACGTTCAGCACGATCACGACCGTGAAGCTGTTGTACTCAGCCGTCGGGCAACCGAGCTTCAGACGCAGATCGACGATGGGGACGATGACCCCGCGCAGGTTCACCACGCCCTTGATGAAATCCGGCGCGTTGGCGATGCGAGTGGGCGGCTCGTAGGAGCGGATCTCCTGAACCTTCAGGATGTCGATGCCGTACTCTTCGCTGCCCAGGCGGAAGGTCAGATATTCCCCACTGGCCGGACCATGAGCCTTGACGGTCAGATTGCCGGAACCGGCATGCGGGACCAGTTGAGTGGTTTCGGAGACTTGTTCCATGGCTTACCTCGTCTGTGTGCGGGATCGTTGAGTGAGTGGCTGACTGAAGAAAGAGTGGCTCAGAAACTTTCCCACTCGCCATCGGCAACCGCAGTCTTGTCCGACTGGCGTTGCGCGGCGGGCTTTGCGGCTTGAGCAGGCGCCGGCATGACACGTGGCGCTGGCGCTTGTCGCGGCGCCGGGCTGGTCGTCGTACGGGCGGCGGCAGGCCTGCTGGCTGGCTTCGCGGCTGCGGCGGGCGCACTCCTGGCGGGCGCCGACACGGTCTTGTTCGATGCCGCGGGCTTGGTCTTCACTGGCGTGTGCGCGGCCGCTTGGCTTGGGCTTGAGCTGATGCGGAACCGGTCCACGGCCTGGGCCAACCGTTCTGCCTGGTCCTTGAGGCTCTCCGCGGCTGCGGCAGATTCCTCGACCAAGGCTGCGTTCTGCTGCGTCATCTGGTCCAACTGGACGACTGACTGGTTGACCTGCGCAATGCCGTCGCTCTGCTCGCTGGCAGCCGCGGCGATCTCGCCGATGATGTCGCTGACTCGTTGCACGCTGGTGACGATTTCACCCATCGAGTTGCCAGCTTCTTGCACGAGTCGAGCACCCGTTTCGACGCGCTCGACGCTCGCGCCGATCAGAGTCTTGATCTCGCGGGCGGCCTCGGCGCTGCGCTGGGCGAGGCTGCGGACTTCGCCGGCGACGACCGCGAACCCGCGGCCCTGCTCACCGGCACGGGCTGCTTCCACGGCAGCGTTCAAGGCCAGGATATTGGTCTGGAACGCGATGCCATCGATCACGCCGATGATGTCGCTGATCTTCTTTGAGCTGGTATTGATGTCGTCCATCGTCGAGACAACCTGGCCGACCACCTCGCCGCCCTTGGCCGCCGCGCCGGAAGCGGACGAAACCAGTTGATTCGCGGTCCGTGCCGAGTCTGCCGTCTGCTTGACGGTGCCGGTCAGCTGCACCATCGAGGAAGCAGCCTGCTGGAGGTTGCTGGCTGTTTGCTCGGTGCGGCCGGAGAGGTCTTGATTGCCGCTGGCGATCTCAACCGATGCGGTACGGATGTTCTCGGCGGACGAGCGCAGCTGTCCAACCAATCCCTGCAAGGACTGCTGCATGTGCTGCAGCGACTGCATCAGGTGGGAGGCTTCATCCTTGCCTTCGACGGGCTTGGGCAGGCTTGTCAGATCGCCCTGAGCAATGGCGTTGGCCAATTGCTCTGCGTCCGAAAGCGGCTCGCAGATACTGGTCATGTTCAGCAGGGTCAGCGGGACGACCACCATCGCCGACACCACCAGCACGACGATGAACGCCGTCAGCACGCTGGCTTGCGTGGTGGCCGCCGACTTCTGTGTCGCATCGCTTTCGATGACGAGCTGGTCGCGCAGTTCATCGATCAGCTTCTCCGCCAGGGCCACATCTTCTTTGGCGCGGCCAAGCAGCTTGTCGGCCACTGCGGCGTTGTCGTAGTTGCCCGCCTCAAGCGCCGACAGCACGCCTTGTGCCTTGCCGGCATAGCCTTCAAGTGCCGCCAGCATCTTGTTCAACTGCGCGATGTCGGCCTCGGTCTGGCTGGCCGACATTTCCTTGGCGATGTCGCCAATCGACTTGCGCGCGGCATCCCACTTGGCCCGGGTCGCCTTCACGACATCGGGTTTCTCGTAGTTGATGATCATGTCCTTCTCGAAACCGCGCATCTCCGCCATGGTGCGAACCAGGCGGGTGAGCTGCACGGATTCGGCGACCGATGTGTCAGCGAATTCCTGGGTGAGCTTGTTGAGCGAGTTCATTCCAAGCAGGCCGACACCGCCAACCACCAGCAGCAAGGACAGCACCATAGCGATCGCCCCGATCATTCGGGTGCGTATGCTGAACTGGCGGAGCAGGGCACGCAGATTCATCTTCTCTTCCTCTATATCGTTCTAGTTCTAATCGTCGTGCGGGATGTCAGTGGCGCGAGCGGCGCACCAAGCTGCCGACATCCAGAATCAACGCGACACGGCCATCACCCATGATGGTGGCGCCGGAGACATCGGTGACCTTCCGGTAGTTCGCCTCCAGGTTCTTCACCACCACTTGCTGCTGTCCGAGCAGCTCATCCACCAGCAGTGCGACACGCCCGCCCTCAGCTTCGACGACGACCATGATGGAGCTGACGTGCTCGAAGTCGAAGCGCGGCACGTTGAACACGCGCTCAAGCTCGATCACCGGCATGAACTCGTCGCGCACCTCGACCACGCGGCCCGAGCCGCCCACGGTCTTGATGGTGTCGGATTGCACCTGGAAGGATTCGACCACCGAGGCCAGCGGCAGGATGTAGACCTCTTCACCCACGCCGACGCTCATGCCATCCATGATGGCCAGGGTCAGCGGCAGGCGCACCGAGACCTTCATGCCGTAGCCCTCAGCCGAGTCGATCTCGACCGTGCCGCCCAGCGAGGTGATGTTCTTCTTCACCACGTCCATGCCAACGCCTCGGCCGGAGACATCGGTCACCTGATCAGCGGTCGAGAAGCCAGGCGCGAAGATCAGGCCCCAAACCTCGGAATCGGTCATCGAGTCAGGAGCGTCAATGCCTTTCTCACGCGCCTTCTTGATCAGCTTGTCGCGATTCAGGCCGCGGCCATCATCGCGGACTTCGATGACGATGGAGCCGCCCTGGTGCGATGCAACCAGGGTGATGCTGCCGTGCTCGGGCTTGCCTTTGGCGACCCGCTCGGCCGGTGACTCGATGCCGTGGTCGCAGCTGTTGCGAACCAGGTGAGTCAGCGGGTCGGTGATCTTCTCGACCAGACCTTTGTCCAGTTCGGTGGCTTCACCCTGAGTCACCAACTCGACCTTCTTGCCGAGCTTGGACGCCAGATCCCGCAGCATGCGTGGGAAACGGTTGAAGACGATGGACATCGGGATCATGCGAATCGACATCACCGATTCCTGCAGGTCCCGCGTATTGCGCTCCAGATCAGCCAGGCCGGAAGCCAGTTGCTGGTACAGCGCCGGATCCAGGCCGGCGCTGTTTTGCGCCAGCATCGCCTGCGTGATCACCAACTCGCCGACCAGGTTGATCAGCTGGTCGACCTTCTCGACCGACACGCGCAGCGTGGACTGATCCATCCCGCCTGCGGCCGGGCGACCTTCTGCCGGCTTGGCGGCCGGCGTCGCCGGCTTGGCAACGACGGCGGATTTGGGTGTTTCGGCAACCGCTGCAGCGGCAGCACCGGTAGGCACGCCAGGCGCGTTGTCGAAGAAACCGTAGCCAGGGTCGCTTGCTGGCGCTTCAGCAGCGGGCGCACCCGGCGCGCCTTCATGGAAGCCAAATCCAGGACCATGAGGCAAGAGCTTGACCTGCTCGCGGGCGACGTGGAAGGTGAACAGGTCCAGCAGATCGTTGTCGCTGCTGCTGGTGAGCACCTTGAAGCGGCGCATGCCATCGGCAGAGATTCCACCGTCCAGCGGCTCGATGGTGCCGAGGTCGGTGATTTCCTTGAACAGATCCACCAGGCTATCTGCCTGGCCGGGGTCACTCAGCGGGCCCACTTGCAACTCAAGCAGGCGCGCGCCGGGCTTGGCCGGCGCTGCTGCGGCTGCTGGCGCTGGAGCCGGTGCTGCTGCCGCGGCAGCTGGTGCTGCGGGCGCCGGCGCCTGACCTTCAACAAAGCCGCGGATGCTGTTCAGCAAATCGGTGGTGTCGACAGCATCGGCGCCGGAACCTTGGTGGCGGCCCAGTTGGGCGCGCAAGGCATCGCCCGACTGCAGCAAGACATCCACCATGTCCGAATTGGGGGCCAGCTCATGGCGGCGCAGCTTGTCCAGCAGCGTCTCCATCTGGTGCGTCAGCTCGGCCACATCGCTGAAACCAAATGTCGCAGCGCCACCCTTGATGGAGTGCGCGCAGCGGAAGATCGCATTGAGCTCCTCATCGTCGGCAGACTCGATGTTCAGGTTCAGCAGCAGCTGCTCCATGTTGTCGAGGTTCTCGCCCGCCTCCTCAAAGAAGACTTGATAAAACTGACTCAGGTCGATGCCGGCACTAAGGCTGGCGCCTTCGGAGGTCATTTCTCCCATGCTCTACTCCTCTGCGCTTTCGGTGCCTTAACGAATCACTTTGCCAATCACTTCGATCAGCTTGGCTGGATCGAAGGGCTTGACCAACCAACCCGTGGCACCGGCCGCGCGGCCGGCCTGCTTCATCTGGTCACTGGACTCGGTCGTCAGGATCAGGATGGGGGTGGTTTTGAATTTGGGGTTGTCGCGGAGCTTCTTGGTCAGGCTGATGCCATCCATGCGGGGCATGTTCTGGTCCGTCAGCACCAGATCGAAGTCACGCGTGCTGGATTTTTCCCAGGCATCTTGACCATCCACGGCCTCCACCACGTTGAACCCGGCGTTCTTAAGGGTGAAGGAGACCATCTGGCGCATCGAGGCCGAGTCGTCCACAGCAAGAATTGAATGCATCGCTTTCTCTCCGGATAACAAGCTGATATCGGTTGAACTGTAGGAACCTTTAGAACAATTCGATGGAGCCAGCGTCCATCTCGTCCTGGGTTACGGGGTTGGGGCGCAAAGGCGCGATCTCGACCACGGCCTCGCCGTCCTCGTCATCGCCAAAGGTGTCGCGGGCCAGTTGGTCGGCACAGTTCCGAAGCCTTTGGCTGGTATGGGCGATTAACTGCGTGGCCATGTCCTGGAACTGCAGCGCGGTGATGGCGCCAGCGATTTGCTCCATCACGTTGTGCAAGCCCGCGGTTTCGCTGTCCCCTCTTTCGGCGGCTTGGCGCAACAGGGTGTTGAGGTGGCTCGACGCGGTGAAGAAGTGAACCGACAGCGATTCGCCGGCATCGTCAAGCAGCCGCTGAAGCCGCTCCAGATCGTTGGTTACCGTCATCAGGTGATCCTGAATCTCGGCAGCAGCCAGCAAGGGGAGCATCCCGGGCTCGTCGGGGGCAGGGGTATCTGTCATCAACTTTTTGGCTCCACGCTTGTTTTTCCTCACCCGACCCATGACGCTGCCGTCTGAAGTCGGCAAAAAAGGTACGTCATCAATGGTGGAATCTTCGGCATTTCCGCCCGGCATGTCGACAGGACAACCCAGCTGAATCCGGTCTATTTGCGCAGATCACCGAAAATTCCTGACCGGCGCCTAGTATTCACCCGGAATATGGAATGCTCAAGCTGCTTGCGGGCGCTGGCCAGAGTGTTGCTGGCGCCCAATACATTCTTGGCATACTCGGCACCATGATGAGTTCCGGTGCTGAGCGTTCCCTGCGCATCCTGCATGTTGAAGATTCCGAGCTGGACCACCAGCTGATACTCGCCCAGCTGCGGCGGGCGGGCCTGGACGTTCAAGTCGAGCGCGTCGATACGCTGGCTGAGGTTGCCGCCGCCTTGCACGAGCCCTGGGATGCCATCGTGTCCGACTACAACCTGCCCGGTTTTTCCGGTTTGCTGGTGCTGGACATGCTCAAGGACAGCAAGCGCGTGATCCCCTTCATCCTGGTGTCTGGCGAGATCGGTGAAGACACCGCCGTTGCGGCGATGCGCACTGGGGCTTCTGACTATTTGCTGAAGAACAATCTGGCCCGGCTTGCACCGGCCTTGTTGCATGCCATCGAGGCCAGTGAGACCCAGCGCGCGCGCCAGGAGGCGGACCGCGAGCTGCGCAAGTCCAAGCAGCGCCTGCATGAACTGGCGGGACATCTGCAGACCAGCGTCGAGATGGAGCGCGCCGCCATTGCGCGCGAGATCCATGATGATGTCGGCGGCTCGCTGACCGCACTGAAATTCGATCTGGCCTGGATGGCCCGGCATGCCGAGAACGAAGCGCTGCATCAGCGCGTGCAGTCGGCGCTCGAGACGGTCAGCTACGCGATCGAAGCCAGCCAGCGCATCATGCACAACCTGCGGCCGGCGATTCTTGAGCAGGGCTTGGTCGCCGCGGTTCAGTGGATGAGCATGCGCTTCGAGCGACGCACCGGCATCGTGACCAAGGTACGCACCAGCCATGAGCAGATCCAACTGCCGGCTGGCGTGCCGCTGGTGGCATACCGCACTGCGCAAGAAGCGCTGACCAACGTCTCCAAGCATGCCAACGCGACCCGGGTGGACATCGAACTCAGCGTCGACTCCGGCGTGCTGACGCTGGAAGTCAGCGACAATGGTCAGGGCATTGCGCCTGGTGACTTGGCCAAGGCTCGCAGCTTCGGTATCCGCGGCCTGCACGAGCGGGCGGCGACTGTCGGCGGGTGGGTGGATCTCAGCAGCAGTGTGCGGGGGACCAGCCTGATCTTGTCGGTGCCTTTGCACGGGCCGGACAGTGACTCTGATGACGACTCCACCGACGGCAAGGCCGCGGCCCACGATCCATCTGCCTGGGGCAGTGCATGATAAAAGTGATACTTTGCGACGACCACGCCCTGATCCGGCGCGGCATCCGCGACACGCTTGCCGATGCGGCCGACATCGAGGTCATCGGCGAGGCTGGCGACTATGGTGAGCTGCGCAGCCTGATGCGTCAGCTGGCCGGCGAAGGGCGCGATTGTGATGTGCTGGTGCTCGACATCAATATGCCGGGGCGCAGCGGACTGGATGTGCTGCATGTGCTGAAGGACGAAGGCGCTGCGCTACGCGTGCTGATCGTCTCCATGTATCCGGAAGACCAGTACGCGATCCGCGCGCTGAAGGCGGGTGCCTACGGCTACGTCAACAAGGGCGGCGATCCGCAGCTGCTGGTGCAGGCGGTGCGCACCGTCGCCCAGGGACGCAAGTACGTCACACCCGAGATCGCGCAGATGCTGGTGGAAAGCCTGACCGCACCGACCACCGAGCAGGCGCACCACAAGCTGTCGGACCGCGAGCTGCAGACCCTGGTGATGATCGCCTCGGGCAAGCGCCTGTCAGACATCGCCGAGGAGCTGACGCTGAGCCCGAAAACCGTCAGCGTCTACCGGGCCCGCGTGCTGGAGAAACTGGCGCTGGCGAATAACTCCGAGCTGACGGTCTACGCGATCCGCAATGGGCTGGTGCAGAGCTGAATCAACCAGCGCGCTGCAGGCCGCTCAGACCTTGGCGGCTTCGGCGGTACCGCTCCTGCCCATGCGACGCATCAGCGCATAGACCAGTGCACTGACCAGCAAGGAGTCCAGCGCCGCCACTGGCGACAGTGCCAGTGACCAACGCGGCGCCAGGGCGGCCCAGCCGCTGGCGAAGGCCCAGGCCAGCAGCGCATCGCCGTGCCAGGCTCGCGGCGTACGCCAGTGCTGGCGGCGCAGCGCTGCACTGACCAGGTAGATGCCGGCGATGGGCGGGATTGCGATGCCCAGCAGCAGCAGGTAAGGCACCAACATGTCGCTGATGCCGGCCAGGCCTAGGGCGGTCCCGCTCAGTCCGGCGATCAGGGCCAGCTGCCAGCTGGGCTGGCGCGGTCTCAAGGTCGCGCCGATCAGGCTGGCCGAGTACAGATTGAAGGCATTGGTGGACCATGCGGTCAGCACCACGGTCAGCATGGCCGGCACACCCAGTCCCAGCATCAACATGATTTTGACCAGGTCGCGCTCAGCGCTCACCAAGCTGGGTATGCCGGCGAGCATCAGCACGGCTGGAAAGCCCAGACCGAAGGCCAGGGCGCAACCCAGCGCGGCCTGCCAGGGCGCACGTGCAAAGCGTGCGATGTCCGGCGAGAGCACCGCGCCCACCATCAGCCCGCCTGCCACCATCGAGATGCCGCTGCCCAGCGGGAGCTCCGTAGCCGGGCGGTAGGTCCAGGCTTGGCCCAGGCCGCCCTGCGCTGCTGCGAAAAAGGTCCAGATCAGCAAGGCCAGCTTAAGCGGTGTGGTGATGGCCGACAGCAGGTCCAGGGCACGGAATCCGATCATCGCGGTGAGCGTGGTCAGCGCGCAGCCCGCAAGCGCCAGGCTCCAACTCGGCAGCGTCGCCAGGGCCGGAGCCGTCGAGGCCAGGGCGTGGCTGAGCATGGTAGCCACCACGCCGTACCAGCCCAGGATGCTCAAGCCCAGCAGGCCATTGGCCAGCTTGGCCCCTTGCTCGCCGAAGGCCTCCTGAATTAGCTCATAGGTGCTGGCTCGGTGATAGGCGCCTGCAGCGCCGCCCAGGCCGGCGATCACGGCCAGGATGGCGGCACCCCCCAGCGCTGCGACCAGCGCCCTCTGGGCGCCCAGCGAGTGGCCCAACTCTGCGCCCATCACGAAGGCGGGCAGCGCGATCATCACGGCCAGCAGGATTAGCAGGATGCGCCAGGTGCCGACACGCGGCACGTCGCTTAGCGTGGCGGCTTTCGGGCTGCTGGCCATGCTCAGCGCTGGCCCATCAGGCCAGCCAGTGCAGCGAAGCCGCTAAAGGGCTTGCGCGAGGGTGTGGCCCAGGCGCGCTTGCTGTGGCTCAGGCCGCTGGCAGCGAAGGCATGCGCCATGCGCACGGTCAGGGGGATCGGATCGATGACCGGCACGCTCAGGCCCTCGGCCGCCAGTGCGGCGCTGACGCTGTCGGCACAGCCCATGAAGCCGGTGCAGCCCAGCACGATCACGTCAGCATGGTCCTCGCGCACAGCGCGGCATGCAGCCTCGGCCATGGCACCCAGCAGGTGCTGGTGCGAGATGGCGAGATCCAGCACCGGGATGTCGATGATGCGTATCGTGCCCAGTTGGCGCTCAACCCCATAGCGGCGGGCCATTTCGTTGGCCAGCGGTATCACGCTGTCGACCACGCTGACGATGGAGAAGCGATGGCCCATCATGGCCGCCGCGTGCATGCTCACCTCGCCGGGGCCGAACACCGGGATGCTGACGAGTTCGCGCGCCGGGCCTAGCCCGGGATCGCCGAAGCAGTCGATCACGATGGCGTCGCAGCCAGCCTGCTCGGCTTCCAGTGCCTTGAGAAGGACACCCGGCACCGCAAGGGCATCGTCAAAACTGTTCTCAATCGAGGGGGGGCCCTCGGCCAGCAGCGTGTGCTCGATACGCAGGCCCGGACCTTCGAGCGCGCGCAGGTCGGCGATATCGCGCAGACCCTCGGTGATGATGGGTGTGATGACTTTCAGTCGATGCATGGCAGGGCTCGCTCGAGTGCTGGGCTGGCGCAGCGGATCGGTTTGGGGTTTCAGTGGTCCATCATGACCTGCTCGACCGGGCGGTAATCGAGCGCGTAGCCGAAGCGGCGTGGGCCGACCAGATCAAGCGCCGCAGCGCTGCGCCAGGCAGGCACGCAGGGCAGACCCAGCACCGCCACACGCAGACCGTAGCGGGTCTGCTCGGCGGTGATGGGCTCCCCGGTTTCCAGGTCGACCAGGACGATCAGGTCCGGCGTCGAGCACAGCACCTTGTCGCCGCGGCGCGCCAGCAGGAATTCGTTCTGGAACAACAAGGTGAGACTCTGGCCGGTATCGCCGTCCAGACCCTGGATCTGCGCCTGTCCGCGCGAGAAGCCACCGTCGACGAGGCGCTGCACGTCGAGCACTTTGCCGCGGAACAGCGCAAAGCCCTTGGTGACTCGCAGCAACTCGGCGATCGGGTCGAAATGCCGCTCGCGTGCGTCAAACAGGGCTTGGCCGGTGCGCCGCGCTTGGCTGATCGAGCCTGCCACGGTGGCGCGCCGCGCCTGGGCTACCGTCATCGCGTGGATGGCCAGGTAGCTGGCGCCGCCCATGTCCATGATGATGCTGCGCACGAAGCGCTCGCTCCAGTGGCTGTCCTTGGCATTCACGACCAGGGCATTGCCCTGCTCGTCAGCCATCGCCAGCGGCGAGGCGCTCAAGCCCGCCAAGGTGGCCAGCGTCATCTGTAGTTCAGGGAAGGCCCGGCCCATGGTGTCGGCATCGACCAGCGGCAATCCCAGCGTGCTGGCGGTGCAGAAGGGGATGGTTGAGTTCAGGCCGCCGACCTCGATGGACATCACCGCGGCTGCCTTGCGCCCCAGCACGGCTTCCAGGCTGCGTAGCGCGGCGACCAGGGGCTGCGGGTCGGCGAGTTTCTCCAGCAGCACCGTCGGCGCGCCGGCCATGGCCACGGGCACGATCAGATCGTCGTCAGCCAATTCATCCAGCCCGACCAGCTTGACGGGGCCATGCCGGCGGATCGCGTTCTGTGCCAACAGCTTGCCAATATAGGGGTCGCCACCGCCACCGGTGCCGTAGATCGCGCTACCGATGGCGATCGCCTCCATGTCCTTCACGTCGATCAGCATCATGCCGAGACTCCTTTGAACCTTGTTTGCCCCAGCAGATTGCCCACCACACGCACCCGCACCCGCGTGGCTCCGCCGCCCATATAAGCCAGCGGCACATCCTCGGTGTCTACGAGGGCCAGCGTGGCCGCATCCGCACCGGCCTCGATGGCGCGCTGTTCGGCCTCGACGCGAACCTGGGCGATGGCCGCCTCGCGCGACAGATCGGGGCCGACTGACAGAACCCGGTCAACTTCGCCGCAGATCTGCGCCATCGCCGCACCCACGGCATTGGCCACGCCGAAGTGCGCTGGCACGTGGATCTCGCCGTCCAGCAGCCGGCCGCCGAGCAGGATGGAACCGCCGCCGACCACGACCACCGGCAGCGGCTCGGCGGAGGTGCGCATGCGCTCGACGGCGTCGGCCACGATGTGTTGGAGGTGCAGGTGGCATTGCCGCACAGCTTCGCCGTCCAGGTGTCGAACGCGCGCCGCGTCACCCAGCGCTGCAACACCCGCCGCCACGGCGATGTCGGTGGCGGTCAGCGTCTGTCCGCCGAACACCAGTGCCTCGCTGTGCAGGTGGTAGCCCACGCTCTGCGGTCCCAGGTTCTTGAGATCGCTGCTGACGATGGAGCCGCCGCCCAGGCCGACGCTGAAGACATCGGGCATGCGGAAATTCGTGCGCACGCCGCCCACCTCGACCGCCACGCCGGCCTGGCGCGGGAAGCCCGCCTGCAGCACACCCACGTCCGAGGTCGTGCCGCCGATGTCGACCACGATGGCGTCGGCCAGGCCCGAGAGAAAGGCCGCGCCGCGCATCGAATTGGTCGGCCCTGAGGCCACGGTGAGGATTGGAAAGCGCGCCGCCTGTGCAGCCGGCATCAGCGTGCCGTCGTTCTGCGTCAGGAAGAAGGGCGCCTTGATGCCGCTGCGGCGCAGTGCCTCTTCGAAGGCGGCCACCACCTCCACGCCTAGCGGGCCTAGGCTGGCATTAAGCGTGGCCGCGCTCTCTCGCGCCAGCAGATCGACGCGGCCGATCTGCGAGGACAAGGTGATGCGCGCCTGCGGCAGCACCTCGCGCACCCAGTCCGCGGCCTGGCGCTCCTGTGAGTCGTTGATGAAGGAGAAAGCGCCCGAGATCGCGATGTCGGCCACACCAGCCGCAGCGAACTCGGCGGCGATGGCGCGGATCTCGTCGGCGTCGAGCCGGCCCAGTTCGCGGCCGTTGAACTCGAAGCCACCCTGGGCCTCGCGCCAGTGCAGCCGCACGGCCGCCAGCATGTCCTCGGGCCAGCCCGACAGCGGCGGCACGCCGCGTCCGGCCGGCAGCGCCAGGCGGATCAGGCCGACCGGCGCGAGCCGGCGCCGCTCGACCAGTGCGTTGGTGAACTGCGTGGTGCCAATCATCACCGCGCCGACCTGGTCGCGTGCGATGCCGGCGCCGGCCAGCACCTGCTCCAGCGCGGCCAGCACGCCGCTGGTCACATCGGCCGTGGTGGCCGACTTCAGGCCGTGCAGCACCTCGCGGCCGCGCATCACCACCGCATCGGTATTGGTGCCGCCGACGTCGATACCGACGCGGATGAAGGAAGTTTCACTCATGGGCGTATTCCGAAACCGTGATGTTCAGAGACGGAACTTGGCTTCGATGCCGATCGTGCGCGGCGTGGCCAGCGAGCCGATGTCATAGGGCAGGCCGGAGTAGCGCTTGGCGTTGTAGTCCGCGTAGTACCTCTTGTTAGCCAGGTTGCGGCCAACCAGGGCGACCGACCAGCGGTCCTTGTCACCGCGCAAGCCCAGGCGCAGGCCCCACAGGTCCATGGCTTGCGAGACCGCGAGGTTGTCCGGGTGCCAGTACTTCTTGTCGCGATGCTCGTAGTCCAGACGTACCGAGGCTTCGATCCCGGCGCTGATGGCCTGGCTGTACTGCACGCCAAGGTTGACCTTGAAGGGGACGGTCTTGGGCGTGTGATTGCCGACGGTGCCGGCTTCGGTGCTGTTGCGCTTGATGCTGCTGTCGGCAACGCCCAGCCCACCATCGAATTCCAGCCCGCGCATCGGCAGGAAGCGGAAGTCAATGTCCAGTCCCTTGATGTCGACCTTGTCGATGTTGGAGATGATCTGCGAGCCGCTGGCCGCCTCGACCAGGAAGTACTGGAAGTGGGTCGAGCGCGAGTAGAAGGCCGCTGCATTGAACAGCAGGCTGCCGCCCAGGGTCACGGTCTTGTAGCCCATCTCGAAGTTGTTCAGGCTCTCGGGCTTGAAGTCGGCGATACCTGGCGCATTGAAGCCTCCGGAGCGAAAGCCGGTGCTGGCCGTGCCGTAGGCCAGGGTGTCGCGGCTGAACTTGTGCGTCAGTGTCAGCTTGGGTTGCCATTTGCTGAAGCTGGCGCTGCGCACATTGCCGTTGAGCAGATTGGTCTGCTCGCGCTCGTCGCGGTCGTAGCGCAGCGCGCTCGACAGCGTCCACTGCTTGTCGAAGTCCACGTCGATCTGGCCGAACAGCGCCGACGCAGTGTTCTTGTTGTGCTCCTGCATGTGGATGATGCGTTTGGCCGGCTCGTCCCATTGATCCAGCGAGCTGTTGGTGTCGATGTAGCCGCGCGTCTCCAGATCGCGCTTGGTGCCCAGGTAGTAGGCACCGCCGATCCAGCGCAGCGGCTGGTTGTCGGGCGAGGTCAGGCGGACTTCCTGGCTCAGCATCTTGAGATTGAGCTGCTGGCCCTGGCCGACTTGGATGCCCATGCCAAGGAAACCGCCGGGCATGTCGGTCGGGTTGGAGAAGTCCAGGTCGCCGCGGTAGCGCTCGCTGAGGTCGGTGTAAGCAGTGATTGCGGTCAGCGTGCCCAGCGGAACATCGGCTTCGAGCTTGAAGCTGAAATCTTCGGTACGGCCGTTGGTGCGGCCCAGCAGGTTGGAGCGCGGCGCGGCGATGGTCGACGGCTTGCCGTCGGCGACGATGCCGTCCCAGGTGGCGCCAGCCTCGAAGTCGGTGACGCTGGCGCGGAAGTCCAGCTGCAGGCCTGCGCTGGGGTAGATCACCAGCTTGGCACGCAAGGAGTTGTCGTGGTCGATGCCGTCGACCTTTGCATTGAGCAGGCTGTTCTCGATCAGACCATCACTCTTCTTGGTCTGGCCGACGATGCGGAACAGCGCTTTGTCTTCGACAAGCGCGCCGCTGACGCCGCCGCTGAGCTCGCGCGAACCGCCGTTGCCGACGCCCAGCTGGGCAAAGCCCTCCAGCTTGTTGGCCGGCCGCTTGGTTTCAATATTGATCGCGCCGCCAATGGCGTTCCGACCGTACAGAGCACCCTGCGGGCCCTTCAGCACCTCGATGCGTTCGATGTCGAACAGGTTCATCTTCAGCTGCTTCTGGTTGTTCTGCGGCACGCCGTCCACGACCACGGCCACCGGCGAGTCAGCGTTGTTGATCTGCGTGACGCCGCGTATCACCACGAAGGAGTTGCCGTAGGTGAATGAGTTGTCGAACGACATATTCGGCGTCAGGTTCACGAAGTCCTGTGTGCTGGCGATGCCGGCGGCCTCGATCTGCTTGGATGAGAAGGCCTTGACGGCGACTGGCACATCCTGCAGCCGCTCCAGGCGACGCTGCGCGCTGACGGTGACGACCTCCAGCTTCTGCGGCGTCTCCGCAGCCGAAGCGGCTGCTGCAGGCGGCTGCGCGACTTCGGTCTGGCTCCAGACTGGCGCGGCGGCGCACAGGCTCAGCACGGCGAGTGCGACCGGGCTGACAAGAGGGCGGGCTTGGGTCGGATGCGTCATGAGGGGACCTCGGGTTGCGTTGGGCTGCAGTGAGTTTCAGCGCGCGCAGCATGTCCAGGCAATGACGTTGCCGGGGGGCGGGGGGGCGAATAATGGGGGATAGGCAATTGCTTAGCCCCATCCCCTGCCTGAGCCGCGGTTGACGCCGCGTGCTTTGGATCAGGGCATCAGGGCCAACCTGCGCGCTGCAGCCACCGCGTCTTCGCGGCTGCGTACCGCGAGCTTGGCGAAGATGCTCTTGAGGTGGTGTTTGACGGTCTCAGGGGAGAGCATCAGATTGCGCGCGATCAACTTGGTTGGCTGGTTCTTGGCAAGTTCGCACAGCACGTCCAGTTCGCGTGGTGTCAGCGCGCCGCCGGCGCCATGGCTGGCCGCCTGGGCGCGAGAACGGAATGTGGCCTCCCAGTGCGCCAGCAGGTGGCGCACCCAGTGTCGCAGCATCTCATCGGCCTCGGCGGCGGGTGGGCCGCTCAGCCAAGTGCGCAGCAAGGCCATCAGCTCGGCTCCGCCGTCCATGAATGCCTGGGTGGCGCCGCTCGCCGCACCTTGCGCCAGCGCGCGGCCCAGCGCCGCCAGGGCAGGGGTGGTCTGGCCGGCCCCGGCGCGCGCTCGCGCGATCAGCAGCTCGGCCTGAAGCTCGCCGAGGCGGTGGCCGCTGCGCTGGGCCAGGCTCAGCAGGCTTTTGCCGGTAGCTTCGGCCGCGGCGGTGTCACCCGTCGCCAGTTGCAGCGCGCCACGCGCGCGGGCCAGCGATTCCACGGCCACCCAGGGCAGGGCGAAGGGCTGCTCGGCCAAGCGCCAGAGCGCCTCGATGTCGAGCAGGTCAGCCAACTGGCCCGCGCGACCGTGATCGCCCAGGCGCAGCAGCAGCTCCAGCTGCACCGCACCCGCCACGAGACCCAGATGTGGCTGGTTCTCCTCAAAGGCCAGATCGCGCGCCGCATCCAGCATCTCCAGCGCGCGGGTGTCATGGCCCAGCGCGAACTCGCAGCTCGCGGCATCGACCTGGCTGGCGATATGGGTCTCCAGCAAGGTCGGCGATCCATTCGCACTGATCGCGCCGAAGTGGTCCAGTGCGTCTGCCAGCGCGCCGCGCAGGTAGGCGATGCGCCCGAGTAGTGCGTTCACCAGCTGGCCCAGCGAGTCCTGCCGGTAGTTGATGAAGTTCACGTCCAGGTGCAGGGACTGGCGGATGCGGTGCTCACTCTGCGCCAGGTCCCCGCGTGCCAGCGCATTGCGGGCGTGGTACATCCAGATCCAGGGGCTGTTGTAGGTGTAGGCGCCTTGCGCATGCACCGACTCGACTTCGCGGGTGCGGCGCTCGCAGCGATCCACCGGCCCGTAACGATGCAAAAAAAAGATCTCCAGCGGCAGCGTGCAGCCCAGCAGGCGAGAATCCTCGGCGGCATGGGCACGTGCCAGGCCAGTGGCATGCGCCAGCGTCGCCCACGGCGAGAAGTGCAGATGGTGCTCGGATTGATTGAGCAGCAGGATGCAGCGACCAAAGGCCAGATCGAAGCGTGCCGGATCGATCAGCCCGCAATCGGCGTCGCGCAACTGACGTTCGAGGCGCTCGAACTCCGATTCGACTCCGGCTGGGTTGAGCTCGACCACCTGATGGGCGAAGTGAAGCAACTTCAAGCGCGGGCGCTTGCGCAGCGTGGCCTCGGGCAACTGCTGCAGCAGCAGGCGCGAGCGGAGTGCGCCCTCGTTGGCGATCAGGCGAATGGCGCCGGCGTCTTCGATGATGTCGGCCGCCAGGTCCAGGCTGCCGCCGGCAACTGCATGGGCCACCGCCTCGTGCAGCAGCCCCTGGCCCGCGAGGTGTCGGGCGGCGCGCAGGTGCAGGCCAGCCACGCGTCCGGGCGAGGCGGTTTCCACGGCGTCAATCAGGTAATCGCGCAGCAGCGGGTGCAGACGCGCGCTCCAGGGCTCATCGTCAACAACAACGATGGGTTTGAGCCGCGACAGCTGGCGGATCAAGGTCAGGCTGTCCTCCCGGTCGCGCAAGGCGTTTGCAGCGGCGACGTCGATGCGCTCCAGCACGGCCACATCGCCGAGGAAATCGACCACGGCGGGCGGCAGGGTCGCGATCACCTCGTCCGCCAGGTAGTCGAAGATCTGTCGGCGCGGGATCTTGGCACGCGCATCGACGGCCCAGTCCGGCGCACTGGCGCCGCCCGTTGCCCGTAGCCGTGCGAGCTGTAGCGCGAAGGGCCAGCCATCGGCATAGGCGGCCACCTGCAGCGCGGCGCGCTCGGGCAGTGCACCGTCCAGGAGATGCAGGGTCTCCTCCCGCGTGAAGCGCAGCCAGTCGGCATCGATGAGGCGGGCAAAGCCTGCCAGCTGCAGCCGCGTCAGCGGCCTCGCCGGTGCTTCGCGGCTGGCCAACACGATGTCCAGTTGCGGTGGCGCGGCACGCGCAATCTGTTCGACGATTTCGTCAACGGCGGTGGACGAGGCCGCCTCGTACTCATCTATGCACAGCAGCACCGGCGTGTCGGATTCGCCCAGCCGGTGAGCCAGGCTGCGCACCAGGGCGCTGGCACCACCGGCCGGCGGCAGCGCGCGACCGGGCTGGCTGCTGGCCAAGGCGTCCTCCAGGCTCTCGACGAACAGCGAGGGGTCCTTGTCACGCTCGTCGCAGTTGAGCCAGACCACACGCGAGCCGGCCTGGCGGCGCAGCTGGGCCAACTGGGCCAGCACGGTGGTCTTGCCGAAGCCCGCAGGCGCGGTCAGCAGGGTCAGCCGGGCGCTGGTCGGCGGTGCGTGCAGCAGCCGGTCGATCAGCCGCTGGCGCCACAGCGCCTCGTCGACGTGGACCAGCGGTTCAAAGCGGGGCGCGTGCTGTGCAGGCATCGGCAGCTGAGGGACCCGCGGGTCCGCTGAAGGGCTCACCGACCGGCGCACAGCACCTGCATCGGGTCATGGTCAAGGTATCGTTAATGCGATGGGGCTATTGTGGCGCGCGCGGCCCCTTCAAGCTTGAGCTGTCGGAAGATCCCCCGAATTTTTGGCGCCATCCCCCACCGGAGGACTAAGGACACCTGCGCCAGGCGTATGCAGCAGTCGTTTAGGTGAAGACCGCCAGCATGCGCTCCAGCGCCGTCATGAACGGCGTCTGCATCAGCGGCAGCGTGGCGACCATGCCAACCAGACCGATGCTCACCGTCAAGGGGAAGCCGACGGCGAACACGCTGATCTGAGGCGCCACGCGCGAGATCACGCCCAGCACCAGGTTCACGAACATCAGCATCGTGATCAAGGGCAGGGCAATCCACAGGCCGATGCGGAAGATTTCGGCGCCCCAGACTTGGGGCTGGGCCACGCGCAGGAAGCGGAAGGGCTCCTCGCCGACTGGAAAGACCGTGAAGCTCTGCACCAGGGCGTTGATCAGCAGCAGGTGGCCGTTGATGGCAATGAACAGGAAGGCCACCAGTGCGCCGAAGAAGCGTGCTGTCGAGGTGCCCTGGCTGCCGGTGGCGGGGTCGAAGAATCCGGCGAAGTTCAGGCCCATCTGCAGGCCGATCAGCTCACCGGCAAACTCCAGCGAGGCGAACACCACGCGCACCGAAAAGCCCATCGCCAGGCCAATCAGCAACTGCTGCGACACCAGCAAGAGCAGGAGCGGCGGTGAGTCCAGCGGCACCACCGGCATCGGCGGCAGCGAGGCCTGGGCCGCGATGGCGACGAACATCGCCAGCCCAACGCGCACCCGCATCGGCATATTGCGCTGGCTGAAGATCGGCAGGCCGGCGAATAGCGCCAGCGTGCGGATGAAGGGCCACAGCAGCGGTGTCAGCCAGGCCAGCAGTTGGGCTTCGGTGACAGCGAACACGGCGTTTGTCTTTGAGTCAGCCGACCACTTGCGGAATGGTCTGCAACGTGCGTTGGATGTACTCGACCAGCGTGGTCATCATCCAGGGGCCGGCCACGCCCATCACGACGACGGCGGCCACCACCTTGGGCACGAAGGACAGCGTGGCCTCGTTGATCTGAGTGGCCGCCTGGAACACGCTGACCAGCACGCCCACCAGGAGCACCGTCAGCAGGATCGGTGCAGCCACCAGCAGCAGCATGTACAGGCCTTGCTGGCCGAAGGTGAAGACTTGTTGTGCATCCATGATGGCTTGGCGGTCAGGTGACGAAGGAGGCGGCGAGCGAGCCGATCAGCAGGTTCCAGCCGTCGGCCAGCACGAACAGCATCAGCTTGAATGGCAGGGCGACCAGCACCGGTGACAGCATCACCATGCCCAGGCTCATCAGCACGCTGGAGACGATCATGTCGATCACCAGAAAGGGAATGAAGATCAGGAACGCGATCTGGAACGCACTCTTCAGCTCGCTGGTGACGAAGGCCGGCACCAGCACGCGAAAGGGCACGTCCTCGGGCTTCACCGAGGCATCAAGCTTGGCCAGGCGCGAGAACAGCGCCACATCCGCCTGGCGTGTTTGCTTCAGCATGAAGCTGCGCATCGGCACCTCGGCGCGTTTGAGCGCTTCGTCGAAGGCGATCTGGTTGGTGGAGTAGGGCTGCCAGGCCTCGCTGTAGACCTTGTCGAGAGTCGGGCTCATCACAAAGAAGGTCAGGAACAGCGACAGGCCGATGATCACCTGGTTGGGTGGTGCCGCCTGTGTGCCCAGCGCCTGGCGCATCAGCGAAAGCACGATCACGATGCGGGTGAAGCCCGTCATCATCAAGAGCACCGCAGGCAGGAAGCCCAGGGCGGTGAAGAACAGCAGGGTCTGGATCGGCACCGAGTAGCTGCTGCCGCCGGCGCCCTGGCCGATCAGCAGCGGCAGCGTAGCTCCGCCACCCGAACTTTGCGCTAAAGCTGCTGTAGAGGCTGCCGATAACACCGACAGGGTCAGGCCTTGCCTGAGCCAGCCCGGCAGCGAAAAAACAGAGCGGTGTTCAGGATGCACGCTCTTCTCCCTTCGCATCGCCGCGCATGCGCGCCATCAGCTGCTGCGCAAAGGGGGCTGCCGTGGCGCTCGGCGCCTCGGCTTGCGGCGCCATCACATGCAGGGTGCTGATCTGTTGCGGCGTGACGCCCAGCACCAGCCAGCGCCGATCCTCGCCCTGGCCGACTTCGACCGTGACGATGCGTTGATTCGGCGACAGCGGCAGCACGGCCACGCTGCGCATCTGGCCCTGGGCCGCGCCGCCGCCCAGCGGCGTGCGCTTGAGCAGCCACAGCGCCAGGGGGATCAGAGCGATGATCGCGGCGAACCAGAGCAGGGGGAGGAGGGAGTTGTTCATGGCGGGACCATTGTGTCCCGCGTGCCGCGGCGGCAATCGCTCGGAGAGGCGGCGCTTTAGGGCGGATTTCGGGCCTTGCGGCCTGCCAGACTCAAGCCCGGCTCAGCGCTTGCTCAGGCCTTGCTCAGGCGCCGCATGCGCTCGGACGGCGTGACGATGTCGGTCAGGCGGATACCGAATTTGTCGTTCACCACCACCACCTCGCCCTGGGCGATCAGGTAGCCATTGACCAGCACGTCCATGGGCTCGCCGGCCAGTGCGTCGAGCTCGACCACCGACCCTTGCGCCAGCTGCAGGATGTTCTTGATCGGAATGCGCGTCCGCCCCAACTCAACCGTCAGCTGGACCGGGATGTCCAGGATCATGTTGATGTCGTTGCCGGGCATATTGCCCGGCGTAGGCGCGAAGTTGGTGAAGCTGGCCGGCGCCACCTGCTCGGCGGCGGCCTGCACCTCCTCGGCCACTTCGGCGGGCTTGGCCTCGGCAAGTGCCGCGGCCCATTCGGCCGCCATCGCGTCCTGTTCTTCTTGAGATGGGCTGTCAGGTGACATTTCGGGCTCCCAGCCAGCCCTGGTCCGGGCTGGTCAGCATCTTGTCCACTTTGATGGAGTACTTGCCGTTCGATGTGCCGTAATGGCAGTCGAACACAGGCACCCCGTCGACCTTGGCGTGGATCATCGCTTCGAGGTCGAGCTCGATGAAATCGCCAGGCTTGAAGGCCAGCAACTGCTCGACCGTGGCGGGCGCATGGCCCAGTTCGGCCACCAGTTCAACTTCGGCCGCCTGGATCTGGTGCTTGAGCAGATTCACCCAGCGGCGGTCTGGCTCCGCTGAATCGCCGACCGTGGTCGAGTACAGCACGTCGCGAATCGGCTCCAGCGTGGAGTAGGGAATGCAGAAATAGACAGTGCCGGTGGTCTCGCCCACTTCCAGCGTGAACGAGGTCGAGACCACGATCTCGCTGGGGGTGGCGATGTTGGCGAACTGCGGCTGCATCTCCGAGCGCTGGTATTCCAGCTCCAGCGGATAGACGCCCTTCCAGGCCTTCTGGTATTCGGCCGTGATGACCTCCACCAGGCGCAGGATCACGCGTTGCTCCGTGGCCGAGAAGTCGCGACCCTCGATACGGGCGTGGAACTTGCCGATGCCGCCGAACAGCGAATCGATCACCGCGAACACCAGCGTCGGATCGCAGACGATCAGCCCCGAGCCGCGCAGCGGCTTGACCGAGACGATGTTGAAGTTGGTCGGCACCACGATCTCGCGCAGGAAGGCTGAATACTTCTGCACCTTGATGCCGCCGATCGCCACTTCCGGGCTCTTGCGGATGAAGTTGAACAGGCCGACGCGGATGTTGCGGGCGAAACGCTCGTTGATGATCTCCATCGTGGGCATGCGCCCACGAACGATGCGTTCCTGGCTGGCGAGGTTGTAGTCGCGTATGCCGCCAACCTGTTCCTCTTCCTGCTCAAGCTTCTGGCTCTCGCCAGTGATGCCCTGCAACAGGGCATCGACTTCGTCTTGCGAAAGGATTTGCTGGTTCATTGCGAGCCTCCGACTTTCAGGGACACATCACCGAGCCGACCCCAGGCGAGGCCGGAGGCCCTGAGCGGGCGGGTGACGAAGTCAGCAGGGCAGTTCATGACTACTGGACGATGAAGTTGGAGAAATGAACATTCAGAACTGGGCTGACGACGGTCGGACGTTTCTTCTTCTTTTTCTTCTTCGGCGCTTCGTCTTCGACTTCCTCGTCCTCGTCATCAAGCTCGATGCCCATGGGGCGCACCGACTCGCGATTGATTTCCTTGGCCAACTTCTGCTTGCCTTCCAGGCTCAGCAGCTCGGCGGCCGTCTTATGCGACAGCACCATCAGGATGTTGCTGCGGATGGCGGGCATATAGGCCTTGATCTGCTCGCCGAACTTGGCGTCCACCACCTCCAGCGTGACGCCGACCTGTGCGAAACGATCCACGTCCTTGTCTGCCAGGTTGACCGTGAACGGCTCCAGCGGCACGAACACCGGCGGCGTGCCGGGCTTGGGCGTTGCTGCGGGCGTGTGGACGGCGGCAGCCGCCTCTTCGCCTTCCTCGCCTTCGGCGGGGGGCTTTTTCTTCAGCAGCAGCATGGCCGCGACGCCGCCGCCCAGCACCAGCACCAGAACAACGGCAATGATGATGATGAGCTTTTTCTTGCCTCCGCTGGCGGGCGGGGCGTCAGCGGCTGCTGGCGGCGTTGCCATAAGGACTCCTAGATGCTGTCTGCGGCGGCGGCATGGCGAATGCGCCTGCCACCGCGGATGATGCCTTGATTATTGAGAAACCGCCCGGCACGCATGCCGCGAATAGCGGGGTAAAAGTGCCGGACGCGTACGCCAGCCACGATCAGGGCTCAGGACTTCAGGCATAGACGTCGACGACGCCGCGCAGCTGGCGTGGCGGCGGCGCGGCAACGGTTGCATCAGAAGCTCCGCCCCCGTCCTCTGAGCTGTCAGCATTGCGGCCCTGGCGGCTGTTCTGATCGGACGACTGGGCTTGGCGCTGTCCCGCCGACTGCTGGAACACGCCGCCGCCGCTGAGCGTCAGCCCCTGATCTCTCAGGGCGCTGGCCAACTCGGGCAGGCTGTTCTCAAGCACGTTGCGGGTTTCGCTGTTCTCGGCATGGAAGGAAATCTGAGCCTGTTGGCCGTCCATCACGATCTGTACCGACACCGGGCCCATTTCGGCTGGGTTCAGATGCAGTTCGGCGCGCTGCACGCCATCGGCGGCCAGCACGCTCAGGCGTGCGGACATCTCGGCGGTGAACTGAGGCGTTTCGAGCCTGGCCGCGACATCCAGTCGGGCAGCGGTTTCGGCAGCTGCCGCCTTGGCAGCGCCATGCTGCGCGGTGCTTGCTGCAGCGGCAGTGAAAGAGGGCAGCGCGGGGGCTGTCGCCGCCTGTTCGGCATGCTTGAGCTCGGTCGCGAAACTGGCACCGGCTTCGACCTGCGACTGTGCGGTCTGTTGCTGCTCGCTCTTGGCTGCAATATCGAGCGCCTGAGCCTGGCTGGCCGCACTCTTGCCGCCGACATCGACCGCATCCGTACGGCTGGGAGCCTTGCCTTCGACCTGCGGCAGCTTGGCCTGCGGTGGCGCAGCCTCGGCCTGCGTCTTGCCGGCCATCAGGCCGGCGCTTGCTGCTGCAGCCTGGGCGGCGACGTCTGCGGCGCTGATGCTGCTATCGGTAGCGGCTTTGGCCGCGGGTGCGGTACTCAGCGGGCTGACCAGTTGGGCGGTCAGCACGGCATCAAGTGGCTGCAGGGCGGGCTCTGTGGATTCGTCCTCGATGCTGGCCGTGCCGGCTTCATCGGCTGCTTGCAGCTTGGCGCCATCGTCGGCCTTGCCGGCTGCGCGCACGCTTGCCTGGCGATCATCCGCTTGGCGCATCGACTGTTCACGGTCCTGGCTCACGCGGCGCTGCTTCAGGGCCTGGGCCTGCTGCGTGGCCTGGGCGGCTGCCGGACGGCCCTCAGCCGCTTGCGGCTCGCTGTCGTCCGCAGCTTGCGGCTTGTCGGTGTCCGACTCGGCCTGCGCTTGGCTGCGCTGTTCGCCCTTCTCTCGCACGGCTGCGGGTGCCGGCGCAGGGGCTGGCGCCGCGGGTGCAGCGGAGGGAGGGGGGGCGCTGTCGCGCAGCATCTGCGAGAAGCTGGCACCCGACTCCGCTGCGCTGCCGCCTGGCTTGGGCGTCGCAGCACCGGCCAGCATCGGCAGCACAGCGTTGGACTTGGCGGTGGAGCTGTTCAGGGACTGCATCTTGAACCTTGGTGAGAGGAGAGCTTCAGGCGCTCAGGCGCACGAAGGGATTGAACTGGGCCAGGGCGGCGCGTGCCGCCTGCTCGTCGGTGGCCTTCTGCTCCTGGCGCTGGGCGCTGCGCGACATTTCCGCGCGGCGGCGCTCCAGCAGCTTGCGCACCGAGGCCACGCGCATTTCGAGTTCGCGCACCGTGTTCTGGGCGCGCTCGACGCGGGCGTCGTTGTGGTTGGCCACCAGGCCTTGCTGGTCGATGGCCTGATCCAGGCGCAGGCCGAAATTCTGATAACAGCCCAGGATGTCGATGCTGGAACCGCGCGCGAATTGCTGGGTCCAGCGCTGCTGGTACTCGCTGCGGTACTGTCCCAGCTGATCGGCCTGGCTGCGCGCAGCCTCGGCCGCGCGGCGCACTTCTTGCAGATGCGCAAGCGCCTGATCGCGCTCGGCTTCGGCGCGTTCCAGCAGGATGCTGAGGGTTTGCAGATTCGTGGTGCTCATGGCGATCCTTGTACAGCTCTCCGTCTATCGCTTATCGGCCGAAATCAGCCCTGATTGACCACTGTTTGCAGTTGCGAGACGCTGGTCGTCAGCGCAGCGGGTGTGTGCATGTCTTGTTGCAGCAGGCGGACCATGTCCGGATGCAGGCGCACGGCGATGTCCAGCTCATGGTCGTGGCCGCTTTGGTAGGCGCCGAGCTGGATCAGATCGCGCGCCTTGTTGTATTTGGCGAGCAGCTGGCGGAAGCGCCGCGCCGACTCCAGGTGCGGCGTGCTGGCCACATTGCCCATCACGCGCGAGATCGAACGCTCGATGTCGATCGCCGGATAGTGGCCGGCCTCGGCCAGCTCGCGCGACAGCACGATGTGGCCATCCAGAATGCCTCGTGCCGCATCGGCAATCGGATCCTGCTGGTCGTCGCCCTCGCTGAGCACGGTGTAAAAGGCGGTGATAGAGCCTTCGCCGGCCAGGCCGTTGCCGCTGCGCTCCACCAGTTGCGGCAGCTTGGCAAAGCAGCTGGGCGGATAGCCCTTGGTGGCCGGCGGCTCGCCGATGGCCAGCGCGATCTCGCGCTGCGCCATCGCGTAGCGGGTCAGCGAATCCATCAGCAGCAGCACATGCTGGCCCTTGTCGCGGAAATGCTCGGCAATCGCCGTCGCATAGGTCGCGCCCTGCATGCGCACCAGCGGTGGCGCATCGGCCGGGGCGGCTACCACCACCGAGCGCTGGATGCCTTCCTCTCCGAGGATGTCCTCGATGAATTCCTTCACCTCGCGGCCGCGTTCACCGATCAGGCCGACCACGATCACATCGGCCTGGGTGTAGCGCGCCATCATGCCCAGCAGCACCGACTTGCCCACGCCGGTGCCGGCGAACAAGCCCAGGCGCTGGCCGCGGCCCACGGTGAGCATGGCGTTGATCGAGCGCACGCCGGTGTCCAGCGGCGTGCGCACCGGGTCGCGGTCCATCGCGTTGATGGGGCGGCGGATCATGGGCTCGTCGTGCACGTTCTCCAGCGGGCCCCTGCGGTCCAGCGGATGGCCATGCGAATCGACCACGCGGCCCAGCAGGCCCGCGCCCATCGGCAGGTGCAGGCCGCGGTCTTCATCGCGGCGCCAGGGGTGTTGCGGCTTGCCCAGCTGCGGCGCCTGCGGCGGCGTGAAGCGCGGCAGCACCATGGCGCCACTGGACAGGCCTTGCACCTCGTCGGTGGGCATCAGAAAGGCGCGGTCGCCCGAGAAGCCGACTACCTCGGCCTTCACCGGCGGACTGCCGCGGCGGCTGCTGTTGCCGGTGCGCGGCAGATGGATCTCGCAAACCGAGCCCACCGGCACGCGCACACCGGTGGCTTCCAGCACCATGCCGGCCACACGTACCAGCTTGCCCTGCGGCTCCAGCGGCACAGGGGTGGCGGCGAAGGACTGCAGGTCCTCCATATAGCGGCCCCAGCGCTCCAGGCGGGTTTCGGTCGCGCTCATGGCTGGGCTCCTGATTCATCACTGCCGCGGCGGTCTTCCCACAGCGAGGTCTGGCCCATCGCCTGCGCGACCTGCAGCCAGCGGCTGGCCAGCGTGGCATCGACGCTGCCGATATCCGAATCCACCTTGCAGCCACCGCGCGGCACCTCGGCATCGGGCAGCACCTGGGCTTCGCGCGCACGCAGGGTCTCACCAGCGCCGTCCATCACCAAGGGCAGGTCGGCTGGATTGACGCGCACCCGCACATGGCGGGCCGACAGCTGCAGCGCCTCGACCGCGTCGTGCGCGACCTGTGCGATGTGCTCAGGGCGCTGCGTGATCTCGCTGCGCACCACCTGACGCGCCAGTTCCACGGCCATGCTGGCGAGGGACTGCGCCATCTGCGCTTCGAGCGCGCCAAACTCCGCATCGAAGCTCTGCACCAGGGTGCCGATCTGCGCGCTCATCTGCTTGGCAAAACTCTGCTTGAAAGCCTCCAGCGCCGACAGGCCGTCGCGGTAGCCGTCCTGATAGCCGGCCTGGCGGGCGGCATGCAGCAGTTCGTCGATCTGGGGCTCGGGCGGCGGGGGCGGCTCAGACTTTGCGGCCGGCGCCGGTGCCGCCGCCGGCGCGAAGATGCCAGGCCGCTCGGCCGTCGGTGCACCTTCCAGCGCTTCGGGGTTCCAGGCGGAGAAGCCGGAGAGCTCCTCGCGGGGGATGAAGCGGGCATAAGGCGTGCGTCGCTCTTCGCCGGTGCGGCGCTCGGGCGGAGGCACTTGGCGGGGACCGCGTGGTGTCATGTCAGCCCCTCGTGCGAAGCCGGCCCGGCCTTCGCTTGCTCATGGATGTCAGCGTGGCGCATGGTTGTCACAGGAACTGGTCGTCGCCGCCGCCCATCAGCACGATCTGGCCTTCGTCGACCAGGCGCCGCACGATCTTGAGCATTTCCTTTTGCTCGCTCTCGACTTCGGACAGGCGCACCGGGCCGCGCGAGTCCAGGTCTTCGCGCAGCGTTTCGGCGGCGCGGCTGGACATGTTGCGGAAGATCTTCTCGCGCAGTTCCGGGCTGGCACCCTTGAGCGCCACGACCAGCGATTCGCTCTGCACTTCCTTGAGCACGGCCTGGATGCCCTTGTCGTCGATCTTCTCCAGATCGTCGAAGGTGAACATGTTGTCCATGATCTTCTGCGCCAGGTCGCCGTCGGCCTCGCGGATGTAGTCCAGCACTGAGGCTTCGACGCTGGAGCCCATCATGTTGATGATCTCGGCCGCGGTCTTGACGCCGCCCAGGTTCGACTTCTTCATGCGTTCGCCGCCGGCCAGCACCTGGCTCATCACCTCGTTGAGGTCCTTCAGCGCCATCGGCTGGATACCGTCGAGCGTGGCGATGCGGATCAGCACCTCGTTGCGCTGCCGTTCGGTGAAGACCTTCAGCACTGAGCTGGTCTGGTCGAAGTCCAGGTGGGCCAATATGGCGGCGATGATCTGCGGGTGCTCGTTGCGCAGCAGCTCTGCCACCGAGTTGGCGTCCATCCACTTCAGGCTCTCGATCGACGAGACGTCGCCGCCTTGCAGGATGCGGTCCAGCAGCAGATTGGCCTTGTCCTCGCCCAGCGCCCTGCGCAGCACGGTACGCACGTATTCGTCGGTGTCGGAAACCAGCATGCTCTGCGTCTCGGCCACCGCATCGAATCGGGTGAGCACCTGTTCCACTTTCTCGCGCGGGACCACCTTGAGCTTGGCGATGGTTTCGCCGAGCTTCTGCACTTCCTTGGGCTGCAGATGCTTGAACACCTCGGAGGCTTCTTCCTCGCCGAGGGACATCAGCAGGATGGCTGCGTCTTCAACACCTTTGTCGTCCATGGTGGGCATCTCGCGAAGGTTTCTATGGGCGTGCGGTGATCAGGCGGACTCGCCGTTGATCCAGTCGCGCATGATGTTGGCGACGGCCAGCGGGTTCTCCTTGGCCAGGATGCGCGCGCGCTCCAGCTTGTCGTTGGTGGCCGGGCCTTCCAGGGCGGGCAGCAAGGCGGCGCCCGGCAGTTCGTTCGCCTCGTCGACCACGGCACTCAGCTGGCTCTCGGCCGGCGCTTCCGGCGGCGGCGGCGGGTTGGCCGCGCGCAAGGCCGGGCGAATGAAGCCGAACACTGCGATCAGCGCCACGATCACCAGGGCCAGCGGCACGGCGGCCGTGCGCAGCAGGTCGATCACCCAAGGCTCGCGCCACAGCGGCACTTCCACCAGCTCGGGCTTCTCGATCACGAAGGGGGCGCTGATCAGCTTGATCGAATCGCCGCGGTCCTGGCTGAAGCCCACGGCCTCGCGCACCAGCTCGGTCAGCTTGTCGAGCTCGGCCTGAGGCAGGGCCACGGTGCTGGTCTTGCCCTTGGCGTCGGTCACCGAGCGGTGGTTCACCACCACCGCCGCATTCAGGCGGCGCACCGCGCCGACGGCATTGCGCGTGACGCGCACCGTCTTGTCCAGCTCGTAATTGGTCACCGCTTCCCGGCGCGCGCTGTTGTTGCCGGCGCCGCCTTGTGCGGGCTGCAGCGCCTGGGCCTGGCCATTGATCGGGGCGGTGGCCGGTACCGGCGGCTGATTGGCCGCGGCGCCCGGAACGCCACTCGGCAGGCCGGGCGTGCCATTGCTGGATTCCTGGGTCTGCTGGCTCCGCACGGCGGCATTGGCATTGGCGCCCTGGTTGGGCTTGTACTCCTCGGCGGTCGACTCGACCTGCGAGAAATCGAGATCGGCGCTGACGGTGGCGCGCAGGTTCTCGCGGCCCACCACCGGCTCCAGCAGTTCGTAGATGCGCTTGTTGAGGTTGGCCTCGATCTGCTGCTTGTATTGCAGCTGCTGGCTGTCCAGGCCGGTGCCGTTGTCGCCGGCGTTGGAGAGCAGGGCGCCGGTCGAGTCCAGCACGCTGACCGCCTTGGGATTGAGCTCAGGCACCGAGGCCGAGACCAGGTGCACGATGCCGGCCACTTGCGCGCGGTCCAGCGTGCGGCCGCCGCGTAGCGTCAGCATCACCGAGGCGCTGGGCTTTTGCTGCTCGCGGAAGAAGCCGTTCTGCTGCGGCATGGCAAGATGCACGCGGGCATCGGCCACATCGGCCAGCGCGGTGATGGTGCGGGTCAGCTCGCCCTCCAGCGCGCGCTGGAAGTTCAGTCGTTCGTTGAACTGGGTCTGGCCGATGGAAGTCTTGTCCATCAGCTCGAAGCCCACCGAGCTGCCCTTGGGCAGGCCGGCCGAGGCCAGCTTCATGCGCACGTCGTAGACCTGGCTGGCCGGCACGAGGATGGTGCCGCCCGGCTCATTGCGGTAGGGCACGTTCATCGTCGCCAGCTGGGCGATCACCGCGCCGCCATCCTTGTCGGATAGACCGGTGAAGACCGGGCGGTAGTCGCCCTTGGAACCCATCAGCGACATCGCCAGCACCACGGCCGCCAACGCGGCCAGCCCGAGGCCCAGGCCGATCTTGCTGCGCGTGGGCATCGCGGCCAGGCGCGCGCCGAAGCCGTCGGGCTGGGCGACTGGCACCAGGGCGGCGGGGGCTGGAGAGGCGAGAGCGTTGTCCATGGGGCGGTGGCCGGTTTTCTTGCAGTTCGGTGGGGCTTGTCCGGCGGCCAACCGTGCGCTTTGTCACGGCATTCCGGCCAGCAATACCTTTGTGGCAATTATTCGGATTCGCCCCCTAAAGAAAGCGCGGAACAGGCCGAGTAAGCGAGTGCAGTTCCTCCCTTGCTGCGGCCGGGGCTTGCGTAGCATTCGCTGGCCTGCTGAGGTTGTGTGCGCTCCGTTTTTGCGCGCGCGCCGCCAGCACGGGGAGTGCACGATGGACCTCAAGCTCAAGCCTTTTGATTTCGCCCAAGCCGCCGCGCGCGCCGGCCTGGCCGTCAATGGCCAGCCGCTGGCCAAGCGCACGACCGAGGAGGTCGGCGGCGCCAGCTTCGGCAATGCCATGGCCCAGGCGATGAAGGGTGTCAGCCAGCAGCAGATGCAAGCGCAGCGCCTGCAGCGCGAAGTGCAGCTGGACAACCCGACGGTCAGCCTGGAGGAAACCATGGTCGCCATGCAGAAGGCGCAGATCGGCTTCCAGGCGACGCTGCAGGTGCGCAACCGCCTGGTTTCGGCCTACTCGGAAATCATGAACATGCAGGTGTGAAGACGCGTGGCGCGCGGCATCCGCGCGCGACGGTCTTCAGCACGCGCCCGGCTTGGGCGCGTCGGGTCCGCACAGATGGCTGCGGCCCATCAGATTGGTCTGCACGCTCAGGCGGTGGCCCGCCGAGGTCGCGAGTTCGGACTGCCCGGCTGCCAGCAGACGCCCCATGCCGGGCTCGAACTGCAGGGATTCTCCGGGCCGCAGTTCCACGCGCGGGTAGTCGGCGGCCACGCCGCGGCTGATGCTGCAGACGGGCACGCCGCCCTTGCTGCAGTCGCAGGGCTGGCCATGGCTGATGCCCCAGCACCAATCGCGGCCCGCTCGGTAGCTGATGAAGACGCTGGCGCCGCGCAGGCTTTCCTCGCGTGCCAGGCGCAGGTCCAGGGCCAGCGTCTCGCCCGCTGCTCGCAACTGTTGCCGTGCAGCGAAGTTCGCGTAACTCGGCACGGCCATCGCCATCACGATGCCGGTGATCGCCATCACCGCGGCCAATTCCAGCAGCGTGAAGCCGCGCAGCGCGATGGCAGTGCGGGCGGTCATGGCGATGACTAGGCCTTCTTCGCCAGCAGGCGCTGGCGCTTCTGGGTCAGATCGATGAAGCTCTGCAGCGCCCGCTCGGCGCCGTCCGGCATGGCGGTGAAGGCGCAGCCCAGCCGGATGCCTTCGGCCTCAGGGCCGCCCGAGCTGAGATGCTGCAGCTTGAGCGTGGCGACGAAGTGGCTGTCGCGCTCGAGCTCGACCTGCACGCCGACCAGGCTCTCGCCGGCCGCGATCTCTGGCGTGCCGTTGGGGAGCAGCAGGGCCAGGCCGCTGATGCTGACATCCAGCACCCGCAGCTGCAGCGACAGCTCGGGCCAGTGCGGATGGCGCAGCTGCACGCGCGGATAGTTGCTGCCCAGCGGCTGCACGCGAAAAGCCTGGCGGCGCTGGAAGCGGTAGAGCAGGGGCGGGATGGGGGCGCGCAAGGTGACCTCGCGGGCACCCTTGACCAGCAGCAAGCGGCCCAGCTCGAACTCAAGCCGGATGCTGTCCAGATAGGCCAGCCCGAGCACCTCGTCGCTGCGCTGCAGCGCGTCCAGCTCGGGCTCATCGCCCCGCACCGAAAAACACAGGCCGCCCAGTCCGGGATCGACCTCGATCAAGGGGGCGTGCAGCGTGATGCCCTCGGGTGTGCCGAGGCTGACGCGCAGGCGGTCCTGTTGAATCTGGCGCAGCAGCGCCAGCACCTCGGCGCCCGCATCGATGCGGAAATCGTCGAGGTTGGATGTCGAGCTGCGGAGGCTTTCGATAGGCATGGGCATCTCGGCCGGTGGGTGCACCGGCGCTTCAGGCTGTCAGTGCACCATGGAGCTGCGGCCGCCCAGCATCTGGTCCAGGTCTTCCAGCCACGGCTCGGCCAGGTGGCGGATCTCGGCGTCGTTGAGCAGGATGCGCTGCATGATGCGCGTTTTCAGCTTGCTCTCCTCAGGCGCCAGCTGGCGCTGAGCGGCGGCATGCTTAAGCTGCGAGATCAGCAGCACACAAGCGCCTTCGAGCTTGACGACTTCGTCCCAGTTGCCGGATCGGGCGGCGGACAGCATGTCAGCGCTGGCTTGCTCGATGGCTTCGTAATAGCTCAGGAGGTGGGAGTTCATGATGCGGTCCGGAGAGAAGTCGTTTGTGGGGTGCTTGAGGGGGCGGTTCGGTTTCAAGCGGCTTGACCGATGCTGTGCCAAGCCTCGCGCACCGGCTGTAGCAGGCGCTGGCATTCCTCGATGGCGGCCAGGTCTGAATGCAGGTTGGCGTGTGTCAGCTGCTTGCACATATAGGCATACAGATCGCTCAGATCGCGTGCCAGCGGGCCGGCGTCCAGCTTCAGGGCGGCTTTCAGGCCTTCGTCGAGGATGCGCACGGCGCGGCCCAGCGAGCGGCCTTTCAGTTCGACATTGCCCTGCTCGATAGCGCCGCGGGCCTGGACCATCGCGTCCGACAGACCGTCGAACAGCAAGGCGACCAGGCGGTGCGGGCTGGCATTCAGGACATCGGTCTCCAAGCCCACTTTGCTGTACATCGAACTGGCTCGGTGAGCGCGCGATGCGAAGGGGGAGGTGTTGCCGTACATGGGTTCTGGCTTTCAGGAAGAGGCGTGTTGAGATCTTTTTCGGCCCCCCACCCGGAAACTTGAGATCCCGCCGCCCCCTCGGCTGAGTGCCATGTAAGGCGATGTATCGCCTCTTATCTGCCGATCACTGGCACACCAATGCAAAGAGCCCGGAAGGGCCGGGCTCTGGAGCGCAAAAGAGGCAGAACCGGGCTTCAGCTGCTGCTGTTGAGCAGGCTCATCTGCTGATTGACATAACCCGACAGGCTGTTGAGCTTGCTCATCTGGGTGTCCAGCGCCGTGTACCGGGCCCGCAGCCGCTTCTCGGTCAAGGCGACCCGGTCCTCCAGCGCCTCTTCGCGCTTGCCGTTGGACGAAATATTGGTCTGCAGACCCTTTTGCCGGGTCGTCAGGCTGCCATCGGTGCTCAGCAACTGGTCCGCCATGCGGCGCAGCTGCTGCGCCAGGCCGTCGTTGGCTTCGTTGGCACTGTCGGTGCCGGACAGCAGCTTCTTCATGTCGTCCAGATTGCCCAACGCCTTGCCGAGCTTGGTGCTGTCGATCTTCAGCGTGCCATCCGAGCTCGGGTCCAGGCCGATGTCGGCGAGTCGTGTCAGGCTGCCGCCTAGCGTGGTAGAGCTGGCCGTCAGGCTGCGCAGCCGGCCCTGGATGCCGATCAGCGTGCCATCGCCCTGCAGGGCGCCGGCGGTCTTGTTGGCTGCGTCGTATTTGCTCTGGTCGCGCATCAGCGTGATCACCGCGTTGTAGGCGCTGACGAACTCCTCGACCGTCTTCTTGATCGTGTCCTTGTCCTGCGAGACGCTCAGCGTCACATCTGCCGTGGTCGGCTTCAGCAAGGTGATATTCAGGCCGTCGATCGCATCCTTCAGCGTGTTGCTCTGCGAGTTGACTTGGATGCCGTTGAGCGTGGCGCTTGCATTACCGGCCGCGGTGTTCTGCGTCATCGTGCTGAGACCGGCGCTGGGGTCGAAGGCGAGGGCTGACAGACCGGCATCGTCATTGATCGTGCCGTCGGAGTCCACCACATTGACGGTGAAGGCATTGCTTTCGCCGGTCTCGCTGGAGCGCATCACCAGGCGCGGCCCGCTGGCGTCCGTGACGATGGACGCCACCACGCCAGCGCCGGAGGCGTTGATCTTGTCGCGAATCGCGGTGATCGAGTCCTGCCCCGGAAGGATGTCGATCTTCACCGAGGGCTTGTCGGCTCTCGGCGTGAACTCTGTCTGGTCAGCGTTCCAGCTGCCCAGCTGCACGGTCAGAAAGCCTGAGCCGACAGCGGCCGGAGCAGTGGGCAGAACCTTGCTGGAGATGGTCTGCGAGCTCGCCAGCTTCTGCACCGAGACGCTGAAGTTGCCGGGAATGCTGGCGGTGCCGGCGCTGACATTGACACTGGCCGGGTCAGTCGAGCTGGGCAGATTGGCCGTCCACATGTCGGGACGACTCAGCTTGGCGGCGGCATCGCGCAGCGTTGAGAGGCCGCTCTGCAGCTTGCCGAAGGCGGACAGCTTGGTCTGCAGATCGGTGGTGCGCGTCTGCAGCTGCTTGATCGGGGTGCGCTCGTTGGCGACCAGCTTGCTGATCAGCGACTCGATGTCGAGACCGCTGCCGATGCCGGCTGAAGTGATGGTTGCCATATCGAGTCTTCCTGGGTCAAAGGGCTGACGCTATCGGGGATATCGGCCGGCCGGAGAAGAACTGAAGGCCGACTCGAGGGCCGGCGTTCTCAAACGGAATGCGCCGCGGGCGCCGGGTTCAGCCGCCGCGTAGCAGCGACAGCACCTGCTGCGGCAGCTGGTTGGCCTGCGCCACCATCGCATTGCCGGCCTGCTGCAGGATCTGCGCGCGGCTGAGTTGCGATGTTTCGGCCGCGTAGTCGGCATCCATGATGCGGCTGCGTGCGGCACTCTGGTTTTCCACCGAGATCTGCAGGTTGGCAATCACCGCATCGAAGCGGGACTGCACGGCACCGAAGGTGGCGCGGGTGTTGTTGATCACGGTCAGCGCGTCATCGATGTCGTCGATGACCTTGGCCAGGCCGGTAGCATCCGTCGGGGTGGGGCGCGGCGTGGTCGAGGCGGTGCCGGCGTCAGTCGCCGAGCCGATCGAGACGGGCGTGCCGCCTGGCGGGATCAGCGCACCGACTGCGGTGTCGTTGGGCAGGTCGAGTGCGGGCACATCGATGGTGTCCCAGGACGAGGTGTTGGCACCGATCTGATAGACCTGCGGCAGGCCGCTGGCGTCTGACAGGATGGGTTTGCCGTTGAAGGAGGTGGCACCCATGATGCGGGTGATCTCGCCAGCGAGCTGCTGGAATTCCTTGTCGAGCGAATCCTTGTCGGAGGCGCTGTTGGTGGCGTTGCGAGACTGCACTGTCAGCTCACGCATGCGCTGCAGTGCGTCGCTGATTTTGCCGAGCGCACCTTCAGCCGTCTGCGCCAGCGAGATGCCGTCATTCGCATTGCGCATTGCGACCGTCATGCCCCGTACCTGGGTGTTCATGCGTTCGGCAATCGCCAGACCAGCCGCATCGTCCTTGGCCGAGTTGACACGCAGGCCCGACGACAGCCGCTGCATCGCGACAGACAGCGAGCCTTGCGAACTGTTCAGATTGCGCTGCGCGTTCAGCGACGCAATATTGGTATTGATGGTCTGGGGCATTTCAGCACTCCTGCAAGTTCCGGTCGGCGGGCAGTTCTCACCAACCCGATGGACGCATTCTGCGAGTGCTGAAGTTTTTCTAAAGCCTGATTAAGCGGCCAAACCACGCCCAAAAAGGATCACCAGGCCGAAGCGTCCTGCTCCGGCCTGGCGGGCCGGTCCCGTTGCGGGCCCCGGCTCTTTTAGCTTGCTCTTACTGAAGCAGACGCAGCACCTGCTGGGGCATCTGGTTGCCCTGCGCAACCATCGCATTGCCGGCCTGCTGCAGGATCTGCGCGCGGCTCAGGTTGGCGGTTTCCGCCGCGAAGTCCGCATCCATGATCCGGCTGCGCGCGGCCGTCTGGTTCTCGACCGCCACCATCAGATTGGAGATCACTGCATCGAATCGGTTCTGCGAGGCACCGAGCACGGCGCGCTCCTCGTTGACCGTATTGATGGCCTTGTCGATGTTGTCGATGATGGTGCCCAGCGCGGCGGCCGATGCAGTCGGGTCGGTCTCGAAGGTGGCGCTGGTGACGTCGGTGATCGCCGTCTCCGTCGTCATGTTCTTGGTGACCACGTCGACGATGTCGTTGGCCGTGGTGTTGGCGCCGATCTGGAAGGTCTGCGTGCCGGACGCGTCGGCCAGGATGGCCTTGCCGTTGAAGGTCGTGCCGCCAGTGACGCGGGTGATTTCCTTGGCCAGCTCGCCGAACTCCTTGCTCAGCGAAGCCAGGTCGGACGAGGTGTTGGTGGCATTGCGGCCCTGCACGGCCAGCTCACGCATGCGCTGCAGTGCGTCGCCCACCTTGGACAATGCGCCTTCGGCGGTCTGCGCCAGCGAGATGCCGTCATTGGCATTGCGGATCGCGACATTCATGCCGCGCACCTGGGTGCTCATGCGCTCGGCGATGGCCAGGCCGGCGGCGTCGTCCTTGGCGGAGTTGACGCGCATGCCGGAGGACAGGCGTTGCATGGAAGTGGCCAGCGAATTCTGAGAACCAGCCATGTTGCGCTGTGCGTTCAGAGAAGGCAGGTTGGTGTTGATGATGGCGGGCATGATTCAATCCTTTCGGTGTCTGAAGAGTTCCGGTTGTGTCCGGTCTATACGGTCGATAACTCGATGGCTCTTGCGAGCCCTCTTGCCGAAGAAGCGCGGGCCTTTTCGAGCCTTCGCTTCAAACCGTCCGCGTCCTGCTGTTGCCTCTGGCATCGCTGCCCGAACCTTCAGCCGGCTGACCGGACTACGCAGTCCTCAAAACATTTGGGACCCGTTGGGTTTGTTATCGACGACACCTCGATTGACTTAAATCCTTTCTGTTGAAAAGGACGCCGTCCCTTCTTTTGAAGGGGCGGCGCCTTATGGTGCTTGAGCTGGCGGAATGACGACTTCCGCGTTGCCTTCGGTTGCGGTCAGGGCCAGCTGGGCTGGCCCAGGGTCATCGAAGAAGCGACAGAACGTTCTGGGGCATCTGATTCGCCTGGGCGATCATCGCGTTGCCGGCCTGCTGCAGGATCTGCGCGCGGCTCAGGTTGGCTGTCTCGGCGGCAAAGTCGGCGTCCATGATGCGGCTGCGGGCAGCACTCTGGTTCTCCACCGAGATCTGCAGGTTCGAGATCACGGCATCGAAGCGGTTCTGCGAAGCACCCAGCACGGCGCGCTCTTCGTTGACCGTGTTGATGCCCTTGTCGATGTTGTCGATGATGGTGCCCAGGGCGGCAGAGGCGGCGGCCGGGTCGGTTTCGAAGGTGGCGCCGGTGACGTCGGTGATCGTCGTCTCGGTCGTCATGTTCTTCGTGGCCACCTGCACCTGGTCATTGGCGGTCGTGTTGGCGCCGATCTGGAAGCTCTGCGTGCCGGAGTCGGCAGCCAGGATGGCGCGGCCGTTGAAGGTCGTGCCTGCCGTGACGCGGGTGATTTCCTTGGCCAGTTCGCCGAATTCCTTGCTCAGAGAAGCCAGGTCGGACGAGGTGTTGGTGGCATTGCGGCCCTGCACGGCCAGCTCACGCATGCGTTGCAGCGCATCGCCCACCTTGGACAGCGCGCCTTCAGCGGTCTGTGCCAGCGAGATGCCGTCGTTGGCATTGCGCATGGCGACGTTCATGCCGCGCACTTGCGTCTGCATGCGCTCGGCAATCGCCAGACCGGCGGCGTCGTCCTTGGAGGAGTTGACACGCAGGCCCGAGGACAGGCGCTGCATGGAGACCGCCACGGCGGCCTGCGAGGTGTTGGTGTTGCGCTGGGCGTTCAGCGAAGAGATGTTGGTGTTGATGATGGCGGGCATGATGTGCTCCTGTTTCAGCTACAAAGACTTCCGGCCTCTGCCCCGGGTGTTGCCACCCGGTCTTCGGTTCCGACGTGAATCGGGTACCTGCAAGAGGCGCCCGTGACGCGATGTCTCGGCCTTGCGGCTTTGGCATCGCACCGCCCGGTGGAATCAACCCTTGAGCTTCAGAGCCCCGTGTGGGGCGCCCCTGCTTGGCCTATCTTCCGGACCACGTGTCTGTTTCCAGACCCGTTGGAATGGGTATCGGACAGCGCAAGTCGGAACTTAAGCGCTGTTTGTCAATAGGCTCGATCTTTTGAAAAGCGGCTGGGTCCTGGGTCTTCTCTTCGGATCGCTTTTCCCGCGAGGGGAGGGGCGTTCGTCGAGGCCGGGGTCAGCGCCTTTGCGGGGCGGGGCTGAATGCTTGTCGGGTCTGGGCGTGTCCTTGTCTGGGTTTGCTGAAACAGGCCGGCAGCGTTGGGCGCTTGAGCAGCGCTCCGGTGCTGCCGGGCCATGCACTTGATTTCGGCAGTGCCAGCGCACAGGAGCTTTGGAGAAGTGGCAGCAAAGCGGCGCTTTTCTTCCGAATGCGGCCAGGCCGTCTCCCTAAAGTTCGGTTCACCGTGGTCGATACGCGCGCACAGCGTGCACGCTGAGGAATCAGGCGACGGCCCTGCAGGACACAAGCAGTGCCTGGGGCGGGTGCCAGGATGAATCGGCCAACCACACTTTGGAGAGACTTATGCAAGCCATGACCCATGTCGTAGCCCAGGCATCGAACCCGATGTTGTCCATGGGCCATGCTGCGCAACCCAGCGCGGCCGAGATCAGCCAGGATGCGGCAGCCTTGCTGCATGCGGCTCGCAATGCGGCCTATGCCGAAGCCAGCCAGGGCCGACTCGGCCACGGCCTGCAACTGCTGATGGACGCGCTGCACCATGAGCCGCTGAACCATGATCTGCTGAGCGATATGGCGGCCCTGCTGCTGAGCGCCGGCGAGCTGGAGCATTCGATCGAGTTCGCCCAGCATGCGCTGGGTGTGCGGCCGCAGCATGGTGCCAGCCTGTACTCGCTGGGCTTTGCGCTGGCGGGCCTGGGGCGGAATGAGGAAGCGATCGCAACCTTGAGCCAGCTCGGCCAGGGCGAGGCGCTGCAAAGCCTGATGGCCGAGGCGCCCGATCTTCAGCCGCTGGTTCAGATCGAGCTGCAGCGTCTGCAGGCGCTGGTCGCACCGGCGGTGCAGGCCGCCGCCTGAGGCCTGAGCCCCGGCGAGCCGTGCTCCATTGCGGCTGGGCTGCGTGCCCAGCCGATGGCGAAGCCTGGCGATTCCCGTCTCTTCATTGCTGGGTCTGAGCTGCGCGCTGTCTTCGGTGGAGAACCGAAGCAGCGCTGCAGGCGCTTGCGCCAGCACGCCCCACCATCACGCTGGCTCGGCCTCCAGGCCTGCCGCAGTCCAAGGCCGGCGCTCGTCAGTCCGACACGGCGGCGTGAGCCAATGATTCGGCCGGCAAGGCTGCGGGCAGCAGCCCGGCCACGGCCCGGTGCCACATGCGCTGGTACAGCGCCTCCAGCTCGCGCGCCAGTCGTGTGGCGTCTCGCAGGGGCGCCAGCGCGCAAGGCATGCGGTCGCGCAAGTCAGCGCGCGCCTTCGCATCACGGCCGAGTCGGCACGCGGTGTCGATGTACCGGTCCACGTCATGGCAGATCAACCCGTCCAGCCCGGCCGTGTGCAGCAGGCTGGCGGCCACGCGTTCACTGAAACCTTCGCCCATCAGCGTCACGACCGGCACACCGGCCGATAGTGCGTCGCTGGTGGTGGTGTGCCCATTGCAGGGCCAGCTGTCCAGCGCCAGATCGGCCGCGCCCAGGCGCTGCAGATGCTCGGCCATCGGCACCTTGGGCGCGAACACCAGGCGTTCCGCGGCGATGCCGCGCGCCTGTGCTTCGGCGCGCAGCCGCGCGTCGGCCTGCTCGCCGCCACTGAGCTGCCAAAGCACTGCTTCGGGCAACTGCTGCAGGATCTGCATCCAGGCATCGAACAGCGCAGGCGTCAGCTTGTAGACCTGGTTGGCGCTTAGCAAGACCAGCGCGTCTTCAGGCAGGCCCAGCGTGGCCCGTGGGGGTGGTGACAGGCGCGCACGCCGGCCGTCGTTGGGTTGGTAGCAGCGCGGCAGCTGGGCGATCTGCTCGCTGTAGTGGCTGGCATGCGAGAGCGGTGTGACGATGGGGTCGCCAATGATGTAGTCCACCGCATCCAGGCCGCAGGGGCCGGGGAAGCCCAGCCAGGCCACCTGCACCGGCGCTGGCCGGCAGGCCAGGGCCGCCAGACGGCTGTCGGCCGTGTGTCCTTTCAGCTCGATCAGGATGTCGACCTCGGCTGCGCGGATCGCAGCGGCCGTGCCGGGCAGGTCTTGCGTGCTGATGTCGATGAAGCGCTCGCAGGCAGCGGCGACGCGCGCGCGCAGCGGCGAGCCGTCATCGCGGCCATGCGAAAACAGCAGCACCTCGAAGCGCTCGCGGTCGCGCGACTCCAAGAGATCCACCAGCAGTGCGGCGGTGGCGTGCTCGTGGAAATCGGCCGACAGATAGCCGATGCGCAGGCGGCGCCCGTCGGCCGGCTGGGCGGCCCGCGGCGGCAGCGGCTGCAATCCGCGGCTGAGAAAGCGGCTGCTGATGCGCGCGGACTTGAGCAGTTCAGCCGGGCTGTGCGGCACGCCAATCAGCGCAAAGGGCACGCAGAATTCGTCGTCCGCGTCATCGGGCTTGGCGGCCAGGGCCTGGCGCAGCGCCAGCAGGTCGGCGTCGAACTGTGCCCAGCGGGCGCTGTGCTGTTCGGCATGCAGCAGATAGGCGCGCGGCATCACCGCCTGCGGCGACAGCAGCGTGACGGTGCGGAAACACTCGGCGGCCTCGCCCTGCAGCTGCAGACTCTGCAGTGCGAAGCCGAGCTGCAGATAGGCGTCGATATCGTCCGGGCGCAGCGCCAGCGCCTGCATCAGCGCGCCGACGGCGTCGCCAGGCTGTCCGCTGCGGCGCAGCGCCTCGCCCAGCAGGCGCTGGCCGAGGTTGGATTGCGGCAGGCCGGGCTGGGTCTGCAGCAACTGGATGCACAGCGCTTGCTGCTGCAGGCTCAAGGCCGCCTGTGCGGCCACCAGGGCGGCCGGCAGGTTGTGCGCTTGCAAGCGCAAGGCCTGACGCGCGGCATCCAGCGCGGCCTGTTGCTGGCCCAGCTTGGCGCGTGTCTGCGCCAGAGCCAGCCACAGCGTTGCGTCGGACGGCTGTAATTGCAGCGCCTGTTCCAGCAGCGGGGCCGCGCGCGTCCAGTCCTGGCGGTCCAGCTGCGCTTGAGCTTGCTGCAGCAGCGCGGCGGGGGCTGGGCGGGCCACGGGGCGCTCGGGCTTCATCAGCCCGCGCTGGCGCGCGTGGCCACGGCCAGCAGCGACATGCGGTTGAAGAACCACAGGCCCTGCAACTGCCAGGGCGTGTATTTGCGCAGCACGTTGGACAGCGTGAAGGGCGTGTACCAGCAGTTGTGGTCCGGGTGTACCACTTCGACGAAGGTCTGTGCGCCGGCGTTGTAGTCGAAGTGCCGGCGCATGCAGCTGTAGGCATCTGGCACGGTGATCACATACTCGGCGGCGCCGATGGTATCGAGCTCGCGGAAGAAGCCCTGCACATCCGGCACATGCTCCAGCACCTCAGGCACCAGCACCAGGTCGTAGTGGTGCGGCACGTCTTCCCAGCGCGAGTACAGCTGGCCGCGCAGATGCGGCTGCATTTGAGGGAATGCCTCGGTGTTGATGTCGAAGCCGTCCACCTCGCAGATCTTGTTCAGCTGCAGGTGCAGCGAGTTCTGCAGGTTGGTGATGGGCCAGTCCACACAGCCCACATGCAGCACGCGCTTGCCGCTGCACATCTGCGAGAACACGTCCAGGCGCGCGCGGCCGATCAGGGCCTCACTGACCTGCTGCTTCTGCACGAAGTAGGGCTGGTGGCTCAGTTCCAGCGGCGACACCATCGGGCTTGGGGCGTTGTGGCTGCTCATGGGCTCTCTCAGGCCAGCTGGCGCTTGTGCAGTTCGTCGTAGGCCTGCAGCGTGCTGCCCCAGGCCTGGTCGGCGAACACCTGGCCCGGGCCGCTATAGGCCGCGCCGGTGAAGTGTTGCGGAATGAAGAAGTGGCTGGGCCAGATCGTCAAGCCGCTGTACTGGTAGGCGCGATGGCACTCGGTCAGGAACAGCGGGCCAACGCTCTCCCAGGCCATGCGGTCGACGACGGTCGGCTCTTTCTGCAGGTCCAGAATCATCTGGCCGAAGAAGGGGTTGTCAGGCACTGAAGCCACATAGCCGGCGGCGATCAGGCCGGGACGGGCCAGCTCGTTTTCCCAGCAGGCGCAGGCCTCGCCCTCGAACAGCCAGGGCTCCAAAGGGCGGCGGCAGATGCTGTCGGCGTCGACCACGAAGCCGCCCTCGTTGTAGAGGATCTCCCAGCGCATCAGATCGGCCACGCCGTTGAGCTCGCGCTTGGCCATCTCGCGCATATGGGTGGCATTGATCCAGCCGTATTCGGCCAGGTCCTGATTGCCCCAGAGCTTGACCTGCCAATCCGGGTTCTTGTCGACCCAGGTTGAAATGCAGTTGTCCGGGCGTTTCGATTCGTCACCGACCCAGATCACGTGCAGGGTGCGAGGAATCATCCGGCTACTCCGCTGTAGGTGTTTGCGTATGCGCAGTCTGCCAAGCCTGACAGGCGGCCAAGGCCGGATAAGAGGGGGAAATGCCGGGCTGCGCCAGACAGCTGCCTAGG
>PNNH01000031.1 GCA_013824165.1 Methylibium sp. | reverse complement strand
GGAACAGGTTCACCGCCGACCAGCCATCGCCGACGTTGCCGAAGAAGTTGTCGATCCCCAGGCGCACCGGCCGCGGCACCATCTCGCTATAGGCGGTGGCAACAGGCTTGAGCACGGCCTCGTCCACGCGTTCATTGAAGGCAAACACCTTGCGGTTCCAGGACTCCCAGGGGTCCAGCTTCTGCCCTTGCGAAAAGCCGGCACGCAGGGTGCTGCAGCCACTCAGCGTCAGCAGCGCTGCCAGCGCCAGCAGCAGCGCGACCCCCCGCAATCGGCGCGCACGTTCAGTCGAGACCTGCGGTTCCATCACTTCGCTCCAGAAGCCGTGCCGGAATCTGCGGCCTTGTTGTAGAGGAACTGTCCAATCAGGTTCTCCAGCACAACGGCAGACTGGGTCTGCTTGATGATGTCGCCAGCCGCTAGGTTCTTCTCTTCGGCACCAGGCTCCAGCCCGATGTACTGCTCGCCCAGCAGACCAGACGTCAGGATCTTGGCCGAGCTGTCCTTAGGGAATGCGACGCCCTTGTAAAGATTGATGACCACGCGCGCCTGGAAGCTCTTGTCGTCGAAGCTGATCGACTCCACTCGCCCCACCACCACGCCAGCGCTCTTGACGGCCGCGTGCGCCTTCAGACCGCCGATATTGTCGAACTTGGCCGTCAGCTGGTAGGTCTCATCGAAGTTCAGGCTCAGCAGATTGCCGGCCTTCAAGGCCAGGAACAGAAGCGCCGCGCCGCCCAGCAGCACGAAGAAACCCACCAAAGCGTCATGACGAGATGCTTGCATGCTCGTACCCCCTGTCAAATCGAAAACATCATCGCGGTCAGCAAGAAGTCCAGCGCCAGCACTGCCAGCGAGGCCACCACCACCGTCCGCGTCGTCGCCTGCGCCACGCCCTCAGGCGTGGGCTTGCAGGCATAGCCCTGAAGCAGGGCCACGAAGGTTACCGTCACGCCGAACACGACGCTCTTGATCACGCCATTGCCGACATCGGCGAACACGTCCACCCCACCTTGCATCTGCGACCAGAAGGCACCCTCGTCGATGCCGATCAGTTGCACGGCCACCAGCCAGCCGCCGATCACGCCCACAGCCGAGAACACCGCTGCCAGCAGCGGCATCGCAATCACACCCCCCCAGAAACGCGGCGCCAGCACCCGGGTCACCGGGTCGACCGCCATCATCTCCATCGCGGTCAGCTGCTCGCCTGCCTTCATCAGGCCGATCTCGGCGGTCAGCGAAGTCCCCGCCCGCCCGGCAAACAAGAGCGCGGCAACCACCGGCCCCAGCTCCCGCACCAAGCTCAAGGCCACCAGCAGGCCCACGGCCTCCGACGAGCCATAGCGTTGCAGCGTGTAATAGCCCTGCAGCGCCAGCACAAAGCCGACGAATAAGCCCGACACGCTGATGATGGACAGCGAGTGGTTGCCCAGAAAAAAGATCTGCTCGCGCACCAGCCCGAAACGCATCAGCGCCTGCGGGCTGCGCTTGAGCAGTTGCAGGAATAAGCGTGCAGCCCAGCCGATGTCAGCCAGGCGCATGCGCAGACCACGCCCGATGCGTGCCGGAATCAGCTTCATGCGCCCTGCTCCATGCCGAAATCACGCCCCACCGGCAGGGCCGGCTGGTGGAAATGCACCGGGCCGTCGGCCTGTGCGCCGACAAACTGCTGCACCAGCGGATCGTCGCTGTGCCGCAATTCCTCGGGCGTGCCCTGCGCCACCACGCGGCCATTGGCAATCATTGCCACCTGATCGGCAATCGCGAAGGTCTCGTGCAAATCGTGGGACACGATGATGCTGGTCAGGCCGAGTGCATCGTTGAGGTCTCGGATCAGGCGTGCAGCAACGCCGAGCGATATCGGATCCAGCCCGGCGAAGGGCTCGTCGTAAAGCACCAGGTCGGGATCCAGCGCAATCGCGCGTGCCAAGGCCACACGCCGCGCCATACCGCCGGAAATCTCTGAGGGCATCAGGTCGCGCGCGCCGCGCAGCCCCACCGCATTGAGTTTCATCAGCACCAGGTCACGGATCATGACCTCGGGCAACTTGGTGTGCTCGCGCAAGGGGAAGGCCACGTTCTCGAACACTGACAGGTCGGTGAACAGCGCACCGAACTGGAACAGCATGCCCATGCGACGCCGCACGGCATACAGCTGATCGCTGTTGAGCGAGCTCAGGTCCTGGCCGTCGAACAACACTTGGCCGGAAATAGGCCGGATCTGACGCCCCAGCAGGCGCAGCACCGTGGTCTTGCCGCCGCCGGAGGTGCCGATCAGAGCCAGCACCTTGCCGCGCGGCACCTGCAGATTCACATGCTCAAGGATGACGCGATCGCCGTAGCCGCAGCTGACGTCGCGCAACTCGATCAGGGGGCTGTCCGTTGAAGATGACTGGGGCGAATAGGGGGCCATGAGCCTTGTTGCGCAGGGCGTGGCGCCCGAGATCGGAAAGGCGACATCATAGGGGAAACACCGAGAAACGGCTGGAGGCACACTTCAAGGCCCGACGCCCTTGCGCTGTACACGCGGATCAGCCTCGAAGCTGACCTCGACGCGGATGCGCGACTTCACCACCTGCCCCTGCAATTGCCCGGGTGAGAATTGAGCCCCGAGAAAGACGGCGCGCGCCTGCTCCTGCAGGGAGGCGGGCAGTTCGCCGTCTTCCAGACGGACGCGCTGTACAACGCCAAATTCGTCGATGAAGAGGCTCAGCACCCCCGCATAGCGGCCGGCTGGCGGGGCATCGTGCAGCGGCCAACTCAACAAAACCGAGCCTTGCAAAGCAGGTGGCACGGTCAGCCGTGGCCGCGGCAAGTAGCTCTGCTCTTCAAACCCGGCATCCACGTTCAGCGCTGGTGCCAAGGAGGCAAGCGGCTCCAGCGCCGGACGCACTAGAGCCGGCACAGCATCAGGCATTGCCTCGACCTCAGTGGAGATGGCCGATGCGAACAGCCTTGCGGACACCGCCGGTGCGGAAGCCGCAACCGCAGCCGCCGATACGCGGCCTGGTGGCGCCGACTCCAGTGACGCAACACGCAGCTCGATCACCGATGCTGCCGGAGCCGGCCGATGCGGCGCAGGCCCCGAACCTGCCCCAGGCTGAGCCCACCACGCCGCCAGGGCGGCGTGCATCAGCACCGACGCCCCGATGCACGCCTGCAGGCCGCGCCGCAAGACTCTCGCCACTCCGTCAGTCGATCAGCTCGCGCCAGGAGCTGCGACGGGCCGTGCCGGGCTGTGCCAAAGCAGCACTCTGAGGCACCGACTCGTTGCCCGCGTCAACCTTGGTCACGATAGTCACCGGCCCCTTGCCCAGCTGGACCGTACTCAAGCCGGCCACCATCGAATCGATGGCCTTGGACGCAGCCTTGCCGGTCACGATGTCCAACTGATAGAGCCACGCCGTCCCGCTGCTGCCCGCTTCGCAATCCGTTGCGGAGTTGCCGGGCACATTGCCAGCAGCCGTCAGCGTATTGAAGGAGATCTGCATGTCCACGTTGATCCGCTCGCGCTCCGAGACGAGATCGACGTACCAGCCATTGTTGACCGACCAATCCACCGGCGCAGGCGGATCGATCTTGCGGACACCACCCACCGTTGCCAAGGTCTGCTTCACCAGCGTGCCGCCGGCCCGCACATCGCCCAGCCCTGTCGCGCTCAGTGAGTCCTTGATGGCATAAATGCTCTGCACCGCCGTACTGGTCACGTCGCTGGTACCCAGGTATCGTCCGGTGCCTGCGTAGACGACCGCATGTCGGCTTCCATTGGCCTCGATTTCGGCCAGCTGCAACTGCGTCGTGATCGGTTGAGGGACACCCGCCACCAAGAGCTGCGCCAGCTTGAAGGCTTGCTCTTTGGGCTCGAGATTGCCGTCGATGTCGAAGCGCCAGATATTCCCTTCCAGGTCGCCCGCATAGAAGCGAGTCGCCAGGTTGTCCGCATCGGAGTCCACCCAGGCATTGAGTTTCGACATACCGCTTGGACTGCCAGCAGAGCCCACCCCCGTGCTGATGTCCTTCAACAATGCACCAGTCAAGGCATTCACGACGAACAGGTGGCCTTGCCCATCTGCATTGTTGTGGCCGGAGCTTAAGACAACGACCCAAGTGCCATCCTTGCGCTTCGTGATGATCGGATTGCCATAACTCAGTCCAAGATTGGCGTTCGAGAACTCCCACAGGGCTTGCGGATTGTTGGGGTCTGTAATGTCGAGGGCGAAATAGGCATTGCCACCGGCATTCAACCCCCCGACAAGGATGGTGCGCCAACTGCCGCCCATGTAGATGTCGCCAACCACTGGCGTGGCGTCCACCGTGTAGAAGTGCTTGGACTCGTAGAAGCTATCGGCCAAGCGATAGAGCTTGCCCATCACAGCACGGGGTACGTAGGCCCAGCGCTCAGTACCATCAGACGCGTTGAACGCATGCAGCATGCCGTCGTTGGCACCTACATAGAGCGTCGGAGCCCGGCTTGCGCGTGCTGCCTTGAAACTGGCATAGCCGTTCTCTACATATTGGAAGCTCGGCTTGCCGACATAGACCGGCGACGAGTTCACGATGTCACCCAACACCCGAGCGCGCGTCCGGTACTGCGGCTGGGGCTGGCCGCGCAGGAAGCTCACCATATTGGCGCCGGAGTTGACATCCGCGAGTGCGGTGCCTGTCAACCCCGCGCACTGGGTCAGCGTCGGCGACTTCGAGCAGGCATTGTCGAACATGGCCTTCTCTGTCGCATTCATCGTGGCATAGACAAAGGGCTCGAGGCTCCCGCCATTGCCACCACCAGACGGACGGAAGTGATAGATCGTACGAACTGTCGAGGTCGTCAACTTCTCGCCTGCCGACCAGTCCGCCGTGTCAACCCGATTGCCAGAACCATCCAGCTTCGACGTCTCCACCTCGCCCGTCGTGGTGTTGATCTTGTAGGCCTTCAGGTCGCCGGTCCATTCAGACGACTTGAACTGGGCGATGTAGACGCCGTTATCGCCTTCAACAGGTTGCAGCGTGCTGGTCGCAGCAGCTGATGAAGTGCCGACCACCGCTTTGATGGAATTCAGCGCAGCGGCCAAACTGGACGCGAGCGTAGTCGGGTCACTCGCACTGAAATAGCGTCCGCGCCCGTTGACCGCCGCGTGCCACAGGTCATCGATGTTTACAGCCCCGCCATCGCTGCTCGGCACAGGCCAGTTCTTGTTGCCATTGACCAGGTCGGCGAAGTCGCCCGTCGCCTGAGTCTCATACGCAGGGTCATACTTGAACGTCCCGTTCATGCCCAGGCTGAGCGTGAAGGTGGTCATGTGCTGCCAGTTGGCGGTGTCCTTGCCCAGCGCCTTCACATCGTTCTCGCACACCGACTTGCCGAGGGCACCGGTGCAATTGCTGAGCGAACTGTTGCGCAGGTCGGTCTGGTAGTAGTACATCGCCACGTCAGACAGGCTGTCGAGCGAGCCGCCCACCGTGGTGGTGGTCGACACCGTCTTTGTGCCCACCGTCTCCGAGGGCGTGCTGTTGCTGATGCTGGCGGTGCCCGCCGTGTTCGTGCCAGATGCCGAAACCGGGCCGACGCTCACCGTCGAAGTTGTGGCAGCAGCAGCGACGATAGCCGTATCAGCCGGCTTCGTAGCCGCACAACCTTGCACAACCGGTGCACCCGAAGCCACCCAGGGGGTGAAGTCCGAGCCGGACGGTGTGCTGAATGGGGTGGTAGTGGTGGTGGTGGCGCTGGTCGACGTGCTGCCCGCTGAAGTCGTCACGTTGGGCGTTCCGGCAGCCGTCACGTCGGAGCTCAGAACACCGTCGACATAGGTGATGGTGCGCGTGTAGGGCGTGACCGTAGTGACGCTCTGCACCAGGGTCGTTGACCAACTGTTGAGCGTGCTGGTGCCGCTTTTTGTGATGTCACGTTGATCACGCGTCATCAGTTGCTCCGAAACCTGCCCCTGTCCAGCGGGACAGCCGCTCGGCGCGTATAAGGAGGTACCGCGATTGCCCGAGGTTGGCTCACTCGGAATCGCGCTCATCCCACTCAGGGTGTAGTAATACTCGTCGTTGTCCTTGCGGGTGATCGTGTAGCTGCCGTTGTAGATCGAAGGCGTCGCGCCTGATACCGACACCGTTTCTCCACCCGAGAAGCCATGATTCGATGAAGTCTTCACCGTTACGCGGCAGGTGTACTTGCCTGCCGACAAGTTGCAGTTGTCAATGTCAACGTCCGAGTTGTTCCTCGAAACGCTTAGCGGGCCCACGGCATAGGTCTTGTACGACTGCCCGGCCGACGGCGTGTAAGTCGTCGTAGTGACCGTGTCAGTGCGCGTGTAAGGCGTGACCGTGGTCTTGGTCGAGGTACCCGTGACATTCCAGGTCTCGATGGTCTTGGTGACCTCGTTGCCGCCGTCATACATCGGCCGCGCCGTGCCGCCGCCATCCTGCTGGCCAACCGCGGTACCGTCCAGCTTGTAGCCCGCCGATCCGTTCCAGTAGCCGTCCGTCGACAGAATGGTGAAGTTCTTCTGGCAGGAGTACTGCACTGGGTCGTAGGTCTGACCAGACACCTTCTTCGCGTAGTAGCGGCCCGCCTTGGATAGGGCTGCGCGTAGCGGCGTGCTGTTGTTGGGATCGGCGCCATTGAAGCGCGAATAGAAGCTCGATTTCTGCGTAGCGTTGAAGTCCGCCACGTTCAGGATGCCACCGGTGTTCTCGTTGATGGTGTTGAACCCGATGCGGAACTTGTCGTCCATGTCCTTGAAGGCATGGCTCATGCTGGTCTTCATCATCTCCATGCGCGTGCTGTAGTAGCGATACCAGTTCGCATAGCGCTGCGCCATCGCCGATCCCGGCGTCACGATGTTGGCGGTGAATACCGACTTGCCGGGGTCCGCGTTGAGGGAGCTGTTGCACTCCTTGTAGAAGGTCGAGCTGGTGTCCAGGCTGTTTGATGGATACCTGAAATCCAGCGGTGTCTGTGTGCCGCTGTAGGTGTAGTAAACGTTGTCGATCGCCGAGCCGTCACCGATCCGCAGCGTCGAAAAGCTGCCGCTGCCCACGCCCATGGCGACATTGACCGTCATGGCGCCGGTGGCCGAGCTCCAGCTGGCCACCTTGCCGATCATGTACCGGCCTGCCATGTCGCCGAACACAGTGACCACCATGCCCACGAAATACGAAGTAGACGCCGCGCCGCTGACTGTCAAGGTCAGCGTGCCACTGTTCGCCACGCTGAGTGATGCCGGTGAAGTCACGTTGCGCTGATTGCGAGTCACCGCCGGGTCACCGCTTGCGAGGCCGTTGATTCCGGTCGTGTAGGTGCCGTTCAGGAAGTCTGTGTTCCCGGCAGCCAGGTCGGCGCCTGCCGCATCAACCGGAAGCTTGTAGGGTGCCTTGGAATCATCCGGGTTGAATGCCAGGCCATTGCATTGCGAAGCCCGGCGGCCGTACTTGTGGTTGTAGCCGCTGGTGCCGAACCTGCCATCGTCGGGCATGTAGTCCCAGGCCATACTGCCCGAGTCGTCGAGGATGAACAGCACATTGGGCTTGACGTTGGTGGTCGACGTCGTGAACAGCGGCGCTGTGGCGATGTCGGTCTGCGCTGTCAGGCTCATTGATGCCAGGGCCAGCGAGGACAAGCCGGCAATGCGGGCGAAGTTTCGGAAGAACATGGAACCGTTCATGAGTAGCCTCACTGCGCTTGCATGGATGGCAGACGCATCAGAAGTGGACCAAGGTCTCGGTGAAGCTCACCGTGCCCCTCGCCCCTTCTGTGCGTGTGATGATGCGGTAATAGGTGCCAGCAGCGATGGCTGTTGGCCGCACATGCTGGCCTTGCTTGACTTCGCCCCGCTGCGTGGAGGTGCCAGTTGATGCACCCACCACCGGCACAATGCAGTTGTTGCCAGCCGCGTTGGCCGGGCCTGTGGCGGAACACAAGCGTGTGATGAAGTACTTGACGCGATTGCCTGCACCCACCTGCAGCTCAACCGGTGCGAGCAGGCAGTTCGCGATGGCACGGCCGTTGAGCCCCGGCACATTGCAGCCATTGCCAGCCCAGTCAATCAGCACGGCCGGCGTGCCAGGCAAGGCATCGGGCCGCGGGCCGGCCGCCTCCAGCGCCGGAATCGCCACGGAGGAATAGGATCGCGCCTGCTGATCCATCTCCAGCGTGGTCACCGGTGTTGCCGCCAGCCAGGCAATGGCAGCCTCCGTGCCGGCCGAACTGGCGGCCAGGGTATCCTGCTTGAAACCCAGATTGCCCAGTACCAGCAGGCTGCTGTCCACCGAGCGCAGCAAGGCCACGGCGCCGAGTGTGAGCACGACCAGTCCCATCAGCGAGAACAGCAAGGAGACACCGCGCTGCACTCGCCTGACCATGTGCCGGCCGCGCTTGAGGAGTGAGAGTTTCTTCATCATCGCTTCTCGCTCTAGGGCTGGGACGCCGGTGCAGCACGGAAGTCGCTCTGCCACACCTGATTGCGCAAAGGCACCAGGGTCTCGAACACCTTGTAGCGATAGTGCTTCCAGTCGCTGCTGACATCGGCCTTGAGCTCGACACACTTGCTGCTGCCGCAACTCACGCTGCCGGCCACCGGTGCGAAGGTGCCCACATCCCAGCTTGGCATCGTGGTGGTCACTTCGTCCTTCTCGTACTGGCCACTTCGGGCGAGCACTGCGATGCGCACCGCACGGACCTGCCCCCAGCCCGCATTGCTTGCTGGCGTGACGGCGTCAAAGCTGTCGACCACGTCATCGCCGTTGGTGTCCTTGCCGTAAAAGGCACGCATCGCAACGATATTGGGCTGCAGATCACGCGTGGTGGCGTTCTGGTCTCGGATGTTGCGCTGCACCTGGCGCAGCTTGAAGTCGGGCGTCAACGAGAAGGTGATGTCCGTGAAGGCACCAAGGTTCACCAGGAAGGGCGGCGCAGCCTGTCGGACCGCAGCGGACGTTGCCGCGTTGCCTTGCGGAAGGTTCCAGACGGAGGCTACTGCGGCCTGGTTGGGGAAGCCTGCAGCGTTCCACGAACCTGCGTCAAGGCGGCTGATGATGTTGCCGGCCGGCGGAGCAGAGATCTGGAAAAGCTGGCATGCCCGCTCGCCCGGCCCGGGGAACGGCGCGGGATACACCATGGCCAGCAGATCGCCTTGTTCGAACCCCTGGGTGGAGACGACGACGAATTCGCGCCGCTTGCTGTCGAGTGCAATCGGATCGTAATAGGGCGGATCCACCCGAGTTGGCAGCGAGAAGCTCGCCTTCGAGCTGGAAAGAATGCGCACCGTATCGGGCGCACCGCCAGCGCCTGCCGTGATGATGACTGGCGCGAGCGTCGGTGGCAGATCCGGGGGGGCCGCGCCATTGAAAAGACCAGTCAGCACGCAACCCAGGGCAGAGCCTTCGGTAGACAGGCCATAGCCCGCCATCTTCAGCTGGCGCTGCAAGGCATAGATGGCCAGACCGCCAGTGACCTGGGCATCCGAGCCCGATGTGGTGCTGCGGCGCTGCCCTTCTGCGACTGACAACACATTGCTGATCACCAAGGTCGCGAGCAAGCCCACAACGACCCCGACCATCAACTCGATCAGCGTGAAGCCCGCCTCGCGGCGCACTGGTTGTGCAGGAATGGCGTGCATTTGCGGCCTCATCCTCATTGCTGCCACGTCATCGACGACGAATAGTTGTTGCGACTCTCCTGCCCCTGCCGCCAGCTCAGCGTGATCTGCACCGTGCCCGCTCCGGCATTGGTGGTCAGCGTCACTTCGGCCGCAGGCAGCGTGGCCTCGACCTTGGTCTTCCAGTCCGCGCAGCGGTTGTAGGACGCGCAACTGGCGTCGCTGTACTGAGAGAGATTGCTCAGGTGATCAGTCTGCACCAGTGCATACAGCTCGGAGGCCAGATTGGCAGCATCGGCCCGGATCTTGCCGGAGGTCTGCGCCTGGGTCATCGTGGCCTGCAGGCCCACAAGGCCGAGCACGCCAAAGGCAAAAATCAGCATCGCGATCAGGGCTTCGATCAGCGCGACACCGCTCTGCCTGCGCAACTTAGAGGAGGCAAAGCGTCGGGCGCGTGGGGCTGGGCAGTAATTCATTCGATTCCCCTCAAAGCACCGGGCAGACACGCGGATCACCTGCCGATACGTCGCGGTCGCACATACGGATGGCGCCACCGGGCTCCACCACGACGCGCAGCCGGCGTGTGCTGCCGCTGCTGGCCTGCAAGTCGATGAACTGGATGCTGGCAATGCCGGCTTGTGTCAGCACCTGCCCCAGTCCGTTGAACATCACCCGGTCAGCGGCGCCGCCTGCACTGTCGGTGGCACTGACGGACAGGCCCGCCGCGTTCTCCAGCGCCGTGGAGCGCTGTACCAATTGAGGCGCGGCCGTCAGCGAGGCCGCAGCACCACATTCGCCGCCGGGATTGGAGACGCTGACCACCCAGGCGGGGGAATCCGAGGCCAGTGCGCAGGTATTGCCCGGCACCTTGGAGCCAGCATCGGCAACCAGCCAGAAGCCAACAGTTGAATTCCGCTTGAGCGCTTCCATGCGGGCCACATCCAGGCCGTTCTTGATCGACTCGGCGGCATTGCGCACTTTCAGGCTCTGCATCCAGTCACGAATCTCAGGCATCACCGTGGCCAGCAAGGCAGAGAAGATCACGAGGACGACGGCGACCTCGATCAGACTGACGCCACGCTGGAAGGCCGACTTCAGCATTCGTCGCCCTTCATCAGCCAGCAGGCTTTGTTGACCGCACTGCCCTTGAAGGCCGTTGTGCCCTGGCCATTGCTCTGGTCCAGCGTGAAAGTGTGGCCAGCCGCAACCGTGCTGCTATTGCCCGTGGCCGTGACGGTATAGCCCTGCCCGCCATTGCTGAGCGCGCAGCTGGTGGTGAACTTGCCTGCAGCGCCGAAGATGACAGTGCCGTTGCCGCAGCTGGCCGCGCCGTAGCTGCGGTTGTCCTGGTAGAACTGCTCCAGCTTGATGCGTGCGCTGGCCAGCGCCGAGGTACCCTCGGGCAACGCACTGCGTCGCACATAGTCCTGATAGGCCGGCAGCGCGACAGCGGCCAGGATGCCGATGATCGCAACCACGACCATCAACTCCACCAGCGTGAAACCACGCGAGCTGCTGGCAGGTCGGCGCAAGGAAGCAAAGATGGACAAAACGCGCATGGTGAGCTCTCGGTAGTCCGGCCCGGCGCCCCTGGGGGCCCCCGGAACCAGGGGGATTGACGGCATTTTCGGCAGCCCCGCCACTTCATGATGTGCGAAATTGCACGATCCGTCGGCGCTGCGAGATGGGCGGAGCCGAAGTCGCGACGAGTGGCTGCCAGGGGTAAGCAACTGCTACAGGCATGCTGCACCAAGGCGCACTGCGATGAAGGCAAAAAGAAAGCCGCCCGAAGGCGGCTTCTTTGCTCAGACGGGGCGGTCGCTCAGCGCGGCAGTGTGGTCGCACCCATCAGGAACTCATCGACCGCGCGGGCGGCCTGGCGGCCTTCGCGGATGGCCCAGACCACCAGGCTCTGGCCACGGCGCATGTCGCCGGCGGCGAAGACCTTGTCCACATTGGTCTTGTAGCCGCCCTCGGCCTCGGTGCCGGCCTTGGCATTGCCGCGGGCGTCCTTGACCACACCGAAGGCATCCAGGATGGTGGCAACCGGGCTGACGAAGCCCATGGCCAGGAAAACCAGATCCGCCTTGAGCACCTGCTCGGAGCCCGGTACCTCGGTCATCTTGCCGCCCTGCCACTCCAGGCGCACCGTCTTCACGCCGGTCAGCTTGCCCTTCTCGCCCAGGAACTCCTTGGTGGCGATGGCGAACTCGCGCTCGCAGCCCTCTTCATGGCTGCTCGACGTGCGCAGCTTGATCGGCCAGTAAGGCCAGGTCAGCGGCCGGTCCTCGACCTCGGGCGGCTGGGGCATCAGCTCGAACTGCACCACGCTCTTGGCGCCATGACGGTTGCTGGTGCCGACGCAGTCGCTGCCGGTGTCACCGCCCCCGATCACGATGACATGCTTGCCATCAGCGCGGATCTGGTTCTTCAGCTTGTCGCCGCCATTGACCTTGTTCTGCTGCGGCAGGAACTCCATCGCGAAATGGATGCCCTGCAGGTCGCGGCCGGGCACCGGCAGGTCGCGGCTCTGTTCGGCGCCGCCGCTCAGCAGCACGGCGTCGAACTGCGCCTTCAACTCATCGGCACTGATCGTTTCCTTGGCCCAGTTCGTGACCTTGCTGTCCTCAGGCAGGCTGGCTACCAGCACGCCGGTGCGGAACACCACACCCTCAGCTTCCATCTGCTTGACACGGCGGTCGATGTGCGACTTCTCCATCTTGAAGTCGGGGATGCCGTAGCGCAGCAGGCCGCCAACGCGGTCGTTCTTCTCGAACACCGTCACGGCATGGCCGGCGCGCGCCAGCTGCTGGGCCGCAGCCAGGCCAGCTGGGCCGGCACCCACCACCGCCACCGACTTGCCAGTCTTCACGGCGGCCGGCTGCGGCTGCACCCAGCCTTCGGCCCAGGCGCGGTCGATGATGGCGTGCTCGATGGACTTGATGCCCACCGCGTCGCCGTTCACATTGACCACGCAGGCGGCCTCGCAGGGTGCGGGGCAGATGCGGCCGGTGAACTCGGGGAAGTTGTTGGTGCTGTGCAGCACCGTGATCGCGTTCGCCCAGTCGCCCTTGTAGACCAGATCGTTGAAGTCCGGAATGATGTTGTTGACCGGGCAGCCGTTGTTGCAGAAGGGCGTGCCGCAGTCCATGCAGCGCGCGCCCTGCACCTTGGCCTGCTCGGGCGTCAGCGCGATGACGAATTCCTTGTAGTTCTTCAGGCGCTTCTCGACGGGCTCATAGCCCTCTTCGAGACGCTCGTATTCCATGAAGCCGGTGACTTTTCCCATTTTTTCGACTCCTACTCTTTCTCTCAGGCCTTGACCGGCTTGGTGGTCGCGGGCGCCTTGGCTTGCGCAATGGTGGCGGCGGCCTGCTTGGCGGCACTCGCCTGGCCCAGCGCGCGCTTGTACTCATGCGGGAATACCTTGACGAACTTGGCGCGTGAGGCGGCCCAGTTGTCGAGGATCTCGCGGGCACGCTGGCTGCCGGTCCAGCGGTGGTGGTCCTCGATCATCTTCTTCAGGATCGCATCGTCAGCCTGCGGCTCGCTCTGCGGCGTGAGGCGGTGCAGGATGCCGGCATCGGCGCCCTTGAGCTGCTCGTCGCTGCTGAGCACCTTGTCCAGCGCCACCATACTGGTGTTGCAGCGCTTGGCGAAGTCGCCGTCTTCGTCGAAGACATAGGCCACGCCGCCGCTCATGCCGGCGGCGAAGTTGCGGCCGGTCTTGCCCAGCACGACGACGGTCCCGCCGGTCATGTATTCGCAACCGTGGTCACCCGTGCCTTCGACCACCGCAGATGCGCCCGACAGACGCACCGCAAAACGCTCGCCCGCCACGCCGCGGAAGAAAGCCTCGCCGCGGGTCGCGCCATACAGCACGGTGTTGCCGACGATGATGTTCTTGGTCGCGTCGCCGCGGAACTCGATGCTGGGGCGCACCACCACCCGGCCGCCGGACAGGCCCTTGCCGGTGTAGTCGTTGGCGTCACCGATCAGATAGAAGGTGATGCCCGGCGCCAGGAAGGCGCCGTAGCTCTGGCCGCCGGTGCCTTCCATCTGGATGAAGATACTCTGGTCAGGGAGGCCCTCGGGATGGCGACGGATCAACTCGCCGGAGAGCATCGCGCCCACCGTGCGGCGCACATTGGTGACCTCCTGCATGAACTGCACCTTCTCGCCCTTGTCGAAGGCGGGCAGGCACTTCTCAATCAGCTTGACGTCCAGCGCACGGTCCAGGCCATGGTCCTGCACGTCCACATGGGTGCGGGCCACCTCGGCCGGCACTTCGGGACGGTAGAACACGCGGGCGAAGTCCAGGCCCTTGGCCTTCCAGTGCGTGATGCCCTTCTTGGTGTCCAGCAGATCAGAGCGGCCGACCAGTTCGTCGAAGCTGCGGATGCCCAGTTGCGCCATGATCTGGCGCGCTTCCTCGGCGACGAAGAAGAAGTAGTTCACCACATGCTCGGGCTTGCCCGAGAACTTGGCGCGCAGGGTCGGGTCTTGGGTGGCCACGCCCACCGGGCAGGTGTTCAGGTGGCACTTGCGCATCATGATGCAGCCCTCGACCACCAGCGGCGCGGTGGCGAAGCCGAACTCGTCCGCGCCCAGCAGCGCACCGATCACCACGTCGCGGCCGGTCTTCATCTGGCCGTCGGCCTGCACGCGCACACGGCCGCGCAGGCGGTTCAGCACCAGGGTCTGCTGCGCTTCGGCCAGGCCCAGCTCCCAGGGCGTGCCGGCATGCTTGATCGAGCTCCACGGCGAGGCGCCGGTGCCGCCGTCATGGCCGGCGATCACGATGTGGTCGGCCTTGGCCTTGGCCACGCCGGCCGCGATCGTGCCCACGCCCACTTCGGACACCAGCTTGACCGAGATGTCGGCCTTCTGGTTGACGTTCTTCAGGTCGTGGATCAGCTGTGCCAGGTCCTCGATCGAGTAGATGTCATGGTGCGGCGGCGGCGAAATCAGGCCCACGCCCGGCACGGAGTAACGCAGGAAGCCGATGTACTCGCTCACCTTGCCGCCCGGCAGCTGGCCGCCCTCGCCCGGCTTGGCGCCCTGGGCCATCTTGATCTGGATCTGATCGGCCGAGACCAGGTACTCGGTGGTCACGCCGAAGCGGCCCGAGGCCACCTGCTTGATGCGCGAGCGCAGGCTGTCGCCGTCCTGCATCTCGTAGTCGGCGGCGATCACATCCTTGCCGACCACGTCGGACACCTTGGTGCCCTTGACGATCTTGATGCCCTTGAGCTCGTTGCGATAACGCGCCGGGTCCTCGCCACCTTCACCGGTGTTGCTCTTGCCGCCGATGCGGTTCATCGCCAGCGCCAGCGTGGAGTGCGCCTCCGTGGAGATCGAGCCCAGCGACATCGCACCAGTCGCGAAGCGCTTGACGATCTCGGCAGCGGGCTCCACCTCTTCCAGCGGAATGGCCTTGGCAGGATCGATCTTGAACTCGAACAAGCCGCGCAGCGTCATGTGGCGCTTGCTCTGGTCGTTGATCAGCTGCGCGTATTCCTTGTAGGTGTCGAACTTGCCCGAGCGTGTACTGTGCTGCAGCTTGGCAATCGCGTCCGGGCTCCACATATGCTCTTCGCCGCGAGCGCGCCAGGCGTACTCGCCACCGGCTTCCAGCATGGTGGCCAGCACCGGATCGTTGCCAAACGCGGCGCGGTGCAGGCGCAGCGACTCTTCAGCCACCTCGAACACGCCGATGCCGCCGACCTGGGTGGGCGTGCCGCGGAAGTACTTCTCGACGAAGTCCGCCTTCAGGCCAATGGCCTCGAAGATCTGCGCACCGCAGTAGGACATATAGGTCGAGATGCCCATCTTGGACATGATCTTCGACAGGCCCTTGCCGATGGCCTTGATGTAGTTGTAGATCGCCTTCTCGGCCGACAGATCAGCCGGCAGTTCGGCCTGCATGGCCGCCAGCGTCTCCAGCGCCAGATAGGGGTGCACCGCCTCGGCGCCAAAGCCGGCCAGCACCGCGAAGTGATGCACTTCGCGCGCCGTGCCGGTCTCGACCACCAGACCGGCGGTCGTACGCAGGCCTTCACGCACCAGGTGGTGGTGAACCGCCGACAGCGCCAGCAACGCAGGTATCGCGACGCGCTCGGCGCTCAGGTAGCGGTCGGTGATGATGATGATGTTGTGGCCGCCCTTCAGCGCGTCCACGGTCTCGGCGCACAGCGAGGCCAGCTTGGCTTCGACGCCTTCATTGCCCCAGGCCAGCGGATAGGAAATGTCCAGCTCATAGGGCTTGAACTTGCCGTTGGTGTGGGCCTCGATATTGCGCAGGCGCGCCATGTCCTTGAAGTCCAGCACCGGCTGGGCCACTTCCAGGCGCATCGGCGGGTTGACCGCATTGATGTCCAGCAGATTGGGCTTGGGGCCGACGAAGCTGTTCAGCGACATCACGATGTTCTCGCGGATCGGGTCGATCGGCGGGTTCGTGACCTGGGCGAACAGCTGCTTGAAGTAGTTGTAGAGCGGCTTGTCCTTGCTCGACAGCACGGCCAGGGGCGAGTCGTTGCCCATCGAGCCGGTGGCTTCCTCGCCGTTGGTGGCCATCGGCGCCATCAGGAACTTGATGTCTTCCTGCGTGAAGCCAAAGGCCTGCTGGCGGTCCAGCAGCGCGGTCTTGAACTCGGGCGCGGCGACTTCGCCGACCTCGATGTCGCCGAGCTTGACGCGCACGTTCTCGATCCACTGGCGATAGGGGCGCGCATTTGCGAACTGGGTCTTCAGCTCTTCGTCATCGACGATGCGACCCTGCTCCAGATCGATCAGGAACATCTTGCCCGGCTGCAGGCGCCACTTCTTGACGATCTTGCTCTCGGGGATCGGCAGCACGCCGGACTCGGACGCCAGCACCACCAAGTCGTCATCGGTGACGCAGTAGCGCGCCGGGCGCAAGCCGTTGCGGTCCAGCGCGGCGCAGACCTGGCGGCCGTCGGTGAAGACCATGGCGGCCGGGCCGTCCCAGGGTTCCATCATCGCGGCGTGGTACTCGTAGAAGGCGCGGCGGCGCTCGTCCATCAGCTCGTGCTGTTCCCAGGCTTCCGGGATCATCATCATCGCGGCATGGGCCAGCGAGTAGCCGCTCATGGTCAGCAGCTCGATCGCGTTGTCGAAGGTGGCGGTGTCGCTCTGGCCTTCGAAGCTGATCGGGTAGAGCTTCTTGAGGTCATCGCCCAGCACCGGCGACTTCATCACGCCCTCGCGGGCGCGCATCCAGTTGAAGTTGCCCTTGACGGTGTTGATCTCGCCGTTGTGGGCCACCATCCGGTAGGGGTGGGCCAGCGGCCACTCGGGGAAGGTGTTGGTCGAGAAGCGCTGGTGCACCAGAGCGATGGCTGACACCACGCGCGGATCGGCCAGGTCCTTGTAGTACGCGCCGACCTGGTCGGCCAGCAGCAGGCCCTTGTAGATCACCGTGCGGCAGCTCATGCTGGGCACGTAGTACTCGCGGCTGTGCGTCAGCTTGAGCGCCTGGATGGCGCTGCTGGCGGTCTTGCGGATCACGTAGAGCTTACGTTCCAGCGCGTCCGGAACGATGATGTCCGGGCCGCGGCCGATGAAGATCTGGCGGATGATGGGCTCTTTCTCGCGCACCGTCGGCGACATCGGCATCTCGGTGTCCACCGGCACATCGCGCCAGCCCAGCAAGACCTGCCCCTCGGCCTTGATCGCGCGAGCCAGTTCCTGCTCACAGGCCAGACGCGAGGCGTGTTCCTTGGGCAGGAAGATCATGCCGACGCCGTATTCGCCGGGAGGCGGCAGCTCGACGCCAAGCTTGGCCATTTCCTCGCGGTAGAACTCGTCGGGCACCTGGATCAGGATGCCGGCGCCGTCACCCATCAGCTTGTCGGCACCGACCGCACCGCGGTGGTCCAGGTTCTCCAGGATCTTCAGACCCTGCTGAACGATGTTGTGCGCCTTCTTGCCCTTGATATGGGCCACGAAGCCGAGACCGCAAGCATCTTTCTCGTTGCTGGGACGGTAGAGGCCGTGTTCGGCCAGAGTCTGGATTTCCTCGGCGCTGGCGACCACGCCCGCTTGTCCGCCTTGTGCTGCAGCCATTGCTATCTCCGCATCAAACATCAATGGGAGCTAATTTACTGCGGCGCAGCAAATCGAACAAGTTGGATTAAATGGGGTCAGACACCTTGATGTCAAAAGCCAGCAAATTGCCAAGCGTTAATTGGGGACAGAGTCGTTGCTGCTTGGCTTTGTCGCGCCCGGCGGCCGTCCGCGCGGGCGCGGGCTCACGGGGCGCAGCGCAGTCTTTGCCAACTCGGCCAGGAATTTCGGCGAGCCCAGCGGCCAACCCTTCAGCGCCGAGTCGATCAGAGCCTGCTGCTCGGCTTCGCTGCTGCCTTCGTCCAGCCAGCGGCGATAGTGCATTTCGCGATCGAAAGGCGTGTTTCCCAAGGCCCAGTAAGCGGCCGGGTCGCTCACCAGCGGATCGCGCCGCTGGCCCACATGGTGCTGGCAGCTGGACCAGGGATAGTCCGACGGCCCCAGCACCAGGCCAGCGCGCACTGGGTTGAGTTCGATGCAGCGCATGGCTGGCAGTAGATGGACGGACGGCTCGAGTGGTGCCGCGCGGTAGCGCCCTTCCCACAAGGTGCCACTGCGGCCGTGGCGCCGGTTGAAGGCGGCCACATAGCGGCGGCCCAGCGACTGCATCATGCGGCCCAGGCCCGCGTCGGTGCTGGGCGTCAGCAGCAGATGCAGGTGGTTGTCCATCAGCACATAGGCGTGGATCGCCACCTTGTGCGTGGCGGCACATTCCTGCAGCGCGGCCAGCAGCGTGCGGCGATCCTCGTCGTCCAGCACGATGGGCTGGCGGTTGTTGCCGCGGTGGATCAGGTGCTGGGTCAGCCCGGCCTGGGCCAGGCGGGGAAGTCTTGCCATGGGGTACAGCCTTCAGCGAGTCTGTCCCCATTATCTGCTGGGCGCGCTCAGCCCAGCAGCCGCTGCCCTGTCAGCCGCTCGTGCTCGCGCATCGCGAAGCGGTCGGTCATCCCGGCGATGTAGTCGGCGCAGGCCCGCGCGTGGTGGGCGCTGTCAGCAAAGTCCGGCGGCAGGCGCTGCGGGTCGTTCATGTAGATCTCGAACAGCTCGCGCAGGATCTGCTCGGCGCAGGCGCGCTTGCCCTGCACCTGCGGATGGCGGTAGAGGCTGGCGAACAGGAAGCGCTTGAGCTCGCTGCTCTGGGCGCGCATCGGCGCACTGAAGCGCAGCAGCGGCGGCGCGCGGCGCACCGCGTCGATATCGGGCGGCTGCACCTCGTTCAAGGCGGCGCGGGTAGTGTCGATGATGTCGTAGACTTGGTCGGAGAGCATGCGACGAATCGTCTCGAACAGCAGGCGCTTGCCAGTGAGCTGCGGGTGATCCGACAGCGTGCTGCGCAGATAGCGCTGCACCAAGGGCACGGCCTCCAGTTGTTCCAGAGTCACCAGGCCTGAGCGCACGCCGTCGTCGATGTCATGCGCGTTGTACGCAACCTCGTCGGCTAGATTGCACAGCTGCGCCTCCAGGCTGGGCTGCTGGCCGTTGAGAAAACGCCAGGCCACGCCAGCGGGCTCCTGCGCCTCCAGAAACTCGGCGTTGCGGCGGCTGCAGTGCTTGAGGATTCCCTCGCGGCTCTCGAACGTCAGGTTGAGCCCGTCGAAGTCTGGGTAGCGCAGCTCCAGCTTATCGACCACGCGCAGCGACTGCAGGTTGTGCTCGAAGCCGCCATGGGCGTTCATGCATTCGTCCAGCACGTCCTGCCCCGCATGGCCGAAGGGCGTGTGGCCCAGGTCGTGCGCCAGCGCAATAGTCTCGATCAGGTCCTCGTCCAGGCCCAGGCTGCGGCCGATCGAGCGGCCCAGCTGTGCCACCTCCAGCGAATGCGTCAGCCGCGTACGGAAGAGGTCTCCTTCGTGATTCAGAAACACCTGCGTCTTATAGACCAGGCGCCGGAAGGCGCTGCTGTGCACGATGCGATCGCGGTCGCGCTGATACTCGCTGCGCGTCGGTGCGGCCGGCTCAGGATGGCGGCGGCCGCGGCTCTTGGCGGGATCGGCAGCGCAGGCGGCACGGGTCATGTCGCCCTCAGCCGCAGTGCGCTTCAAGCACCTGGGCCACCAGCGCATCGTCCACGCTGTGCATGCCGGCGCGGCCGAGGGCCTCGATCAGCACGAAGCGTATCGCCCCGCCCTCGGACTTCTTGTCCACGCGCATCAGCTGCAGATAGCGCTCCAGCCCCAGCTTCGGTGCGACGGTCGGCAGGCCAGCGCGCTCAACGATGCGTTGCATGCGGTCGACGAAATCGGCCGGCATCAGCCCAGCGCGCGCCGACAGATCGGCGGCCAGCACCATGCCGCAGCCCACCGCTTCGCCATGCAGCCACTCGCCATAGCCCAGGCCGGTCTCGATTGCATGGCCGAAGGTATGGCCGAAGTTCAGGATGGCGCGCAAGCCCTGCTCGCGTTCGTCCTGCCCTACCACCCAGGCCTTGATTTCGCAGCTGCGCTGCACGGCATGGGCCAGCACCGCCTTGTCGCGCGCCATCAGTGCGTCGATATTGAGCTCGATCCAGGTCAGGAATTCGGCGTCAGCGATGGGGCCGTACTTGATCACCTCGGCCAGGCCGGCCGACAGCTCGCGCTGCGGCAGCGTATCCAGCGTGTCGAGATCGGCAATCACGCGCACCGGCTGGTAGAAGGCGCCTATCATGTTCTTGCCCAGCGGGTGGTTGATGGCGGTCTTGCCGCCCACCGAGGAATCCACCTGCGACAAGAGCGTGGTCGGGACCTGCACGAAGGGCACGCCGCGCATATAGATCGCGGCGGCGAATCCGGTCATATCGCCGATCACACCGCCGCCGAGTGCAAACAGCACCGTCTTGCGGTCGCAAGCCTGAGCCAACAGGTGGTCGCAGATCTGGTTCAGCGACGCCCAATCCTTGTGTTGCTCGCCGTCGCTCAGGACCACGGCATCGACGCGTCCGTAGTGGGGCAGCAGTTGGCTGCGCAAGGCTTCCAGATAGAGCGGGGCCACCGCGTCGTTGCTGACGATCACGGCCGCTGCGGCGCGCGGCAGGCCTTGCCAGCTGTGCGGGTCGGCCAGCAAACCGGAACCGATATGGATGTCGTAGCTGCGCTCATCCAGCGCAATGGGGACCGTGATGCGATTCATGCGCCAAGTGTACGGGCGCACCAGGTGCGCACTCGGCGAGCTCAGCCCGTCTTCTCGGCGCCGACCGTCGCGGCCACGCGTTCCGGACTGACCAGGCCGGCCAGCTCAAGCTGCATCAGCACCATATTGACCAAGGCATGCACTGAGGGGCGCCCGGTTTCCATCACGTAATGGGCGGTCTCGCGATACAGCGGGTCGCGCTGGGCATAGAGCTCGCGCAGCTTCTTTTGCGGATCACGCACCTGCAGCAAGGGGCGCTTGGTGTCGTAGCGCAGGCGACGAAACAACTCATCGGGTGATGAGCGCAGATAGATCACCGTGGCGCCATCATGCAAGGCACGCCGATTCTCCTCACGAAGAACCGCCCCGCCGCCAGTGGCCAGCACGATTTCATCGTCACCGCTGACGAGCCCCCGGATTACTGAAGCCTCGACGGCGCGGAACGCCGCTTCGCCCTCCCGATCAAAGAAGCTGCGGATGCTCTCGTCCAGCTGCTTCTCGATCTCGGCGTCGGAGTCCAGGCAACGGACTCCGAGCTGGCGCGCCAGTTGCGCGCCCACTGTTGATTTGCCACTGCCGGGCATGCCGACAAGGGCAATTTTCATCAGTTGCTGCAGGCTGAATAGCCCGCCGGAGCTGCGTTACGGCTCAGGAATTGCGAGTAGGTGGAGACCAGACCGCTGGGCGACTTGAAGCTGATCGAGATGGTGCCCGAGCTGGTCACATCATCGAACTTGTAGCTCACGGCCGCGCCGGTCGGAGTCGAAGTACTCGGCACCGGTGTGCCACCCAACATGGTCACTGCCAAACCGGAGGTGGCGGCTGCGGTGATTACAGTGCCAGCAGCGACCGGGTTGTAGGCCACCGGGTTCGCGTCAGCCACGGTGAAGGCAATCACATCTGCTGCGCTCACGCCGTACAGACCCGCAACGCCAAAGAGACGGTAGTCGGTCTTCTGAGCGATGTCGTTGACGTAGTGCGTCGTCAGACTCAGTGCAGCTGTGCAGCTGCCGCCTGTGCCTTGGGCATTGGGGTGCCATGCCGTGCCCCACAGCGGACGCGCCGATGAAGTGGAGAAGATGGTCTGCACCGCACGACGCACGTAGATCGGCTTCGCACTGCGGGCCCAGGTCTGGCTGCAGGTGCCGGGGCGCGACGGAATGCTGACGTCGGTCGCCAGCAGGGCCGACGGCGAAGCCAGGCATTCCTTGGTGCCGTCCCCAGTGGTGCCCGAGATGAACTGATCCTCGGCACTGAAGTAGAAGTTGTCGTACTTGCGGTCCAGGAAGATGTCACCCAGGTCCTGGAACAACTCGCCATCGTCATAGGTGTTATTGCCATTGAGGTCCAGGAAGGACTTCTCACCCAGGGCATAGGCCACCACCGTCACGCGACCATCGGTCGGCACCGGATCAGCGGTCACGAAGTTGGCCGTGGTCGAAGCAATGCCTTTGTCGGAGGTAGCCGTCTGCTTGATGGCCTGAATCTGACCACCCTCAGTGACGAAGTTGATGGCCGTGCCATCCGGCACCGGGTTGCCCAGACGATCCGAGGCGATCACTGTGTAGGTGTTGGGCGTGCCCTGGAGGTTGTAGCCCTCGATATTGATCGTGCCCTGTGCCATCGAGAAGTTGAGCTGCGAAGGCAGGCCCACGGCAACCGCCAGCACGCTGGAGACCGTGGAGATACTGCTGCCCTGCAGCGTCGCCTTGATACGGACCGGCGTCGGCACCGTGCCCGAATTGACGCGGACGATCACCTTGCCCTCGCTGTCGGTGATCTTGCTCACCGAAGTGCTGCCGCCATCCAGCGTCAGACCACCGACCAGCACGGTCGGTTCCAGCACCACGGTTTGCCCTGGCAAGCCATTGTTGTTGGCATCCTTGACCTGGAAGATGACATTGGAGTTCTCTACCAGGCCAGAGCCGCGCAGGTAGATGTTCGACGGGCTGGCCGATACGAAGCCGATGCTCGACGCCAGGGGCGAGCTAACCGGCAGCGTCAGCGACTGCGTCAAAGTCGTGCCAGCCACCGAAATCTGCAGGTTCTCGGAACTCGCCACCGCTCCGCAGCCGCCATCGCGGAAGGTGAAGGTGGCGCGGCCTGTGGTGGTCGTCTGGTTGGCAGGCGTGATCGTGCCCTTGCCAGCGGTCGTGCATGAAGACGTGATGGCGATGCTGACAGCGCTGTTCGCGCTGGTGCCAGCCAAAGCCACTGTCAGATTGGCCTGTCCGTAGGCGGATAGGTTTGCGACATCCGAGGTGAAGGACGAAATCGTCACATTCGTCGCCGTCAGCTGGAAACCGGTCTTGGCCGAGTACTCCTTCTCCAGGTAGCTGATCGTCGCCTTGACTGAGTCAGCGCCGGCTGTGGTCGACTGCGCGGGCGACAGCACCACGGAAGCCACGCCATTGGCATCAGTCAGTGCGGATGGGGCGCTGAAGGCGCCGAGTCCACCATCGGTACTGAACTTCACGACCAGGCCTGGAATGGCAGAGCCGGCCTTGTTCTTGACGGTTGCGGTGACGGTTGCCGGCGCACCGGCTGTCACGGTAGTTGAACTCAGCGCCAGACTCACCGTGGCCGCGTCGGTCACGGTCGAACCGCCACCAGTCCCGCCCCCCGTGGAGCCGCCGCCGCCAACCAGCGGATCACCCGCAGAACCACCACCGCCGCCGCAGGCGCTCAACAGCGCCACCAGGACGAATCCCGCCACAGTGCGCAGCGAAGCGGACTTCATCGCAAACATCTTGTTCATTTCATCTGACTCCTGCTTTGCACACCCGGTATTCCGGTGCATGCACCTCCCTTGATCAGCGGACCGTCACGCGATCGCTGACCACCTTGGGGGTAAGAAAAATCAATAGCTCGGTCTTGGTCGAGATCCGCGCCTTGTTCTTGAAGAGATTGCCCATGATCGGCACATCACCCAGCAAGGGCACCTTGGAGATGTCTTCGCGCTCGTCCTGCGTATAGATGCCACCGATCACGACCGTGCCGCCGTTCTCGACCAGCACCTGCGTCTTGACATGCTTGTTGTTGATGGCGTAGCCCTGCGGCGTCAGCGTGCCGCGGCTGTCCTTGTTGACATCCACGTCCAGAATCACATTGCCTTCCGGCGTGATCTGCGGCGTGACTTCAAGCTTCAGCACTGCCTTCTTGAACTGGATGGAGGTGGCACCACTGGAGGTAGCAACCTGGTAGGGCAGTTCCTCACCCTGCTCGATCAAGGCCTTGACCTGATCGGCGGTGATCACGCGCGGGCTGGACACGATCTTGCCCTTGCCATCGGCCTCCAGTGCGGACAGCTCCAGGTTCAGGAATCGGTTGGCACCGGCGCTGAAGAGTGACAGTGCGAACGAGGCCGCATTGGCGCCACCAAAGCTGTCCGACGACACATTGGCCGGCAGGTTGACGAAGTTGCTGTTGGAGAAGCTCTGCGCCGGGCCCTGATTGGTCTGAGCACCGACCGCCGTCTGGTTGCCGCCAATCGTCACATAGCTGTTGCCGCCAACGTTGTAGCCCGGGATGCCGCCTTGCAGACCGCGCAGGTCCTGCGATCCCAGCTTGACACCCAGCGCACGGCCGAACTTGTCATCGGCCTCGACGATGCGGGCCTCGATCAGCACCTGGCGGACCGGGATGTCGATCTTGGCGATCATGGCCTGGATCTCTTCGAGCTTGGACGGAATGTCGGTCACGAAGAGCTGGTTGGTCCGGGTCTCATAGATGACGCTGCCACGGGTCGACAGGATACGTGCGCTGCCCTGCCCTGCACCGCCGCCGCTCTGGCCACTGGATTGCCCCGTCAGACCCTTGGCCACTTCCTCGGCCTTGGTGTAGTTCAGCTGGAAGGACTGCGTGCGCACCGGCTCCAGCTGGGCAATCTGGGCCTTGGCCTCCAGATCCATCTTCTCCTTGGCAGCCAACTCGTCCTTGGGCGCAATCCACAGCACATTGCCATTCTTGCGCAGGCCCAGACCCTTGGCTTGCATGATGATGTCCAGCGCCTGATCCCAAGGCACATCCTTCAATCGCAGCGTGACACTGCCGGTGACGGTGTCACTGGTGACGACGTTGAAGTTGGTGAAGTCGGCGATGACCTGCAGCAGGGCGCGCACTTCGATGTTCTGGAAATTCAGCGACAGCTTGTCGCCGGCAAATCCCGGGCCTTGCGTCAGCTTGTTCGGGTCGACCTTCTGCGGGCGCACTTCCAGCACGAACTGGTTGTCGCTCTGGTAAGCGCTGTGCTCCCAGGCGCCCTTGGGCTCGACCACCATGCGCACGCGGTCGCCGTTCTGCGAGGTGGAGATGGTCTGCACCGGGGTGCCGAAATCCGTCACATCCAGTCGGCGGCGCAGCTGCTCCGGCACGCTGGAGCGCAGGAACTCGACCACCAGGGCCTGGCCCTGCTGCTGGATGTCCACCCCGACCTGATTGCTGGGCAGATTGACGATCACCCGACCGGTCCCGTCCTGGCCGCGACGGAAGTCAATGTCTTGCAACGCTTGCGGCGTGCGGTTCAGGCTCTGCGCAAAGTGGACCGGCTCACTGGCCGCCGCTGCCGCGGGTGCCGGCGCAGTCTCCAGCACCAAGACCAGCGCCTTGTCCTGTAACTCGGCACGGTAGCCAGACGCCGTGCGAAGGTTCAGCACCAGGCGCGTCCGTTCACCCGCCTGCGCCACATTGGCCGAGCGCAGATTGCCCTGGTTGATCTCGACCAGGCTGCGCCCCATGGCGTTACTGACACCGGGCAGGTCAATCGCAATGCGCGGCGGCGTCTGCACCGTGAAACCACGCGGCAATTCGGTCAGCGACTCGCTGAGCTCGATGCGCACGACTTCAGCACCCGCCTGCTGGACGCTGCTGATGGAGCGGATGCTGTTGTTCTGCGCCAGCGCGGAGGCGGAGCAAACAATCCCGAGGCCAAAGGCCCATGCCAAGGCGCGCCAGTGGCTCATCCGCGAAATCTCCTGGGTATGTTTCATCGTCCCTTCTCCTGCAGCTGGAGGGTACTGGTGCGTTCTATCCATTCGCCCGCAGCGTCCTGGACGACTTCTCGCAAATTGATCTCGGTCTCGCTGATCTGGGTCACCCGGCCGAAGTTCTGTCCGAGGTAGTCACCCGCCTTGACTTGATGCAGCAGGTTGTCCACTTTCAGCAGCGCAAAGCGCTTGCCTTGCCGGGTCAGGCTTCCGACCATCGACATGCTGTCCAGCGGGAAGGCTTCCAGAGGCTCGCGCCGCCGGCTCATCTCGGCGGTGAGCAGGGAGTTGGGCTGAGTGGCCTCTTGCTTGATCGCGACGCTCAGCTTTTGCGCGCTGAAGGGCTCAACGCCCGCGCCCGCCTCGTAGGCCTGCGGCAGAAACTTCTTGGGCGGCACCAGCGGCTGGGCCGTTGGGCGGGCCTGCTTGCGCTCCTGCTCCATCCATTGCTGGAGCTCGTCAAGATCGGCAGCGCAGCCGCTCAAACCGAGCGTCAGCACCACCAGCAGCAAGGGCGAAGCCTTACGTTTGAGCAAAATCGGCGCGCGCATCACTTCTTCGCTCCGGTCTTGTTGGCGGCCTTGGCTGCGGCCGCCTTCTGCTCAGCGACTTCGTTGGCGTCCAGATAGCGGTAGGTCCTTGCTGTGGCTTCCATACTCAGTGCACCGGTGGCGGCATCCTTGCCCGTGGGGGCAACCACAACGATGTTGTGCAAGGTCACGATACGCGACAGGTTTGACACGTCTGCGGCAAAGGAACCGACATCGTGGTAGCGGCCCGACACGCGCAGCGCGATCGGCAGCTCGGCGTAGAAGTCCTTCACCACCACCTGCCCCGGCCGGAACAGTTCAAACTGAAGTCCTCGGCCCAGGCCGGCCTGGTTGATATCGGACAGCAAGGCGTCCATCTCAGCCTTGCCAGGCAACTGCTTCTCAAGCTGGGTGACGTATTCCTCGACCTGGCTCTTTTGCTTGCGCAACTCAGGCAGGTTGACGGCCTGCGCCAGCTTCAGTCGGTAATCTTCCTTGAGCCTCGGCTCTTTCTCGCGCTCAGCATCCAGCCCGCTTTGCACATCAGAAAGCAGCATCAGCCAGCCCAGCACCAGCACCAGCACCGCGACTGCGGTGAAGGCGGCCAGCTTGGGCAGCAAGGGCCATTGACCCGGCTCATTCGGGTTCAGTCCACGGAACTGATCAGCAACGCCCTCGAACCAAGCGTTCAGATCGAATTTGATCGATAGTGACTTGCTAGCCATGGCTGCTTCAGACCTTTCTGCCGGCCGGCGCACTGGCTGGCGCTTCGCGCTGCGGTGTCTTGATCGACACCTTGGCCGAAAACTCGAACAGCCGCTTCTGGTCGCGGCCGCTGGTCGTCAGGTTGGCAAGCTTGATTTCGACCAGATCGGGACGATCCAGCCATTCAGAGTTGCGCGAGGCATTGCGCAGGAACTCGGAGACGCGCTCCTGAGTCTGCGCGATGCCTGTGACGGTCACCACCTTGTCGGCTTGCCGGATGCTGGTCAGGTAAACGCCTTCGGGCGTGTGGCGCGCGAGCTCATTCAGAAGCTGCACCGGCGTGTTGCGATCCGTCTGCAGATCCTCGACAGCACGCTGCCGTGACTTCAGGGCTTCGATTTCTGCACGCAGGTTGGCGATGTCTTTGATCTGTGCCTCCAGGCGACCGATCTCGACGCCCAGGTAGTCATTGCGCGAGCGCTGCTCGGTGGTGAGATGGCCCAAGGTCATGTAGGCAGCACCCACCAAGCCAGCGCCCACCAGCGCCGAAAACGCGACGCCTACAAAGAACGCCTGCTTGCGACGCTTGCGCTTCTCTTCCCGGTGGGGCAGGAGGTTGATCAGAATCACTGGAAGAACCTCCGCATGGCCAGACCGCAGGCGGTCAGATAGGCCGGAGCCTCACGCCTGAGCTTGGGCTCTCGAACCGCGGAGCCCAGTGTCATGTTCTCGAAGGGGTTGACCACCATGCAGGCAAAACCCGTGAGTTCCGTGACCCGCTCCTTGAGCCCCGGCAGGGTTGCCGTGCCGCCAGCCAGCATCACGTAATGAACCTTGTGGTGCGGCGTGCTGGTGAAGAAGTACTGCAACGCGCGGCCGATCTCCTGTGAAAGGCTGTCGACGAAGGGGTTCAGCACCGCCGTCTCGTAGTCCTCAGGCAAGTCGTTGGCAAGCTTCTTTTGCTCTGCTTCTTCGAAGCTGAAGCCGTACTGACGCGAAATCAGCTGGGTCAGCTGCGAGCCGCCGAAAGCCTGGTCGCGGTCATAGAGCATCTCGTCGTCACGCAGCACCTTCAGGCTGGTCGTGTCGGCGCCGATCTCAAACAAGGCCACCAGCGCGTCCTTGCCCTCGTTGGGCAGGTTGCCGATCAGACGCCCCATCGCCAGGCGTGAGGCATGCGACTCGATGTCCAGCACCACGGGGTGCAGGCCGGCCGCTTCCGCCAGGCCCTGACGGTCCTGCACGCGATCCTTGCGGGATGCAGCGATCAAGACTTCGACATCGCCCACCGAGGTGGGACTGGGCCCGATCACGCAGAAGTCCAGACTCACCTCGTCGAGCGAGAAGGGGATGTATTGATTGGCCTCGGCTTCGACCTGGATCTCAAGCTCTTCATCGCGCAGCCCGGCGGGCAGCATGATGCGCTTGGTGATCACCGCGGATTGCGGCATCGCCAGCACCGCATCGCGGGTACGCGCGCCGCTTCGGGCCACACAACGCCGCACGGCGTCTGCAACCTCGTCGAACTTCTCGATCTGCCCGTCGGTGATCCAGCCCTTCTCGAACGACTCCATCGCGAAGCGCTCGAGCACCATCTCGCCATTCTTGGATTGACTCAGCTCCACCAGCTTGACACTGGATGAACTGATATCCAGGCCAATCATGGGCGGATGCTTGCGACCCAGCAGTACGTCAAGTATTCCCATGACGCGAATCCCCCAACGCGCGTTTCAAGGCGCCGGACTATTAATAAGTTACTTGAATGCTAGCAGCAAAGCCTTTGACAGCCAAAGGAAAACCGGTCACAGCAGGTAACACCACGTTGCGAAACATACACGCAAGCTGACGCGCCAAAGGGCGGAAAAACAGGGCCATTCCAGACTTGAGCCCAACTCAGGTGACAGCGTGGCAGCTTCCTATAATCCGCCCACCGCAATCGGAGGCCCATGAGCGACGCCAAGAAGAAGTCCCCGCAGGGATCTGAACGACCCGACGCCAAGCCCGCTGCCGGACAGTCCGTCGCCAGTCATCTGCAGCGCGTGCTCGCCTGGCTGCTGGGGCTGTGTGCGGCCGCCGTGCTGAGTGTGGCGCTGCTGCTCGGGCTGGCGCTGGCCATGGCCTACCCGAATCTGCCGGACATCAGCGGCCTGACCGACTACCGGCCCAAGCTGCCGATGCGCATCCTCTCCAGCGAGGGCGTCCTGCTGGGCGAGTTTGGCGAGGAGCGCCGCAACTACCTGACCATCGGGCAGATCCCGCAGGTCATGCAGGATGCGGTACTCGCCATCGAAGACTCCCGTTTCTATCAGCACGGCGGCGTCGACTACCTCGGCGTGATCCGGGCCGGTCTGGCCAATGTGGCGGAGTCGCGCAGCCAGGGCGCATCGACCATCACTATGCAGGTGGCGCGCAACTTCTATCTCTCCACCGAGAAGACCCTGACGCGCAAGATCTACGAGATCCTGCTGGCCCTGAAGATCGAGAACGCGCTGTCCAAGCGCAAGATTCTCGAGATCTACATGAACCAGATTTTCCTGGGTCACCGTGCCTATGGCTTCGCCGCGGCCAGCGAAATCTATTTCGGCAAACCGCTCAAGGACATCTCCATCGCTGAGGCCGCCATGTTGGCCGGCCTGCCCAAGGCGCCCTCGGCCTACAACCCGATCAACAACCCGCGCCGGGCCAATCTGCGCCAGCAGTACATCATCGACCGCATGCTGGACAACGGCTACATCACCGAAGAGCAGCACGAGGCGGCCAAGGCCGAGGTGCTGCGCTACCGGCGCGTCAATGAAAACTCGGCCCATGCCGAGTTCCTGGCCGAAGCGGCGCGGCAGCTGATCTTCACGCAGTACGGCGACGAGGCCTACACACGCGGCCTGAACGTCTACCTGACCGTGCACGCAGACGAACAGAACGTGGCCTACCGCGCACTGCGCCGCGGACTGCTGGACTACGAGCAGCGCCAGTTCTATCGCGGCCCGGAAGCCTATGTCGACCTGCCCAAGGACCCCAAGGCCCTGGACGCACGCATTGCCGAAGCCTTGGCCGACCACCCAGCCAATGACGAGTTGCTGGCGGCCGTGGTGCTGGAAGCCGATGCCAAGAAAGTGGTGGTCGCCCTGCAGAGCGGCGAGACAGCGACCGTCGTTGGCGAAGGCCTGAAACCGGTCGCCTCAGGTCTGGCCGAGCGCGGCAATCCCAAGATCCAGATCCGCCGCGGTGCTGTCGTGCGGGTGCTCAAGACCACACGCACCGTGCGCGAAGGCGGCAAGGACGTCAGCAGGGAGGTCTGGACCCTGACCCAGCTGCCCGAGGTCGAGGGCGCCTTCGTCGCGATCGACCCCCGCAACGGCGACCTGCGGGCCCTGGTCGGCGGCTTCGATTTCGCGAAGAACAAGTTCAACCACGTCACCCAGGCCTGGCGTCAGCCGGGCTCCAGCTTCAAGCCCTTCATCTACTCGGCCGCACTGGAGCGCGGCTTTACGCCCACGACCGTGGTCAACGATGCACCGCTGTTCTTCAGCGCCGCGACCACCGGCAGCCAGCCCTGGGAGCCCAAGAACTACGACGGCACCTTCGAAGGCGCGATGCCGCTGCGCACCGCCTTGGCCAAGTCGAAGAACATGGTCTCGATCCGAGTGCTGCAATCGGTCGGCACCGATTTCGCGCAGGAATGGATCTCACGTTTTGGTTTCGAGGCGGAGAAGCACCCGCCCTACCTGACGATGGCGCTGGGCGCCGGTTCGGTGACGCCGATGCAGATGGCACAGGCCTACTCGGTATTCGCCAACGGCGGCTATCAGATCGCGCCGCGCCTGATCTCGCGCGTGACCGACAACCAGGGGCGCCTGCTCTACCAGGCCGCGCCGGTAAAGATCGACGACAGCCAGCGCGTCATCGAGGCTCGCAACGCCTTCCTGATGAACAGCCTGCTGCAGGAAGTGACGCGCAGCGGCACCGCCGCCAAGGCCCAGGCCCAGCTCAAGCGCCCTGACCTCTATGGTAAGACCGGCACCACCAACGATTCGATGGACGCCTGGTTCGCCGGCTACCAGCGCGAGATGGTGGCGGTGGTCTGGATCGGCTACGACCAGCCGCGCAAGCTGGGCAGCCGCGAAACAGGCGGCGGACTGTCCCTGCCCGTCTGGATCGAGTTCATGCGCCACGCACTGCGCGATGTCGCGGTCAGCGAGTACGAGCCGCCCGAGGGCATCGTGCGCCGAGGCAATGACTGGTACTACGAAGAGTACTCGGGCAATGACGGCGTGCGCAAGCTGAACGACGACGCTGCGCAGGTGCCCCAGAACGCCAGCGAGGACGAAAAGAAGAGCATCCTCGACCTGTTTAAGCGCTGAGCGCGAGCGGCGCCCGGGCGCCGCTCGTCCTCAGCCGCAGTCCGGCCACTCAGGCCGCAGAAAACGCCAAGGGCTTGCCGGCCTGCTCGCTGGCCAGCTTGGACAGCAGGGCGAAGAACTCGCGCCCTTCCCGCTCCAGCCAGAAGCCGTCGACAAAGCGGAAATGGAAGCCACCCGCGCGGGCAGCCATCCAGAGCTCCTGCAGGGGCGGCTGCGCGTTGAGCACGATCTTGCTGCCGTTAGGCAGCGCCAGCTCCAGCAGGCCGCCGGTTCGGTGCGTGTCGATGTCGATCACATCCGCATCCAGCCAGGCATCCACCTGCGCCTCAACATGGGACAGCACCGCGTGGGCGCGCGCCAGATAGTCGGCATCACTGAGTGGCGTTGCGGCAGGAGCGGTCATGGCCGATAAACTTCCGGAGATGAAAAACACACAAGCCAGAAGTGTATGCGGCCCCACCAAGGCCGCCCTGGGAACAAGGACAAGCCCGAGCCGCAGCATCGCCCTGGCGCTGATGCTGACGGCAATGCTGAGCGGCTGTGGCCAGAAAGGCCCGCTGACACTGCCCAAGGACGCTGCTGCCAAGCCAGCGGGCAGCGCCAGCAGCCCGGCCGCTCAGCGACCCTGAGCCCACAGGCTCAGATACGCCCTTCGGCCACGGCGTGGCAGGCCACCTGGATGCCCTGAAACTGCTGCAGCGGCGGCCGCTCCGACTTGCAACGGTCGTTGGCATGCGGGCAGCGCGGGTGAAAGCTGCAGCCGCTGGGCGGGTTGAGCGGATTGGGCACCTCGCCCTGCACCGGCGTGCGCGCGCGACCGGTCATGTGGATGTCGGGAATCGCATCCAGCAGCATGCGCGTGTAAGGGTGGCGCGGATGGCTGAACAACTCGGCCTTGTTGCCCAATTCGACCAGGCGACCTAGATACATCACGCCGACCTGGTCCGCCACATGCCGCACCACTGCGAGGTTGTGCGAGATGAACAGATAGGTCAGGCCCTGCTTGCGCTGCAGGTCCTTCATGATGTTGAGCACCTGAGCCTGCACCGAGACGTCCAGCGCCGAAGTCGGCTCGTCGCAGACCAGGAACTCGGGCTCGGTCGCCAGCGCACGTGCGATCGAGATGCGCTGACGCTGGCCGCCTGAGAACTGGTGCGGGAACTTCTCGCGGTCCGCGGGCGACAGGCCCACCGACTGCAGCAGCTCGCCGACACGCGTCTTCAATTCCTCGTCATCCTTGATCAAGCCATGCTCGCGCAGCGGCTCACCGATGATGTCCTGCACCTTCCAGCGCGGATTCAGCGAGGCGTAGGGGTCTTGGAAGATCATCTGCATGCGCCGGCGCAAGGCCTTGGCACCTGCTCCCGCCAGGGTGGTCGCGGTATCAACGCCATCGACGCTGACGTTGCCACGCGTGGGCTTGTACAGACCCACCAGCAAGCGTGCCACGGTGCTCTTGCCGCAGCCGGACTCGCCCACCAAGGCCAGGGTCTTGCCTTTCTCGATGCTGAAACTGACGCCGTCGACGGCGTGCACATACATCTTGCCCTTGCCCTCCACCACGCGGTTCAACCAGGGCGGCGAGACATCGAAGACCTTCGCAAGGTCCTTGACTTCAACCAGGGGGCGGCTCATAGCGCTTGTTCCTTCTGGGCTTGCGCCTGGCCGGCCAGCAGCCAGCAAGCGGCGCGGGTCGAGCCCGCTTCGATCAATTCAGGGCGCTCCTGACGGCAGCGCTCATGCACCTTGGGGCAACGCGGATTGAAGGCGCAGCCTTGCGGAATGGCGTTCAGACGCGGCATGGAGCCGTCAATCTGCAGCAGGCGTTCGCGGTCCTCGTCCATGGCTGGGATCGATCCCATCAGACCCGCGGTGTACGGGTGGCTGGGCTTGTGGATCACGTCATGAACCGGGCCGATCTCGGCCACGCGGCCGGCATACATCACCGCCACGCGGTCGCAGGTCTCGGCGATCACGCCCATATCGTGCGTCACCAGCATGACGGCTGCGCCCTGCTCCTTGCAGATCTTCTTCAGCAAGGAAATGATCTGCGCCTGGATGGACACATCCAGCGCCGTCGTGGGCTCGTCCGCCACGATCAGCTTGGGACTGGCCGCCAAGGCCAGGGCGATCACCACACGCTGGCGCATGCCGCCGGAGAACTGATGTGGATACTGGTCGATACGTTGCTCGGCCGCCGGAATGCCGGTCTGCTCCAACAACTCGATCGCGCGCTTGCGGGCCTGGCTTTCGCTCAGGTCCAGGTGGGTGGTGATGGTCTCGGTCAGCTGACGCCCGATGGTGTACAGCGGGTTCAGCGAGGTCAGCGGGTCCTGGAAGATCGCGCCGATCTTGCGACCGCGGATCTTGCGCATCTCGTCGTAAGGCAGGTTGTCGATACGCCGGCCCTCCAGCAGGATCTCGCCGCTGGCGATGCGTCCCGGCGGGTCGAGCAGGCCGATGATGGAGGCGCCGGTGAGGGACTTGCCGGCACCGGACTCGCCCACCACGCCGAGAATCTCGCCTGGCGCGATCTCGAAGTTGATGTCATCCAGGGCCAGCAGCGTGCCTTGGCGGGTCGGAAACTCGACGCGCAGGTGGCGGACTTCAAGCAGGGGTGAGGTCATGAGGCTCAATCTCGATCTTCAGCAGCCGCCTCAGCGCAGCCGCGGGTTCAGGGCATCGCGCAGCCAGTCGCCGAGCAGGTTCACGGACAGCGCAATCAGCACCAGCATCACGCCGGGCCACAGCGTGATCCACCATTCGCCAGAGAACAGGAAATCGTTGCCGACACGGATCAGCGTGCCCAGCGACGGGCTGGTGGGCGGCACGCCGACGCCCAGGAAGGACAGGGTGGCTTCGGTGATGATGGCCGCAGCCACCTGGATGGTGGCCAGCACCAGCACCGGACCCAGCACATTGGGCAGCACATGCTTGCGCATGATGCGGAAGGAGCTGACGCCGATCACCCGCGCGGCCTGCACATATTCCTTGTTGCGCTCCACCATGGTCGAACCGCGCACCGTGCGGGCGTACTGCACCCAACCCGACATCGCAATGGCCAGGATCAGCACCATGAAGGCCAGCGAATCGTGCGCGTTGGGAAACATCGCGCGCCCCACGCCATCAATCAGCAAGGCGATCAGGATAGATGGGAAGGACAGCATCACATCGCACACGCGCATGATGAAAGCATCCACCTTGCCGCCCACGAAACCAGCCAGCAGACCCAGACCGACGCCGATCAGCATCGACAGCATCACCGAGGCGAGGCCAACGAACAGCGAGATGCGCGCGCCGTACATCAGGGCCGAGAGAATGTCCCGCCCCTGGTCATCAGTGCCCAGCAGGAACTTGGTCGAACCGCCCTCCAGCCAGGCTGGCGGCAGGCGCGAATCCATCAATTCCAGCGACGCCAGATCGAAGGGGTTGTGCGGCGCCACCACGTCGGCAAACAGCGCGCAGAACACACAGATGAAGGCGATCACCGCCGCCACGATGGCCGTGGGCGAGCGCTTGAACGAGTGCCAGACATCGCCGGCAAAGAAGCGCTTGAGGGCACCAGGCGCAGGGGCCGGCGCCATGCCCGTCGGGGCTTGGGGTACAGGATTGGGGGAACTCATCGGTGCTCCGGGAAAAACTCTGGATGGGGCTCAGGCGCCTGGCGCCATGGGCAGGCCATGCTCGATCAGCGAGGCAAACAGGGCCGCGCCGAGTGGCAGGATCTCGTCGTTGAAGTCATAACGTGGGTTGTGCAGTCCGCAGCCGGAGCCCGCGTCGCTGGCCTGGCCGATGCGCAGGTAGGCGCCTGGCTTGGCCTGCAGCATGAAAGAGAAGTCTTCGGAACCCATGCTGGGCGGCAGTTCGCTGTCCACATGTTCTGCCCCGACCAAGTCGCGCGCCACCATGGCCGCAAATTCAGCCTCACGCGGCGTGTTGATGGTGGCCGGGTAGCTGCGGGTGTACTGCACCGTGGCGCTGCCGCCCAAGCCCAGTGCAATGGATTCCACCAGCGCGGTCAGCCGCTCCTCGATGAGTTGCTGCACAGCGGGCTTGAAGCTGCGCACAGTGCCGACCAGCTTGGCCGTGCTCGGGATCACGCTGAAGGCGCCGAGTTCGCCGGCACGCAGCGCGCACAGGCTGACCACCGCCTGGTCCAGTGGCGCCACATTGCGCGCCACCAGACTCTGAACCGCCGTAATCACATGCCCGGCCATCAACACCGGATCCACCGACAGATGCGGATGCGCACCATGACCACCGCGGCCGTGCAAGGTGATCTCGACCTTGTCCGAGGCGGCCATCATCGCGCCCGAGTTCAGGCCGATCCGCCCGGCCGGCAGCTGCGGCCAGTTGTGCATGGCATAGACCGACTCCACCGGGAAGCGCTCGAACAGCCCTTCCTGGATCATCGCTCGGGCACCGGCATAGCCCTCTTCGCCAGGCTGAAAGATCAACACGGCCGTGCCATCGAATTGACGGGTCTGCGCGAGATAGCGCGCTGCCCCGATCAGCATGGTGGTATGGCCATCATGCCCGCAGGCGTGCATCAAGCCAGGGCTGGCCGAACGCCAAGGCAAGTCGTTCTCTTCCTGCAGCGGCAAGGCGTCCATGTCGGCGCGCAAGCCGATCTGCCGGCCCGGGCCATTCCGGCCATGGATCAGCGCCACGATGCCGGTCTGGGCAATGCCGGTGTGGATCTCATCAACACCGCAGAGCTTGAGCGCTTCGCACACCCGCGCCGACGTGCGCCGCTCCTCAAAGCCCAGCTCCGGCATGGTATGGAGCTCGCGCCGCAGGGCCTGGAGCTCACCTTGCACCGCCCCCAGTCGCTGGTAGGCGCCGAACGCACGCGACGATGGCGCGATCATGGGCGCGCCCATCAGTGGCCTCCGACCTTGCCTTCGATACGCAGCCGCGGATCGACCGCGAAGTAAAGCATGTCGACCAGCAGATTGATGGTCACGAAGATGAAGGAGATCAAGCAGAGATAGGCCGCCATCACCGGGATGTCGGCAAACTGCACCGCCTGAATGAACAGCAGGCCCATGCCCGGCCACTGGAACACCGTCTCGGTGATGATGGCGAACGCGATCAGCGAGCCGAGTTGCAGGCCGGTGATGGTGATCACAGGCACCAGGGTGTTCTTCAGCGCATGGCCGAAATAGACTGCGCGATTCGAGAGGCCGCGGGCTCGGGCGAACTTGATGTAGTCGGTGCGCAGCACCTCCAGCATCTCGGCGCGCACCAGGCGCATGATCAAGGTCAGCTGAAAGACCGACAAGGTGATGGCTGGCAGCAGCAGATGCTTCAAGCCATCGGCTGTCAGCAAGCCAGTGGTCCAGGCCCCCATTGCGACCACATCGCCGCGGCCGAAGCTCGGCAGCCACTTGAGCATCACCGCAAACACCAGGATCAGCAGGATGCCGATCAGGAAGGTCGGCAGCGACACGCCCAGCAGCGACAAGGTCATCAGCAGCTGCGACGAGAACTTGCCGCGCCGCAGCGCTGCGTAAACACCCAGCGGGATGCCTACGAACAAGGCAATCAGTCCGGCAACCAAGGCCAGTTCCAAGGTGGCGGGGAAGCGCTCGATGATCAGCGTGGAGACTTTGCGGCCTTGGCGCAGGCTCAGGCCGAACTCGCCCTGCACTGCGTTGCCCACAAAGGTGGCGAACTGCACCGGGAAGGGATCGTCCAGCCCCAGATCGTGCCGCAATTGCTCACGCTGTTCAGGCGTTGCATCTTGGCCGAGAAGATTGGTGACGGGGTCGCCGACATACTGGAACAGCATGAACGCAATAAAGGCCACCGTCAGCATCACGATGATGGCCTGGGCCAGACGTCTGAGAATGAAAACTAGCATGTCCTGGGGGAGCTTGGGGGTGCTATTCCTGTCTGGCCCCGGAAGGGCCAGGTCGGTCGCCATGCCCATCGCATGCAGGAATCAGGCCACGCGCCCTTCCAAATCTCTGGAACGCAGCACTGGAATGCCCAGACTGCAAGGGGCGGAGCTTCACCGCGCATCTGACGGGTGGCGGTCACCCTTTTGGGGCAATCGTCACGAGCGCGTGATGATGGCGAACTCTGCAGCCCGGGGCAAACGGGAAAGCACCTAGGGGCAGCGCGCGACGGGTGAGCTTAGAAGTCCAGGCTTCCAGGCAAGCTGCGTCGCTGCGTGTCCAAGAACACCAGCCGCCCATAGCAGGCTTGGTTCTTCCCCCGCGTATTGTCGGCATCTGTCATGAACGCCGCGCCAACCAACTCGCCCGGCATCTCATCGAAGGCACGCTTGAAGTCCGCCTGAACATCGCGCTGAAAGCGCTGCCAACGCCTGGCGCCTGCCGCACCAGAGCCGACCACGATCTTGCGAACGCGATCGCTATGCGCACTGACGACGACTGTTTCCGGCGCAGCCTGCGCGTCCCACACATACATCAGCGTGGCATAAGGCGGCGCTTCGCCCGTCAAGGTCTGAACCAACTCGGACTTCATGCGCTCGCGCATCGACAGCCGCTGGGGGTCGCCATCAAAAGCGAGCACGAGCCGCGCCGGTGCGTCATCGGTTTCGGGGGCCGTCACCGTTCCAAGCGGCTCTGGCGCCGCCACCCACCAGTCGAACTCAACCCCTCCCAAAGATTCCGGCGCCAGCTGCAGACGCCGCCGCCAGAGACTGACCGAACGATCAGCCTGCGCCATCAAACAGGGCTGACCATCCTGTTTGGCGAAGCTGTAGCGCGTGGCCCGCTTGCCAGGCAGCTCGCGCGCTGACCACTCCGGCAACTGCTCGGCAGTGGGCGTCAAGGGCGTCACCTGATGCGCGCAACCAGCCAGCCACGCAAGCATGGCAAGCAGCAAGGAAGCGCTGATCAGCTTGCATCGGGGCAGTCGGTCAAGGTGCATGACAACAGGCTAGGAAAGGGAATCGGGGCCTGTGCGGTAACTCTTCACGCAAGCGCAGCCACGAATTGAAAAGGGGTCGCAGCGCGACCCCTTGGTGTGCAGAACTGCGCAGCACGCGCAGCCCGCCTCACAACTGATCAGTTCCGATCAGAAGCGGTGACGCAGGCCCACCATCATGCCGTTGCGCTTCTTCGCACCGTTGGCAGCACCGTTGGCGCCATTCAGGCTCACATTGCCCGACAGGCTGGTGTTGTCCAGACCGACATAGGCGTCGGTGCGCTTCGAGAAGGCGTAGTCAGCCATCACCGACAGGAACTTGGCATCAGCCTTCGCAGCGGCGGCAAGGCCAGTCTGCTCGGCCTTCCAGTAATGCGCACCCAGGTTCAGCTGAGGGGTCAACTGGTAGCCTGCGCCGATGGTCCACATCGTGCGCTTGTTAGCCGCCAGGAAGGCTGCGCCGCCAAAGCCACCGTTGGAGCTGCCGGTCCACATGCTGCCCAGCACGGCCATATCAGTCGCGCTCAGGCCGTTGTCGGCCTTGTTCACTGCATAGCCGGCGTTCATGTACCAAGGACCGGTGCGGTAGGAGCCGCCAAAGGTCGTGGCCTTGACCTTCTTGCCGGAGCCGAACTCGTAGTTCTGCATGCCGGCGCCGATGGCCAAGCCACCATCCGTGTAGCGCAGATAGCCGCCCATCGTCTTGCCGCCAGTGGCACTGCCCTCGCCAGCGGACACTTGCACGCCGCCGCGGATCGGGCCCATTTCGGCCATGTACTTGACCATATTACTGGCGCGAGCGCCCAGCGAGAAGCCGATTTCCGGCTTGTACTCTTCAGCGTAAGGCGAGTAAGGGAACGAAGCGTAGGTGCTCGTGACCAGGTCGAACAGCACGTTGTACTGACGGCCGACCGTCACGCGACCGAAGCCACCTTGCAGAGCGACCCAGGACTGACGCCAGAAGTCACCAGCAGCCACTGTGCCGTTGTCCGAGGTCAGGCGGTGTTCCATATTGGCCATCGCCTTCAGGCCACCACCCATGTCTTCAGTGACATTGATGCCCAGCCGGCTTTGCGACATGCCACCACCCACGACACGGACGATGGAATCACTCGGAGCCCCAGCAGCGTGCTCATTGGTCGTGCGGCGCACGCCCACATCCACGATGCCGTACAGGCTGACGCTGGACTGCGCCCATGCAGCCGTCGTGCTTGCCGCCAGAACGCTCAAAACCAGAACTGCTTTTTTCATCGATGTCTCCTACTTGTTGGTTGGTAGCTGCGACTATTCTCCATCCCAAGCTGCCGCAGACTGCATGCCTGTTGCTCATGCCCAACAAGCGCTAACCCTGTCACCGCCGAGACATTGCCACTTGCCCAAGGGCTCAAGAAAGAAAAAAAGCCGCCCGAAGGCGGCTTGTCTCTGAGCTCCAAGACTCGGCGCAAGCCGAGCCTTGAGAGTCATCAGAAGCTGTGGCGAACGCCGACTTCGAAGCCGGAGCTGTCCTTGCCAGCGGCAACAGTCGGGCTGCCAGCAACGGCGAAACGAGCAGCGCCGTCATTGGAGATGCGCGAGTAAGTGCCGTACAGAGCCGTACGCTTCGACAGGTCGTGCACATAGCCAACAGCGAACTGATTGGCATCGGCGCCGGTCTGGTCGATGTTGGTGTACGAAGCGCGCAGCGAACCCGAGCCCATGGGCATGGTGGCGCCGAGGTTCATCACGGTTTGCTTCAGTGCACGGTACTTGTTCTGGGTGTAGGCAGCCGACAGCTTGACCACGCCCAGATCGTAGGAACCGGCAACGGTGTTGCGCTTGAAGTTCGACACCGGAGCCTTGGTGGAGGCAACAGCACCCGTCACGTTCAGCGGGCCAGCAGCGTAGCCCAGGCGCACGCCAGTGGACTTGTTGCCGTCAGTGCCTTCGCCAGCCGACATTTCGACCGAGCCGTACAGACCGCCCATGGCCGGCAGGAAGTAGCCGACGATGTTGTCAGCGCGGACGTTGGTGGAAGCACCGCTGCCCAGCACGCTGTGCAGCTTGTTCACATCGCCCTTGCCGTTGGTGCCGAACGGATCGAAGTCAGCAAACGCGGTGAAGTTGTTGGTCAGATAGCGACCCAGACGCACTTCACCGAAGTTGCCCATCAGGCTCAGCGACGAACGACGATGCCAGAAGCGGCTGGCGTTGCTGGTGCCGCTGTCCGGGTTCACGGCCGACTCCAGCCAGAAACCAGCCTTCAGGCCACCACCCAGGTCTTCCGTACCGCGGAAACCCAGACGGCTGCTGGCGATGCCGTCAGTGCCCATGGACTTCAGGGTTTGGCCGCCGCTCTTGCCGTAGCTCAGGTTGGCGTCAAGGATACCGAACAGGGTCACGGACGACTGGGCCGAAGCGGCACCCACCATGGAACCGAGTACAGCCAGGGCAATCAGGGATTTCTTCATTGGATTCTCCTAAGTTGATCAAGAGGCCCTGATCCGGGAAGCCCTGTTGCCAGAGCCGATCAGGCCAACCTCCGCAGCGGAAGTTGCCGTATTGCACCAGAGCAAAGTCGGGCTGACCAGAAGCCTTGTCAGAAATGCCCAAGCTTCGTTGCCCCAGCACAACGTACGGTCTCCATCAAAAAACGGTCACAAAAAAACAGGTCCATCGCAGAGCAGCCCAGACACGGCCCCGCCCTGGACTAAGCAGCAAAGATGCCTGCGTCATCCGTCAAACCCACCTTAAAATCGCCTTTCATCCAGGATCTGTTTTCATTGCGCACATGGAACCCTCCAGCAAGCTCCGCCAACTCTCAAGCGCAGACCGTTTGCTGTCCAGCTTCGACCATGCCCTGCGCACCTTGTCGGGAAGTCATAGCGCCGGCCGGCCCAACCCGGCAGGGCTCGCCGCTGAGACTCAGCCGCTCTCGGAACAGGAACGGCAGCTTTCAGGCGCGCTAATGCGCGTCAACCATGTGGGCGAGGTCTGCGCCCAAGCGCTTTACCAGAGTCAGGCCCTGGTCTGCCGCGATGAAGGCCTGCGCACGCACTTCGAACATGCCGCGCAGGAAGAGGCCGATCATTTGGCCTGGACCCAGCAGCGGCTTGAACAGCTCAACACTCATGCCAGTTGGCTCAATCCGGTCTGGTACGGCGGAGCGTTCGCCATTGGTTCTTTGGCCGGACTGGCTGGCAATCGGCTCAGCCTGGGTTTTGTCGTGGAAACCGAAACCCAGGTGGAACAGCATCTGGCCAGCCATCTTGAGCGCCTGCCTGACGCCGACCTGGCCTCCCGGGCCATCGTCGACCAGATGAAGCTGGACGAGTTGCGACATGCGCAGGACGCCAAGGCGGCCGGAGCCGCTGATCTGCCGGCGCCCATCAAAGGCCTGATGCGACTGGCTGCCAGCGTGATGACACGCACCGCCCACCACATCTGAACGATCAGACCTCGACCAACTCGACCGAAGTCGTGATCTCTGCCGTCTTGGCCAGCATGATGCTGGCAGAGCAGTACTTTTCATGCGACAGGGCCACTGCGCGCTCGACCGCGGCCTGGCTCAGCCCCTTGCCGCTTACGACAAAGTGCATGTGGATCTTGGTGAACACCTTGGGATCAGCGTCGGCCCGCTCGGCGCTCAACTTCAGCTGGCAGCCGCGCACATCGTGACGGCCCCGCTTCAGGATCAGAACCACGTCGTAGGCGGTGCATCCGCCCGTTCCGGCCAGCACCGTCTCCATCGGGCGCGGAGCCAGGTTGTGCCCGCCTCCCTCTGGCGCTCCGTCCATGGCCAGCATGTGCCCGCTGCCGGTCTGGGCCACGAACGACATGCCCTGAGTGCCCATCCAATCAATCGTGCATTCCATAGCTTCTTTCATTTGCAGGCACTCGCCTGCCCCAGTTCGCGAATATGAAGAATCGATGACATTCCCAGGCATGCATCGCGAATTCGAGGCAGATACCTATTTATGCCAATTTGCCAGCAAAAATATTGCAGCGCAGCATTTGCAGGCGATAGAATTCTAGTCAGGCTGTTGAAGGCCTTCGGCGAGCTGGCCTTTCGGCTCCATCAGTTGGTTTTCAACGCACCGTTTGTCTCCTCCACCGCCTCCATGGTGGATTAAGCCCGAGCCCGCAAGGTCTCGGGCTCTTTTTTGCCTGTCTGGCCAAGCAGCGGGGGGCAGAGGAGCGCTCGCTTATGATGCAGCGCCGCAAACATCCCGCACTGGAGAGCTCTCAATGGCCGGCCCCGCCTCGAAGAATCCGAAACGCCGCCGCAGCACCGAAACGAGTCTGCCGGCCCTGATTCCAAGCGGGAACAGTTATCTGCAGCGCATCCTGAACGCCAAGGTCTACGAGGTCGCCGTCGAGACGACGCTGGACATCGCGCGCAATCTGTCAAAGCGGCTCGGCAACAAGGTCTTGCTCAAGCGTGAAGACCAGCAACCCGTCTTCAGCTTCAAGCTGCGCGGCGCCTACAACAAGATGGCGCACCTGACTCCGGCCGCACGCGCCCAAGGCGTGATCTGCGCATCGGCTGGCAACCACGCCCAAGGCGTCGCGCTGTCAGCGAAGAAGCTCGGCTGCCGTGCGGTCATCGTGATGCCGGTGACCACACCCAAGGTCAAGATCGACGCTGTCCAGGCCCTGGGCGGCGAGGTTGTGCTGCACGGCGACAGCTTCACCGACGCCTACGGCCGTGCGCTGGAGCTTGAACGTGAGCAGGGGCTGACCTTCGTTCACCCCTTCGACGACCCGGACGTGATCGCTGGCCAGGGCACCATCGGTATGGAGCTGCTGCGCCAGCACCCCGGCCCCATCGACGCGGTCTTCGTCGCCATCGGCGGCGGCGGCCTGATTGCCGGCGTCGCGGCCTACATCAAGGCCCTGCGTCCCGAGATCAAGATCATCGGCGTGCAGACCCGCGACTCCGACGCGATGGTGCGCTCGGTCAAGGCCGGCAAGCGTGTGCAGCTGAACGATGTCGGCCTGTTCTCGGATGGCACGGCCGTCAAGCTGGTAGGGGAAGAGACCTTCCGCATCACCCGCGAACTGGTGGATGACTACATCCTCGTGGACACGGATGCCGTCTGCGCCGCCATCAAGGACATCTTCGAAGACACCCGCTCCATCATGGAGCCGGCCGGTGCGCTGGGCGTGGCGGCCATCAAGCAATACGTGGCAAAGACGGGCGCCAAGGGTCAGACCCTGGTGGCCATCACCTGCGGCGCCAATATGAACTTCGACCGCCTGCGCTTCGTCGCCGAGCGCGCCGAGGTCGGCGAGCAACGTGAAGCACTGTTTGCCGTCACCATCCCCGAGGAGCGCGGCAGCTTCAAGCGCTTTTGTGAGTTGCTGGGGCCGCGCAGCGTCACCGAGTTCAACTACCGCATCTCGGATGCCAAGGTCGCGCATGTCTTCGTCGGCGTGTCGATCGCCAAGCGCGAGGAAGCCGTCAAGCTGGCGCGACAGCTGGTCAAGCACGGCTTCGAGACCCTGGACCTGTCGGACGACGAGCTTGCCAAGCAGCACATCCGCCATATGGTGGGCGGCCGCAGCGAGCTGGCCAAGGACGAGCGCCTGTATCGCTTCATCTTCCCGGAGCGACCAGGCGCGCTGATGCGCTTCCTGTCCAGCATGCATCCGGACTGGAACATCAGCCTGTTCCACTACCGCAACCAGGGCGCTGACTATGGCCGTATTCTCGTCGGCATCCAGGTGCCCCGCGGCGACCGGGCGGCCCTGCGCCAGTTCCTGGACACACTGAACTACCCCTTCGAGGACGAAACCAACAACCCGGTCTACCGGCTGTTCCTGCGCTGATCGGCCCGCTGCGCCCCTGCACTTGCGCAGCCGCTGGGGCTCCCCGCAAAATCCGCCGACGCCTTGCCCTGCCCTGCTGACCTCCAGCCCATGCCCATTCACCAGTCGCTGATTTCACCGACCGCCAACCCGCAGCTCGAACGCGCCTTGCGCGAGCGGATCGAGCGGCGCGCGGCCATCAGTGGCGGCCTGGGCGAGCTCGAACCGCTCGCGGTGCGCCTGGGGCTGGTGCAGGAATCGCTGACGCCGCGCTTCCGCGAACCCACGCTGGCGCTCTTCGCGGCCGACCATGGCATTGCCGTCGAAGGCATCGGCCTGCTGCACGGCAACAGCACGCGTGAACTGGCGTTGCTGGCGCTGCAGAACAAGCTGCCCGTCTCCGTCTTTGCACGGCTCCAAGGACTGCATCTCAGCGTGGTCGACTGCGGCATTGCCGAGCAGATGACACCGCATCCCCTGCTGCTGGCCCGCAAGATCGCGCACGGCACGCGCAACTCGCGACTGGGTGTGGCGATGAGCATGGAGCAGGCACATGCCGGCGTGCGCGTCGGCATGGAGATTGCCGCCGCCTTCGAAGGCAATGTGCTGGCCTGCGCCGGCCTGGGCCAAGGTTCGGAAGAAAGCGCCGCCCTGGTGCTGGCGCGCCTCAGCGACCGGCCGCTGGCCAGTTTCATCGTGTCGCATGCCGACAAACCCAAGGAAGCGTCTGAGCATCTGCTCGCCAGACTGCAGAACGCCTTGAACCGCCATCGCGAGGTCCACGAGCCAATGGATGTGCTGGCTGCGCTCGGCGGCTTTGAACTGGCGGTAATGGTGGGCGCCATGCTGGTGGCCGCCAGCAAGCGCAGCCTCATCATCGTGGATGGCGTCACCGCCTGTGCCGCCCTGCGTCTCGCCGCGCTGATCGCGCCGCCGGTCACCGACTACGCCGTGTTCTGCCGCAGCCACGCACAGCAAGGACTGGACGAAGCCATGGCCTTGTTCCGCGCTTCGGCGCTGCTGGAGCTGGGCATGCAAAGCAGCGACGGGACCGGTGCGGCGCTGGCCTGGCCGCTGATCCGCAGCGCTGCGGCCTTGCTCAGCGATCTTCACGACGTGGCCGACAGGCTCAGCCCCTCAGGCCACGGCGACCTGCCGGTGCTGACTCAAACCATCGGCGGCCCGGACTCCAGGCCCTGAGCGAGCGCCCGATCGCTCAGCGAACCGGCGCGCCGTCGCGGTCCGCACGCGGCGGCGGCGGTGTGGCTTCCGCAGGCGCTGGCACAGCTGGCGGCATCATGATGGGCGCTGCCGCCGGCACCAGAACCGCTGTTGAAGGCGTTCCGGTTGCAGCTGCCGCAGGCTCTTCCAGGCGCAGCGTCATGCGCGTCACTCCCCCCTGACCCAGCGAGGCGGAGCGCGCATCCAGTGCGAGCAGCTGCAGATCCCCGTCAACGGCGGCACCCAGGCGCACCGCGCGTGCCGGGGCGCCATCCACCGAGATCAAGGCCACGCCCTCGCCCCGATGGGCCGCAGCGCCCGCCTTGGGCGACACAACACCGAGCAGGCGAAAGCGCGCGTCCGGCGCGGCAAGCACTGGCTCAGGCGCTGCATTCGCCGGCGTGCTGCCCAGCAGGCGCGCCAGATCGCCGCGCGGGGCGGCGCCGTCGCCAGCGGCAAGTGCATGGGCGGGAACCGGCAAGGGCCGCGCCAGCAACTGCATGGCCCAGAAAACGGCACTGCAAGCCAGCAAGGCCCAGACGAAGAAGGAGAGCAGTCGGACAGGCATGAGCCGATTATGATCCACGCCACCACGACCACCGTCTCCTCTGGAACTCTCGATGCGAACCCTCATGCACCGTCACCACGGCGCTGGCCGAAACCAAGGCTTCACCCTGATCGAACTGCTGGTCGTGCTGGTCATCATCGGCGTGCTGGCCGCGCTGGTCGTGCCCAATGTGCTGAACCGGGCCGACGATGCACGCGTGACCGCCGCCCGCACCGACGTCAACAACCTGATGCAGGCGCTCAAGCTCTACAAGCTCGACAACCAGCGCTACCCCAGCCGCGAGCAGGGCCTTGAAGCCCTGGTGCGCAAGCCCAGCAGCGGCCCGACGCCGATGAACTGGAAGCCCTATATCGAAAAGCTGCCCAACGATCCCTGGGGGCGGCCCTATCTTTACGAAGTGCCTGGCGTGAAGGGCGAGATCGATGTCTACAGCCTCGGCGCCGATGGCCAAGCCGGTGGCGAAGGCAATGACGCCGACATCGGGTCCTGGCAGTAAGCCGCCCTTGCTGGCCGCCCGCACCCGCGGCTTCACGCTGATCGAACTGCTGGTCGTGGTGGCCTTGCTGGCCATCGCCAGCGCCGCCATCAGCCTGGCGCTGCGCGACCCGGCGGCGGCGCAGCTGGAGCGCGAGGCCGAACGCCTGGCTGCCTTGTTTGAGTCGGCGCGCGCCGAGGCCCGCACCGCTGGTGTGACGGTCACTTGGTCACCGGTCCAAGACAACAACTCAGGCGACCAGTTCCGCTTCATCGGCCTGCCGGCCAAGCTGCAGATGCCGAGCCGCTGGCTGGATTCGCAGGCGCCAGCGGTCGAGATCCTCGGCAATGCGGGCGCCATCCGGCTGGGGCCTGAACCCGTCATCGGCCGGCAAAGCCTGCGCCTACGCCTGGGCGATCAAGACCTGACCCTGGCCACCGATGGGCTTGGCCCCTTCGCCGTCGTGACCCAAGAGACCGCTTCGCCATGAAGGCCCTGACGCGCCGAACCAAGGGCTTCACCTTGATCGAGGTGCTGGTCGCGCTGGCAATCGTGGCCATCACGCTGGCGGCCGGGCTGAAGGCCGCCGGCGCGCTGACCAGCAATGCCGAGCGCCTGCTGCAGACCAGCGCGGCCCAGTGGTGTGCCGAGAACCAGCTCACCGAGCTACGCCTGTCCAAGCAGTTCCCGGGCGCCGGCGAGATCGAGTTCAGCTGCAATCAGATGGGGCGCGACTATCTAGGCCGCCTGAGTGTGCGCCCGACGCCCAATCCGAACTTCCGCGCCGTCGACGCGCAGGTGGCCTCAGCTGAGGGCGTACCGCTGCTGAGCCTGTCCACCATCGTGAGTCGCTACTGATGCGCGCCGCACACGCTCGCCCGCGCGGCTTCACGCTGGTCGAGGTCCTAGTGGCGTTGGCCCTGATGGCCGCCATGGCGACCATGGCCTGGCGCGGCATCGACGGCATGCTGCGCAGCCGCGACATCAGCCAGGGCAGCCTGGTCCGGACCGAGCGACTGCAGAGCGTGGTCGCCCAATGGGAGCTGGATCTGCAGGCGCTGCAGGACAGCGGCGTGCTGAATCCGATCGCCTTCGACGGCATCCAACTGCTGCTGACACGGCGCCAGCCTGACGGCATGCAGCTGATCAGCTGGAACCTGCGCGAAGGCCGCCTCTACCGCTGGGCCTCGCCGGTGCTGACGACGCAAGCCGCGCTGGCCGAAGCCTATGCCCGCAGCCAGCAGGACATCAGCGGCCCCGAGCAACTGCTGGCGCTGGAAGGCGTGAGCCGCTGGCAGATGTTCTTCTACCGCGGCAACAGCTGGAGCAATGCCCAGTCGAGTGACGATCTCAGCAACGATCAAGCCGCCCCGCCACCGCCAAGCACTGCGCCGAGCGGCGCGACCGGCACACCGCCGCCCGGCGTGCGCCGGCAACTGCCCAGCGGCGTGCGCATGCTGCTTGAGTTCGCACCGGGCAGCGGCCATGAAGGCACGCTGACGCGCCAGGTGCTGCTGGGGCCGCAGTCATGAAGCGCCAGCGCCAAGGCCAGAGCGGCGCCGCCTTGCTGACGGCAATGCTGATCGTCAGCCTGGTGGCCACGCTGGCGGCAGCGATGGTCTGGCGCCAGTACCGCGCGGTCCAGATCGAGGCTGCCGAGCGCGCCCGCGCGCAGTCCGGCTGGATCCTGCTGGGTGCGCTGGACTGGGCGCGGCTGATCCTGCGCGAGGACGCACGCGCCAACCGTGGCGAGCCGGTCGATTCGCTCAGCGAAGCCTGGGCCACACCGCTGGCCGAAGCCCGGCTGTCGACCTTTCTGGCCGCCGACAAGTCCAATGCCGACGACGGCCCCGAGGCCTTTCTGTCCGGCAGCATTGCCGATGCCCAGGCACGCTACAACCTGAGCAATCTGCTGGCCGGCACCGAGATGCCGGCGCTGGAGCTGCGCACCTTGCAGCGCCTTTGCGAAAGCGCCGGTCTGCCCACCAGCACCGCCACGCAACTGGCCACGGCGCTGCGTGCGGCCCACGCGGCGCCTACCGAGACGGCCACACTGCGGCCGCAGAACATCGAGCAACTGGTGTGGCTGGGCCTGAGCCGCGAGACCATCGAGCGTCTGCGCCCCTTCGTCACGCTGCTGCCGCTGCCCAGCCCCGTCAATCTGAACACCGCGCCGCGCGAGGTGATCGCCGCGCTGGCCGACGGCCTGGACCTGGCCAGTGCCGAACGCATCGTGCAGCAGCGCCAGAGCCAGCCGCTAAAAAACCTGGCCTCGGCCCTGGCCCTGATGCCCGAAGGCGTCACATTGGGCGAGCAGCGCGCGGCGGTCAACTCCAGCTTCTTCATCGTCGGCGGCCGGCTGCGCCTGGACGAGCGCGTCGTCGAGGAGCGCTGGCTGGTGCAGCGGCGCGAACTGGAAGTGCTGGTGCTGCAGCGCGAGCGCGTCAACCTCAGCCTCGCGACGCGCTGAGCGTGCCTTTACATGCCCCGCCGCGAACCGTCATCCGCTGCTCCTAGAATGCCGCCGACATGACCACCCTGATCCTGCTCCTGCCCCAGCGCCAGCACCTGCATGCGCAGGGCCGCGAAAGCACCGTCCCGGACGGCGCCGCGCGCAGCGACACCGGCCCCGAATATGACTACCTGCTGAGCCCCGACGGCCGCCAGATCGGCGCCCAGGGCCGCAGTCCGGTGGCCCTGCTGCCCAAGGCGCAGACCGTCGTCGTGCTGCCCGCCGATGCCGACATCGCCTGGCATCGGATCAGCCTGCCGCGCGCCGGGCGCCAGATGCGTGAGGCGCTGGCCGGCCAGATGGAAGAACAGCTGCTGGATGATCCGGAGCACCTGGCCTTCGCGCTCGAAGCCGGCGCCGCTGGCGGCAACGACGCCTGGGTGGCGGTGATGAACAAGGCCTGGCTGCAGCAGCATCTGGGCGTGCTGGATCAGGCGCAGATCTTCGTTGACCGGGTGCTGCCGCAGGCCTGGCCGCAAGCGCAGGCGCAGGGCCACTTCTTCGCCCAGGCCGATGAGGCGCAGCGCCTCGGCCTGTGCCTGGGCCATGCCCAGGGACTGACGACGCTGAGCCTGGACGGCAGCCTGACGCGCGAACTGCTGGGCCGGACCGAACTGGGCCCGGTGCAATGGACCGCCGAGCCCGGCGTGGTGGCGGCGGCCGAACAATGGCTCGGCAGCGCGGTGGCGCCGCTGGGCAGGACCGAGCGCGCAGTGGCCGCGCTGGCCAGCCCCTGGGAGCTGCGCCAGTTCGATCTCGCGCCCAAGGCCCGCGGCCTGCGCGCGCTGCGCCAGAGCTGGCGCTCGGTGATGGGTCCGGCCTGGCGGCCGGTGCGCTGGGGGCTGGCGGGCCTATTGCTGGTGCAACTGCTGGGCCTGAATCTGCTGGCCTGGCAACAGCAGCGCTCGCTGGACACCCGCCGCGCTGCCATCACCCAGACCCTGCGCGACACCTTCCCACAGGTGCGCGCCATCCTGGATGCGCCGCTGCAGATGCGCCGCGAGGCCGATCTGCTGCGCGCCAATGCCGGCCGCGCCGGTGAGCAGGACCTTGAAGTGCTGCTGGCTGCCGCCGCCACCGCCTGGCCGGCTGATCGCGGCCCGGCGGATGCGCTGAGCTTCGAAACCGGGCGCCTGATGTTCCCGGCCGCCGGCTGGAGTGAACCGCAGATCGAGCAGTTCCGCCAGCAACTGAGCAGCGAAGGCTGGCAGCTTGAAGTCGCTGACGGCCGACTGGCCCTGAGCCGCGCCCGTCAACCCTGAGCACAAGGCCTTCCCGATGAGCAGCCCCGAGACAACGAGCGCCGCGCGCCTGAACAGCCTGGCTGGCCAGGCCCGCAGCCACTGGCAGAGCCTGGGTGAACGAGAGCGCCTGGCCGTGCTGATCGGCGGCTCGGCACTGGCCCTGCTGCTGCTGTGGATGCTGGCCGTGCAGCCGGCCCTGCGCACACTGCAGCGCGCACCGCAGCAACTGGCTCAGCTGGATACACAGCTGCAGCAGATGCAGGCCCTGGCGCGGGAAGCCAGCGAGTTGCGGGCCCTGCCGGTGGTGCCGGCCGCCCAGGCCCAGCAGGCACTGCAGGCCGCCAGCACCCAGTTGGGCAGCGCGGCCCGCCTGGTGGTGACAGGCGACCGCGCGGTGTTGACGCTCAATGGCGTCGCGCCCGAAGCGCTGCAAGCCTGGCTGCTGGAAGTGCGCGGCGCCGCCCGCGCCCGGCCGGTGGAGGCCAAGCTGCAGCGTGGCCCGAATGGTTTCACCGGCAGCATCGTGCTGGCGGTCGGAGCGGCAGGCGCATGAAGCTCAGGCGCGCCTCATCCGTGCTGGCCGCAGCGCCGCCCATCGCCCCGCGCGCCCGGCGCTGGGCCGTCAGTGGCGGGCTGATCGGCGGCCTCACGGCCCTGCTCGCCTTTGCACCAGCCAGCTGGATGGCCAGGGCGCTGGCCGACGCCAGCCAGGGCCGCCTGCTGCTGGCCGAGACGCGCGGCAGCGTCTGGAGCGGCAGTGGCGTGCTGGTGCTCACCGGCGGCACCGACAGCCGCGACGCCAGCCGCCTGCCGGGCCGGCTCGAATGGACGCTGGGCCTGCAAGGGCTGGCGCTGCAGGTCCAGGCCCGTCAGGCCTGCTGCATCAACGGCAGCCTGAATCTGCGGATCGAACCCGGCCTGGGTCGCTGGCGCCTGGCCCTGCTCGACAACGCCGGCGGCTGGACCGCGCGCTGGCCGGCCGCCTGGATGAGTGGCCTCGGCACGCCCTGGAACACGCTGCAGCTGGGCGGCGGCGTACGCATGAGCAGCCAGGGCCTGCAGCTTGAATGGGCCCAGGGGCGCTGGATCCAGACCGGTCGCCTGGAGCTCGACTTCGTCAACCTGGCCTCGCGCGTCAGCCCGGTGGCACCGCTGGGCAGCTATCGCCTGACGCTGGCCGCCGATCCCGCCACTGCAGGCGTGTCAACGCTGCAGATGCAGACGCTGGACGGTGCGCTTCAGCTCAGCGGCCAGGGCACATTGAGTGGCGGCAAGGCCCGCTTCCAAGGCAGCGCGCAGGCCGCACCCGGCCGCGAAGCCGGGCTGGACAATCTTCTGAACATCATTGGCCGTCGCGAAGGCGGCCGCTCTCTTATCTCGATTGGATGAGCATGCGCTACAGCACCACCCGACTCTGGACGGCCCTGGCCTGCACCATCCCCTGCGCGCTCGCGCTCTCCGCGCTGCCGGCCCAAGGCCAGCCAAGTGCACGCAAGCCGGCGCTCAAGGCCCAGACCCCCGTGACGCTGAACTTCGTCAACGCCGACATCGAGGCGGTCAGCCGCGCCATCGGCGCGATGCTGGGGCGGCAGATCCTGGTCGACCCACGCGTCAAGGGCGTGATCACGCTTTACAGCGAACAGGCGCTGCCTGTGAACGAGGCCTATCTCAGCTATCTGGCAGCGCTGCGCGGCCTGAGCTTCACCGTCGTCGACAGCGCCGGCCTGCTGAAGGTGGTGCCGGAATCCGATGCCAAGCTGCAGAGCAGCACGGTCGAGGTGGGTGCCGGCGGCAAGCAGCGCGGCGACCAGATCCTGACGCAGATCTACAAGCTCAACCACGAGAACGCCAACAACCTGGTGGCGATCCTGCGCCCGCTGATCAGCCCCAACAACACCATCAATGCCAACCCGGGCAACAACAGCCTGGTGATCACCGACTACGCGGACAACCTGCAGCGCATCTCGCGCATTGTCGCGGCCATGGACACACCGGCCAGCACCGACATCGAGGTGGTGCCGCTCAAGCATGCTCTGGCCTCGGACATTGCGGCGCTGGTGCAGCGCCTGGGTGATGGCGGCTCGGCCGCCGCGGCCGTTCCGGGCCAGACCGGCGGAAGCCTGAGCGTGCTGGCTGATCCGCGCAGCAATGCGTTGATCCTGCGCGCCGCCAACCCGGCCCGGCTGGCCTCGATGCGGGCCATGATCGAGAAGCTCGACCAGCCGCTGGGCAGCAGCGCCAGTGCCAGCAATATCCGTGTGGTGCACCTGAAGAATGCCGATGCCACCAAGCTCGCCACCGTCTTGCGGGCAGCCTTCGGCAGCGGCGGTGGTTCGGGCGGCAGTACAAGCGGCAGCAGCAGCAGCAGCCTGGGCAGCAGTTCCAGCGCCACAACGGGAATGGGCAGCGCGGGCAACAGCGGTGCTGCAGGCAGCACAGCCTCATCCGCATCGACCACGCCGGTGGCGGCATCGGCGAGCCCGTCGACCGGCGGCTTCGTGCAAGCCGACCCGTCGACCAACTCGCTGATCATCACGGCCGCCGAGCCGCTCTACCGTCAGATTCGCGGTGTGATCGACCAGCTCGACGGGCGCCGCGCGCAGGTCTATGTCGAATCGATGATCGTCAAGGTCGATGCCAGCAAGGCCGCGCAGTTCGGCGTGCAGTGGCAGAACGTGTTCGGCAACAAGGGCGACAAGACCATCTCCGGCCTGGGCACCAACTTCGGCTCCGGCACCGCCAACATCGTCAACCTCTCTGGCGCCACCGCCAACGGGCTGGAAGGCATCACCAGCGCGGTGAGTGCCGGCGTCAGCCAGGGCCTCAATATCGGCCTGCTGAAGAAGGTCGGTGATTTCTACACGCTGGGCGCCATCGCCAATTTCCTGGAGTCGCAGACCGGCGCCAACATCCTCTCGACACCCAATCTGGTGGCCTTGGACAACGAAGAGGCCAAGATCGTGATCGGCCAGAACGTGCCCTTCATCACCGGCAGCTTCACCAACACCGGCAGCACCGGCGGCAGCACGGTGAATCCCTTCCAGACCATCGAGCGCAAGGACGTGGGCCTGACGCTGCGCATCAAGAGCCAGATCGGCGAAGGCGGCACAGTGCGCATGGTGATCTACCAGGAGAACTCCTCCGTAGTGCCGGGTGCGACCAACAGCGCCGGCCCGACCACCGACAAGAGCTCGATTGAGACCACCGTGGTGGCGGACAACGGCCAGATCATCGTGTTGGGCGGCCTGCTGAAGGACGAGTACACCGACGGCGACGACCGCGTGCCCGGCCTCTCGAACATCCCGCTGCTGGGCAATCTGTTCAAGGCCGAAAACCGCAAGCGCGTGAAGACCAACTTGATGGTGTTCCTGCGCCCTGTGGTGCTTCGCGACCAGCCCAGTGCCGACCAGGTGACGCTGGATCGCTACGAGTCGATCCGCGCTGCACAGCAAGGCGCTCAGCCGGCCAAGAGCCTGATGCTGCCCGACACCGGCGCGCCCCTGCTGCCGGTCACGCCAGCGGCTCCGGCCGCCAGCCAGCCGGCCACTCAGCCCAGCAATCAGCCCGCGAAGGCGAACTGACGCCATGGCCATCCGCCATCCCCTGCCCTACGCCTACGCGCGGGCCCAAACCCTGCTGCTGGAAGACGACGGCAGTGCGCTGGTGCTGTGGGCGCCGGCCGATGTCGCGCCATCGGCACTGTCCGAGGTGCAGCGGCTCTACGCCGTCGACCGCATGGAGCACGAGGCGCGCGCCACGCTGGTAGAGCGCATAAGCCGCGCCTATGCCGGCAGCGAATCGAGTGCGGCCGTGGTGGTGGGCGAGGTCGAGAGCGCCGTGGATTTGTCGCGCATGATGCAGGACCTGCCAGCGGTTGAGGACCTGCTGGAAGCCGCCAACGATGCGCCCATCATCCGCATGCTCAATGCGCTGCTGACGCAGGCCGCCAAGGACGGCGCCAGCGACATCCACATCGAACCATATGAGCGCGCCAGCTCGGTGCGCTTTCGCGTCGACGGCACGCTGCGCGAGGTGGTGCAGCCCAACCGTGGCCTGCATGCCGCGCTGATCTCGCGCCTGAAGATCATGGCCGAGCTGGACATCGCCGAGAAGCGCCTGCCGCAAGACGGCCGCATCTCGCTGCGCATCGGCGGCCGCGCGATCGACGTGCGCGTCTCCACCTTGCCCTCGGCGCATGGCGAGCGTGCGGTGCTGCGTCTGCTGGACAAGAGCGAATCCAAGTTCACGCTGGAAGGCCTGGGCATGGACGGCCAGGTACTGTCGGCCTTCAAGCGCCTTGTGCAGCAACCGCATGGCATCGTGCTGGTGACCGGCCCGACCGGCTCGGGCAAGACCACCTCGCTGTACGCCTCTCTGCAGACGGTGGACACCAGCACCACCAATGTGCTGACGGTGGAAGACCCGATCGAGTACGAGCTGCCCGGCATCGGCCAGACCCAGGTCAACACCAAGATCGACCTGACCTTCGCGAAGGCGCTACGCGCCATCCTGCGCCAGGACCCGGACGTGATCATGATCGGCGAGATCCGCGACTACGAGACCGCGCAGATCGCGATCCAGGCCTCGCTGACCGGCCACCTGGTGCTGGCCACGCTGCACACCAATGACGCGCCCAGCGCGGTGACGCGCCTGACCGATATGGGTGTCGAGCCCTTCCTGCTGAGCTCCAGCCTGCTGGGCGTGCTGGCCCAGCGCCTGGTGCGCAAGCTCTGCCCGAGCTGCAAACGCCAGGATGCACAGGGCCTGTGGCATGCGGTCGGCTGCGCCGAGTGCGGCCACACCGGCTACAAGGGCCGCACCGGCGTCTATGAGCTGATGGTGGCCGACGATGCGGTGCGCGCGTTGGTGCACAACCGCGCCTCGGAAGCCGAGCTGCATGCCGCGGCCACCGCCGCCGGCCTGCGCTCGATGCGGGAGGATGGCGAGCGCCTGGTGCGCGAGGGCATCACCTCGGCCGAAGAAGTGCTGCGCGTGACACGCGACTGAACCGCCACACGACGCCATGCCCGCCTTCAAATACCAGGCCCTGAGCGCCGATGGCCGCAACACCAGCGGACTGCTGGAAGCGGATAACGCGCGTGCTGCGCGTGCCCAGCTGCGCGCCGCCAGCCTGGTGCCGCTGCAGGTCACGCCGGTGGCCCAGCAAGCCCAGGACAACGCCGCCGGCCGCTGGTCTCGGCGCGTCTTCAGCAGCACCACACTTTCTGTATGGACGCGCCAACTGGCCGGCCTGGTAGGCTCCGGCCTGCCGATCGAACGTGCCCTGAGCGCGCTGGCCGACGAGAGCGAGGACCAGCGCGTGGCCGAGCTGCTGGCCCAGCTCAAGGCCGAGGTCAACGCCGGCTCGCCCTTCGCGCGAGCTCTGGCCACCGCACCGCGCGAGTTCGACGAGGTCTACCGCGCCGTGGTCGCCGCCGGCGAGCAAAGCGGCGCTTTGGGCGTGGTGCTTGAGAAGCTGGCCGACGATCTGGAAGAGCGCCAGGAGCTGAGAGCCAAGCTGATCGGTGCGATGGCCTACCCGGGCATCGTCTCGCTGATCGCCGTCGTGATCGTGATCTTCCTGGTCACCTATGTGGTGCCGCAGATCGCCACCGTCTTCACCGGCAGCAAGCGGGCCCTGCCCTTCCTTACCGTGGCGATGCTGGCCCTCAGCGATTTCGTGCGTAGCTGGGGCTGGGTGCTGCTGGGTGGCCTGGTGGCCGGCGGCTTCAGCTTCGGCTGGGCGATGCGGCGCGAGGCCTTCCGCCTGCGCTTCGATGCGGCCTTTCTGACACTGCCGCTCCTGGGCCGGCTGGCGCGCGGCTACAACGCGGCCCGCTTTGCCGCCACACTGGCCATGCTGGCCGGCGCCGGCGTGCCCATCCTGAAGGCCTTGCAGGCCGCGGCAGAAACCTTGTCCAACCGCGCGATGCGCGCCGACGCGCTGGATGCGCTGGTGCAGGTGCGCGAAGGTGCGCCGCTGGGCTCGGCGCTGGCGGGCAAAAAGCGCTTCCCGGGCATCCTGGCCATGTTCGCCCGCCTGGGTGAGCAGACCGGCGCCCTGCCCGAGATGCTGGCGCGTGCCGCGCGCCAGCTCGGCACCGAGGTGCAGCGCCGCTCGATGGCGGTGGCCACGCTGCTGGAGCCGCTGTTGATCGTCGCGATGGGCGCCGTGGTGATGCTGATCGTGCTGGCAGTGCTGATGCCTATCATCCAGCTCAATACCTGGGTGAAGTAATGCCCCGGGTCCATAGTTACCTGGACCGCCCCCGAGGGCGCGCGATGGCCGCCGTGCATGGCCCGGCTGCCATCGCTCAAGACGTTCTTGGGGCGGCTCGGCGAACGTCTTGACTGCAAAGAGGACAGCGCATGCCTGCGAGTCTTGAAGGTCAGTTGGTCGTCGCGATTTCCTCGCGTGCGCTGTTCGACTTCGAGGAGGAGAACACGCTCTTCGAGGCTGGCGACGACCATGCCTATATGGCGCTGCAGCAGCAGCGCCTGGACGTGCCGGCCAAGCCGGGTGTGGCGTTCTCGCTGGTCAACAAGCTGCTCGGCTTCAACAGCGCTGACAGGCAACGCGTCGAGGTGGTGGTGCTGTCGCGCAATGACCCGATCTCGGGCATGCGGGTGTTCCGCTCGGCCCAGCATTACGGCCTGGACATCCAGCGCGGCGTGTTCACGCGCGGCCAGAGCCCCTGGCGCTATCTACGGCCGCTGAAGGCGCAGCTTTTCTTGTCGGTCAACGAGGACGATGTGCGCTCGGCGCTGGCGGCCGGCGTGGCGGCAGCACGGGTGTTTCCGCTGTCGGCGCGGGCCTCCAGCGCCCATCCCTTCGAGCTGCGCATTGCCTTCGACGGCGATGCGGTGCTGTTCTCCGACGAGGCCGAGCAGGTCTACCAGCGCGAAGGGCTGGACGCCTTTCAGGCCCACGAGACGGCACGCGCCAACACGCCGCTGCCGCCCGGACCGTTCAAGCCGGTGCTCGAAGCCCTGCATGGGCTGCAGCGCGAGCCCAGCGAGGCGATGCGGGTGCGAACCGCCCTCGTCACCGCCCGCAGCGCACCCGCGCATGAGCGCGCCATCCGCACGCTGATGGACTGGCAGATCGAGGTCGACGAAGCGATGTTCCTCGGCGGCCTGGCCAAGGGCGAGTTCCTGCGCGAGTTCGAGCCGGACTTCTTCTTCGACGACCAGGTCGGCCATATCCACAGCGCGGCGGCCCATGTGCCCTCGGGCCATGTCAGCACCGGCGTGACGAACGAGCCTGTGTCCCGCTAGCGGGCAGAATGCGCCCCGGGCCACGAGCCCGCCGCGCGGCAACCTTTCGCCGTGCGACTCGACCGGAGACGCTTTGATGATCAACCCCCCGTTCGCCCAGGCCGTGTGGGCGCTTGCACTTTGTGCGCTGCCCGCACTCGCGGCGGCAAGTCAGGCCGGCTTCTACCGCCAGCCCGCGATCAACGGCCAGCACGCCGTGTTTGTGGCCGAGGGCGACCTCTGGCGCGTCAGCCTGTCCGGCGGCGAGGCCACGCGCCTGACCACCCATCCCGGCGCCGAAGCCTGGCCGGCGATCTCGGCCGATGGCCAGTGGCTGGCCTTCACCGCGCAGTACGACGGCGGTACCGAGCTCTACCTGATGCCCATGGCCGGCGGCGTGCCCAAGCGCCTGAGCTGGGAAGGTGGCGGCATGCGCGTCTGGGGCTTCAGCAGTGCCGGCGAGGTGATCTACAGCAGCCTGGAGGCGCTGCCCGGCGGCCAGCTGTTCGCCATCGATCCCAAGACCCTGAATCGACGCGCCCTGCCGGTAGGCCAGGCCAGCGACGGTGCGCTCAGCGCTGACGGCAAAACGCTGTACTTCACCCGCAACGGACTTAGCAGCGACAACGCGCGGCAGTACCGCGGCGGCGCCATCTCGCGCCTCTGGGCGCTGGACCTGAGCAGCCAGGCCGAGGCCCGCCCGCTGCTGGCCGAAGGCAATAACGACCGCCGGGCCATGCCCTACCGCAGCGCTGGCGGTGAGCGCGTCGCCTTTTTGTCGGACCGCGACGGCAGCGTCAACGTCTGGTCGGTCGACAGCCGGGGTCAGGACTTGCGCCAGCACAGCCGGCACAAAGGCTGGGACATCCGCCACGCAGCGCTGGATGGACAGCATGTGATCTACGCGCTGGGCGCCGATCTCTACACGCTGGATCTCGCCACTGCCGGCGACAGCCCCCGCAAGCTCAACATACGCCTGGGGGGCGATTTCGACCAGCAGCGTGAGCGCTGGATCAAGAAGCCGCAGGACTTCCTCACTGACACCGCCTTCGCGCCAAATGGCGAGCGTGTGCTGCTGGGCAGCCGTGGCCGCCTGGCGACACAGGGCGTGGGCAACCTGCGCCGCGCCGAGCTGCCGCAGCCAGCCGATGGCCGCTGCAAGCAGGCCGACTTCAGCGCGGACAGCAAGCAGGTGTTTGCCATCTGCGATTTCAGCGGTGAACAGGAGATCTGGCGCTTCGCAGCCAACGGCCTGAGCCAGCCAGAACAGATCACCCAGGGCAGCCAGTCCCAGCGTCTTTCGCTGCTGCCCTCGCCGGACGGCCGCTGGCTGGCCCACGGCGACAAGGAGGGCCGGCTGTTCCTGACCGACCTGCGCGCCAGCCCCAAGCCCAGCACGCGCCAGATTGCACAGGACAAGCTGGCGGCTGACATCGGCAGCCTGAGCTGGGCCCCAGACAGCCGGCATCTGGCCTGGACGCAGCCGATGCGCAACAGCAACCGCAGCCAGATCGTGCTCTACAGCCTGGCCGAGGACAGGGTGCTGCCAGCGCTGACCAGCGACCGCTACGACAGCGACTCGCCTGCCTTCAGCCCCGACGGCCGCTGGCTCTATTTCATCTCGAACCGGAACTTCGTCGTTTCAGGCCGCAGCGGCCCCTGGGGTGACCGCAATATGGGGCCCTACTTCGACCGCCGCGGCCAGCTGTTTGCTTTGGCGCTGCAGCCTGGTCAGCGTTTCCCCTTCGCTGCCAAGAGCGAGCTGGACGTGCCCGATGCCAAACCGGACAACAAGCCCGAAGCCAAGGCAGAGCCCAAGGTGGAAGCCAAGCCTGATGCGGCGAAAGCCACGGCGAAACCCGAGCCCAAGGGCGACACCAAGCCCGCCCTCGTTCAGGCCGGCCTGGCCGGACGCCTGTATCAGGTGCCGCTTGCCGCCGGCAACTACAGCGCACTGCGCACCGATGGCAAACGCCTGTGGTGGCTGGAGCTTGACCAGGACCGCAAGACCAGCCTCAAGACCCTGGCCATCGACAACCAGGGCGGCAACGCCGAGACCGTGTCCAGCGATGTACGCAGCTACGAGCTCAGCGCCGACGGAAAGAAGCTGATGCTGGTGCGCGGCGGCAATGCCGGCGCGGCACCAGAGATCCTGATCGTCGATGCAGCGCCCAAGCTGCCGGCCGAGCTGCCGAAGTTCCAGGTACGCTGGAGCGACTGGCAGATCGCCACCCAGCCGCGCGCCGAGTGGCGCCAGATGTTCATCGATGCCTGGCGCATGCAGCGCGATCATTTCTACGACAAGGCCATGCATGGCGTGGACTGGCAGGCGGTGCGAGCCAAGTACGAGCCACTGGTGGAGCGCGTCAGCAGCCGTGGCGACTTGGCCGAGCTGATGGCGCAGATGGTCAGCGAACTCGGCGCGCTGCACAGCCAGATCGGCGCAGGCGATGTGCGCACCGGCCCCGAGGAGCCCGGCCTCGCAGGCCTGGGTGCGCGCTTCAGCCGCGTGGCCGAGGGTTGGCGCATCGAGCAAATCTATGCCAGCGATCCGGAACTTCCGTCTGAAGCCTCGCCGCTGGCGGCGGCCGGCCTGGAGCTGAAGGCGGGTGACGTGATCACTGCCGTCAACGGCCGCCGCGCCGCCGACGTGCCGCACCTGGCCGAACTGCTGCGCGGCCAGGCCGGCAAGCAGGTACTGCTGGAGCTGCGCAGTGCCGAGGGCAAGACGCTGCAGCGCATCGTCACGCCCGTGCCCCAGCGGCGCGACGCGCAGCTGCGCTACAACGACTGGCGCCAATCGCGAGCCCGCGCCGTGCAGGAAGCCAGCGGAGGGCGCATCGGCTATCTGCATCTGCGTGCGATGGGCCCGGACGATATCGCCGACTTCGCACGCGAGTTCTATGCGCAGATCGACCGCGAGGGCCTGATCATCGATGTGCGCTTCAACGGCGGCGGCAATATCGACAGCTGGGTGCTGGAAAAGCTGCTGCGCCGCGCCTGGGCCTTCTGGCAGCGCCGCTCACCCGAAGCTGCGCCGCCCTATGCCAATATGCAGCAGGTCTTCCGCGGTCATCTGGCGGTGCTGATCAACGAGAACACCTACTCCGACGGCGAGACGTTTGCCGAGGGCTTCAAGCGCCTGGGCCTGGGTCCGACCATCGGTCGCCAGACTTCGGGTGCCGGCGTCTGGCTGTCAGACCGCAACCGGTTGATGGACAACGGCATCATGCGAGCCGCCGAGTCCGGACAGATCGATCACCAGGGCCGCTTTCTGATCGAAGGCGTGGGCGTCAAGCCAGACATCGAGGTGGACAACCCGCCGCGTGCCAGCTTCATGGGTGCCGACGCGCAGCTGGATGCCGCGATCGCCCATCTGCGCCGCGCCATGGCCGAGCGTCCGCTACAGACGCCGCAGCCCAGCGCCTATCCGCGGCCGGTCAAGCCCTGAAACTGCCCAGATCCTGGGCCGCAAGGAAAGACGGGAGGTCCCAAGGCCTCCCGTTTGTCTTTCCGTGCCTGCGTCGCGTCAGCTCAAGCTCACGCGTGCAAACTTGCGCTTGCCCACCTGCAGCACAAACTGACCGGCCTCGACCTTCAGGCCCTTGTCGCTGATGACGGCACCATCGATCTTCACGCCGCCCTGCTCGATCATGCGCATGGCCTCGCTGCTGGAGGGCACCAGGCCGGCCGACTTCAGCAAGGCCGCAATGCCCAGCGGCGCACCGGCGAGCGAGACCTCGGGGATGTCGTCCGGAATGCCGCCCTTGGCGCGGTTGTTGAAGTCGCCCTCGGCGCTGTCGGCCGCTGCCGCGCCATGGAAGCGCGCGGTGATCTCCTTGGCCAGCATCACCTTGGCGTCCTTGGGGTTGCGGCCGCCATCGACCTCGGCCTTCAAGGCCGCGATCTCGGTCATGGGACGGAAGCTCAGCAACTCGAACCACTTCCACATCTGCACATCGCTGATCGACAGGATCTTGGCGAACATGCTGTTGGCCGGCTCGGTAACGCCGACGTAGTTGTTCTTGGACTTGGACATCTTGTCCACGCCATCCAGACCTTCCAGCAACGGCATGGTCAGGATGCACTGCGGCTCCTGGCCAAACTCCTGCTGCAGATGGCGCCCCATCAGCAGGTTGAACTTCTGGTCGGTGCCGCCCAGTTCCAGATCGCTCTTCAAGGCCACCGAGTCGTAGCCCTGCATCAGCGGGTAGAGGAACTCGTGCACCGAGATCGGTGTGTGGCTCTGGAAGCGCTTGGTGAAGTCGTCACGCTCCAGCATGCGCGCCACCGTGTACTTGGCGGCCAACTGAATCATGCCGCGAGCGCCCAGCGGATCGCTCCATTCGCTGTTGTAGCGAATCTCGGTCTTGGCCGGGTCCAGCACCAGGCTGGCTTGGCGGTAGTAGGTCTCCGCATTGGCCTTAATCTGCTCGTGCGTCAGCGGCGGGCGAGTGGCGTTGCGGCCCGAGGGGTCGCCGATCATCGAGGTGAAGTCACCGATCAGGAAGATCACCTGATGGCCGAGTTCCTGCAGCTGGCGCATCTTGTTGAGCACCACCGTGTGGCCCAGGTGGATGTCCGGGGCCGTCGGGTCCAGGCCCAGCTTGATGCGCAGCGGCTGGCCGGTGGCCTCGGAGCGGGCCAGCTTGGCTAGCCAGTCAGCCTCGGGCAGCAACTCTTCGCAGCCGCGCAACGAGGTGGCCATGGCTTCGCGCACCCGGTCCGTGATCGGGTGCGTCGGCGCAGGGGCTGCAGAAACGGGGGGAGTTCGCGATTCGGACATGGATGTGTCGAAAGCGGCCTGACGCCTTGCGTAAAGCCTTGATTTGTCGGGTTTTCTAGGCGTTGACTGGGCGTTTGCCTCGGTATACTCGCCGCTGCTTTGCAGCCGAACATGCCCTTCCGGGTCGGACGACGCAAGCACTTGATTCTAGTGGACGCCCCATGGCGTTCGTGATCCAGCTGCCAGGCCCGGTGCCCAGCGGCAAGAACCAACGGCCCCGGGCATTCTTGAGCGTGACTGACTGGAAATTCGAACTGAAGCAGGGTTTTGCCAAGGCTGAGGCCTTCGCTGCACGACACCCACGCGCACTGACTGGCACGGTCGTCGGCCTGCTCAGCGGTTTTGCCGTCACTGCTTTCGGTATCGCCCCATTGGCGCCGAATGCAGAGGATCTGCCGCGCTACACGATCAGCGAGCCCCTCGCGCTGCCAGGCTTGGACGAACAGCTCAGCGACCTGGCCGTCCACACGCTCTCTCTGGTTCGCAATGATCAGACCCGCAGCAGCGACACGGCAGACACCCTGCTGCAGCGCATGGGCGCCTTCGATCCGGCTGCTGCACTGTTCCTGCGCAACGATCCGATCGCCCGCCGCGTGCTGCAAGGGCGCGCCGGCAAGCTGGTGCAGCTCAGCGCCGATCCCTCAGGCAAGGTGCAGGGCTTGGTGGTGCGCTTCCCTGCCGAACTGAGCGAGCAGCAGGCCACGCATTTCAGCCGCCTCAGCATCGCCCGCAACGGCAACAGCTTCAGCGCCAAGCTTGAAGCCGCGCCGCTGACGCCGCAGGTCCTGTTGGGCAGCGGGCAGATCAAGACTTCGCTGTTCGCCGCCACCGACGAAGCCGGCATCCCCGACGCCATTGCGTCTCAGATGGCCGACATGTTCTCGGGCGACATCGACTTCCACCGCGAGTTGCGCAAGGGTGACCGCTTCTCGGTCGTCTTCGAGTCCATGACGGCTGACGGTGAACCCATCAACTGGGGCCAGGCCGCGGGTCGCGTCGTCGCGGCAGAGTTCGTCAACAACGGCCGAAGCCATGCGGCCGTTTGGTACAAGGACGCCAGCACCAAGGGCGGCTACTACGGCTTCGACGGCCAGAGCAAGCGCCGCGCCTTCCTCGCCAGCCCGATGGAGTTTTCACGCGTGACCTCGGGCTTCGCGATGCGGTTCCATCCCGTCCTGCAGAAGTGGCGCGCCCACCTGGGCGTGGATTACGGCGCGCCTACCGGCACGCCAGTGCGCAGCGTCGGCGACGGCCTGGTGGAGTTTGCCGGCTGGCAGAACGGGTTCGGCAACGTCGTCTACATCCGCCATGCGGGCGAGCGCCAGACGGTGTACGCCCACCTCAGCCGCATCGACGTCAAGAAGGGCCAGCGCATTGATCAAGGGCAGCGAGTCGGCGCCGTCGGCGCGACGGGCTGGGCCACCGGCCCCCATCTGCACTTCGAGTTCCGCGTCAAGGGTCAGCACCAAGACCCGCGCGTGATTGCCCGAGCCTCTGAGGCCGTGGTGCTGCCGGCCTCGGCCAAAGCACAGTTCAAGCAGACCGTGGCCAGCATCAAGAGCCAGCTGGCGGTGGCTGAGTCGATCGGCGTGGGTGTCAGCGGCGCTGATTGACCGATGCTGCTCGCATGAGCGCTGAGCTCTACATCGGCCTGATGTCAGGCACGTCGCTGGACGGCATCGACGCCGTGCTGGCCAGTTTCCCTGGGCCGAATGGTCAGGCCATGGAGGTGCTGGCCCATCACTTCCAGCCCTTTCCCGCGCCGCTGCGCGCCGAACTGCTGGCATTGAATAGCCCCGGTCACGATGAAGCCCACCGCTGCGCGCTGGCGGCCAACGCAGTGGCACGTAGCTACGCGGAAACCGTCGCAGGTCTGCTCGCCAGCAGCGGACATGCCCCAACCCAGATCCGTGCACTTGGCGCCCATGGCCAGACCATTCGCCACCGGCCGAGCGAGTTCGATGGCGTCGGCTATACCCTGCAATTGCTCAATGGCGCCTTGCTGGCAGAGCTTGCGGGGGTGGCCGTTGTGTGCGATCTGCGCAGCCGCGATGTCGCAGCAGGCGGTCAGGGCGCTCCCCTGGTGCCCGCCTTTCACGCTGCGCTATTCGCTCGCGCCAAGCAAGATGTCGCGGTACTGAATGTCGGCGGCATCAGCAACATCAGCTTGCTCGGGCCCGAGGGACAGATCAAAGGATTTGATTGCGGCCCAGGAAATTGCCTGATGGACGCGTGGATTCATCAGCATCATGGTCTTGCCTACGATGCCAACGGCGACTGGGCAGCCAGCGGCCAGGTCTTGCCTGATTTGCTGGCGGCCATGCTGGATGAACCGTACTTCCGCCAAACGCCACCGCGCAGTACCGGTCGGGATTTGTTCAACCCCGAGTGGCTGAGCGGCAAGTGCCGCGCGCATGCGCCAGCTGCCGCTCCTTGCGATATCCAGGCCACGCTGCTTGAGCTGACCGCACGCTGCATCAGTGACAGCATTCAAGTCTACGGACCAGCTCAGGGCGACTTGCTCGTCTGCGGCGGCGGGGCCTTGAACCTGCAGCTGATGCACCGGCTGAAGGCGCTTCTTCCAAGCTTCTCGGTGGCACGCACAGATTCACAGGGCTTGCCGGCCATGCAAGTGGAGGCCGCAGCCTTTGCCTGGCTGGCCGCGCGTCACTGCTTGCATCTGAGCGGTAATCTGCCGGCGGTCACTGGCGCCGCAGGACTAAGGATTCTGGGCGCCTACCATCCCGCCTGAAGACCTCGCGCCTGAATCGAATGGCGCAAAAAAGCCGCCCTCGGGCGGCTTCTTCATCACACGACGCAGCGGCGCCAGGAGTTCAGACCGAGAAGCTCGACCCGCAA
>PNNH01000058.1 GCA_013824165.1 Methylibium sp. | reverse complement strand
CGGCATTGCCTGGGCCTTCGGCAAGGCCAGCGTCTTCAAGTACATCAGCGACGACTACGGTCAGAACATCGGTGCCATCAGCGGCATCGTCGGCCTGGCTGGCGGATTGGGCGGCTTCATCCTGCCCATCATGTTCGGCGCCCTGATGGACCTCACTGGCGTGCGCTCCAGCGCCTTCATGCTGATGTACGGCGTGGTCTGGGTCTCGCTGATCTGGATGTACTGGACCGAAGTCCGCAAGACCGAAGTGATGGGCAGCAACGCCCCGGCGTCTCCGTTGAGCCGCTCGTTCAAGCACTGAAGCAATCCCCTCCCTAGGAGTCACGCATGACCAGCAACACTGCAGGCGGAGCGCCGCGCGCGCTCAGCTCGGCCGACATCGCCGACTGGCGTCCGGAAGACGACGCCTTCTGGAACAGCCGCGGCAAGTCGATTGCCAATCGCAATCTCTGGATCTCGATTCCCAACCTGCTCTGCGCCTTCGCGGTGTGGCTGATGTGGGGAATCATCACGGTGCAGATGATCAACCTGGGCTTCCCCTTCAAGCCCGCCGAGTTGTTCACGCTGACCGCCATCGCCGGACTGATGGGTGCCACCTTCCGCATCCCCGCGTCCTTCTTCATCCGCCTGGCGGGCGGGCGCAACACGGTGTTCCTCACCAGCGCCTTGCTTCTGATCCCGGCGGTCTGGACCGGCATCGCGCTGCAGGATAAGAGCACACCGCTATGGGTGTTCCAGGCCTGTGCCTTTCTCTCCGGCATCGGCGGCGGCAACTTCTCCGCCTCGATGAGCAATATCAACACATTCTTCCCGAAGCGCCAGCAGGGCCTGGCGCTGGGCCTGAATGCGGGCCTGGGCAATTTCGGCGTCACCACCATGCAGATCCTGATCCCGCTGGTGATGACGGTGGGCATCTTCGGCGCCACCGGCGGCGAGCCCATGGTGCTGCTGAAGGACTCGGGCTGGATTCTCGGCAAGATCAAGGCCGGTACGCCGACCTTCATCCAGAACGCCGGATTCATCTGGGCGGCCATCCTTCTGCCCCTGGTGGCGCTGGCCTGGTTCGGCATGAACAACTTGCTGACCATCTCACCCACCTACGGCGGCACGCTGGCGGCCTTCGGCAAGATCCTCTACCTCTGGGTGATCGCTGGCGCGGTCGGCCTGCTGGGCCTGTACCTCTATCTGCCGGCGCCGGTCGGCCTGGGCCTGCTGAACATGTGGGTGGCGCTGCCGCTGATCATCGTGCTGTGCGTGCTGGCGATGAAAGTGCTCGCCTTCGGCGAGATGAAGGGCAACATCGCCAAGCAGTTCGAGATCTTCAGGAACAAGCACACCTGGTCGATGACGGCGCTGTACATCGTCACCTTCGGCTCCTTCATCGGTTTCTCGATGGCGCTGCCGCTGTCGATCACGGTGATCTTCGGCTTCCAGCACATCCCGGATGCCGCGGGCGTGATGACGCACACGGTCAAGAACCCCAACGCGCCCTCGGCACTGACCTATGCCTGGATCGGACCCTTCGTCGGCGCGCTGATCCGCCCGGTGGGCGGCTGGATATCCGACAAGGTTGGCGGCTCCATCGTCACGCAGTGGATCTCGGCGGTGATGGTGGTGGCCTCGGCCGCCGTGGGTTACGTGATGCTGCTGGCCTACAGCTCGGCCACGCCGGAGCAGTACTTCATGCCCTTCATGCTGCTGTTCATCGTGCTGTTCGCCGCCAGCGGCATCGGCAACGGCTCCACCTTCCGCACGGTCGGTGTGATCTTCGACCGTCTGCAGGCTGGCCCCGTGCTGGGCTGGACTGCCGCGGTGGGCGCCTACGGCAGCTTCATCGCGCCGGTGGTGATCGGCGAGCAGATCAAGGCCGGCACACCCCAATACGCGATGTACGGATTCGCAGCCTTCTACGCCGTCTGTCTGGTGCTGAACTGGTGGTTCTACCTGCGCGCCAATGCCTACGTGAAGAATCCTTGAGGACCCAACCATGAGTCATTTTCTCGACCGCCTGAGCTACTTCGCTCAACCGAAGGAAGACTTCGCCGACGGCCACGGCCGCACGACTGGTGAAGACCGCACCTGGGAAGACGCCTACCGCGCCCGCTGGGCGCACGACAAGATCGTGCGCTCCACCCACGGCACCAACTGCACGGGCTCCTGCTCGTGGAAGATCTATGTGAAGGGCGGCATCGTCACCTGGGAAACCCAGCAGACCGACTACCCACGCACCCGGCCCGAGCTTCCCAACCACGAGCCGCGCGGCTGTGCCCGCGGGGCCAGCTACAGCTGGTATCTCTATAGTGCCAACCGCGTCAAATACCCTATGGTGCGTGGCTCCCTGCTGAAATCTTGGCGCGCCGCGCGCGCTGTGGCCAAGAGCCCTGTGGATGCCTGGGCCAATATCGTCGAGAACACGGAACAGCGCCGCGAATGGCAGCAGGACCGCGGCCTGGGCGGCTTCGTGCGCTCCAGCTGGGACGAGGTCAACGAGATCATCGCCAGCGCCAACATCTACACCGTCAAGAAGCACGGGCCGGACCGTGTGATCGGCTTCTCACCGATCCCGGCCATGTCGATGATCAGTTATGCCGCCGGCAGTCGCTACCTCAGCCTGATGGGCGGCGTCTGCATGAGCTTCTACGACTGGTACTGCGACCTACCGCCGGCCAGCCCGATGATCTGGGGCGAGCAGACCGACGTGCCAGAGAGTGCCGATTGGTACAACAGCAACTACATCATTGCCTGGGGCTCCAACGTGCCGCAGACGCGCACGCCGGACGCGCACTTCTTCACCGAGGTGCGCTACAAGGGCGCCAAAACGGTGGCGATCACGCCCGACTACGCCGAGATCTCCAAGCTGGCCGACATCTGGATGCACCCCAAGCAGGGCACCGATGCGGCGATCGCGATGGCCATGGGCCATGTGATCCTGAGGGAGTTCTACTTCGATAAGAGGTCCGCCTACTTCGACGACTACGCGCGCCGCTACACCGACCTGCCGCTGCTGGTGCAGCTGAAGGAAACGACCACGCCGGACGGCCGCAAGCTGATGGTGCCTGACCGCTATCTGCGCGCCAGCGACTTCGGCGGCAAGCTGGGCCAGGACAACAACCCCGAGTGGAAGACCGTGGCCTTCGATGCCAATGGCAAGGTGGTGCTGCCGAATGGCTCGATCGGCTTCCGCTGGGGTGCCGGCGAGCGGCCCGACCTGGGCAAGTGGAACCTGGAGAGTAAGGAAGCCATCCACGATGGCGACGTGAAGCTCAAGCTCTCGGTGCTGGAAGACGGCGAGCAGGCGCATGAGGTGGCCGAGATAGGCTTCCCCTATTTCGGCGGCATCGACACCCCCAACTTCAAGAGCAACAAGCAGCAGGACGTGCTGGCCCGCAAGGTGCCGGTGGTGCGTCTGAAGCTGGGCAAGCATGAAGACGCCGGCGAGGTGCTGGTGGCGACAGTATTCGACCTGCAGGTGGCGCAGTACGGCATCAACCGCAGCCTGGGCGATGACACGCCGAACAGCTACGACGACGACAAGGCCTACACCCCGGCCTGGGCTGAGAGCATCACCGGTGTGAAGCGCGAGCAGATCATCACCGTGGCGCGCCAGTTCGCCGACAACGCCGACAAGACGCATGGCAAGTCCATGGTCATCATCGGCGCGGCGATGAACCACTGGTATCACGCCGACATGAACTACCGCGGCATCATCAATATGCTGATGATGTGCGGCTGCATCGGCCAATCCGGCGGTGGCTGGGCGCATTACGTGGGCCAGGAGAAGCTGCGGCCGCAGACCGGCTGGACCGCGCTGGCCTTTGCGCTGGACTGGATCCGCCCGCCGCGCCAGCAGAACTCCACCAGCTTCTTCTACGCGCACACCGACCAGTGGCGCTATGAAAAGCTGGACGTGGCCGAGGTGCTTTCGCCGCTGGCCGACAAGGCCAAGTTCGGCGGCAGCCTGATCGACTACAACGTGCGCGCCGAGCGCATGGGCTGGCTGCCTTCGGCCCCGCAGCTGCAGACCAACCCGATGCAGGTGGTCAAGGACGCCCAGGCGGCCGGCATGGATGCCAAGGACTATGCGGTCAAGGGCCTCAAGGACGGCTCGCTGCGCATGAGCTGCGAAGACCCGGACCACCCGGCCAACTGGCCGCGCAATATGTTCGTCTGGCGCTCCAACATCCTGGGCTCCTCGGGCAAGGGCCATGAATACTTCCTCAAGCACTTGCTGGGCACCACCAACGGCGTGCAGGGCAAGGATCTCGGCCGCGACGACGCCAAGCCGCAAGAGGTGGAGTGGCACGACAAGGCGCCAGAAGGAAAGCTGGACCTGCTGGTGACGCTGGACTTCCGCATGAGCACCACCTGCCTGTACTCGGACATCGTGCTGCCCACCGCCACCTGGTATGAGAAGAACGACCTCAACACCAGCGACATGCACCCCTTCATCCACCCGCTGTCCGCGGCGGTGGACCCTGCCTGGCAGGCGAAGAGCGACTGGGAGATCTACAAAGGCTTCGCCAAGAAGTTCAGCGAGCTGTGCATCGGCCATCTGGGCGTGGAAAAAGAGATCGTGCTGACGCCGCTGATGCACGACAGTCCGGCCGAGCTGGCCCAGCCCTTCGGCGTGTCCGAATGGAAGAAGGGTGAGTGCGAGCTGATCCCCGGCAAGACCGCGCCGCAGATCGCGGTGGTCGAGCGCGACTACCCCAACCTCTACAAGCGCTTCACCGCCCTCGGCCCCCTGATGAACAAGGTGGGCAATGGCGGCAAGGGCATCGCCTGGAACACGCAGGACGAAGTGACGGCGCTGGGCGACTTGAACGGCCGCGTGCGCGATGAGGGCGTGACGCAAGGCATGCCAAAGATCGAGACCGATATTGACGCCACCGAGGTGGTGCTGATGCTGGCCCCTGAGACCAACGGCCATGTGGCGGTGAAGGCCTGGGAAGCGCTGTCCAAGCAGACAGGCCGCGAACATGCCCACCTGGCTCTGCACCGCGAGGACGAGAAGATTCGCTTCCGCGACATCCAGGCGCAGCCGCGCAAGATCATCAGCTCGCCTACCTGGTCAGGCCTGGAGAGCGAGAAGGTCTCCTACAACGCCGGCTACACCAATGTGCATGAACTGATCCCATGGCGCACGCTGACGGGCCGCCAGCAGTTCTACCAGGACCATCCCTGGATGCAGGCCTTCGGCGAGGGCTTCAGCAGCTACCGCCCGCCGGTGGACCTGAAGACCCTGGTGGAGGTGCAGGGCATCAAGAGCAACGGCAACAAGGAGATCGCGCTTAACTTCATCACGCCGCACCAGAAGTGGGGCATCCACAGCACCTACAGCGACAACCTGATGATGCTGACGCTCAACCGTGGCGGCTCGGTGATCTGGCTCAGCGAGGACGACGCCAAGAAGGCCGGCATCGTCGACAACGACTGGGTGGAGCTGTTCAACGCCAACGGCGCCATTGCGGCCCGCGCGGTGGTGAGCCAGCGCGTCAATCCGGGCATGGTGATGATGTACCACTCGCAGGAAAAGATCATCAACACCCCGGGGTCCGAGATCACCGGAACGCGTGGCGGCATCCACAACTCGGTGACCCGCATCGTCACCAAGCCTACTCACATGATCGGCGGCTACGCGCAGCTGAGCTACGGCTTCAACTACTACGGAACCATCGGCACCAACCGCGACGAGTTCGTGCTGGTGCGCAAGATGGCCAAGGTCGACTGGCTCGATGAAGAGGCTTCGGCCCAAGGAGCAACAGCATGAAGGTACGTGCGCAAATCGGCATGGTGCTGAACCTGGACAAGTGCATCGGCTGCCACACCTGTTCAGTCACCTGCAAGAACGTCTGGACCAATCGCCCGGGCATGGAATACGCCTGGTTCAACAACGTCGAGTCCAAGCCCGGTATCGGTTACCCCAAGGAATGGGAGAACCAGGACAAGTGGCATGGCGGCTGGATCCGCAAGGCCAATGGCGATATCGAACCGCGCCAGGGCGGCAAGTGGAAGCTGCTGATGCGCATCTTCGCCAACCCCAACCTGCCGCAGATCGACGACTACTACGAGCCCTTCACCTTCGACTACGACCATCTGCAGTCGGCGCCCAAGTCCAAGGCCGCGCCCACAGCCCGTCCTCGCAGCCTGATCACCGGCCAGCGCATGGAGAAGATCGAGTGGGGCCCGAACTGGGAAGAGATCCTGGGCGGCGAGTTCGCCAAGCGCAGCAAGGACGCGAACTTCGAGAACATCCAGAAGGACATTTACGGCCAGTTCGAGAACACCTTCATGATGTATCTGCCCAGGCTGTGCGAGCACTGCCTGAATCCGGCCTGCGTCGCGTCCTGCCCTTCGGGCTCGATCTACAAGCGCGAGGAAGACGGCATCGTGCTGATCGACCAGGACAAGTGTCGCGGCTGGCGCATGTGCGTCTCGGGCTGCCCCTACAAGAAGATCTATTACAACTGGCAGAGCGGCAAGGCCGAGAAGTGCATCTTCTGCTATCCGCGCATCGAGGCCGGTCAGCCGACCGTCTGCTCGGAAACCTGCGTCGGCCGCATCCGCTATCTGGGCGTGCTGTTGTATGACGCCGACCGCATCCAGGAGGCCGCCAGCGTCAAGGACGACAAGGACCTTTACCAGGCCCAGCTCGATGTCTTCCTCGACCCGAACGACCCGCGCGTGATCGAGCAGGCCCGCAAGGATGGCATTCCCGAAGCCTGGCTGGAGGCTGCGAAGAAGAGCCCGGTCTACAAGATGGCGGTGGACTGGAAGGTCGCCCTGCCGCTGCACCCTGAGTACCGCACGTTGCCGATGGTCTGGTATGTGCCGCCGCTGTCGCCGATCAGCTCGGCCGCCAATGCCGGCCATATCGGTGTGAACGGCCAGATCCCGGACGTCAAGCAGCTGCGCATCCCCGTGCAGTACCTGGCGAACATGCTGACCGCCGGCGACGTGAAGCCGGTGGAGCGGGCGCTGGAACGCATGCTGGCGATGCGCGCCTACCAGCGCGGCAAGCATGTGGACGGCATCGAGGACAAGGCGGTGCTGGACCAGGTGGGGCTGTTGAAGAACGAGGTCGAGGACATGTACCAGACCATGGCCATTGCCAACTACGAAGACCGCTTCGTGATCCCGACCACGCACCGCGAGTACGCCGAAAACGCCTACGACCTGCGCGGCGGCTGCGGCTTCAGCTTCGGCAACGGCTGCTCGGACGGGCAGACCGAGACCAGCCTGTTCGGCGGTGACAAGAAGCGCACCATCCCCATCAAGGCCACGCTGTGAGGGCGACAACCATGAACCACAAGAAGTCGCTCCCCTCCCTCAGCCTGAGCTGCCGGGTGCTCGCTCGCCTGCTCGACTACCCCAGCGACGCGATGCTGGATGCGCTGCCCGAGCTGCTGGACGCGCTGAAGAGCGAGCAGGCCTTGAGTCCGGCGCGCCAGGCCGAGATCGAAGCCTTGGTTGCCGTACTGCAGCGCGGCGAGCGCTATGCGGTGCAGGCCCGCTATGTCGAGAGCTTCGACCGCGGCCGCGCCACCAGCCTTCACATGTTCGAGCATGTGCATGGCGACTCGCGCGAGCGCGGACCGGCCTTGGTCGATCTGCAGCAGACCTATCAGGCCGGTGGCATGTTTTTCGACGCGAGCGAGTTGCCCGACTACCTGCCCGTGGTGCTGGAGTTCGCCTCCACCCAGCCGCCGGCAGTGGCGCGCGAATTCCTTGCCGAGATGGCCCACATCCTCAATGCCATCCACACGGCGCTGATCAAGCGCGACAACCTGCCCTATGCAGCCGCCATCGGTGCGGTGCTGGAGCTGGCGGGTGAGAAGCCGCAGGCCGTCAGCATCACCGTCGATGAGCCGCTGGATGAGGCCTGGCTTGAGCCCGCCGCCTTCGACGGCTGCTCAAGCAAAGGCCAGAGCAAGCCCGGCGCGCCGCAGCCCATTCACATCGTCAGGAAGACGGCGTCTTCCGCAGCTTCCCAAGGAGTGCGTCCATGAACTCGCTCGACTATGCCCTGTTCGGCCTCTATCCCTACATCTGCCTGGCCGTGTTCCTGCTCGGCAGCCTGCTGCGTTTCGATCGCGACCAGTACAGCTGGAAGAGCGACTCCTCGCAGCTGTTGCGCGCCGGATCGCTGCGCTGGGGTTCCAACCTTTTCCACGTCGGCATCCTGGTGCTGTTCTTCGGCCACACCGTCGGCATGCTGACGCCGCACTTTGTCTACGAGCCCTTCATGAGCGCCGGTGCCAAGCAGCTGATGGCCATGATCGTCGGCGGCGTGGCTGGCGTTCTGGGCTTCATCGGCGTCAGCATCCTGCTGCACCGTCGCCTGACGGATGAGCGCATCCGCATCAACAGCAAGACCAGCGACATCGTGCTGCTGATGCTGCTGTGGCTGCAGCTGGCCCTGGGCCTGGCCACCATCCCTCTGTCGGCCCAGCATCTGGACGGCGGCATGATGGTGAAGCTGGCCGAGTGGGCGCAGCGCATCGTCACCTTCCGCGGTGGCGCGGTCGAGTTGCTGGCCGAAGCCGGCTGGATCTTCAAGCTGCACATGTTCCTGGGCATGAGCATCTTCCTGGTCTTCCCCTTCACGCGCTTGGTGCATGTGTGGAGCGGCTTCGGCACGCTGGCCTATATCACCCGGCCATATCAGCTGGTTCGCAGCCGCCGCCTCGGCCTGCCCACCAGCCACAAGCAGCCGCAGCGCTGAAAGGAGCTTCCCATGACACAGCAAGGATGTGGCAGCGGAAGCTGCGGCTGCGGTGGCGCTGCTGAGCCGACCCCGAGCGTTCCGTCTGCAGTGGCCAGCGGCCCCGACGCTAGCGATCAGATTCCCCTGGCGCGCGTCAACGGCGTGCCGCTGCACGGCGCCGGCGAGTCGCCCGACCCCGAAGCGCTGCGCCAGCGCGCCTACAGCGAACTGCTGCGCCAAGCCGCGCAGCGCGCCGGGCTGTTGGCGGCAGGCGACCTGCCGGCGCTGGACGGTGTGCTCAGCGAAGCGGCCTCACAGGCAATCGAAGCACTGCTGGCCCGCGAGCTGCAACTGCCCGCAGCCGATGACGCCGCCTGTCGGCGCTTCTACGCCGCGCATGCCACGCGCTATTCGCTGGGCGAGCGTACGCTGGCCAGCCACATCCTGTTCGCCGTCACGCCCGGCGTCGACGTGGACGCGCTGCGCCGCCGCGCCGAGAGCCTGCTGGTGAGCCTGCGCTGCGGCAGCAACGAAGACTTCGCCCGGACCGCCGCCGATCAGTCCAACTGCCCCAGCGGAGCCGAGGGTGGCGCCCTGGGCTGGCTGGGTCGCGAGGACTGTGCGCCGGAATTCGCCGCCGCGCTGTTTGCACAGGACGAGGCGAACGCGCATGTGGGGGTGCTGCCGCGCCTGATCAGCACCCGCTTCGGCTTCCACATCGTGCGCGTCGATGCGCGCGAGCCTGGTGTGCAGCAGCCCTTCGAGGCGGTGCGTGGCGCCATTGCCCAGACCCTGGCCCAGCAGGCTTATGTGACGGCGCTGCGTCAGTACCTCAATCTGCTGGCTGGTGCCGCGCAGATCGACGGCCTGGCGCTGGAAGGCGCTGACTCGCCGCTGCTGCAGTGACGCAGCGTCCTGCTTGTCGAGGGAGCTCTGGACGTGTCGATTGATCCGGTTGTCGGCTTCTTCGTGCTGGGCCTGGTGGCCGGGCTGCTGGGCTCAGACCTCAAAGTCTCAGGTGGCCTTTACGACACCCTCACGCTCTACCTTCTGATCGCAATCGGCCTGAAGGGGGGGCTGGAGTTGTCCCAGTCGCCCGTGCTGCCACTGGTGCTGCCGATCTTCGTGGTGGTGCTGATGAGCGCCGGAACGCCCCTGCTGGGCTATCAGATCCTCCTGCGGATGGGCAAGCTGAGCCATCCAGATGCGGCATCCATTTCGGCGCACTATGGCTCGGTTTCGGTGGTCACCTTCGCAGTCGGGGCCTCCTACCTGACGCGCCAGAACGTGGCCTACGAAGGCTATCTGTCCATCTTCCTGGTGTTCCTGGAGTTCCCGGCCATCATCATCGGCGTGCTGCTGGCCAAGGGCATCAACAAGGACACGCAGTGGCGCCATCTGGCTCGCGAGGTTCTGACCGGCAAGGCCATCCTGCTGCTGGTCGGCGCCCTGCTGATCGGCTGGATCTGGGGCAAGGACGGCGGCGCCTCCTTGCTGCCTTTCTTCCAGGACATGTTCAAGGGCTTTCTTGCGTTGTTCCTGCTGGGCATGGGCCTGGTCACGGCATCCAAGCTGGATGATCTGCGCCGCGTCGGCAAGTTCCTAATCGGCTTTGGCATCGTCATGCCCATCGTGTCAGCGATCGGCGGTGTGCTGGTCGGCTGGCTGCTGGGCATGTCCGAAGGCAGCACCACCCTGCTGGCAGTGCTCTATGCCAGCGCGTCCTACATCGCCGCGCCGGCCGCGATGCGCATCGCGATCCCCGAGGCGAACCCGGCCTTGTCGATCGGTGCGGCGCTGGGCGTCACCTTCCCCTTCAATGTGGTGCTCGGGGTGCCCTTGTATTTCCAGATGACGCACTGGTTCTACGGAGTCGTGAGATGAGTGAAGGCACAGATGCTGCAATGCCAATCGGACCGATCCATTACGTCGTGCTGATCTGCGAGGAGGCGATCGAATCGCTGGTGGGCAAGGACATCATTGCGGCGGGTGCGAAGGGCTACACCGTGGCCGAGGTGCGTGGCCGCGGCAACCGCGGCGTGCGCGATGCGCAATGGATGCTGTCCAGCAACGTCCGAATCGAAGTGTTGTGCAGCGAAGCCGCCGCGCTGCGCATCCTGCAGATCGTCGAGACCAAGTACTCGCAGAACTACGGACTGGTGGCCTTTACCCATGCTGTCCAAGGGCCCCGGGCTGAAAAGTACTAGAAGGATTGACACCGGCCGCCTTGCCGCCGGTCAGTTTGGCTCAAGGATTGTTAGCGCAGTCCAGCGAATACAGTCTCGATGGACTCCTCGCTGAGGTCGGGCGCCTGCCAGGCTCGCAGCCAGTCCATGAACTGCTCGGCCGGCATCGGGCGGCCGATGAAATAGCCCTGGCCTTCGTCGCAGCCCAGCGCGGCCAGCAGCTTCCAGGCCTTGCCGGTTTCCACGCCCTCGGCCACCACGCTGAGGCCCAGGTTGTGGGCTAGCTCGATGGTGGAGCGCACGATCTTGGCGTCGTCGGCATCGCGCTCCATCGCCATCACGAAGCTGCCGTCGATCTTCAGTTCGTCCACCGGCAGGCGCTTCAGATAGGCCAGCGAAGAGTAGCCGGTGCCGAAGTCGTCGATCGAGAGCTTGAAGCCCATACTGCTGAGCGTTTCCAGCGTCTGCAGCGCGCGCTGCGGGTCGTCCATGATGGCGCTCTCGGTGATCTCCAGGCACAGCGCCTGCGGGCCGACGCCGTGGCGTCTGATCTGCGCCGCCACCTTGGCCGGCAGGTCCTGGTCGAGCAGGTCACGGGTGGAGAGATTGACGCTGATCTTCAGCGGCAGGCCTTGCTGCTCGGCCGCATGCGCGGCCTGGGCCGAGGCTTCGATCACCCAGGCGGTGAGCGCGCGGATGAAGCCGGTCTGCTCGGCAAAGGGAATGAACTGCATCGGCGGCACCAGGCCGCGCGTCGGATGCTGCCAGCGCACCAGCGCCTCGGCGGCCAGCACCTGGTTTCGGCGCAGGTCGACCTTGGGCTGCAGATACAGGCGCAGCTCGCCGCCTTCGATGGCACGGCGCAGCTCGCCCAGCAGCGAGAGCGATTCCTGGCTGCCCGCATCCAGCGCGGAGTGATACACGGTGCTGCCGCTCTGGCGCCGCTTGGCCGCGTACATGGCAAGTTCGGCGCGCGCCAGCAAGCTGCTGACCTCGCGGCCATGTGCCGGGAACAGCGCGATGCCGATGCCTGCACCCAGGTCGATGGTCTGGTCATCGATGTGCACCGGGGCTTCGAAATCGGCCAGGATCTGCGCGGCGGCCTGCTGCGCGGCGGATTCGTCGGTGCCGTCCAGTAGCAGCACGAATTCATCGCCGCCCAAGCGGGCCAACTGGGTGGCGCCCTGGATCTGCAGGCGTTGCAGGCGCTCGGCCACGCCGCACAGCAGGCGGTCGCCGAAGGCATGGCCCAGCACGTCGTTGACATGCTTGAAGCGGTCCAGGTCCAGCATCAGCACAGCACCGCTGCAGTGCTGATCGCCGGCCAGGCGCTCGGCCAGGTGCTGGCTGAACTGCTCGCGGTTGGGCAGACCGGTCAGCGGGTCCCAGAAGGCCAGGCGGCGCACCTGTTCCTCGCGGGCGCGGATGTCCTGACGCATGGTCTCGAAAGCGCGAGCCAGCTCGCTGACCTCGCCCAGCGAGGTGCTGGCAGCGATGGGCGTCTCGTAGTCGCCGCGGCCCAGGCGCTCGGCCGAGCGGGCGAGCTGCTCGATCGGCTCGCTGATGCGCCGCGCGGTGAACACGCTGCCCAGCGCGAACACCGCCACGCCGGCCAGCGTCAGGCCCAGCAGCATGAGCTGCAGCTGGCGATAGGGGGCAACCTCCTCGTCGAAGGAGGCCCACATGGCGGCGGCAAAGCGCGGGCTGTCCTTGTTGTTGACGCTGCCTGTGGGCGGCGCCTCCTGCAGCGGAAGCTCCAGCAGACGCGCGCGCCACTGCTGGCCGCCCCAGGTGCGCCTGGCCGACGGGCCGGCCTCCAGCGAGGCGACGCCAGCGGTTACTGCGGCGCGCTCGCCGTCTTCCAGCAGCGAGACGCGCTCCTGCCAGCCCTGGCTGCCCAGGCGGGTGACGAACATCGCGTCCACATTGATCAGGCGCTTCAGGTCCTGCAGCGGCACATCGTCGATGGAAAAGCCCATCAGCACATGGCCCATCAGCACCGGCGCCTTGACGGGCACGGTGACGGCCTGTTGCACCTGGCCGTCGATCATCAGCATCGGCGGCAGCTCGGAGTCGGGCTTGCGGGTCAGCAGCGGCAGCATTTGCTCGGCGCCCGAATGGGTGGCGGTGACGAGGCGGTGGTCCAGGTCGGCATAGGCCACCAGGGCTGCGCCGACACGCTCGCCGCTGTTGGCCAGCGAGGAGTTGATGGTGTCGATGTCGACCTGCTCGTACTGGCCCTTGGCTAGCGTCTGGCGAAAGCCGTAGTCTGCCGCCAGCAGCTCGGCGGCGGCCTGTTCGCGCGTGGCCTGTTGCACCAGCAGGCGCTGCAGCATGCGGCCGGCGGTGGCCAGCTTGGCGTCGATGGCGGCCTCGGCATTGGCCTCGATGCTCTGGCGGATGAAGGCGAAGCTGGCCAGTTGCACGATCAGCAGCAGCGCCAGGAACAGCGCCACGATGCGGCCTTCGATGCGGCGCGGGTTCAGGAAGGCAGGCAGGGTCATCGGCTTGCCTCGGCTCAGTTGCTGTTGTTGGCCAGTTCGATGCTGGTGCTGCCGCCACCGGCAGGCGAGACGCTGAGCGGCCGGGTCAGCAGCTGCGGCCGCGTCAGGCTGGGGTGCCAAGCCTTGATCTGGTGCTCGCCCGCCGGCAGGTCGAAGCGCGCCAGGCCGGCGGCATCGGTGCGCGCGAACAGCGGCGTGTCGACGACGACGATGTAGGCGCTCATCTGGTCATGGATGTTGCAGCCCAGCGCTGCGATGCCGGGCTTGTCGAACACCACCGGCTCGGCTGGCGTGCCGGAGTAGAGCTTGATGTCGAAGGGCTTGATCGGCGAGAAGGAATAGACGTGGTGGCGCACCGTGTCGAAGTTGGGAAAGTGCACCGCGGTGCCGGTCTGCACCACCAGCACGTGGGGCTGGAACTGGCGCTCGCGCTGCGCCACTTCAGCGCGGGTGCCGGCGGCGGCCTTGGCCGGGCGGCCACGCAGCTCGACGGCCACCACCGCATCCGCCAACGGCTGGCCGGCAGGATTGCGGACCTGCACCGTCCAGGGCAGGGCCTGGCTGCTGCCGGCGGCCAGGGCCAGCAGCGTCAGCAGGGCGGCCGTATGCGGCTTGTAAGGCGGCAGGGATGGGCGGCGCATGCGGGGCTGCTTCATCGGGCGTGAGATCGGGCAGAAAACGTTGCCCTGACTCTATCTGTTTCACCCCCGCGCGGTGGTGCCGCCCCGCGACGCTTCAGGGCTTCAGGGCGAGTTGCGGTGCGCGCGGGTTGGCTGCTTCGACCAGCATCAGCGCCAGGCGCTGCAGGCCGGCCCAGGGGTCGAGCGGCCAGCCGGGATGGCGCAGTCCTTTGACCAGGCCGTCGCAGATCTGCGCGGCCTCCACCAGCGGCGCCAGCTCGGCGGCCTTCAGCCCCGGCACGATGCGCTCGAACAGGCGCTCCTTGGGGCCCCAGACGCGCGATTCGCGCAGCGCCATCGGCAGCGGCTTGCCGGCGTCCACTGCCTCGCGCACGCGGCGCAGCGCACGGATGTCTTCGGCCAGCGCCCAGTGAACCAGCACCGCGGCTTCGCCCTCTGCCTGCAGGCCTTCGAGCATGCGCAGCGTGCGGGTGAGCTGGCCTGAGAGTACGGCCTCGCTGAGCTTGAAGACGTCGTAGCGGGCCACATTCAGCACGGCGGCTTCGATCTGCTCCAGGCTCAGCTCGCCCTGCGGGTGCAACAGGGCCAGCTTCTGCAGCTCCTGGTGGGCGGCCAGCAGATTGCCCTCGACGCGGTCGGCAAAGAAGGCCAGCGCCTGCTGGCCGGCTTCGCCTTCGGGCACACGCTGGCCCTGCGCGGCCAGGCGCTGCGCCAGCCACTGCGGCAGCGCGCGGCGCTCCACCGGTTCAACGCGCACGGTGACGCCGCTGCTGTCCAGGGCCTGGAACCAGGCGCTGTTCTGCTGTGTCTTGTCGAGCTTGGGCAGGCTCACCAGCGTGACGATGTCCTCGGGCAGCTGGGCGCAGTAACGCTGCAGCATCTCCGAGCCTTCCTTGCCGGGCTTGCCGGAGGGGATGCGGATCTCGATGAACTGGCGCTCCGAGAACAGGCTCATCGCCTGCGCGGCACCCAGCACCGGGCCCCAGTCGAAATAGGCGCCGGCCACGGTGAAGACCTTGCGCTCACCGTAACCCTGCTCGCGCGCGGCGGCGCGGATCGCGTCGCCAGCTTCCTGGGCGAGCAGGGGCTCGTCGCCGTAGACGGTGTAGATGGGCTTCAGGCCCTTGGCGAGCTGGGGCTTGAGGGCGTCGGTGCGGATCTGCATGGCGGCTTGACTGAAGAGGCCTAACGCGGCAGCCGCACGGCTGACAGGCGGCGCATCACCTGCGCTACCGCATCGGCCTGCATCGAGCGGAACAGCTGCGCTTCTTCCTGCTCCTTGGCCAGCGCGGCGCTCTCGGTGTAGTTCATCTCGCGGGTCATCGCCAGCTCGCTGCGCGGCAGCAGCACTTCGCCGGCCGGCGTGCGCAGCAGGTAGTCGAGCTTGAGCTGCAGCTGCCACTCACGCACCTGGCCGACGCTGGTCGACGCGACGACGCTGCGCTGGCGGCTGTCGTCGCGCGCCTCCAGCACCACCTCGGCGCGGTTGGCATCGGCCAGCAGCTGCACCGGCGTGCGTGCCAGCTGGCGCTTCAGCTCGGCGGCCAGCGGCGAGTCCGGCGCAAAGCCCTGCAGCGCGATGCTGCGGAACTGCAACTCGGGCTCACGCCGCGGCGCGAAGCCGCAGCCCGCCAGCGCGGCAGCGGCGCCCAGCACAAGCAGTCGGCGCGTGGCGAGCATGGCGGGATCAGACAACGAGGTTGACCAGACGGCCGGGCACGATGATGACCTTCTTGGGCGCCTTGCCTTCGCTGAACTTGGCGAAGTCTTCGCTGGCCAGCGCCACGGCTTCGATGGCGGCCTTGTCGGCGGCGGCGGGCACCTTGATCGCGCCGCGCAGCTTGCCGTTGACCTGCAGCATCAGCTCGATCTCGTCCTGCACCAGCGCGGCCTCGTCCACCGTGGGCCAGGGCGCGTCGAGCAGGTCGCCCAGCTCGGCGGCAAAGCCCAAGTCGGTCCACAGGGTGTGGGCGATGTGCGGGCAGGCGGGGTAGAGCACGCGCAGCAGCACCGAGAAGCCTTCGCGCACAGCGGCATCCTGGCCGGCTGCCTTGAAGCCTTCCAGCGCATTCAGCAGCTTCATGCCGCCGGACACCACGGTGTTGTACTGCATGCGCTCGTAGTCATACGAGACCTGCTTGAGCACCAGGTGCACCTCGCGGCGCAGCGCCTTGCCCTCGCCGCTGAGCGCGGCGAAGTCGCTGCCGGCCGCCTTGATGGCTTCGGCATTCTTGGCGCCGAAGCCCCAGACGCGTTTCAGGAAGCGGTGCGCGCCTTCGACGCCGGCATCGTTCCACTCCAGCGTCTGCTCCGGGGGCGAAGCGAACATCACGAACAGGCGCGCAGTGTCGGCGCCGTACTGGTTGATCAGCTGTTGCGGATCGACGCCGTTGTTCTTGGACTTGGACATGGTGCCCACGCCCTCGTAGTCCACCAGCGAACCATCGCTCTTGAGCTTGGCGCCGACGACCTTGCCGCTGGCGTCCTGGATGTCCTCGACCTCGTGCGGCCAGAAATACTCGATGCCGCCCTTGTCGCCGCGGCGCGAGTAGATGTGGTTCAGCACCATGCCCTGGGTGAGCAGCTTGGTGAAGGGCTCGTCCACCTTGACCAGGCCCAGGTCGCGCATCACCTTGGTCCAGAAGCGCGCGTAGAGCAGGTGCAGGATGGCGTGCTCGATACCGCCGATGTATTGATCCATCGGCATCCAATACTGGGTGCCGTCGGCGACCATCGCGTCCTTGTTCTGCGCATCGCAATAGCGCATGAAGTACCAGGAGCTGTCCACGAAGGTGTCCATCGTGTCGGTCTCGCGCTGCGCCGGCTTGCCGCACTTGGGGCAGGCGCAGTTCAGGAAGCCGGCATGCTTCTTCAGCGGGTTGCCGCTACCGTCCGGGATGCACTCCTCGGGCAGCACCACCGGCAGATCCTGGGCCGGCACGGGCACGGCGCCGCAGTCCTCGCAGTGGATGATCGGAATCGGCGTGCCCCAGTAGCGCTGGCGGCTGATGCCCCAGTCGCGCAGACGCCAGGTGGTCTTCTTCTCGCCCAGGCCCTTGGCGCCGACGAGTTCGGCCACCTTGCTGACGGCGGCCTTGTGGCCCAGGCCATCGAGCACGCCGGAGTTGATGCAGACCGCCTTCTGCTTGTCGCCATACCACTCTGCCCAGGCGTCCAGGCTGAAGCTCTCGCCCTCGACCGCAATGACCTGCTGGATCGCGATGCCGTACTTTTTGGCGAATGCGAAATCACGTTCGTCATGCGCCGGCACGCCCATCACGGCGCCGTCGCCGTAGCTCATCAGCACATAGTTGCCGACCCAGACTTCGACCTGCGCGCCGGTCAGCGGGTGCGTGACGAACAGGCCGGTGCGCTGGCCCTTCTTCTCTTGCGTGGCCAGCTCGGCCTCGGTGGTGCCGCCGCTCTTGCATTCCTGGATGAAGGCGCTCAGCTCGGCATTGCCTGCCGCCGCGTGCGTGGCCAGCGGATGCTCCGGCGCCACCGCGCAAAACGTGACCCCCATGATGGTGTCGGCACGCGTGGTGAAGACATACAGCTTGCCGTCCTGGATCGGTGCGCCGCTGGCGTCCTTGATCGCATGCGGGAAGGCGAAGCGCACACCCTCGCTCTTGCCGATCCAGTTCTCCTGCATCAGGCGCACGCGCTCGGGCCAGCCCGAGAGGTATTGCGGGCTGGCCGGGTCGGCCACCGCCGCCAGCAGCTCGTCGGCGTACTTGGTGATGTTCAGGTAGTAGCCGGGGATCTCGCGCTTCTCGACGATGGCGCCGGAGCGCCAGCCGCGGCCATCCACCACCTGCTCATTGGCCAGCACGGTCTGGTCGACCGGGTCCCAGTTGACGACCTGGGTGCGGCGCTCGGCGATGCCGGCTTCCAGCATCTTCAGGAACAGCCACTGGTTCCACTTGTAGTACTCGGGCGTGCAGGTGGCGATTTCGCGCGACCAGTCGATCGCCAGGCCCATGGCCTGCATCTGGCCCTTCATGTAGGCGATGTTTTCGTAGGTCCACTTGGCGGGCGGCACCTTGTTTTTCATCGCCGCGTTCTCGGCCGGCAGGCCGAAGGCGTCCCAGCCCATCGGCATCAGGACGTTGTAGCCCTTCATGCGCAGCTGGCGCGTGAGCATGTCGTTGATCGTGTAGTTGCGCACATGGCCCATGTGCAGCTTGCCGCTGGGGTAAGGCAGCATCGAGCAGGCATAGAACTTGGGCTTGCTCTGGTCCTCGACCACGCGGTAGGCGTCGCGGGAGTTCCAGTACTGCCGCGCGGCGGCTTCGATCTCGTTCGGGGCGTACTTGTCGTTCATGCGCCAAATTGTAGGCGCAGCCTTCTCAGCGGCCGGGCGTTGGCGCCTCGGCGACGAAGGCAATCCGGTTCAGCCCGGCCGTCTGCAGCCAGCCGATCAGCTCGGCCACCTGGCCGTAGGGCACGGTCTTGTCGGCGCTCAGCTGCACTTCGAGCTGCGGATTGGTCTTGGCCAGAGCGGCCAGGCGCTGCTGGAACAGCGGCGGCGGCAGGCGTTCGTCGCCAAGCAGCAGGCCGCCGTCCGGCGTCAGCGCCACGGCGATGAAGGCCGGCGCTTCGCTGACGGTGGCGGCCTGACTTTCCGGCAGGTCCATGCGCAGGCTGGTGCTCATCAGCGGTGCGGTGATCATGAAGATCACCAGCAGCACCAGCATCACGTCGATCAGCGGCGTCATATTGATCTCGCCCATGGGGCTGGGCGGATCGCGACGTTCGAGCCGGCCGAAGCTCATGGCTGGCCCTCGGATTCAGACGCCGCTGGCATCGCTGTCCAGCATTTCGCGCAGGTCATGCGCGAAGCCTTCCAGCTCGGCTTCGCAAGCGCCGACCAGCTTGCCGAAGATGTTGTAGGCCAGCACGGCCGGGATGGCCACGGCCAGACCGGCGGCAGTCATGATCAGGGCCTCGCCCACCGGGCCTGAGACCTTCTCGATCGTGATGTTGCCCGCGGCCGAGATGCTGACCAGCGCGTGGTAGATGCCCCAGACCGTGCCGAACAGGCCGATGAAGGGCGAGGTGCTGCCGATCGAGGCCAGCAGCACCTGACCGAACTGCAGCCGGCGCAGCACGGCATGCAGCGCATCGCGCAGGCGGCGGGTCAGTTGCGATTCGCGCCGGCCGGTGGCTTCCAGCGTGCCCTTGTTGGAGGGCGCTGTGGCAGCGTCCAGCAGCGGCAGCAGCAGCTCTTCACGGTCGAACTGCTGCAGGGCACCGCGGCCGGCTTCCAGCGAAGCCGCAGCCCAGAATGCCGGCACGGCCAGCGCCAGATCGCGCTGTGCGCGGCGCAGCAGCCAGGTCTTCCAGAGGATCAGCACCCAGGCGCTGATGGACATCAGCAGCATCAGCAGCGCCACGCTGCGGGTGACGCCATCGGCCAGCGACCAGAATTCGTTGAATCCCGTCATGGCCGCGGCCTCAGCTCAGGCCCAGCACGTCGTTCATGCCGTACAGGCCGGGGCCGCGCCCCGCCAGGAAGCGCGCGGCGCGCAGGCTGCCCTGGGCGAAGGTGCTGCGGCTGCTGGCCTTGTGGCTGATCTCGATGCGCTCGCCGATGCCGGCGAACAGCACGGTGTGGTCGCCGATGATGTCGCCGCCGCGCACGGTGGCGAAGCCGATGGTGGACGGGTCACGTTCGCCGGTGATGCCTTCGCGGCCATAGACCGCGCATTGCTTCAGGTCGCGGCCCAGGGCCTGCGCAACGGCCTCGCCCAGCGCCAGCGCGGTGCCGCTGGGGGCGTCGACCTTGTGGCGGTGGTGGGCCTCGATGATCTCGATGTCGAAGCCTTGATCGAGCGCGCGCGCGGCCATGTCCAGTAGCTTGAGCACGACGTTGACGCCGACGCTCATGTTCGGCGCCATCATGATGCCGATGTGCCGGCCATGCTCGGCGATCTGCACCTTCTGAGCCTCGTCAAAGCCGGTGGTGCCGATCACCACCTTGACGCCGAGCTCCTGGCAGACCGCCAGATGCGCCATCGTGCCCTCGGGGCGGGTGAAATCAATCAGCACGTCCGCACCAGCCAGGCCCTGGCGCAGGTCTTCGGTGATCAGCACGCCGCTGGTCTGGCCCAGAAACGCGCTGGCGTCCTGGCCCAGCGCCGGGCTGCCCGGGCGGTCCAGCGCGCCGCTCAGCGTGCAATCCGGCGCGGCCTGCACGGCCTCGATCAGCATGCGGCCCATGCGGCCGGAGGCGCCGGCCACAACAATCTTCAAACCTTGGCTCACGACTTGCCTTCCAGCGGCGGATAGCTGCGCACCGGGCCGGCGGGCTCGGTGGTGGCAGCGTCGGGCTTGGGCGGCGTAGGCAAGGCCTTGCGCTCTGTCTCGCTGAGCTCCAGCTTCGGCACCGGCTTGGTCGGCTTGAAGGTGTTGATCAGCGCGATGAACTCGTTCTCGGTCGGCAGGTCGGTCGGTGCGTCGATGGACTTGAGCTTCTCGCCATCGAACCAGGCCACCACTTCGCGCTTCTGCTCAGGCGCGCCCTGGCGCTTGATCGTGAAGACATAGTCCCAGCGGTTCTCGTGGAACATATCGGTCAGCAGCGGCGAGCCGAGCAGATCACGCACCTGGGCGCGCGACATGCCGGGCTTGACGCGGGCCACCAGTTCCTTGGTCAGCACATTGCCCTGGACGACTTCCAGGCGGTAGGGCGTCACGAGGCCCATCACCTTGTCGCCCGCGACCGAGGGCAGCTTGTCCAGCGATGGCAGTTGGATGCAGGCGCTGAGGCTGGCGCTGGCGGCCAGTGCCAGACTCAGGCGGATGCCACGGGCGAGGGGCAAAAAGGGTCGCATATCTTCAGGGGCTTGGGCCGGTATCGGCCCTGAGCTGGCTATGATTGGCTGATTCTAGCGGCAGGCCCATGGAGGGCAGGCCCAGCCCTACGGCGATGAACCGCACCGACGAAATCAAGAACAGCGGCCTGAAGGCAACGCTTCCGCGCATCAAGATTCTGGAGATATTCCAGAAGTCTTCGCAACGCCATATGACAGCCGAGGATGTCTACAAGGCTTTGCTGATCGAGGATGCCGATATCGGCCTGGCTACCGTCTACCGCGTGCTGACCCAGTTCGAGCAGGCCGGCCTGCTTTCGCGCAATCACTTCGAGACCGGCAAGGCCGTGTTCGAACTGAATGAGGGGCGCCATCACGATCATCTGGTCTGCCTCACCTGCGGCCGTGTCGAGGAGTTCTACGACGCCGAGATCGAGGAGCGTCAGCACTCGATCGCCAAGGAGCGCGGTTTCGAGTTGCAGGAGCATTCGCTGGCGCTCTATGCCAGCTGCATCAAGACTGACTGCCCGCACCGCGGCTGACAACAGGCTTCAGGCCTCGTCGGACAGGCCTTGCTCGATGGCGCGCTGGTGGCGCTCGACGAATTCGCGATAGGTGTCGATGCCGCGCAGCTGCAGGATGGTGTTGCGCACGGCCGCTTCCACCAGCACCGCCAGGTTGCGGCCGGCGTCCACTGCAATCACCACCTTGCGCACCGGCATGCCCAGCACCGGCTCATACAGCGGCTCGTAGGGCAGGCGCTCGAAGTCGCGTTCCATGGTTTCCTTGCGGACCAGGTGCACGATCAGCTTCAGGCGCATCTTGCGGCGCACCGCGGTCTCGCCAAAGATGGCCTTGATGTCCAGCAGGCCGATGCCGCGCACTTCCAGCAGGTTCATCAGCAGCGCCGGGCAGCGGCCTTCGATGGCGGTCTCGGCAATGCGGAAGAAGTCCACCGCATCGTCGGCCACCAGGCCGTGGCCGCGCGATATCAGCTCCAGGCCCAGCTCGCTCTTGCCCAGGCCGGATTCGCCGGTGAGCAGCACGCCCAGGCCAAGAATGTCCATGAACACGCCGTGGCGCGTGGTGCGGTTGGCGCAGACATGGGCCAGATAGGTGCGCACCACGTCGATCACATGGCCGGCCGACTCATGAGTGACGAACAGCGGAATCTCGGCGCGGTCGCACATCGCCACCAGGCGATCCGGCGGAATCTGGTCGTCGGCGACGATGATCACCGGCGGCTCCAGCGTGACGATGCGCGAGATGCGGCGATCCAGCACCTCGCCCGAGGCCTGGCTCAGGTAGGCGACTTCGCGGCGGCCGACGATCTGCACCCGGTACGGGTGGATGTAGTTCAGGTAGCCGACCAGATCGGCCGAGGACTGCGCGTCGCGCAGCGCTGCTTCATCGAAGCGGCGATCCGGATGGGCATGGCCGGCAATCCATTCCCAGCGCAGGGCCTCGCGGTGCTCTTCGAAGAGCCGGTCGGCGCTGATTGAGGTGGGTTTCACGCGAGGCTTGTGCCTTTAGGCCACCGACTTCAGCGGTTCCCAGTCCGCGATCAGCCGGTGCACGGCGCTGGCTTCGACCTCGACCTTCAGGCGTTCTCGCAACTCACGATCCGACAGCATCTCCGCAATCTCGGAGAGGATCTCCAGATGGCGCTGCGTGGCAGCTTCCGGCACCAGCAGGAAGATCAGCAGGCTGACAGGCTCGTCGTCCGGTGCGTCGAAGCCGATGGGCTGCTGCACGCGCAGGACAGCGGCGAGGGGATTCTTCAGGCCTTTGATGCGGCCGTGCGGAATGGCCACACCATGGCCCAGGCCGGTGGAGCCGAGGCGCTCGCGGGCGAACAGGTTGTCCGTGACCGAGGCGCGCGCGATGGCGTGGTTGTTCTCGAACAGCAGTCCGGCCTGTTCGAAGACACGCTTTTTGCTGGAGGCGTCCACATTCACCAGCACATTGCTGGCAGGCAGGATGGCGGCAAGACGGTTCATCGGGTCACAGCGCCGATTACGGCTGAAAGCCTTGGGCGGGACGCTTGGTCGGTAGCTAGGAGGCGGATTATAGAAAGCCCACCCCCGCTTGGGGTGGCGCCTTCAGGCGAGTGCGGCAGTATTGCTCAAAATTGCGGCGGCGCAGCAACAGGGGCCTGAGATTGGGGTGAATGCGTGCTGCGCCCAACAAAAAGCGGCCCGCAGGCCGCTTCGACATCGGGGTGCCTGGTGTTCAGGACGGGCCGATTTCCAGCCGTTTGGCCGAAGCGTGATGGTGCTCCTGCACCAACTCCTTGTGGCGCACGACCTGACGATCCAGCTTGTCCATCAACTGATCAATCGCGGCATAGAGATCCTCACTGGACTGCTCGACAAAGATGTCACGGCCCTTCACATGGACGGTGACTTCAGCCTTCTGGCGACGCTCTTTCTCCTTTTGCTTTTCCACGGTGAGCAGGACGTTGATGTCAACGACCTGGTCAAAGTGGCGGGTCACCCTGTCCAGCTTCGTGAGCACGTACTCGCGAAGCGCCGGCGTAACTTCAAGATGGTGGCCGCTGATAGTCAGGTTCATAGAGCCTCCTTTCACAGGGGTGGACAAAAAGTCGTTGGGGGACGTTTGAAGAGAGGGAACAACAGGTAGCGGATTGAGAGATCTGGCGCGGGTAGCGGGAGGTCTGATTCGCTTGCCGGGTTGGCAGAACCAGTGTGCGCCTCAAATCCGCCCCGTGACAAGTGTTTGACAGCAAAGACCCGGCGAATTCGAATGCCGCGCCGCCGCCGACGGCAAAGCTGTGATTGAATGCACTGTTGTCGATGCCGGGCCTGCTGTGCCGCTGTGTCGATTGCGCGCCGCTGGCTTGCTGGCGCTGATGCCGCGATGTGATAATTGCGCACCCAATCTCTGGAGTCTTCCTTGGACAGCGATCACCCTCGGTGACCGTCCACTCCAGCAGCTGTGATGCCGGCCGCTTGCAAGCGTGCCGCAGCGCCAGTCCGGAGTGAGACGGGTCCCCCCACCCCATCCGGACGGCAGGATTCCGTCCCCTGCCTCGACACCATGACGGCGCGCTGGCGCTGGAGAAACACCGCATGCTGAATGTGTTCACGCTGGACAATGGCCGCCTGAAGGGCGGGCTTTTCCAGGAGGAAATCGAGAGTCCTGAGGCGCTGGCGCTGTCGCAGCCGGTTTGGGTGGATCTAGAGCAGCCCACCGCCGAGGAAAAGGGCTGGATCCGCGACCGATTCGGCCTCGTCATTCCCGAGGACATCGTTGACGAAGACCTGGAAGAATCGGCGCGCTTCTACGAGGAAGACAACGGCGAGCTGCACATCCGCTCCGACTTCCTGATCGACGATGACGAGGCGCCGCGCAACGTGCGGGTGGCCTTCATCCTGCACAACAAGGTGCTGTTCTCGGTACACAACGAGGACCTGCCGGTGTTCCGCCTGCTGCGCCTGCGCGCGCGCCGCATTCCGGCCTTGATCGAAGACGCCAAGGACGTGCTGCTCAAGCTCTACGACGCGGACGCCGAGTATTCGGCCGATGCGCTGGAAGGCATCTACGACAGCCTGGAAAAGGTCAGCGCCCGCGTGCTGAAGAAAGACGTCAACGACGCCGAGGCCGGCGAGGTGCTGGCGGCGATCGCGCGCGAGGAAGACCTGAACGGCCGCATCCGCCGCAATGTGATGGACACGCGCCGCGCGGTCAGCTTCATGATGCGCAGCCGCATGCTCAGCGCCGAGCAGTTCGAGGAGGCCCGCCAGATCCTGCGTGACATCGACTCGCTGGACAGCCACACCGCCTTCCTGTTCGACAAGATCAACTTCCTGATGGATGCCACGGTCGGCTTCATCAACATCAACCAGAACAAGATCATCAAGATCTTCTCGGTGGCCAGCGTGGCGCTGCTGCCGCCGACGCTGATTGCCAGTATCTATGGCATGAACTTCAAGTACATGCCCGAGCTGGATCAGAGCTGGGGCTATCCGCTGGCGCTGGGCCTGATGGCGGCCTCGGTGGCTGCGCCCTTCATCTATTTCCGCCGCAAGGGCTGGCTCAAGTAGGCCTGTACCGGCTGCGCCGGGGCCGGCGCGGCAATGTTTGATTCGCATCAAGGCCAACCCTGCCGATCCGGCGGGCTTGCCGCTAGCATGCGGCCATTGCCTGCCCTGACTGCCGAGGTCCCTCCATGTCGATGAATCTGCGCTCGCTGATCGCTCTTGTGAACGACAGCCCCCGATCCGCCGCGGTGCTGACCTTGGCCCAGCGACTGGCAAATGCGCATGGCGCGCAATTGCAGGCGCTGCACGCAGTGGCGCCCAGTGCCTCAGGCGCCTATTTGTCCCCCGAGGCTTCGTCGCTGGCCTTGGAGTTGCGGGTGGAGGCCGATGGGCAGCGCCGCGAGCGCGCCGCCGCGCTGGTGGCCCAGGTGGCAGCTGCCAGCGGCAGCGCCCTGAGCTGCACCCACTTGATGAGCGAATCGACGCTGGAGGTGCTGCAGATGGCGCGCAACAGTGATTTGCTGGTGCTCGGTCAGACCGACCCGCAGACGCCGGATGGCACGGCCCAGGGTCTGATCGGTCGCCTGCTGATCTCTGGCGGCTGTCCGCTGCTGTTCGTGCCCTATGTCAATGACACGCCGCTGGAGCGCTGCGGCTCACGCGTGCTGGTGGCTTGGCGCGACACGCGCGAGAGTGCCCGCGCGCTGCGTGACGCGCTGCCCTTCCTGCAGCGTGCCGAGCGCGTCGAGCTGGTGCGCTTTGCCGATCATGAGGAAGCCGGCCCTGAGCCTTTGCTGCGCGCGCAAGCCTATCTGCGCCAGCACGGCATCGAGGCCGAGCTCAAGCTGCTGCACCAACGCGAGAGCTCGCTGGGCGAACGCCTGGTGACCCACTGGACGCCAGACGCGCCGGTGGCCGAGGCGCTGCTCTCGCATGCGGCCGATACCGATGCCGACCTGATCGTGATGGGGGGCTTCGGTCACACGCGGCTGTGGGAACTGGTGCTGGGCGGTGTCACCCGCACCATGCTGAGCTCGATGACGATTCCGGTGCTGATGTCGCACTGAGTCGCTCAGGCGACCCGCAGGCGAAGTCGCAGCCAGCGCAGCAGCGCGCCTAGCACGGGCACCTTCTCCCACAGCTGTTCGGCGGCATCCCAGTAGTCGCGGTGGTAGGCCACGCGGCCGTCGTCGGCAAAGCGCAGATGGCTGGCGCCATGGATGCGCTCACTGCGGCCGCGCAGGCCGAACTCGAAGTCCCAGCTCAGGAAGCATTGCTCGCCTTGCACCAGCACGTCCAGCACCTTGAAGCGCGGCGCCTCCAGGTTCTTGAACATGTGGTCGAAGATGGCCTGGATGCCGGCCAGGCTGTGCACCTCGTTGAAGGGGTCGCGGAAGTAGGCCTGCTCGGTGTAGTAGCGCCCCAGCCAGGCCACGTCGCCGGGCTTGAGGTTTTCGAACAGGTCGACGAAGGCGCGGGCGCGAGGGTCCATGAATCAGAGTCCGGTCGCGCGGCGGACCACGCGGAAATAGAGGCCGTAGCTGAGCTGCCGCAGCAGCTTCATCCACAGCGTGAAGCGCCTTGGGAAGTGAATCTCGAAACGTCCCTTGGCCCAGTCGCCCAGCATCGCCTGTGCAGCTTGCACGGGGCTGATGAGGGCCGGCATGCTGAAGTCGTTGCCGGCTGTCAGCGGCGTGGCCACGAAGCCGGGATGCACAACGGACACGCCCAGGCCCAGCGGCGCCAGGTCCAGGTACAGGGTCTCGGCCAGATGGGTCAGCGCCGCCTTCGTTGGGCCATAGGCCAGCGACTTGGGCAGGCCGCGGTAGCCGGCCACGCTGGAGACCAGGCTGAGGTGGCCGCCCTGGCCGGCCTCGGCCTGGCGCAGCAGTTGGGGCAGCAGGGCATCAAGCAGGTTCAGCGCGCCGACATAGTTGATCTGCAGATGAAGCAGCGCATCCGCCAGATTGAACTGCTGGGCGCGCATGGCCTGGTAGTGGCCGGCGCAGTACACGCACAGATCGATGCGGCCATGGCGCGCCAGCAGAGCGGCCAGCGCCGAATGCAGGCTGGCGACGTCCTGCACGTCGAGCGGCAGCGCCATGCTGCCGGGATGCTGCTGCACGAACTCATCCAGCAGTGCCGCATTGCGTGCCGACACGACGACCTTGGCACCGGCGGCATGCAGGGTCTCCGCCAGCGCCCGGCCGATGCCGCTGGACGCGCCGACCAGCCAGACCGTCTTGCCTTGCCACTCGCGCAGCGGGGGATTGAGTGCCATGGTCAGAGCTTGCGGAAGGACAGAGTCACTTCGCCGAGCTCGAAGCCGAACTTGCTCATGCGCGCCTTGTTCAGCATCACCTTGTCGTCCATCTGGTACATCCAGTCGTCGAACTGCACCTCCCAGACGCGGCCGTCCACCGGCAGGGCCAGCGTGTACTGCCAGCGCAGCGCATTGCCGCGCGCTTCGCCGCGGGCCTCGCCCACCACATCGTCGGCGCGGCCGCTGTAGCGGCCGTCGCCCAGGTGGCGCAGGCGCCAGACGCGGCGCTCGGTCTTGCCGTCGCTGTAGATGAAGTCCTCTTCGAGCACGCCTTCTTCGCCCTGCCAGCGTCCGACCATCTGCACGGTGAAGCGGCGCTGCACCTTGCCGGCGCGGTCGGTGAACACGCCGTGCGCAACGAGCGGGCCGTTGAAGTACTGGCGCAGATCCAGCGTCGGGGTCTGACCGGCATAGTCGGCCGGTGTCGGCGATGAGGCGCAGCCGGCCAGCGCCAGCGCGGCGCCAGCTGCCAGGAGCGAGCGGCGGGTCAGGGATGTTGCAGGCATGGCAGAGCCTTTCTTTCCGGACGGATCCAGAGCAGGTAGAGCAGACCTGCCGCCGCCGCCTTCAGCAGGCAGGGCAGCAGGCAGTAGGCCAGGGTCAGGGCTTGCAGGCCGGTGGCATCGCGCTGGCCGGGGGTGTAGCCCAGCGCTTGCAGCAAGGGCAGCGCCAGGCCGGCGGCCAGCGCCAGATTGAGCTTGTTGGCGCCGTTCCACCAACCGAAGAAGGCCCCTTCAGCGCGCCCGGCCAGGCCGGCTTGCTGGATCACGCGTGTCAGCATGGCGCCTGGCAGGGCCAGGTCGGCACCGAGCGCAAAGCCGCTGCCCAGGCAGACGAACAGAAAGCCCAGCCAGTCGCCCGGCCCCAGTAGCGCCGCCCAGGCGAAGGCGGCAATCGCCAGCAGCATGCCGAGCGCCCAGCTGCGCGCTGCGCCCAGCCGCGCCACCAGGCGCAGCCACAGCGGCAGCGAGGCCGCGGCGGCGAGAAAATAGCTGGCCAGGAACAGCGGCTCGGCGGCAGGTGTCTGCAGCCGGTCGCGCACGAAGAACAGCAGCAGCGTGGCCGGGATGGCCGCGGCCGTGCCGTTGAGCAGGAACACCGCCAGCAGGCGCCGGAAGCCCGGCGTCTGCCAGGCCACGCTCAAGGCCGCCTGCTGACCCGTGACGAGCTCGGCGCGCGGTGCGCGGCGCAGCAGCCACAAGCCCGCCAGCAGGCCCAGCGCCAATGCCGCCGCCGTGGCGCCCATGCCGGCCAGCGCCGGCAACACGCTGGCCGTCAGCACACCTGCCAGGGCCAGGCCCTCGCGCCAGGCGTTCAGGCGTGTCTGCCGCAAGGCATCGCCGCCCAGCCGGGCGCCCCAGGCCTGGTGCAGCACCGTCAGCACGCTGTAGGCCAGATAGGTGCAGACCAGCAGCACGGTGCACCAGATGAGCAGGGCCGTGCCGGCGCGTGGCACCGGAAAGAACAGCAGCACGAAACTGAAGGCCAAGACGACGGCGGCCAGTGCCAGGCGACGCAGCAGCGGCGCGGCCGGGCCGTCCAGCCAGCGGTCGGCCAGCCGGCCGATCAGCGGGTCGGCCAGCGCGTCGATGCCGCGCGCCAGCAGCAGCACCAGGCCCAGCGCGGCCAGTGGCGTGCCGAAGTTTTCCGCGTAGTAGGCCGGCAGGGTGACATAGAGCGGCAGCGCGACGAAGGCGAGCGCGAAGCCCAGCCCGCCGTAGCGAAGACCGTCGATCGGGCTCATGCGTTCAGCCCGAGCAGCTTGGCGCGCAGCTGGGGTTCCGATGTCTGCTCCGACAGCCAGATGCCGAAGAACAGGCGGCTGAACAACGGGTCGGCCAGGCGCGGCAGCGCGTTGCCGTTGAAGAAGAAATCGGTGCCTTCGCCCGGCAGGTGGCGCCCGCTGAGGCGGTCGCCCGCCTTCACATCGGGGAAGCGCTCCTGCATCTGCGTCATCCAACGGGCCGCGCTGGCCTCGTCGATGGGCTGCTGACGGCGCATCTCGACCAGCGAGCGCTTGGCAATTTCGCTACCTTTTAGACTGCGCGCGTATTCGAGTTCAAGAGCCAGCGGTGCCGTCCACCAGTCGCGCGCCGGCTTGCGCTCGGACCACAGGCGGATGTCATAGATCAGCAGTCCGAACCAGCGCATCTGCGCCTGGCCGACGAGATTCAGCCCGGCTTCGGGTTTGGCCTCGGCGCTGGCCTGCCAGGCCAGGCCAGGCAGGGCGATCAGGCAGTGACGGCGCGACAGCATGGGAGAGCCTCAGCGCCGCTGCAGCGTGAACTGCATGACGTCGGTGCTGCCGGTCTCGAAGGCGGCTTCGCAGTAGGCGAGGTAGAACTCCCACAGCGCGATGAAGCGCTTGTCGAAGCCCTGCTTGCGCACCAGCTCTTCCTTGCCCATGAAGGACTCGCGCCACTGCTTGAGCGTCTCGGCGTAGTCGGGGCCGAAGGCCAGTTCGTTGACGACGGTCAGACCGGCGCGCTCGGCATGGGCGCGGAACTGGCTCGGACTGGGCAGCATGCCGCCCGGAAAGATGTACTGCTGGATGAAGTCCGAGGAGCGGCTGTAGCGCTCGAACAGCTCGTCGCGGATGGTGATGGTCTGGATGCAGGCGCGACCGCCGGGCTTGAGCTTGTCGGCCACGGTGCTGAAGTAACTCTCCCAGTACTCGCGTCCGACAGCCTCGAACATCTCGATCGAGACGATGGCATCGAAACTCTGCTCGGGGATGTCGCGGTAGTCCTGCAGGCGCAGCTCGGCCTTGTCGGCCACGCCGGCGCTCTTGAGGCGCTGCTGGCCAAAGGCCAGCTGCTCCGTGGACAGCGTCACGCCGACCAGCCGGGCGTCGAAGTCACGCGCCGCGCATTCGGCAATCGCGCCCCAGCCGCAGCCGATCTCCAGCACGCGGGCTCCGGGTTGCAGGCCGCACTCGTGCAGCGCACGCCGCATCTTGGCGCCTTGGGCTTCGGTCAGCGGTCGGCTGATGTCGCCGTCGAACCAGGCGCTGGAGTAGTTCATGCTCGGGTCCAGCCAGAGCTTGTAGAAGCTGTTGCCGAGGTCGTAGTGGGCATGGATGTTCTTGCGGCTGCCGGCGCGGCTGTTGCGGTTCAGCAGATGGCGCAGGCGGTAGAGCAGGGAACCCCACCATGAGCCGTAGATCACGCTTTCCAATTGCTCGCGGTTGCGCAGCATGACGGTCAGCAGGGCGCGCAGATCGGGCGTGCTCCAGTGGCCGGCCATATAGCTCTCGGCGAAGCCGATGTCGCCGCTGCGCAGCACCGCCGCGCAGACCTCCCAGTTTCGGATGCGCAGTGCCGCGCGCGGACCTTGCGTGCAGTCGCCGAAATGGGCGCTGCTGCCTTCGGGCAGCTGCACGTCCAGGCTGCCGTACTGCAGTCGCTCCAGCAGCTTGAAGACGGTGCGGGCCGCGGCGGGTGCGGAGTCGGGCAGAGCGAGGCCGGACTTGAGCGTTGTGGTGTTCATGCGGTTGCTTTTCTTGCAGGTGGCGGATGAGCCTGGTGGGCTCAACGGGTCACGAAATCGCCCGGCGCTGCGGGCTTGCTGAAGAAGGGAATGCGCTTGCGCCAGAGCTTGAGCGCCTGCCAGTGGATGCGTGCCACCAGCATCAGGCTGAAGGCGGGCTGAGCCCAGAACGCCGCACGCGCGCTGTGGGTGGTAAGCGGCGCAAGACGGCCCGAGATACTGGTCTGCAGTAGCGCAGCGCCGCCGTCGTCATCGTGGTCGATGCGGGCCACCGTGCGTGCTTGCGCGGCGCTGCCTGACTGCATGAAGCGGAAGCGGTAGCGGCCCTGCACGGCACAGAAGGGCGAGACATGAAAGACCTTGGCCGCGCTTAGCTCTTGGCCCCAGGCCAGGGTTTGTGAGCCGTCGCTCTGCAGCAGGTAGCAATGGCGTTCGCCGAAGGTGTTGTTGACCTCGGCCACGATGGCGGCCAGCGAGCCGTCGGCGCGCTGGCAGTACCAGAAGCTGACCGGCTTGAAGGCATAGCCCAGCACACGCGGGAAGCAGTGCAGCCAGATCTCGCCGTCGGCGTCGTGCACGCCCTCGCGCGCCAGCAGCGCTTCGATCCATGCGAGCGCATCGGCGCCGCCGTCGCCATGGTCGGCATCGTGGAAGCTCAGCCAGCCTCGGCTGTTGCGGTTCAAGGCGGGACAGGGCTGCTGACGCAGCGCCCGCATCGGCAGCATCAGAAAGTAGGCGGCATAGCTGAAGCGGTGCAGCGCGGGCCGCAGGCGGGTGTGGCGCACCTCGCCACGGCCGATCAGGGCCTGCGGCTGAGGGGCGGTGTTCCAGCGCGGGTTCATCTTGCTTGCGCCGCCTTGTGGGCGCGGTCGTCGATCCAGGCCTTTGCCACGCTCAGGCCGGACAGCAGCCCGTCTTCGTGAAAGCCGTAGCGGGTCCAGGCGCCGCAGAACCAGGTGTTGTGCTGGCCTTGCAGCGCCGGCAGGCGCTGCTGCGCCGCCACGGCGGCCTGGTCGAACACCGGGTGTGCATAGTCGTACTCGCCCAGCACCTGACCAGCGGCTGGCTCGCGCACCGGATTCAGCGACACCAGCACGGGTTGCTGCCAGGGCAGCGGCTGCAGCTGGTTGAGCAGGTAGTGCAGGCAGACCGAGCTCTGATCCGGGCCGGCCGCAGCCCCGCCATGCTCGTAGTTCCAGGCGGCCCAGGCCTTGCGGCGGCGCGGCAGCAAGGTGGTGTCGGTGTGCAGCACCGCGCGGTTGCGCTGGTAGGCGATCGCGCCGAGCAGCTGGCGCTCTTGCGCAGAAGCATCGTCCAGCAGGGCGAGCGACTGGTCGCTGTGGCTGGCGAGCACGACGCTGTCGAAGCGCTCGCTGCCTTGGCGGGTGCTGACCAGCACACCGCCGCTGCCGTCAGACCCGATGCGCTTGATGCCGGTGACGGCGGTGTTCAGGCGCTTGTCGTCGATGCTTTCCAACAGCTTCTCGACATAGTGGCGCGCTCCCCCGCGCACGGTATGCCATTGCGGCCGGTTGGCGACCTGAAGCAGGCCGTGGTTGTGGCAGAAGCGGATCAGCGTGCTGATCGGGAAGGCCATCATCTGCGCCGTTGGGCAGGACCAGATGCACGCCACCATCGGCAGCAGGTACCAGTCGCGGAACTCGCGGCTGAAGCGCTGCGCGTCGAGGAACTCGCCGATCGGCTGGGCCAGCGCCTGCTCGGCCCCGCGCTCGGCCAGCTCGGTGGTCAGGCGATTGAAGCGCAGCAGGTCGGACAGCATGCGCCAGAAGCCCGGACGCAGCAGGTTGCTGCGCTGGGCAAAGACGGTGTCGAGATTGCTGCCGCTCCACTCCAGGCCGGTGTGCGGCAGTTGCACCGAGAAGGACATGTCGCTCTTGGCGGTCTCCACGCCCAGCTTGGCAAACAGTTCGATCAGCAGCGGATAGGTGCGCTCGTTGAACACCAGAAAGCCGGTGTCGACGCCGCAGGTCTGGCCTTCGAGCGTGACATCCACCGTGTGGGTGTGGCCACCGAAGTAGTCGCCCGACTCGAATAGCGTGACCTGCGCATGGCGGCTCAAAGCCCAAGCGGCCGAGAGGCCGGCGATGCCCGAACCAACCACCGCCACGCGCGGGCCGCTGCGGACTGGGCCTGGACGGGACTGGCTGAGCTCACTCAGAAAAGGCAGCAAACCTTTGGCGTGGTCGGCGGCACCGACGTGCTGGTGCCGAAAAAGAGCGGGGCCCCCGTCACGGACGGGAGCCCCGGGAAGAAAAGTAGCCGCAAGACGCCCCGAAGCCAACGAGGGAGGGAGGGAGGAGGAGGAGAAGGGCTTCGGGATTACACCCCCGTTACCGGGGAGGCCTTGCGACTGAAAAAAATGATTCGTTCCTGCGGTTGTGACCGGTGCCGGGTGGCCCCAAGCCAGTGCAAAGCGTTCGGCACCTCGCACCATACGCATGCCTAGGTGGTATGTGTACTCCCCGAAACGTCGCCCAGAGCGCTGTGTGGAAACAATGTCCCACACAGCGGGGACAAAAGATGACAAAAGTGCAACATTTGGCGACATGGCGGCGGTCCGGACTTATTCGATGTCAAGGCTGAGCCAGCAGCCGCTCAAGCTCGTTGATGAAGGGGCGGCTCAAGGGCTCGGTGGCGGAGGCGAAGCTCACGACTTCGCGGCCATCGCGGCCGACCAGGTATTTGTGGAAGTTCCAGCGCGGCGCCTGCCCGCTGCGTTTGGACAGGTCGACGATCAGCGGATTACTGTCGGGCCGGTCCGGGCGAGTGCTGGACTTGGCAAACATCGGGAACTTGACGTTGAAGGTGTTCTCGCAGAACTCGGCCACGTCCTTGTTGCTGCCCGGCTCCTGGCTGAAGTCGTTGGACGGGAAGCCCATCACCACCAGCCCCCGCTGCCCATAGCGCTGCTGCAAGGTTTCCAGCGACTTGTATTGCCCGGTGAAGCCGCAGTAGCTGGCGGTGTTGACCACCAGCAGCACCTTGCCGGCGTATTGGCACAGCGCCTGCGGCTTCTCATCCTGCAGGCGCGGCAACTCGCGCTGCAACAGTGGCGGGCAGGCGGCGGTCTGCGCCAGAGCCGGGCTTGCGCAGACCAAGGCGATGCCTGCACCGATCAGAGCGCGTCGGGTGGCTGCGGATTTGCAGAGCTTGACCATAGTTTGTCCTAGTCAAAACAAGGTGTTGGAGCTATATTAAGCCAGAAATTTGGTTTTGTCTCACATTTGTCTAGGACAAAATGATGTGCATGTTTGTACCGACACGCTTGTCACGCAGGCGAGCTCAGCGGGTGGCTCAGCAGGTCTGTCATGTCCACGGCTGAGTTGACTCCGCCGACGGCCGTTTGGCCAGGGATTGCTGCGGTCGAGCGCGAAACCGGCATCAGCAAGGACAGTCTGCGCATCTGGGAGCGCCGCTACGCCTTTCCTCAGCCGGCACGGGATGCCGGCGGGGAGCGCGTCTATCCGCCTGAGCAGGTGCTCAAGCTGCGCCTGATCAAGCGCTTGCTCGATCGGGGCTATAGGGCCGGGCGTCTGGTGCCAGCCAGCCTGGACAGCTTGCAGGCCCTGCTCGCTGAAGCGCAGCCCGCGCTGGGTGCGATGGCCGCTACGCCGGCGCGCGATGACTTTGCGCCCTTCATCGAGGCGCTGCGATCCCATCAGTTCGAGGAGCTGCGCCGTCTTCTGGTGCAGACCCTGGTGCGCATGGGGCTTGGGCCAGGCATCGAGCAGTTGATCGCGCCGCTGACCGGCGAAGTGGGTGAGCTGTGGATGCGCGGTGAGCTGCAGATCTTCGAGGAGCATGTCTTCAGCGAGTCGGTGCAGGCGGCTCTGCGCCAGGCCATGCAGGCGGTGCCGCGTCCGGCACAGGAACAAAAGCCGCGGGTGCTGTTGAGCACCTTGCCTGGCGAGCAGCATGGCTTGGGTTTGACCATGGCCGAGGCGATGTTTGTGCTGGAGGGTAGCCAATGCCTGTCACTCGGCGTGCAGACGCCGGTCAGGGATCTGGTGCTGGCGGCTGCCGCGCACCGGGCGGATGTCGTGGCCTTGAGCTGCAGCGCCTTTGTCGGCCCGTCCGCTGTGGCTGCCGGCCTGGCTGAGCTGCGCCAGGCACTCCCGGCCGAGATTGAGATCTGGGCAGGCGGCAGCAGCCCGGCCTTGCAGCGCCGCAGCGCGCATCCGAGCCTGCGGCATGTGGTTCGCCTCGGCCAGATTGCCGAGGAACTGGCGCGTTGGCGCGCCTCCCATCCGGGCTGAAGTGCCTTTGCAGGGCCGCGTCACCACTTGTCACATACGCGCCCTAAAATTGACACAGATCCAAACAGGGACGGACCATGCTTTACCCCGAACTTTTCAAGCAGCTCGAAGCCGTGCGCTGGAACATGGACACCGACATCCCATGGGACAGCTTCGATGCCAGCTTGCTCACCGATGATCAGGCGCGCACGATCAAGATGAATGCCATCACCGAGTGGTCGGCGCTGCCGGCCACCGAGATGTTCCTGCGCGACAACCGCGACGACAGCGATTTCTCGGCCTTCATGAGCGTGTGGTTCTTCGAGGAGCAGAAGCACTCGCTGGTGCTGATGGAGTACCTGCGGCGCTTCCGTCCCGACATGGTGCCGACCGAAGCCGAGTTGCATGAGGTGCGCTTCGACTTCGACCCGGCCCCGGCGCTGGAGACGCTGATGCTGCATTTCTGCGGCGAGATCCGGCTGAACCATTGGTACCGCCGTGCTGCCGAATGGCACACCGAGCCGGTCATCAAAGCCATCTACGAAACCCTGGCGCGCGACGAGGCCCGCCACGGTGGCGCCTACCTGCGCTACATGAAGCGTGCGATGAGCAAGTTCGGCGATGAGGCCAAGGCGGCCTTCGCCAAGGTGGGGGTGCTGATGGCCAGTGCGCGCCGCACGGCGCAGGCCCTGCACCCGACCAATCTGCATGTGAATGCCAAGCTGTTCCCGCGCGACACCATCCAGAGCCGCCTGCCCGACCCGGAATGGCTGGAGCGCTGGCTCGACAAGCAGATCCAGTTCGATGCCGTCTGGGAGACCAAGGTGGTCGAGCGCATCCTGCACAACATGAGCCTGCTGATGGAGCGCAGCTTTGCCAGCGTGCAGGAGCTCAATCGCTTCCGCAAGGAGATGGCGGCACGCGTCGCCGCGGCGGCAGGCCAAGCCCAGCCCGCGACCTGAAGCGCGCGCCGGCAACGGACAAAGCCCGCCAATCGGCGGGCTTTGCTTTTGCGGCGGCGCGTTTCAGCGCCCTTGGCGACGCTTGAGCACCAGCAGTCCGAAGCAGGCCGCAGCCAGCAACAGCCCGCCGATGAAGGGGACGCTGAACAGCTGGCCCAGCGTCACCTGGATGTCATGCCAGGCCCACTGGGACACCAGCTTGACGAACTCGCCGCTCAGCTCGGGTTGTGCGCTCTCCAAGGGGCGTAGGCCGCCTGGATCGCCCAGCAAGGCACTGCCGGCGCCCAGGAACTGGCGCTGCAGCAGATCGAAGACGATGCGGTTGTCGTAGACCTCCTTCAACACGCCGCCCAGGATCAGCACGCCGCCGATCAGCACCGGCACGCCCCAGCGCTTGAGCCAGGCGGAGGCTGCCATCAGCGCCATGAACAGCGGGGCGAGCCACAGTGTCATCAACAGCACACCGACCGCGCCGCGAGCTAGCACCACCAGTGCCGCCAGCACCAGGCTGGTCCAGCTCGGCTCGGCGAGAGCGGCGAAGCCATAGACCTTGACGACCATCGCCGCCGCACTCAGCAAGCCCAGCCCCGCCCCGACCGCCAGGGCCATTAGCGGGATCAGGAAGGCATGCATCAGCACGGTTGCGCCAATGCTCTCGCTGTGGCTGGCGGGCAGCGACAGCCAGAACTCGATCGAACGGTCCTGACGGTCGCGCCGCGCCAGACCGGGCAGCTGGAACATCGCGCCGGCGAAGCTCAGCATGAAGACCACGGCGGCAGTGGCCATCAAGGCGACTGCGGCCAGCGGCATCGGCGGAATCTTCTCGTCCAGCTGCACCTCGCCGAAAGGCAGGATGAGCAGGAACAGGCTGACAGGGATGAGCATCAGCATCAGCCAGCCGCGGTGGTGCTGCATCCACTCGCGCTGCATCAGGGTCAAGAAACGTGAGGACATGAGATGTGCTCCTTCTGCTTTGAACGAGCCGGCCTCAGGCCTGGCGCTGGATTTCGGGTTTGCGCGTCAGCGCCATGAAGAGGTCGACCAGGCTGGGCCGCATGCGCTGGCCCAGGCCGGCCACGTCCGGCGGCAAGTCGCCGTCGAAGAGGGCCACGGGTCGGCCCTGCTGGCGGTAGCGCAGCAGCGGATGGGCGGCGGCCACCGCCTCGCTGGCGGCCGGGTCATGCGAGAGTGCGACGAAGCGCGAGTCCATCTCGTCCAGGCTGATATTGAGCACCAGCTTGCCGTCATCGAGCATCAGCACATCGGACAGCAGGGTTTCGATCTCCTCGACCTGGTGGGTGGAGATCAGCACGCTGCGTTCGCCGTCGCACCACTCGTCGATCAGCATCTCGTAGAAGCTCTTGCGCGACATCACGTCCAGCCCCAGCGTGGGCTCATCCAGGATCATCAGGCGGCTGTCGATGGCCGCCACCAGGGCAAGATGCAGCTGGGTGACCATGCCCTTGGAGAGGCTTTTGACCTTGTCGCGCGGGCTGACGCTGGTGCGCTTGAGCAGCGCGCGGGCGCGCTCGGCTGAGAAGCGCGGCTGCAGGCCGCTCATCAGCGTGATCAGCTCCTCGGCACGCGCCCAGCGCGGCAGCACGGCCACATCGGGGATGTAGGACAGCGAAGCCAGCAGCTGCTCGCGCTGGGCCACCGGGTCCAGCCCCATCACGCTGAGCTGGCCCTGGCCCGGCAGCAGGCCGACCAGCGCCTTCATCAGCGAGGTCTTGCCGGCGCCGTTGTGGCCGAGCAGACCGACAACCCGCCCCTTGGGAATGCTGAAGCTGATGTTGTCGACAGCCGTCTTGCGTCCATAGCGCAGGCTGAAGTCGCGGGCTTCGATCAGGTGTTGTGCGGTCGCAGTCATTGCGCCTCCCAGTTCAAATCATTGGCGGTGAGTCCGAGGCGCTGCAACCGGGCTCGCAAGGCCGGCCAGTCGCGCTGCAGGAATTGATCACGCTCGCTTTGCAGCAGACGGTTGCGAGCGCCGGGCCTGACCAGCATGCCGACGCCGCGGTGGCTTTCGACCAAGCCCTTGTCGACCAGGGCCTGCAGGGCGCGGCTGACCGTCAGCGGGTTGATCAGGTAGCTGCTGGCGAGGCTGCGGACCGAAGGCATTAGATCGCCTTCGGGCGGGGAGCCGTCGAGCAACTGGGCCGCGAGGCGGTCAGCCAGTTGCTGATAGATCGGGGTCTGGTCGTTCCAGCTGTGCATGGCGCGAGTCCGGCTGTGTTGCTGATGTAGCACACCATAACAAGCTGGCCGGCGCCGCCCCAGCGGCGGGCGACAGTCTGCACGGAACGGGGGACGAACTGCAGGGCCGGCTGATGCGCCGGCCCTGCAAGGAGGCTCAGCGCGCCTGGGAGCGGCGGCGTGCGAGCGTGCCGACGGCAGCAAGGCCGGCCAGCATCAGCGCCCAGCTGCCGGGCTCGGGCACGGCGCTGATCTGCATGTCGCTGACGTTCAGCTGCGAGACGCCATCGTAGGAGACGGTGTCGACCACGCCCAGTGCGAGGCTGACGTTGCCATTGCTGCCGAAGGTGTAGCTGAAACTCTGGCTGGCCGACCCTGGCTGTGTGCTGGTGGCCAGCGTGAACAGCTGGCCGTTGATGACCGCAAAGGCATGGTCCTGGAAGGTGGCTTCGGAGCTGCTGAAGGACCAGCTAAAGCTCAGCGTCTGGCCGGCGATGACACTGAAGCTCTGCTGCACCAGCGAGCCCTCGCTGGCGTACTCGCTGGCGCTCAGGTTCAGCGTGAGGGGCGTCAGGCCGGCACCCATTTCCAGTGCGTCGATCGGCACGGCAGACCTGCCGGACAGATTGCCGGCTTCATCACTGACGCCGTCGATGTAGGCGCTGGTCATCGAAAGCTTGCCGTTCTGTGCGACCACGTCACCGAAGCTATTCCAGCCGTTCAGCGTGCTGCTGCCGGCCAGGGCTTGTGCCGACGCGGCCGACAGTGTCAGTGCTGCGGCCACCAGGCTGGGGATCACGAGTGTCTTGCTCATATTGTTTCCTTGTCGCGTTTAGCGTGCCAGCAGGTCGCGAGTGGCATCGAGGCTGCTCGGGCTGACACCGCTAAGGGTCAGCAGCGGGCGGAACACTGCAGCAGAGCCGGGGCCGTCGCTATCGATCTGCAGGCTGGTGCCGCCACTGACTGCGACGAAGCGGACCCAGCCATCGGCGACCGGGTCGCTGCCGCTGTAGCCCAGGCCAGTGAGCAGCGTGCGCAGGTCGATGCGGTCGGTGCCCGGTGTGAAGTCGGTGATGGTGTCGCCACCATCGCGTATCGAGGTGTAGGCGAACAGGTCGGCACCAGGGCCGCCGGTCAGCGTGTCCGCTCCGACGCCGCCAACGATCATGTCGTCGCCGGCCGTCCCCAGCAGCGTGTCGCGGACGCCTGTGCCGTTGATGCGCTTGTACAGGTTCAGCCCGATCAGCACCGGATCGTGGTCGGACGAACGGTAGGGGTTGGCTTCATAGGGGTCGGCAGCACAGGTGGCGCAGGCCGGCTGTTTGAACTCCAGGTTGTAGTCCTGGGCCAGCGACTCGTCGGCGTTGATGTGCCAGTCCTGCGCGTTGGACACCTTGGGCGACAGGCTGGCGCTGGTGATCGCATGGTCCAGGCGGCCGGCGGCGCCGTCGAAGACGTAGGAATAGCCGAAGCTGTTGAAGCGGCCGATCTGGTCGACGAAGCCATTGCTGGTCAGCTCGTAGACAGGGTCTTCCTGCGCATAGGCGTTCAAGTCGCCGACCAGCAGCACATCGTTGCTCCCGGAGCTGGACTGCAACTGGGCCACGAAGGTTCGCAGCTGGCGGGCCTGTTCCACCCGCTTGGCGTTCCAGCAGCCCTGGCCGTCGCCGCTGTCCACATCGCCAGCGCCGGAGCTCGGGCAGCTGCCCTTGGACTTCAGGTGGTTGACCACCATCGTGAAGCGCTCGCCGTTGGCGGGTGCGAAGGTCTGCGCCAGCGTCGGCCGGCTGTTGATGGCGGCGGTGTCGCTGAGCGACGCGCCGACACGGCTCAGGCGCGCCGGCTTGTAGATCAGCGCCACCTTGATCGCGTCGCTGCCCGTGCCGTTGGCCGGATCGGGCACCACGGCATAGCTGCCGGCGCCCAACTGCGCGTTGAGCGCGTCCACCAGGTTCTGCGCGGCGACGGTGTTGTTCTGGATCTCCATCAGACCCACGACGTCCGCATTCATCGCGGCCAGGGCTCGCACGATCTTGTCGCGCTGGCGCTGGAATTCGGCCAGATTGCTGGCGCCACGGCAGCTGGACGCGGCGCTGCTGCCGGTGACGCAGGTCTGTCCGGTCTGGCCGCTGGCGGTGTTGCCGTTGGTGAAGGTCGTGAAGTAGTTCAGCACATTCATGCTGCCGACGCGGACGTTGCCACCCACGCTGGGCGGCGTGGCCGGGCGCGGATTCGTCGCGGCGAAGGCCGGCGCGGCGGTGGGATGGATGCGGTACATCGCTGCGCCCGCCGTGCTGGCGGTGGCCAGGCCGAAATCAATGACACCGGTCACGGCAGCCAGCGTGTCGCCGGCACGCGGCAGGCCGTTGCCGCTGTAGTACGGCAAGGGGTTGGCGTTCTGTGCCGAGCTGCCATCGTCCAGCATGACGCTCGAGCGGGCTTGCAGATCGGCCAGCGCCAGCGCCTGGCTGCTGCCGGGGCGGTGGCGGTTGGTCGGCACTTCATGGCGGCCGCCGGCACCTAGCGTCAGCTGGCCATAGCGGGCCTGGAAGTAGTTCTGCTGCACGGTCAGCGGGCCGACCAGGCGGACCAGCATGCCTTCGTAGCGCTCCAGCGTCTCGCCAGCAGCGAGTGGCAGCGTCACATCCAGCGGCGCCACGCTATAGCCAGTGGCGCCCAGCACGGTCACTGCGCTGACGCTGGTGATCTGCGTCAGCGGGCGCGACGAGGTCGCGCTGTTCGATGCCGAGCCGGTGTTGAACTCGGCCACCGTGCCGGCCACACGCACCAGGCTACCGACCGCCGGCAGACTGCTGGCGGTGAAGACGAAGATGCCGTCGGAAGTGGCCGGGTTGCCGTCGCCGGTCAGGTCCTGGATGTAGAAGCCGTTGTTGTTGACCTTGGTGACCACACCGGTGGTGGTGACGGCCTGGCCAACAAAGCTGCTGGTCGCGCCGCTGCCCTGGATGGTGTAGATCGGTGTGTCGGCGGCAGCGGCGAAGGTGGCCGCGGTGGCCAGCGCCAGCGCAAGGCTGGTGCGGCGAAGTAGTGCAGAGGTGTGCATGCTGAATCTCTTGTGCAGGAGGGACTCAGCTGGCGCAGCGGCCCGGGCGGGAGCCTGGTGCTGCGCCAGCTGTGGGCAGGTCTCGCTCAGGCCTGACGCGCGGAGCTGCCGCGGCGACGCGCCAGCATGCCGACCACACCCAAACCGGCCAGCAGCAGTGCATAGCTGCTGGGCTCCGGCACGGCGCTGGTCACGCTCAGCGCAACGTTGTCGATGGCCAGGCTGTGGTCATTGCCGACATCGTTGGTCTCGACCCAGCGCACCCACAGGGTCTGTCCCGGCGCCCAGTTCAGCTCGGACACCGTGCCGCCGACGTTGCTGACCAGCCCGGCAACATTGCCGTTGATGGTCGCTGCGCTCGCGCCGACAACAGGCGACGACCAGCCGAAACTGCTGCTGGCGCTGGTCCAGGCGGAGACGGTGGCGAAGCTGTCGCCGAAGCCGTACTGCACCGTCATGGTCTGGGCGCTGGTGTTGCCGCCGTTGCGCCACTGCTCACCGCTGTAGCTCAGCGTGAAGCTGTCCAGCGAGGTTGCTCCGGTGTTGGTGAAGGCGGCGGCGATATAGCCGGCCACGGCGCCCGACGGCGCTGCAGCGAAGTAGGCGTTGCCCGAGCCCACACCGCCCAGAGCGCGGTCGCTGTCGGTGCCGAAGCTGTAGAAGGAGCCGGTGTTGGTGTTGTCGGCGCGGTAGGTCGCCACCGCGTTGCCGGCGACATTGAAGAGGCTCCATCCGGGCAGCGTGCTGTCGTTGACCCAGGCGTTGGCCGTGCCGGCCGTGGCGAGGGTGTCAAACGTTTGCGTGTAGTTCAAAACCGGGCCGCCGATGGAGATGGCGGCCTGGGAGGGCAAGACGACCGCGCTCAGTGCGGCCAGGGCGAGAAGGCGCAGGGACATGGGGTGCTCCAGGCTGGGTTGTGAAATCGTTGGCAATGCTGCACTGCAGCGATTTCAGCCCAAGCTAGGGAAAACACGCAGCACTGGCCCAATCCGGGTCAGCGCTGCGGAGCACCCCCTGAAGCGGGGGGCGGGTTTGCCAGCGGTTTATGACGCTCTGACATTTTGCGCAAACTACGTGACATTTGCTGCCCGTTTGCGCGCTGTTGCCGGCGCTTGTGGCGGGTCGGCGGTGGCCTGCTCGGCTGCCGCTCAAGTGCGCGCCATGCGCTCCTGGTCAGCCTTGCGGTCGGCCGTGATCTTCTGGGCGGCTGGGCGCTCGCCGATCAGCTTGGTGTAGCCCTTCCAGTCCACGCCGTGGGCCGTCAGAAGGTCCTCGCCCAGCACGGCCTTGGTCGCCATTGCGACCAGCGGCAGGCTGACCCAGGCGGCGCAGTCGGCCATCGTGAAGCTGTCGCCGGCGATGTAGGGCGAGAACTTGGCCAGGCGCTTGAAGGCCGGAATGGTCTTGTCCAGCTGCTTGCGCACGCGCTCCTTGTCGGCATCGCTGCAAGTGCCACCGAAGAAGGCCTGGCCATAGAGGTCGCGCGCCACCAATTCAAGGTGCAGTTCGATGAAGGTGATCAACTCGCGCACCTTGGCTGCGGCGAAGGCATCGGCGGGCACCAGTGCCGGCTGCGGGTAGGCCGATTCCAGGTACTCCATGATGGCCTGGCTCTCGCACAGCGCGCCCTTGTCGGTGCGGATGAAGGGAATCTTGCCCAGCGGCGTGCAGGACAGCACCGCCTCTTCCTTGGACTTGGTCATCACCAGCTCTTCCTGGAAGGGGATGCCTTTTTCGAGCAGGGCCAGCTTGACCTTGTTGTAGTAGTTGCTGAGCGAGAAGCCGCAGAGAGTGATCATGGTTGTCTCCTGACTGGATCTGGGGTCGGTTGGGACGAAGTGGGTCGAGTCTACGGCGCTGCGCTGGCGCTGGCCTGCCGCCAAGGGGACATCAGCGGCGGTTCACCAAGGCGATGCCCAGTGCCAGCGCCGCCAGCGCAATGATCAGTCGCTGGGTGACCGGTTCTCCCAGCAGGGCTGCACCGGCCAGCAGACCGAACAGCGGCGTCGCAAGCGTGAAGCTGGACAGGCGTGTGGCCGGATAATGGCGCACCAGCCAGAACCACATCAGATAGCTGGCGAAGCTGATGATCACGGTCTGGAACAGCATCAACCCGCTCAGCTGCATGGACCAGCGCAGCGGCAGCTGTTCGTTCGTCAGCAGGGCGGCCAACACCAGGCCCAGGCCCGAGACGCCCAGCTGGTAGAGCAGGGTCTTCTCGGCGCTGGCCTGCGACAGCCGGGTGGCGCGGATGGCCAGCGTCGTGCCGCCCCACAGCAGCGCCGCCAGCAGGCCCAGCGCATCGCCCAGCCACTGGCGCGGCGATCCGGTGCTGCTGCCGAAGCCTTCGGCAAAGGCCCAGCTGACGGCGCCGAAGGCCAGCAGCAGGCCGGCCGCCTGGCGCAGGCTTAAGCGCTCGGTCTTCGAGATGAAGGGCATGCCCAGGGCCACGACGAAGGGGCTCAGGTAGATGAACACGACCATGCGCGAGGCGCTGGTGAACTGCAGGCCGGCAAAGATGCAGGCGAACTCCAGGCCGAACAGTGTGCCGGCCATCAGGCCGCCGGGCAGCGTGCCATCGCGCTCGAACAGGCGGATGCCGCGCGCCCTGGCCCACAGAGCCACCAGCGCGGCGGCGCCGAGTGAGCGCAGGCCCGCCTGCCACAGCGGGCCGATCTCGGCGAGTGCGGCCTTCACCGCCACCTGGTTCAGGCCCCACAACACGCAGCACAGCAACACGGTGCTGATGGCAAAGGTGTCGAGCTGCGAATGGCGCTGTTGGTGGGAGGGGAGGCTCATGTGCCCATCATGCCCGCAGCGATGGGCGCGTCCACGGCCAGGCGCGCAGCAGCAGCGCGCACAGCGCCCCGGCCAGCGTGCCGCCGAGATGGGCGGCGGGCGCAATCGCGATGTCCCAGCCGGGCAACTGGCGCAGCGGCGGCCCCAGCGGCGCCTCCATGGTCAGCTTGATCAGCAGGCCAGCGCTGATCAGCACGCCGATCAGCCGTTCGCGTCCCTGCCGGGCCAGCAGCTCGATCGCCGCTATCGCCACGCCGGCATGCAGCACGCCGGACAGGCCGCCATAGTGCCGCAGGCTGGGCCAGGCCAACAGTGCCAGCTGCGTCAGCGGCCAGGCCAGCAGCCAGGCCAGGACGGCGCGACGACCGAGGCCAGCCCGCTGTCCCAGCAGCGCCAGTACCACGCAGCCGGCCAGGTTGGCGCCCAGATGCAGCGGGCTCCAGTGCACCCAGGCGGCGCTGAAGGCGCGCCAGGGTTGCGCCGCGAACAAGGTTGGCTGCCAGTCCAGCAACTCGCGCGGCAGCGGCCAGACGAGCAAGGCCGCCAGCCCCTGCAGCAGGGCTGCAGCCGCCCAGGCGTTCAGGGGAAGACCGCGCGCCACAGCGCGAGCACGGCATCACGCTGGTCGCCAAGGCCCAGGGCGTCGAGCTCACTCTCGTCAAGCGCGGTGGCCTGCTCGTCGAGTCGGGCCTTGTGCTGCACCCGGCGCAGTTCGCGGTAGGCATCGCCCGCGGCGCGGCCGACGCCCACCGGCAGCAGGCCGGCGGTTTCGGCGCGCTGCAGCAGCGCGATGGTGCCGGCGTTGTCCAGCAGCTCGGGGTGCACGCGCGAATGCAGCAGGATCAAGTACTGCAGCGCGAACTCGGCATCCATCATGCCGCCGGCGCTGTGTTTCAGATCGAACTTGCCGGCGCGCACCGGCCGGGCGGCACGCACTTTCTCGCGCATCGCCTGCACCTCCTGACGCAGCGCTGCGGCATCGCGCTCGGCGGTCAGCACCGCGCGGCGTACACCCTCGAAACGCTCGGCCAGCGCCGGATCACCGGCGCAGAAGCGCGCCCGCGTGATGGCCTGGTGTTCCCAGGTCCAGGCGGTGTTGCTGCCGCGGCCGCTCTGGTAGTTCTCGAAGGAGTCGAGCGAGGTCACCAGCAGGCCCGAGTTGCCATTGGGTCGCAGCGCGGTATCGATATCGAACAGCTCGCCGGCCGCGGTGCGCAGCGTCAGCCAGGTGATCAGCTTGCGCACGAAGGCGCCGTAGATCTCGGAGGCGCTGATGTTCTCGTTCGGATCCTGGTCGTCGAACAGGAACACCACGTCCAGGTCGCCACCGTAGCCCAGCTCCTTGCCGCCCAGCTTGCCGTAGGCGATCACCGCAAAGCGCGGTGCGGGCCGGTGCGCCTGCTTGAGGCGCGCCCAGGCCCAGTCGATGGCGCATTGCAGCGTCGCGTCGGCCAATGCCGACAACTCATCGGCAACCTGCTCCACCGTGATATGGCCCTCGACGTCACGCACCAGCGTGCGGAACACCTCGGCATGGTGGGCGCGGCGCAGCGTGTCCAGCAGCGACTCTTCATCGGCTTCGCCCGAGCGGTCCCAGGCCGCATGGCGGGCCTGCAAGTCGGCGTAATAGGCCGCGCCATCGAAGCGCTCGGCCAGCAGGCGCGCATCGGCCAGCTCGTCGATCACGCCCGGATGCTGCATCAGATAGCGCATCGGCCAGCGTGCCAGGCCCAGCAGGCGCAGCAGCCGTGTCTGCACCGAGGGGCGCTCGACCAGCAGGGCCAGATAGTTCTCGCGCCGCAGCAGGGGCTCGACCCAGTCGACGAAGCGCAGTGCCGCGTCCATGCTGCACTGCTCTTCCTGCACGGCCAATGCGGCGCGGCCGATCAGCTTGGCCAGGCGCAGGCGCGATTCCTCGCGTAGCGATTGCACGCGGGGCTGCAGCGCCCAGCGGCGCACCGCGGTGCCCAGTTCGATCGGCAGCTTGTCCAGGAACTCTTCGGCGTCCACCGGCAAGGGCGGTGCACCGCAGTTGCGGCAGCCGTTGCCGTTGGCGGGCGGGGCCTGGCCGTCGTGCAGCAAGGCGTCGAATTCGGTAGCCACCAGCTCGCGAACCTCGCACAGGCGCTCCAGCAGCTCGCAAGCCTCGGGCTTGCAGGTCAGGCCCATGCTGCGGGCGATCCAGGCCAGATCCTCGTCGCCGGTCGGCAGGCAATGGGTCTGCTGGTCGTCTAGATACTGGATGCGATGCTCGATGCGGCGCAGCAGGTCATAGCCCTCGCGCAGCTTGGCGGCCGTCTCGGGCTTCATCAGCCCGCGCGCGGCCAGGCGCGACAGCGCCTTCACCGTCGAGCGGGTGCGGATCTCGGGGAAATGGCCGCCGCGCACCACCTGCAGCAGCTGCACGATGAACTCGATCTCGCGGATGCCGCCGCGCGAGAGCTTGACGTCATTGGCCCGCTCCGGCCGGCCGGCGGCGCGCTTGCTGGCTTCGTCGCGGATCTTGCGATGCAGCTGGCGCAGGCCTTCGAACACACCGTAATCGAGGTAGCGGCGGTAGACGAAGGGCGTCACCAGCGAGCGCAGGCCCAGCGCGCTCTTCAGACTGGCCTCGTCCAGCGGCGCGACGACCCGGCTCTTCAGCCAAGCAAAGCGCTCCCACTCGCGGCCCTGCACCAGGAAATACTCTTCCAGCATCGCCAGGCTCACCACCGGCGGGCCGGAGTTGCCGTTGGGGCGCAGTGCCAAGTCGACCCGGAATACCTGTCCGTCCTCGGTTACATCGCCGATCAAGGCATACAGCCGGCGTGCCACCAGCGCGAAATACTCATGCGCGGTGATCTGCTGCGGGCCATCGGTCAGGCCGTCGTCGTCGTAGACATAGATCAGGTCGATATCGGACGAGACATTCAGCTCGCGCCCGCCCAGCTTGCCCATGCCGACCACCCAGAAGGCAATCACCTCGCCCTGCTCGTTGCGCGGTGCGCCGTTGATCGCGTCCTGTGCCTGGCGGGCCTCGGCCAGTGCCAGGCCCAGCGTGGTTTCGGCCAGCGTGGTCATCACCTCGGTGATGTCCTTCATCGCGGCGCCGCATTCCACGTCCAGCACTGCCAGGCGTTCGAGCACCAGCTGCCGCGCCACGCGCAGCGCCGCCGCCAGCGGCCGGCCGCGGGCCTGGACTGCCTGCACTGTGGCCTCGATCGCGGCCCGGTTGGGCAGGCCGGGTGGCAGCAGCGACAGTTCCTCGGCGTAGCGGCGCCGGATGCGCTGCACGAAGCGGCTGTGGGCGGCCTGCGCACCCGGCAGGCCCGGCAGTGTTTCGTTCTGCAAAGAAGGGTCGGTGACGCTCATGGAGTCAGGAGGGCTGTGCTAGATTCCCGGCCATCCTGGGAGTGCCGGGCTGCGTCGCTGACATGGGCACGTGGTGCCCAAGGTGATGCATCGGTGGTCTTGATGATTCGCGGCTCCAAGGCGAGCGCTCCCTACATGTCCGTGTTTGCCCGTCCGTCCACCGCCCAATCCACTCTGCGCATCCCCCGCTGGCTGCGCTCGCTGCTGCGCTGGTCCTTGCGTCTGGTGCTGGTGGCCTGGGCCCTGGTGCTGGCGGCCGTGCTGCTGTTGCACTGGCTGATTCTGCCGCACATCGACGATTGGCGTCCGCAGCTGGAGCGCACAGCCTCACAGAGTCTGGGTCTGCAGCTGCGAATCGGCGAAATCGAGGTGCGCTCCGGCGGCTGGATTCCCGCGCTGGAGCTGCGCAATGTGCGTCTGCTCGACCCGGCTGGCCGCGAGGCTTTGAGCCTGCCGCTGGTGTCGGCGGCGCTGTCGGCGCGCTCGCTGCTCGCCTGGGAGCTGCGCTTCGATCAGCTGCTGATCGACGCCCCAGAGCTGGAAGTGCGGCGCGACGCCAAGGGGCGCATCTTCGTTGCCGGGCTCGACGTCGGGGCCGCCGGGCCGGCCGAGGCGGGCGACGAGCTGGCCGACTGGTTCTTCTCACAGCATGAGTTCGTGGTGCGCAAGGGCCGGCTGCGCTGGATCGATGAGCAGCGCGGCGCCGCGCCGCTCGAGCTCAGCGATGTCGACCTGGTGTTGCGCAACGGCCTGCGCCGCCATGCGCTGCGCCTGGACGCCACGCCGCCGCCGGCCTGGGGCCAGCGTTTCACGCTGCGCGGGCGTTTCACGCAATCCCTGCTCAAGCGGCCCGGCGAGCTGGCCCACTGGAGCGGCCAGCTGTTTGCCGAGCTGCCACGCGCCGATGTGCGTGAATTGCGCCGCCATGTGGACCTGCCCTTCGAGCTCACCGAGGGCGACGGCGCGCTGCGCGCCTGGGCTGAGGTGCGCGAGGGCAGCGCCCAGAGCCTGACGCTGGATCTGGCGCTGCGCGCGGTGCGCCTGCGCCTGGGAACCACCATCGAGGCGCTGGACCTGGCCCATATCGAAGGCCGAGTGGCCCTCAAGCGCGAGGCCGGCGGGTTCACGCTGGCCGCCACCCAACTCGGTTTCGAGGGCGACGACGGCCTGGTGTGGCCGCGCTCGGACTGGAGCCTCAGCCTGCGCGAATCCGGCCCCCAGCAAGGCGGCGAGCTGAGCGCGCAGCAGCTGGACCTGGCGCTGATGGCGCAGATCGCCACCCGGCTGCCGCTGGCCGAGGCGCAGCGCCGCCTGCTGGCCGAGCTTGCCCCGAGCGGCCAGCTGCGCGCGCTGCAGTTGGGCTGGCAGGGGCCTCTGGAGGCGCTCAAGAGCTACCGCGTCAAGGCGCAGGTCGACGACCTCAGCCTGGTTTCCAAGGCCTCGCCCGAGCCGCTGGTGGCAGGCCGGCCCGGCATCCGTGGTGCCAGCCTGCAGCTGGACGCCAGTGAGCTGGGCGGGCAGGCCCGGCTGCAGTTCCGTGATGGCCAGATCGAGTTGCCTGGCGTGTTCGAGGAGCCGCTGCTGCCGCTGCCCGAGGCCAGCGCCACGCTGGCCTGGACCATCACCGCGCGGCCGCAGGCCCTGCCGGCGCTGGAGCTGCGCGTCAGCGATGTGAAGATCGCCAACGCCGACCTGCGCGGCCAGCTCGAAGCCGTCTGGCGCACCGGCGCCGGCGATGCCCACAAGCCCGGCCGCGGCGCACGCTTTCCGGGGCATCTGGACCTGAATGGCCGCCTCGACGAGGCCCAGGCCGCACGCGTGGCGCGCTATCTGCCGCTGGGCGTCGGCAACGAAGCGCGTACCTATGTGCGCGACGCGGTGCGCGGCGGCATCGCGCGCCAGGTGCAGTTCCGCGTGCGTGGCGATCTGTGGGATTTCCCCTTTGACCAGAGCGCGCAGGGCCAGTTCCGCATCAGCACCCAGGCCGAGGACGTGCTGCTGGCCTATGTGCCCAGCCATGCCGCCACGGCCAGCGCGCCGGCTTACGAGTCCCCTTGGCCGGTGATGGAGAAAGTCAACGCCGAGCTGGTGTTCGAGCGTGCCGGCATGCAGATCCGCAATGGCCGGGCCCGCGTGCTGGGCTATGAGCTGTATGGCATCAATGGCGGATTCAAGGACCTGATGCACAAGCAGGTGCTGGCCCTGGAAGGCAGTGGCCGCGGCCCGGCGTCTGAACTGCTGCGCTTCATGCGCATTTCACCGGTCGGGGGCTGGACCGGGCATGCGCTGGCCGAAACCAGTGCCAGCGGCAACGCGGCACTGAAGCTGGCGCTGCAGATTCCGCTGCACGATGTGAACCAGGCCAGCGTCAAGGGACAGGTCGTGCTGGCGGGCAACGACATGCGCATCCGGCCCGATCTGCCGCTGCTGGGCAATGCCCGCGCGAGGGTGGAGTTCGACCAGCGCGGCGTGAACATCCAGGGCGGTGCGGCCCGGGTGCTGGGCGGCGATGCCACCTTCGAGGGCGGCAGCCAGCGCGACGGCAGCCTGCGCTTCACCGGCCAGGGCGTGGCCACGGCCGAGGGCTTGCGGCGCGCGCCTGAGCTGGGTCAGCCGGCGCGCCTGGCCCAGGCCATGAGCGGCCAGGCCGCCTACCGTCTGCAGCTGGGCATCCTGCAGGGCCACACCGAGATCAACCTCAGCAGCAACCTGCAAGGCATGGCGCTGGACCTGCCGGCGCCACTGCGCAAGAGCGCCGAAAGCAGCCTGCCGATGCGCTGGCAGACCACGCTGGCAGGCCTGCAGCGGGAAGACTTGCGCTTCGAGCTGGGCAGCCTGGTGCAGGCGCATTACCTGCTCGACACCGGCAGCAAGCCGGCGCGTGTGCTGGCGGGCAGCATCGGCCTGCTGGAGCCGGCGCCCGCTTTGCCCACGCAGGGCGTCAAACTGCAGGCCAATCTTGGCGCCGTCAATCTGGACGCCTGGCAAGACACGGCGCGGCGCCTGTTCGGCGAGTCAATCGGCGGCGACGCGCTGGAGGGCGGCTATGCCCCCACCCAGCTGGGCCTGCGGGCGCAGTCGCTGCTGCTCGACGGCCGGCAGCTGGACCGCCTGGTGGCCGGCATCAGCCAGGCGGGCGAGGCCTGGCGCGGCACGCTAGATGCCGAACAGCTCAGCGGTTATGTCGAGTTCCGTCCCACGCGCGGCAGCCAGCCCGGCCAGGTGTTCGCACGGCTGGCGCGGCTGTCCTTGCCCAAGAGCGAAGCCGACAGCGTCAGTACCTTGCTTGAGCAGCAGCCGGCCAGCGTGCCGGCGCTGGACATCGTGGTCGACGATTTCGAGCTGCGTGGTAAGAAACTGGGCCGGTTGGAGGTCGAGGCCAAGAGCCAGGGTGGCCAGGGCGCGCAGCGCGACTGGCGGCTGGAGAAGCTGCAGCTGCGCCACCGCGATGCCCTGCTCAGCGCCACCGGCCAGTGGCTGGCCGAACCCGGCCAGCGCAGCCGCCGCACTCAGCTGAACTGGAAGCTGGAGGTGCAGGACGCCGGCCGCCTGCTGGAGTCGATGGGCCAGGGTCAGGTCTTGCGCGGCGGCAAGGGCCTGCTGGGTGGCACCCTGGGCTGGCAGGGCTCGCCGCTGAGCCCCGACTACGCCAGCATGAGCGGCAAGTTCAATGTGGCGCTGGACGCGGGCCAGTTCCTCAAGGCCGAGCCGGGCATGGGCCGGCTGCTGGGCGTGCTGAGCCTGCAGTCGCTGCCACGTCGTCTGTTGCTGGATTTTCGCGATGTCTTCAATGAAGGCTTTGCCTTCGACGGTTTTGGCGGCGACGTGCAGATCGAGCGCGGCGTGGCCAGCAGCCAGAACCTGCGCATGAGTGGGGTGCAGGCGGTGGTGGCGATGGAGGGCCGGGCCGACCTGGCGGCCGAGACGCAGGACCTGCGCGTGGTGGTGGTGCCGGAGATCAATGCGGCTGGCGCCTCGCTGGCCTATGCCGCGATCAACCCGGCCGTGGGCCTGGGCACCTTCGTGGCCCAGTTGCTGCTGCGTCGGCCGATGATTGCGGCTGGCACGCGCGAGTTCCATGTCACCGGCAGCTGGGATGATCCCAAGGTCGAGCGGGTCGAGCGCAAGGCCGAAGCCCCGCAGCCGGCCTCGGCCGCTTCCGCCCCCTGAGGAGGCTTGACGATGAAGATTGCCGCGATCCAGATGGTCTCCGGCCCCGATGTGGCGGCCAATCTGGCCAGCGCCCGCCGCTGGATGGCCGAGGCGGCAGCGCGCGGCGCGCAGCTGGTGGCACTGCCCGAATACTTCTGCCTGATGGGCCTGAACGACAGCGACAAGCTCGCTGTGGCCGAGGCGCCGGGCCAAGGCCCGATCCAGCAGGCGCTGGCCGATGCGGCGCGCGAGCTCGGCTTGTGGGTGATCGGCGGCACGCTGCCGCTGCGCACGCCCGATCCGCAGCGGGTGCGCAACAGCTGCCTGGTGTTTGCGCCGGACGGTGCGCAGGCGGCGCGCTACGACAAGATGCACCTGTTCCGCTACGACAACGGCCGCGAGCGCTATGACGAAGGCCGGGTGCTGGAAGCAGGCGAGCAGCCGGTGGCGCTGCAGGCGGGCGCGCTGCGCGTGGGCCTGTCAGTCTGCTACGACCTGCGCTTCCCCGAGCTCTACCGGGCGATGGGCGAGACCGCGCCGCTGGACCTGATCAGCGTGCCGGCCGCCTTCACCCACACCACCGGCGAGGCGCATTGGGAGCTGTTGCTGCGCGCACGAGCGGTCGAAAACCTCGCCTTTGTCATCGCACCGGCGCAGGGCGGACGGCATCAGAATGGGCGCCGGACCTGGGGCCACTCGATGATCGTCGACCCCTGGGGCGTGGTGCTGGACTGCCTGCCGGAAGGCGAAGGCCTGGCGCTGGCCGAGCTGGATCTGGCGCGGCTGGCACAGCTGCGAACGCAGTTGCCGGCACTCTCGCACCGCCGACTCTGAGGAGCATGGAATGAAGCGATGGCATGGCCTGGTGGCGGCGCTGATGGCCGCAGCCCTTGCGGGCGGCTGCGGCACGCCCGCCGATCCGCTGAACATGCGCCTGGCACCGGGCGATGCGCTGCAGCTGCGCGGCTTCATGCCCGAGGCTCTGCGCGGCCAGATCGCGCTGGGCGAGATCGGCGGCGGCGCCGAGACCTGGCGCTACTGGGGCTCGCAGGTCAGCGCCAAGGCGCTGGATCAGGCCCTGGAAGAGGCGCTGCGCTCGGTCGGCGTGCTGGCGCCGCTGCCTGCGGGCGCCCGCTACCAGCTCAGCGCCAAACTGAGCGCCTTGCAGCAGCCGGATCTGAAATGGCAGCCGCAGGCGCTGGTCAGCGACAACCGCGTGCTGGCCACCGTCGACTACACGCTCAAGGACAAAGCCAGTGGCGCCGTGCTCTACCAGCGCAGCATCCGCACCGCCCACACCGCGGAACTGACTGAGGCCCTGCTGTTCCCGCCCGAGCGCCTGCGCCTGGCCAACGAGGGCGCGCTGCGACAGAGCCTGAACCTGCTGCTGCGCGACTTCGCCGAGCTGCGACTGCCCTGAGGGCTGGCCGCCGGCAGGCGGCGCCTAACGAACCAGGTCGCGGCCCATACGCTTGGCTTCGTAGAGCGCGGCATCGGCGCGCGCCAGCACCGCATCGGGGCCGGTGTCGCCGTCCTGGCGCTGGGCCACGCCGAAGCTGGCCCGCAGCGGCCATTCGCGGCCCTGCCATTGCCAATGCGTCTGCTGCAGCTGTTGCCGGATGCGCTCGGCCACCAGCGCTGCGCCGCCGATATCGGCATCGCGCAGCAGCAGGCAGAACTCCTCGCCGCCGAGCCGGCCTACCGCATCGACATCACGAAGCAAGGGGCGCAGCCCGTCCACCAGATGGCGCAGCGCCGCGTCGCCGGCGGCATGGCCGAGCTGGTCGTTGAGCTGCTTGAAGTGGTCCATATCGATCAGCGCCAGGCTGTAGCCGATTCCGCGTCCCGCAGCAGCATGGGCGTTGAGCAGCGCGGCGTCGAAGGCACGCCGGTTCAGCGCGCCGGTCAGCGGATCGATGCGGGTCAGGCGCTGCAGCATCAGCACCAGGCGCAGCACCAGCAGGAAGGCCACCTGGGTGTTGATCAGCAGCGCCATCAGAAAGCCGACCCACAGCCACAGCGTGTTGGCCTGGCTCTGATGCAGCAGGCTGAGTTGCTCGATGGGCAGCAGCAGGGCCGCCAGCGTGCGGATGAGGAACATCAGCGCCAGCAGCGCATAGGGCGAGACCAGCAGCGCAGAGAGCTGCCAGCTCAGCACTCGCCGCAGGCGTGGATAGGCCGCGATGGCGACTCCTGCGTTCAAGGCCATCATGCCGCCCGAACTCATCGCCGGCCAGTACGGACTGCTGGTGGGAATCAGCACCAGCATCACCATGGTGAGCACCAACAGCCACAAGGGCTTGCGCCAGACGGGGGCGTCGTTAGTGATCAGCGGCCCCGCCGCCCACAGCAAGCCAAAGCAACTCAGCAGGAACAGCGAGGAGGTCTGGTAGGTGAGCACGTCGGCCCAGCCCGGCTGGCCGCGCACGACATACAGGCTCACGCCGACCAGCAGCAGCAGATTGGTGGCCGTCATCGCCCAGGCAGCGCCCGGGGCCAAGCGGCGTGATTTCGCCAGCAGGGTCCAGACCAGGCTGGCGAACAGGCTCAAGCCGGCGATCAGCACCAGCTGGGTCGGTGTGTGGCTGCCAATGTTCATGCCGGCTCGCTGCTGTCGGAGCGCACGCTGTTGCGCCCGGCCTCTTTGGCCTGGTAGAGCAGGCAGTCCGCGTGATGGAGCAGGTTCTGCAGATCGAAGGCATCGCGGCCGCGGGTCGCCGTCACTCCGAAGCTGGCGCTCATCGGCCAGAGCTGGCCTTTCCAGCTCAGCGGTTGCTGCACCAGTGCCAGCCGCAGCCGCTCCGCCAGCGCCACGGCCGCGGCCAGGCTGGTGTTGGGCAGCAGCAGGCCGAACTCCTCGCCGCCCAGCCGCGCCACCGCATCACCGGCGCGCAGTTGGCGCATCAGCAGCGACGCGACATGCTGCAGCGCGGCATCACCGGCGGCATGGCCGAGCTGGTCATTGATGCGCTTGAAGTGGTCGATGTCCAGCGCAATCCAGGCGAAGCCTTCACCGCGGCGCTGCCGCGCCTGCAGCTGGCTGAGCCGCTCTTCGAGCGCGCGGCGATTCAGCGCCCCCGTCAAGGCATCATGCTGGCTCAGGTGCAGGATGCGCAGCCACAGCCGACGCACCGCCAGGATCATCAGGCTCAGCGTCAGCCACAGATGAACGCCGATCATGAGCAGCGCCAGCATCGGCGAGTGGGTCTCAGCGGCCCAGGGCGACCAAACGCCTGCCAGCGCCTCGGCGGCCACCAGCACGAAGGGCAGCACCAGCGCCAGACGTGCGCCCGCAGGCATCCGCTCGCCGCCGCTGTGGCGCCACAGCAGAGAGGCCGTGGCCAGCGCCACCAGCGCTGCCGCAGCCCCCAGCAGACCCAGCGCGCCACCCCCGATGGCCAGCACGGCGATCACGCCCAGCGCCGCAACCGCCCAGCCGGCCAGCCTGGGCGGGCGCAGGCGCAGCAGCTGTGCAACGCCCAGCGCCAGCGCCAGCAATCCGGCCAGATGCAGCAGGCCGGGTAGCCACAGGCCCAGGCTGCCAGGCCAGAAACTGTCGCAAGACCGGCAATGCAAGGTCGGGATCAGCAGGAACTCGCCGGTGCACAGCCACAGGCTGGCGCGCGGTGCGATGCGGTAGAAACCGCCGAGGAGGGCCCAGACCATGGCTGAAAAGCCGTGCAGGACAGCAGCAGCCATCCATAGCGTCAGCGGGTCGAGAGAGGGCATTCGTCAATACAGCGCAGCAAGGTTTGCAGTTTGCCAGCAGGCGCAGGCGGCGGGGAGGCTTTGTACGGGAATGTTCTGTCCCATCATCTGGGAGGCCGCAAGGCACCCGGCCAGGCAGACAAGGCCAACGCAACCATCACGTCCGGTTATGGCTCGGCTGCCAGCCGTGATGCCGGCCGAGGGTCGGCACCGGGCCGGCGCGGCGGTGGCGACCGGAATAATGGAGGCCCCTGCAAGGATTGCACCCCCATGGTTCTCAACTACATCTGGATCGCCTTCTTCCTGATCGGCTTCGGCGTGGCGCTGCTGCGCCTGATCGGCGGCGACCTGGCCATCTTTCCGCAGGTGCTGACCGGCATCTTCGACACCGCCAAGACCGGCTTCGACATCTCGCTCGGTCTGGTTGGGGTGATGAGCCTGTGGCTGGGCATCATGAAGATCGGCGAGCAGGCCGGCGTGATCCAGCTCTTCGCGCGCGGCATGGCGCCCTTCTTCGCGCGCATCTTCCCTGAGGTGCCCAAGGGCCACCCGGCCAATGGCTCGATGGTGATGAACTTCTCCGCCAATATGCTGGGCCTGGACAACGCGGCCACGCCGCTGGGCCTGAAGGCGATGAAGGAGCTGCAGGAGCTCAATCCGCAGAAGGACACCGCCAGCAACGCGATGATCATGTTCCTGGTGCTGAACACCGCGGGCATCACGTTGATCCCGACCTCGGTGATTGCGATCCGCCAGACCATCGGTATCAGCCAGGGCCTGGTCGGCTTCAACGCGGCGGACATCTTTCTGCCCACGCTGATCGGCACCTTCATCTCCTTTGTCGCCGGCCTGGTGGCGGTGGCGACGGTCCAGCGCATCAATCTGCTGACGGCGCCGGTGCTGACATTCTTCGGCGGCTTCATCGCCATCATGGCGGGCCTGTTCCTGTGGCTGAGCAACTACCCGCCGGATGTGATGGCCAAGTACGTCGGCGTGCTGGGCAGTGTGGTGATCCTGTCCATCATCGTGATGTTCGTCGCGGTGGGGGCCTGGCGGCGCATCAATGTCTATGAGGCCTTCGTCGACGGCGCCAAGGAAGGCTTCGGCGTCGCCATCTCCATCATTCCCTACCTGGTGGCCATCCTGGTGGCGATCTCGGTGTTCCGCACCACCGGCTGCATGGACTATGTGGTGGGCGGCATCGCCTGGTGCGTGGCCGCCATGGGACTGCCTACCGACTTCGTCCCAGCCCTGCCGGTGGGCCTGATGAAGACCCTCTCGGGCAGCGGCGCGCGCGGCCTGATGGTGGATGTGATGAAGACCTACGGCGTGGACAGCTTCGAAGGCAAGCTGGCCGCCATCATCCAGGGCTCCACCGAAACCACCTTCTACGTGCTGGCCGTGTACTTCGGCAGCGTGAAAATCGCCAAGACCCGCTACGCGCTGACCTGCGGCCTGATCGCCGACGTGGTGGGCGTGATCGGCGCCATCCTGGTGGGCTACTGGTTCTTCAAGTAAGCGGCTGGCGCGTGCGGGCTTGCTGAGGCCGGCGCGAGCGAGGCGGCGGCGCGTGCGTGCCGCTTTCACCGCTGGTGCCGATTTCGGCGAGTTTGCGCCAGCGGTTCGGCAAGAAGGGGAGCGAGCTTGGTGCCGCATGACGGCTCATGCTTATCTCCTGTAGGTCCGGACGCGGCCAGAAGTGAACCGATGCAAGCGACCGCTCGCGGGCGATCCTGCCCGGCCCTGAACGGCGCGCAGCCAATCTAGGGTTAGCGCCAGTGCCTGCGACCCAACACGGGGAGCATTTCCTTCTGCATGGCGCGCCATACTCGCTCCAAACAAGCATACATCCAGGGTTCACCATTCCGCTAGACACGCCACTGGCGCATATCCTGAGGACTAGGCTCGAATTGCAAAGACCAAGACACTCCGCTACACGAGACGGTCCAGTCGAAAGGTGGTCGTGCATCGTGAGGCAACTCTCGGAGGCCCTTCGCAGGCGCATCCGCCGTGTCGGGCATGTTCACTGCCGTCCGGCGAGTCGGCGATCCCCTGGCTGCTTTGCTGGGGCGTTTGAGCATGCGCAGGATGCTTTCCGGATCGTTAACGATCCGGCTACAGCAAGTTGGGCATCACATCGAAGCGGTGTCAAACATGAAGCCTGCTGACTCTCCTACCGCGTTCGCGTTGTTCGCGGCATCTAAGAACTTGTCGGTTTCGCGTTGCACGCCGCGTCAAGGCGTGGAGTTGATGTTCGCCTTTTACGAAGCGGTGAAGCCCGAGGGCTGTGGGGGCGAAAGTGGCGACATGCTGCTGTTCCAGTGGGGAACATACGACTGGGGTACAGGCCGTCATTTCGGCCTGAACATCACGCGACAGTTCATCGAGGAAAGTCTTCAAGACGACGGTGCAATCAGCCAGCTAAGTCTTACTTTCCGCTTCGATCCAAGCGCTGAGTTGGTAGCTTTTGGCGACGGCAATCGGTGGTGCGGCGGTCCCCGTGAAGTTCTCGCCGTCAAGGAGTTCGCCTTGGCTTCAGCTCCCTGTATCGCACTGGCGGATAGGGCTGCGGAAACCGTTGAATTGGACCACTCGTATGTATAGGCAGGTGTCGCCCGCCCTGTTGCTGCAGCGGACAGCTACTCCGCACGCTGAGCGCGAACGTTAGGCCGCTCATTCGATGCCTCGCGCCCTCCTCCTCGACCTTGACGACACGCTGCTGGATGACCGCGGCGCCATGGCGACTGCCGTACTTCAGCTTCGGATCCAGCGAGGACTTGCACCCGAGATCGAAGACAACAAGCTGATCCAACTCTGGGACTCTGTGGGTCGGGAGTTGTGGAAAGCCATGGCCAATGGTCAAGTCACGCTGGAGGAACAACGTCGCACCCGCCTTCGTCGCGTGTTCCGCCAAGAACTCTCAGACGAGGCAGCCGATGCACTGTTCGCTGACTATCTAGCTCACTATGAAGAAGCCTGGGAGCTGCTTCCGGGCGCCCTTGAGTTCCTCGAATCCACTGCACATCTACCCAGGATCATCGTCACCAACGGACATAAGCCACAAGCACTTCGAAAGGTGGCAAAGCTCGACCTAGCCCATCGGTTTCTAGCCGTTGTCACGCCAGATGACTGCGGGGCTCGAAAGCCCGATCCTCGAATCTTCTTGCATGCGCTCCGCTTGCTTGGGATCGACCCGAGAGAAGTCTTGATGATCGGCGACAACATTGAAGCCGACCTCGCCCCTGCGAAGGCGCTGGGCATGAAAACGTTCCACGTCAACCATCTCGCAGACGGTCAATCCATTAGGCATGCCAGCAGTGCGGCCTAACCACAGGGATTTCCCGCCGAGTCAACACCGTCGCATTGAGTGCTTCATCAAGACCTGACCCCGGCTGATCGCGGGGCATTGCCCGCTGAGCCGACGCTTAACTCCCCGCGCCACATGGCGGAAGCCTCAAGCGCCGCAGCGCTTCAGCGCGCCGGCGCCCCCGTCCCCTGCGAGCCATCGGCCCGCGCCGTCAGATAGGCATACAGATCCACGATGTGCGCGCTGACGCTGGGTTCACCCTGCCAGGCCGGCATGCTCACTGCCATGCCGGGCTGACGCTGCAGCGCGGCGTCGATCTGCGCCTCGCTGCCCTTGGTGCCGCCGGGCGGCAGGGCCCAGTCATAACGCGTCAGCACCAGGCCGACAAAACGCCGACTGCCCATTTCGCGCACGCGCGGCAGCAAGTTCGGCGCCATGGCCGTTCCTGTGGCCGCTGGGCCATGGCAGGACGCGCACTTGTTCTGGAATACGCGCCAGCCGCTGTAGACCGAACCGGGCGACAAGGCCTCTTGCCGCTCGCGCGCCAGCTGCTCGGCCGGCTTGCGGTTCTGCAGCTCGATACCGCTGGTGCCGCTGCTGCCGCAGCCGGACAGCAGCAGGGCGGCCATCAAAAGGGTTGCAGCTCTTGCCATCGGGGTCACCTCCGCGATCCAGGTATGTTGCGAGGAATGCCTAGCCTATTCTGCCTGTCGGCCTGCGGCGCTGGTGCCACAGCGCACGCCGGGCTCAGGAGCGCAGCGCCAGATGGGCGGTCAGCGCTGACAGCAGCTTGAGCTGCTGCTGTTGCAGCTGCAGCAGCTCCTGCCACTGCGGCTCGCGCAGCTGGTCGAGCTTCTCGTGCAGCAGCATGATCTCCAGCTCGGCTTTGAGGTTGACCTCGTAGTCGTGCTCGCCGCGCAGCCGGTCTTTCTGCGACTGGCGGTTCTGTGACATCAGGATCACCGGCGCCTGCAGCGCAGCCAGCATCGACAGAAACAGATTGAGCAGGATGTAGGGGTAGGGGTCGAAGGTGCTGCCGCTTGACGCCAGCAGCCAGCCGTTGAGCGCCACCCAGCCCAGCATCGTGGCTGCGAACAGGCCGACGAAGGGCCAGGATCCACCGAACTCGGCCACCGCGTCCGCGGCGCGCTGGCCGAGGCTAGGCGGGCTGTCGGGGCTCTGGCTCAGATCGCGGGCAATCGGGGTTCGCCCCGCCACATGGCGTGCCACTTTCTTGGCGCGCTCATCCAGCGAGGCATAGGCCTGCCCCAGCAGCTCGGTGGCGATCTGTTCGTGCCGCTTGCGCATGGCTGGGGCGCGCCGCTGGGCTCAGTTCTTGCCCATGTCGGCCTTGGCCGCCGCCGTGCAGCTGGCCTTGGCATCGCCGGCCAGGCTTTCGCACTTCTCGATCGCCAGCTTGTAGTTGGCTGTGCGCTTGTCGCTGGCCGCGTCATCGCGGGCCTCGGTGACGCGCTTGCTCAGCTTGGCATCGGCCAGGGCCTTGACGTGCGTGGTCTTGGCTTCCTTGTTGCACAGGTCCTTGGCATCGCCGGCCTTGTCGTCGCACTTCTCCTTGGCGACCTCATAGACGGCATCGGCCTTGGCCACCTGCAGCTTGTTCCAGTCAGCCTGCGAATTGCTGTAGTTGTGGGTCAGTTCGGCCTTGGCGACCTTCTCCTTGCCCTTTGCGGATTCGACGCAGATGTCGCGCGCGTTGCCCGACTGCTGCTCGCAGGCCGTCTTATCGGCCTTGTAGTCCTCGCCGATGCGGTCCATGCCGGCCTTGAGTTCGGCCTTGGACATGGCGGCTTGGGCCAACGGCAGTGCCAGCAGCGCAGCCAGGGCGAGAGCGGACTTGATGTGCATGGAATTGATCATGGTGTTCCTTGAGTTGAAGGTTTTGTTCGGAGGGTGGAAGGCATCGGGACGAACAGCCGCGCTCAGGCGCGCGGTTCGCCTTGACGGTTGACGGTGATGCTGCGGCCCGGGGGCGAGCTCATTTGCACGCGATGCTCCTGACCGCGGAAGATGTAGGTGACGTCCCAGTAGTCGGGACGGGTCTGCGACGGTGTTTCGCTGCAACGTTGGACGTCCTGCGTGATCACCGGCTGACCGCGCTTGTCGCGGCCGATGTTGGCGCCGACGGCGGCCCCTGCCACCACGCCGCCGACGGTGGCGATGTCCTGGCCCCGGCCGCCGCCGATCTGGTGGCCCAGGATGCCGCCGATGAAGGCGCCGGCAATCGCGGCCGGCACATTGGTCTCGCCGCGGCCTTGCTGCGAAACCTGCTCGCGCTCGACCCAGCAGCGCCGCTCGGGCGTGCCGAGCACCGCGCGCACCGCCACCACCTCGGCCTCGTAGAGGCGTTCGTTGGCGCGGCGGCGGTAGTCGTTCACCACCAGCGGCGCAGGCGCATAGCGCTCGTCATCCACCCGCGCCTGCGTGGTGAGGCGACGTGTCGACGAGATGCGGTCGTTCAAGCCCATCGCCGAGAGCGAGGGATAGTTGCCCTTGCGCAGCACCACGCAGCGGCCGTCGAACTTCTCGTGCTCGCAGACCTCCCATCGCGCATTGCCGACCACCACCGACGAGGCGCGATCATTGAAACCCTGACGCTCGAAGTTGTTGATCTGCTTCTGCGTGGTGAAGGAGCGGCCCTGGAAGCCGTCATGCTCGTAGAAGGTGATTTGCGCCAGTGCCGGTGCGGCCAGGCCAATGCAGCCGGCCAAAGCCAGCGCGTTGCGGATGCGTGATGTCATGGAGTGTTCCTGTGAGTTGCTGCCCTGCGGGGCATGAGGGATGGGCGCCGGCGGGTGGGGTTTCAGAGTCGCCCTGTCGCCAACAGCACCAGCAGCACGATCAGGATCACCGCCACCGTGCCGCTGGGCATATAGCCCCAGTTGCGGCTGTGCGGCCAAGTCGGCGCGATGCCGACCAGCAGCAGCACCAGGATGATCAGTACCAGGGTCGAGAGTCCCATTGCGTGCTCCAGTCTTTTGTGTGTGTCGGCGTGGCAGCGCGTCGCCGCCACTGGATGTCACAGACTAGGCCCGCACCGCGTTTTTATCGGTGCGCTGTCGAACATAGGCGCCCGCCTATTTCTCATCGCAAGCCGCAAGGCCGCAGGCGCTCTGTTCGCCTTCGCACCGACCGCAGGACTGCGGCGGCCGCATGCTGACCACTTGAGCAGTTGGCGTGAAGGAGTAGAACCATGGACCACAAGAGCGGGCATCTGCAGCGCAGTCCCTTGTATGGCGATCCGGCCGCCGCGCTGGCGCCACCCTGCCCGGACTGCGATGGTCTGCTCTATCGAATTCCGCGCCGTGCCCGTGATCGCTTCGTCAGCCTGTTCCGGCCCGTGCGGCGCTATGCCTGCCAGGCTCCGGGCTGCGGCTGGGTCGGCAATCTGAGCATTAGTGCAGCCGTGCGGCGCCATGCCGGCGCCAGCGGCGGCCGGATCTACCGGATCTGAGGCGCAGTCGATCCCAAGGCCTGGGCAGCTGGCCTCACTCGTGCCGCAGCGCCTCGATCGGGTCCAGCTGGGCCGCGCGGCGCGCCGGGAAATAGCCGAACAGCACGCCGATGCCGGCCGAGAACAGGAAGGACAGCAGGTTGATCGTCGGGTCGAACAGGAAGGGCAGTTGCATCAGATCGGCCAGCAGCACCGAGGCGACGGTGGCCAGCACGATGCCCACCAGGCCGCCCAGCGCCGCCAGCACCACGGCCTCGATCAGAAACTGAAGCAGCACCTCGTGCTCGCGCGCGCCGATCGCCAGCCGCAGGCCGATCTCGCGGGTGCGCTCGGTCACGCTGACCAGCATGATGTTCATGATGCCGATGCCGCCCACCAACAGGCTGACCGCGGCCACCGCGCCAAGCAGCGCGGTCAGCACCTGGGTGGTGCCTGACAGCGTCTGCGCCAGCTGCTGGGTGTCCAGCACATTGAAGTTGTCGTCCTCGACCGGGCTGAGCTTGCGGCGTTCGCGCAGCAGCTCGCGCAAGCTGGCCTTGAGCCGGGCGCTGTCGCTACCGTCCTGCATCGACACCAGCAGCGTCGAGACGCGCTGGTTGCCGGTGACGCGGCGCTGTAGCGTGCGCAGCGGCACCACCACCGTGTCGTCCTGATCGTTGCCCATCGCGGCCTGGCCCTTGGAAGTCAGCAGGCCGATGATGGTGCAGCTGAACTGCTTGATGCGCAGCTGCTCGCCCAGCGCGTCCTTGGCGCCGAACAGCTCGCGCCGCAGCGTCTCGCCGATCACGCAGACGGCGGCGCCGGCCTGCAGCTCGGCCTCACTGAACTCGCGGCCTGCGGCCAGCGTCCAGTTGCCGGTCTGGAACCAGGCATTGCTGCTGCCGATCACGCTGGTGCTCCAGTTCTTGCCATTGGCCACCACGGTGGCGCCGCTGCGGCCTTCCGGAGCCACGGTGGCCACGCCGCCGATCTGCGCCAGGATGGCCTCTGCGTCGCTTTCCTTGAACGAGGGCGCACCGCCTCCGCCGCCGCTGGGCGGGCCCAGGCGCTGGCCCGGGCGGATCTGCAGCAGATTGCTGCCCAGGCCCGAAATCTGCGCCTGCACCGCTGCGGTGGCGCCTTTGCCGAGCGTGACCATGGTGATCACTGCGCTGACGCCGATCACGATGCCCAGGATGGTCAGGAAGGAGCGCAGCAGATTGCGGCGTATCGAGCGCAGCGCGAGGAACAGGGTGTTCAGCAGCATGGCTCAGGCTTTCTCGGCCAGCGGCGGCAGGGCCACCGGCTGGGTGTTGGGCTGGTCGCTGGCGATCTTGCCGTCGACGAAGCGCACCAGGCGCTGTGCATAGGCCGCCATATCGGGCTCGTGCGTGATCATCAGGATGGTGATGCCGCGCTCTTCGTTGAGGCGGCGCAGCAGCTCCAGGATTTCGCGGCTGCGCTGGCTGTCCAGATTGCCGGTCGGCTCATCGGCCAGCAGCACCGCCGGCTGCGAGACCAGCGCACGTGCGATCGCCACGCGCTGCTGCTGGCCGCCGGACAGTTCGGCCGGCGTGTTGCGCTCGCGCCCTTGCAGGCCGACGGCGGCCAGCGCCTCGGCCGCCAGCTGGCGCCGCCGCGCCGCGCCTTCGCCGCGGTAAAGCAGCGGCAGCTCGACGTTCTCCTGCGCCGACGTGCGGGCGAGCAGATTGAAGCCCTGGAACACAAAGCCCAGATAGCGCCGCCGCAGCAGCGCTCGCTGATCGCGTGTCAGGCCTTCAACCGGCACGCCCTGGAACAGGTACTGGCCGTCGCTGGGCGTGTCCAGGCTGCCGATGATGTTCATCGCGGTGGACTTGCCCGAGCCGCTGGGGCCCATGATGGCGACGAACTCGCCGGCCTGCACATCCAGGTCGATGTGATCCAGCGCCATCACCTCAGTGGCGCCGCTGCCGTAGCGCTTGCTGATGCCGCGCAGCCGGATCAGCGGCGGCGCAGCGGACGAGTCGTTCATGGCGCGCCGACCTTCTGATCGGTGATCACCGCCATGCCTTCACGCAGCTCACCGCCAGTGATCTCGGTCATGCGGCCATCGCTCAAGCCGGCCTGCACCGGCAGCACCGTGGCCGTGCCGTCCTTGCCCAGCACCCAGACCTGGCGCGCCTGCGTGCTGCCAGCGGCGTCGCGGGCGCTCTTGCGTGTCTGCTGCACGGGCGGGCGCGGCATCAGGCTGGACACGATGCTGCCGCTCTTGCTGGCGCCGGGCGCCGCAGCGCCTGCCGACCCATTCGTCGGCGTGAAGCGCAGCGCCGCGTTGGGCACCAGCAGCACCTTGTCGTGCTGCTGCGCGGTAATGGTGGCGGTGGCTGTCATGCCGGGGCGCAGGCTCAGGTCGGAGTTGTCGACATCCAGCTGGGTCAGGTAGGTAACTACGTTCTCGCTCAGCGTCGAGCCAAAGGCCACGCGCGTCAGGGTGGCCGGGAACTGGCGGCCCGGATGGGCGCTGACGGTGAAGCGCGCCTGCTGGCCGGCCTTGACCATGCCGACATCGGCCTCATCCACATAGACCTGCAGGCGCAGCCGGTTCAGGTCTTCGGCGATGCTGAACAGCGTCACCGCCTGCAGCGAGGCCGCCACCGCATTGCCGGGGTCGACATTGCGGGTGAGCACCACGCCATCGGCGGGCGCACGGATCGAGGCCTTGGACAGATTGATCTCGTCGGTGGCCAGCGCCGCGCGGGCGTCGGCGATGCTGGCATTGGCACTGGCCTGCTCGGCCTGTGAGCGCTCCACCACCGCGCGCGCGGCATCCAGCTCCGACTGTGACGGCACCTTGCCGCCCGACAGCCGCGCCACCTCTTCCAGCCGCGCCAGGCTGACCTGCGCTTCTTTGTAGCTCACCTGCGCCTGCGCCAGCTTGGCCTGGGCCGAGGCCAGCGAGGCCCGCGAGCGCAAGACCTGTCCCTGCAGCTTGGCGGTATCCAGCTCCACCAGCACCTGGCCCTTGCGCACGCGGTCGTTGACGTCCACATGCACCTTCAGCACCGTGCCCGACAACTCGGAGCCGATGTTGATCGCGCGGGTCGGCTGCAGCGTGCCGTTGGCGGTGACGTTGAGCGCCAGCGTGCCGCGTGCCACGGTGTGCGTGGTGTAGCTCGGTGCTGCGGCGGCGCGTTGCTGGCTCTGCCAGACCGCATAGCCGGCGCCGGCGGCCAGCAGCGCGGCCGCGGTGATCCAGGGCGCGGGGCGCCGCCACCAGGGCCGGCTGGCCTCGGTGCCCAGCAGCGCGGTGAGGGCGTTGGCGCCGCCAGTAGCGTTCGCGCCGGTCGGGGCGCCAGAGTCGGGGGAGCTTGTCATGAGCGGCTATCGGAGTTGGGGGCGGGCAGGGCTGGTGCCTGCGAAGTGCTGCCGGCTGCAGAAGTTTCGGGCTGCCAGCCACCGCCCAGCGCCTTGTAGAGGCGCACGTGGTCGGCACTGACGCTGGCGGCTGCGCTGGCCACGCCGTCCTGAGTGTTGAGCAGGGTGCGCTGGGTTTCCAGCACGGTCTGGAAGTCCACCAAGCCGCTGCCATAGCGTTGGCGCGCCAGCAGTGCGGCATTGGCGGCGGCTTCCGAGGCCAGTTGCAGCCGGGCCAGGCGGGCGCGGTCGCCGCGCAGCGCCACCAGCGCATCCTCCACCTCGAGCAGTGCTGTGAGGATGCTGGCCTCATAGGCTGTGCGCGACTGTTCGGCAGCGGCCTGGGCGGCGCGCAGCTGGGCATTCAACGCGCCGCCATCGAAGATCGGCAACGCGATGCTGGCCAGCAGCGTGCGCAGCAGCGCGCTGCTGTCGCTCAGGCCGGACAGGCTTCCCGCGCCCAGGCCCAGCGTGCCGCTCAGTCGCAGGCTGGGCTTGCGCGCCGCATCGGCCTGACGCGTCTTGGACAAGGCCGCCGCCAGACTGGCCTCGGCCGCGCGCACGTCGGGGCGTTGGCGCAGCGTGTCGGCCGGGATCGCCAGGGTCAGGTCTTGCCGGGGCTGTGGCACGGCCGCGCTGTTCTGGCTCAGCGGCACCAGCGCCTGTGCGGTCTGCCCGGTCAGCGCCGCCAGCGCATGGCCAGCCTGGGCCAGGCTGGTCTGCAAGTTCGGCAACGTGGCACGGGTCTGCTCGACGCTGGCACGCGCCTGCTCGGCTTCCAGCGAGGTGGTGAGTCCGGCCTGCAGGCGCCACTGCGTGATCTGCAGCGTCTCCAGCTGGCTGTCCAGATTGGCCTGAGCGATCGCCAGACGCTGCTGGCTGCCGCGCAGCGTGATGTAGGCCAGCGCCACCTCGGCGGCCACCGACACGCGCACATCGGCCAGGCTGGCGGCGCTGGCGCGCGCGCTGGCCTCGGCGGTGTCGACGGCGGCGCTGTTTGCGCCGAACAGATCGGGCTCCCAGCTCGCGTCGAAGCCAGCCTTGTAGCTGGCGCTGCTGCTGGACTGGCCACTGCGGCTGCGCTGGGCCGAGGCGGAGCCGCTCAGTGCCGGTAGCAGGCCGGCGGCTGAGACGTCGCGCAAGGCGCGTGCCTGGCGCAGCGCCGCTTCGGCGCCGCGGATGCTGGTGTTGGCGCGCAGCGCGGTCTCGATCAGGTGGCTCAGCTCGGCGTCCTCAAACAGCCGCCACCACTGCGCCAGCGCGGCGGCATCGGCAGCGTTGCTGCCGATGTTGCTGCTGCTGGCGTCCTGTTGCAGCCAGCGAGCCGGAATCTCCGCGGGCGAGCTCGGTATCGTGTCGCGTGGCGCAGGGCCGGCACAGCCCGCAAGGGCCAGCAGAATCGTCGTCAGCGGCCACGCGGCTGGTGCTGGCGGACGCGGTCGCTGGCCGCTGCTGCGGCGCATGGAAAATTCATCAGGGGACATGGGGGCGAGTGTGGGGACCTAGTGCCACCGCAGTGTTTGCCTGATGTCAAGCTTTGTAAAGCTGCTTCGGTGGCGGCAGCGCGCGGCGCTTGTTTGAGGGCTGCGAAGCGCTTCAAGCGGCGTGCGATGGTCCTCAGGGGCCTTCCTCGGTCCCGTCTCAGTCTTGCAGACCGTGCTTGTCGCGCAAGACGCGCCAAGCCCTTCGCCGGGCGTCGGTCCCGTCTCAGCGCCGTCCAAACATCATCTGCCGGGCGATCGCGCGCTTGAGCGGCGGCAGCGCCTGCAGCGCTGCCAGCCCAAGTCCGCGCGCCAGCGGCAGGCCGGGCCAACGCCAGGCAAAGCTGCGTGCCAGGAAGTCGGTGGCGGCGATCATGCTCCAGCGGTCGGGGGCACGCTGCCATTCCACGCTCTTCAGCGCCGCGTCGATGTCCGCCTCCTTGCGGCGCAGCGCGTCCACCAGCGCATAGGCGTCGCGCAGGCCCAGGTTCAGGCCCTGGCCGGCCACCGGGTGCAGGGTCTGCGCCGCATTGCCGATGCGGATGCTGCGGCCCTGTACCAGCGTGCGCTCGGCGTTTAGGCCCAGCGCAAAACACTTCAGCGGGCTGATGGCGCGCAGCGGGCCGGCGCCATCGGGCAGCAGGCTGTTGATGACGGCCAAGCGTTGCGCGTCGCTGAGTTCGGCCACATCGTCCTCAGCCTTGGGCATGCACCACACCAGCGCGGCGCGGCGCGGTGCCTCGGGCGTGCCGCGCAGCGGCAGCAGGGCCAAGGGGCCGTTGCGCGTGAAGCGCTCGTAGGCCACGCCGGCTGGGCTGTGCTCCGGTAGCGTGACGCTGCCGACCCAGGCGTTCTGCTCATAGTCATGGGCCAGTGCCTTGCGCGCCTGTTCGGCAAACACGCCGCCTTCGGCGATCACCGCCATGTCGAACGGCTCGGCGATGCCGGCATCGATCTCGACCCCCGAGGGCAGCGGCTTGATGGCTGCCACCGGTGCGCCGAAGCGGCTGGCCAGGCGCTGCGGTTCGGCGTCCACCCGCGCCTGCCAGGCGGCTTGCAGCGGCGCCACCAGCTGGCCGTAGGCGAGCACGGCGCCGAGCTGGGGCACGCCTTGTTCGGCGGCGTTGATGCGCACCTCGGGCTGCTGGCTGGCACCGAACAGCGGATGGCTGAGCGTGGGCGGCGCCTGGCTCACATGCACCTGCAGGATGGGCTGGGCCAGCTCGGCCGGCCAGACCTTCAGGCGCTGCAGCAGCTGCACGCTGCCCAGGCTCAATGCCAGCGTGCGCGGGTCGCCCGAGACATCGCGTTCCAGCGGCCGGGCGTCAAACAGCGTGATGCTGGCCTGCGGCAGGGCCTGGGCCGCATGCAGGGCCAGCACCAGGCCGGCCGGGCCGGCGCCGACGATGGCCAGGCGTAGCGCGGGTGCGGCGCTGGGGTCAGGTGTTGCGAGAGGCGACATGGCGGGAGGAACTGCAAGGAAAAAGACCAGCCGGGTGGCTGGTCTTTCGCACTATAGCCCTGGCACTCAGGGCTGGGTGGTCCTCAGGCCTTGAGCAGCTTGCGCTGGCCAGCACCCGGCAGCACCCTCATGGCGGCACCAGCCGTCAAGGTGTAGTTGCGCTCGAACACATTGCTGACATAGACCCAGTCGGCCCGGCACTCGGCGGCGCTGGCGGTCAGCAGCATGAAGCCGCGGCGCGAGGTGTCGCAGTATTCCAGCGGGCCGATCAGCTGGGTCAGCGCGCCGGCCAGCACGGCCGGGTTCTCCTTGGGCAGGTATTCCTCGAAACCGGGTGATGTGACCGAGCTGGTGGCGAACTCCACGCCCACCTGGTTGCCGGCCATGTCCTGCAGATCGCTGGCCCAGGCGTTGTGCGTGTCGCCGGCCAGCACCACCAGGTTCTTGTTGAGCTGGCGCGCCGTCGCCAGCACGGTTTCGCGGGCCACCGCATAGCCGTCCCAGGCGTCGAGGTTGTAGGGGATCGAGGGCTGGGCCAGGATGGCCCGCTCGGTGGCCGTCAGCGTGGCGGGTGCGGTCTGGGCCTTGGCGACGATGGCCGCATAGGCCGAAACGCTGACGCCGGTCCCCGGGTTGTTGGCCTCGAACAGGATGGGTGCCGGAATGTTCATGCGGCCCATCAGCACCTGCTGGCCCAGCACCTGCCAGGTGGCGCTGGAGCTGGCCAGTTGCTGCTGCAGCCACGTGGTCTGGGTCGTGCCCAGCAGCTGGCGGCTTGGCTTGGCCATGTCGGCGGCAAAGGCGTTGGCGTTGAAGCCGGCAGCGCCGATGTAGTTGGCGTAATCGAGCTGCTGGTCGCGGCCGACGATGCGGGTGTCCAGCATGTGCAGCGCCAGCAGGTTGCCGAAGTTGAAGCTGCGGTAGATCTGCTCGCGGCTGCTGCCGGTGCGGATCGGCATCCACTCGTGGAAGGCCTGCAGTGCGGCGGCCTTGCGGGCGGCATAGTCGCCCTCAGTCGCCGGCTGGTGGTTGTCGGCGCCGGTCATGTAGGCGTCGTTGGTGATTTCGTGGTCGTCCCACACGGCGATCATCGGAACCGAGGCGTGCAG
>PNNH01000026.1 GCA_013824165.1 Methylibium sp. | reverse complement strand
CGCAGATCACGGCGCAGACCGATGCCAACGGCGTCTACACGCTGACGGTGCCGGCCGGCAAGGCGGCCACGCCCTATATCGAGGCCAACGGCTACGCCACCATCCATCTGCAGACTTTCACGCCCAGCAGCGATCTGATCAATGCCAACTTCCAGACCCCGGACCTGGCGACCTTCGGCGGCCTGTACGGGCTGCTGACGCAGATCGGCGGCGGCGTGGTGCCGGATGCCAGCGGCTGCGTGATCGTCAGCACCGTCAGCGTGCCGGCGGTGCGCAACCTGAGCATCGAGCAGTTCCTGAGCTTCGGCGCGCATGGCTATGCCGGCGCGCAGGCCAGCATTGCGCCGGCCGGCGGTCGCCGCACCTACTTCAATGCCAGCGTGCTGCCCGATCCGCGCGAGACCGCCACCACCAAGGACGGCGGGGTGGTGTGGACCAATGTGCCGCCCGGCAGCTACACGCTCAGCGCCGCCGACCCGAACAAGCCCGAGCAGAAGTTCGCCAGCGTGGCGGTCGACTGCCAGAAGGGCCGCGTGATCAACGCCAACCCGACGCAGGGCCTGGTCGGGCTGTGAGCGCAGCGGGCTGAGTGGGCTGCGGCCTTAGACCGGGGCCGTAGCGCGATCACGCGCGCGTTGCTTTGTTCAGAGGAGGTGCGCTACGGGGAGCATCTCTACTCGCTGTGGCCGCGCGCGGGCTGCGTCTCGCAGGGGGCAAGAACATCGTTCGAAAGCTTCAGCGCCTTGCCGCGAAAGCCAGTCAGACCTCGCATCCCCCTTGCTGGCGATTGCCCGAAATGGTGCAAGAGCGGCAGACTGGTACCCAGTCGCCTTGGCCAGAGCCGTGCCTGAGAGCGCCGTCGATGGGGGAGCTGTGGCTGATCTGGAGTGGATGGAGCTTCATGAAACTGAGAGTGAGCGTCTTGGGACTGTCTGCTATGGCGGCTGCGGGCTTGATCTGGCTTGCGTCGCTTGTTGCCACGACGGCCTTCGCTTGGCTGCAGAACGAACCCTCACCCGCCGTCAGGATGCTCGCCAGCTGGGGCTGGGTCGGCGCCGTTGTTGCCGCGCTGCCGGTGATCTGGCGTTCGCGCAAGACTGGGGGGCGCGGTGAACGGTGAATGCGATGCCCTGCACGAGTTGGGTGCCGCGCAGCCGGGGTCAGGTCTTGAGCTTGACGGGCTCAGATTCAAGACCCGACAGAGGCTTTGCTTGGCCGCATCAATTGCAAGAGTACTTGTCTGATGAAGGGCGTCACCATTGCCGCTGTCACTGTTGTCGCCGTTGCCTTGTTGGGCTTGGTCGCTGGACAACTCGCCGGAGATTCGGGTGAGCAAGGCGCCTTGCGCGCCCAGGCTGGCGGCGGGCCGCAGGGCGCGATGCCTCCGGTGCTCGTACCCACCAAGGAAGCGCCGCGCCAACCCGCCGTCGAAACTCAATTGCCCACCGCCGCTGCGGCCAGGCCTGCTGCAAGTCGGCCGGGTGGCGGATTCCCAGCGGATGTGCGCAAGCGCCTTCAGCGAGCGAGCCACGGAAATGCCTATGCCGAGATGGTTTCGGCGCTCAACCAGGGCACGGCGGAAGGCCTGAGCGTCGTGCGTCAGATCGCCGAAGCGTGCCGCGCCGCTTTTTACGCGGCGAATGCAGAACCAGGGAGTGTTGATGCCCATTGGGTTCGCGTTCTGGGGCCGGCGCCTGCCCCTGAAGGCGCGCGAGGGCTTGCCGACAGTGCGAAGGCGCAATTGGCGGCCCGGTGCCAAGGCTATTGGCAAGACCAGGCGCTTCGCGATCGCACCGATGCCGTTCTGAAGACCGGGCTCACCTACAGCGGCAAGCGAGTGAATTGGAGCAATGGAGTACCCGACATGACTGGGCAAGGCCCCGACGACTGGTTCGTCGTCTTGTCGAGTCGCTACCCCTTTGTGAAGGATGAGGCTGATCGCGTCGCTCGCAGGTACGTGGACGGACAGCTCTGGGGTGGCGCAAGCGGGCCCGAGGTCTATGAACGTGCGCTGTGGCAAGCCGTCATCAATCTCAGTGTGGATAGCTCCAGCGCGCAGACACACAACGTGGTGCTGCTGGTTTGTGCCCAAACCGGGCACTGCCAGACCCCCGCAGACCAACTCATGATGTTCGGCGCTGGCCGCGCGGTGAGCGCGGAGGTCGCCTGGCTGGTCCCTCGAATCCAGCGCGCCATCGAGGAAGGTCGCATTGAGGCGTTTCGACCGCCGCCCGTACCGTCAAGGCCCTGATAACGCGGCCTTGTGCGGGCCAGGCCGGGTCTCAGGCCTTGATCGCTTGTCCAGCAGCGCCCGCCGCCATCCGCCCGCACAAATACGTCCACACAAACTGCGCGGCCGCATAACTCGTCAGTTCCGCGTGGTCGTACGGCGGCGACACCTCCACGCAGTCCATGCCGACGAAGTTCAGCGCGGGCGTGAGCACTTCCAGAATGCTCAGCACCTGGTTGGTGCTCATGCCGCCGGGCTCGGGTGTGCCGGTGCCGGGGGCGAAGGCGGGGTCCAGGCAGTCGATGTCCAGGCTCAGATATAGCGGCGGGTGGCCGTGCGCGGCCATGCGTTCTTGCATCGCGTCCAGCACCGGCGCCAGCTGGGCGGCGCTCTCCAGGCCGCGCAGGCTGCGGGCGTCGAAGATCAGCCCGCCCTGGTCGCGCACATAGTCGCGCGCGGCGCGCTCACCGGCCGAGCGGATGCCCAGCTGCACAAAGCACTCCTTGACGACCAGGCCTTCCTGGATCGCCTCATAGACCCAGGTGCCGTGCCCGCTTTCCTCGCCGAAGTGGTCCACCCAGGTGTCGCAATGCGCATCGAAATGGATCACCGCCAGCGGCTGGCCGTAGTGCGCCTTGTAGGCGCGCAGTAGCGGCAGCGTGATGGAGTGGTCGCCACCCAGCCAGGCCATGTGCTGGCGGGCGATCAGCGGGGCGATCAGCGGCGCCATCGCAGCGCGCATGTCCTTCAGGCTGGTGTTGGGCAGCGGCAGGTCGCCGTGATCGGACAGCTGGCCCTCGGGCGTGCAGTCAAACAGCGGATGCGTGCCGTCGCACAGCATGTGGCTGGCCTCGCGGATGGCGCGCGGACCGAAGCGCGCGCCGGGCCGGTTGGTGACGCAGCCGTCCCAGGCAATGCCGGCCACGCCATAGGGCCGGGAGTCGGCGGCGGTGCCGGCGGCCGGCACCTTCATGAACTGGCTGTTGCTGAGGAAGGCGAAACTGCTCATGGCTGGGGCTGCTCTCGAAGCGCTGGTGTTGCTTACTTACCAGCGCGACGTGTACGGCCGCACCGGGGTGGTGGGCGCATTCTTGCTCATCACCATGCCGCCTTGGGTGGTGGCCACGTCCAGCAGCGCGGCGGTTTCGGCGTCCAGCTTGCCGCTGATGTCGGTGGGCCGGTACTTCATCTGGAAGGTGGTGATGACCTCCTGCGTCAGCGTGTCCAGCTCGCCATGGCGCGGCACGTTGTAGCCCACTTGCGAGAGCCGGGCTTGCACCCAGGCGATGTCGGGCAGCGGGCCGGTCTCGTAGATGGCGCGGCGCACGGCCACCTGGGTGGCTTCCGGCCAGGCGATCAGGCCGGCCTCGTGCAGCTGGCGCCAGGGGAAGTTGGGGCCTGGGTCCTGCTTGCGGCCGGGTGCGATGTCGGCGTGGCCGACGATGCGCTCGGGCTTGATCTGGTGCCGCGCCACGATGTCGCGGCTGAGCTTGATCACCTCGTCGATCTGCGCCTGCGGGAAGGGCGCGTAGACGCGGCCGTTCGGCGTGTCGACATAGCCGGCGTTGACAATCTCGATGCCGATCGACGCGGCATTCAAGTTGCTGTGCCCGGCCCAGAAGCTGGGGCCGGCATGCCAGGCGCGGCGGTTCTCGTCCACCAGCAGATAGGTCTCCACCGGCTGATCGCGCACCAGATAGTGGCTGCTGACGCGGCCGCCGGTGGTCAGCACCTTGAGCGATTTCTCATGGTCCAGCACCGTGTAGTGCAGCACCAGGAACTGCGCACGGCTGTCCTGGTTCTCCGAGGTGTAGCGGGTGTTGATGCGCAGCACATCGGGGCCGGTGGCGCAGCCGCCGAGCGCCAGCAGGCCGGCCAGCACGGCGGTGAGGGAGAGGCGTGTCTGGGTCATGGTCGTCGTCATGGTGATGAGCGTCGTGCTGCCAACTGGGCAGCGGTCTTGTGGGGTTCCAGTTGTTGCAGGCGCAACTCTATGCCCTCGGGCGCCAAGGCGTCCCGCAGGCCCTCATGGATCAAGGGGTGCAGCAGCAGCGCGCGGCCGGCGGCCACCACCGGGCGCGGGCCGAAGCGCCGCGCCAGCGCCAGCGGCAGCCGGGCCAGTTCCTGGCCGGCGCGCAGCAGCAGGGCCTGGGCCTGGGCATCGCCCTCGCGCGCCGCAGTCGCCACCGCCAGCGCCAGCTGGCCGATGGCGCCGCGCTCGCCGCCGTAGACGAAGGCGCGGCTGGCCGCCCAGTCGCTGCCGCCCAGGGCCTCGAACAGATGGCGTGCCAGGCTCGACTGCGGCCAGCTCTCCGGCGCTTCGTCCTCGGCCCGCCAGACGGCAGCCAAGGCCTCGCGGGCGATCCAGTAGCCGCTGCCCTCGTCGCCCAGGATGGGGCCGCGTCCGCCGGCGCGCTGCATTTCGCCCTGCGCATCGATGAAGGCAGCAATCGCGCCGGTGCCGGCATAGACCAGATAGCCCTCGCCCGGCGCGAAGGCGGCGCGGTAGGCGATGTCCATATCGCTGCCGCAATGCGCCAGCCGTGGCGCAATGCCCAGCGCGTTGGCCAGCTGCTCGGCCATCGCCAGGCCCGCGCTGGCTTCGCCCAGGCCGGTGATGCCGCCATACAGCGCGCCGGGCCGGCCATGAGGCAGCACGGCCTCAGCCAGCAGCTGGCTGGTCTGCGCCAGCTGCACGCGGCCGGCGCCGCTGGCCAGCTGCAGGCCGCTGATGCCGGGCACCGAGCCCTCGGCGATCAGCTGCCCGGCGGCGTCGCTGAGCGCCCAGCGGGTTTGCGTGCCGCCGGCGTCCAAGCCCAGGCCGGGCCGCTGCAGCGCGGCGGCGGGCGAGGTGGGCGCAGGGGGGGTGGCAAGCATGCGGGCCAGCTTAGGGCCGGCGTGAGGCCGCAGCAAATGTCGATTGCTGCGGCGTCCATAAGTAGCGGGTATGCGTGCAAAGCCTCAGGGCATGGACGGCAATGGGGCTCGAACAGGCCAACGATGAGACGCTGGCTGTTAATTTCGGCTGGGCGCTGAAGCTGCGTGGTCCCTGGGCGGAGCGTGTCTGGGCGCTGGGCGCACGCCTGATCGTGCCGGCATCGGCGGGTGCTTAAGTTTCCCGAACTGCGCGTCGCCTTGAAGCCCTGGAGGCTGCTGCAGCCCTGCGCGGCTCCGTTCCTGCCGGGCCCATGCGCGTTCACGACAGTGTTTCTTTCCCGATCCGGATGCCCGACGAGCCGACGCCGCTGCACCAGTGGCGCGCGGCGCAGCAGGCTGCGATGCTGGCCGACAGGCCGCCGCCGGTGCAGCTCGACATCACGCTGCTCGAACGCTCGCCGCTGCGTGAGGGCATCGAGCAGGCGCGCCGTGATCTGGTCTACGACTTCAAGCCGCTGGGCGTGCGGCGTGGCGCCGTCAGCGACATCGCCACACCTGGCTACAGCCGCGGCAGCTACACCCTGGTGGCCGGCCCCGGCCTGCAGATCCAGGTCGAACTCGGCCCGCTGATGTGGAACCGCGTGTCGCGCGGCGCGCTGCTGAACGCGGTGGCCTGAGGCGGGGAAGTCTCAGCGCTCCAGCGTGAGCGCCAGGCGTGGGCTTTCGTTGCCGACCCGGTCCAGCGCGCTGACGACCACCGCATCGACACCTTCTGCCGCCACGCGCAGCTCCGAGCCTGCCGGCGCATGGAACTGCCAGGCGCCGCCGCGGCGCAGCCACAGCGCGTAGCGCGCCACCGGCTTGCTGCCGGCACCGGGCTGCAGCGTCAGGCGCAAGACTTGGCCCTCGGTTGCTAGCGCCAGCTGTGCGGCGGCGGGCGCATCGGCTTCCAGCCAGGGCGTGGCCGGCACCAGGGCAGGCTCGGCGTAGGCCCGGCTCTTCAGCGCATCGGCGATGCCACGGCGGTTCTGTGTCAGCGCCACCATGCTGAAGTGCAGATGGCCGCTGCCGGGCGCCTTCTCGCGCACCAGCGCGATCTGCGCTTCGATCTCCTCGATCGGCCAGCTCTCCGGCTTGTCGGTGATGCGGCTGGTGAACAGGCCGGCCCAGACATGGCGGCCCTGCGGGTTCTGCGCGCGCCAGTAGTCCAGCAGCGGCGCAAAGGCCTGCGGCGTCTGCGCGCGCGGCCAGTAGAGCTGAGGCGCCAGATAGTCCATCCAGCCTTCGCTGAGCCAGCGCTCGACGTCCGCATAGAGCTTGTCGTACTGGCTGAAGCCGGCAATGCCGGGTGGCCGCAGCGCGGGCTTGCCCAGGCCGAAGGGGCTGACGCCGAAGCGAACCCAGGGCTTGATCTGGCGGATCTGCGCGTGGATGCGGCGCACCAGCTCGTCGACATTGCGGCGCCGCCAGTCGGCGCGTGTGAGCGTGCCGCCGCCCTGCAGATAGCGCTGCCAGGCGGGCTCGTCCGGAAAGTCGATCTCGGTCTTGCTGGCCGGGTCCTGCACCGGGTAGGGGTAGAAGTAGTCGTCGATGTGGATGCCGTCCACTTCGTAGCGGCGCAGCACATCGGCAAACACCGCCAGCGTGTGCGTGGCGGCATCGGCCTCGCCGGGGTCGATCCACAGCTGGTCGCCATAGCGCTTGACCCAGGCGGGCTGGGTTTGGCTCAGGTGGCTGGCCGCCGGGCCTGACTTGGCGGCGCTGGGGCGGGCACGGAAGGGGTTGAACCAGGCATGCAGCTCCAGGCCGCGCGCATGCGCCTCGCTGATCCATAGGGCCAGCGGGTCGTAGCCGGGCGACTGGCCCTGCACGCCGCTGAGGAACTCGCTCCAGGGCTCCAGCGCCGACTCGTACAGCGCATCGGCGCTGGTGCGGATCTGCAGCACGATGGCGTTGAGCTTGAGCGCCACCGCCTGGTCCAGCATCGCGCGCATCTCGGCTTGCTGCTGTTCGGCTGGCAGCCCCGGCTTGCTGGGCCAGTCGATATTGGCCACCGTGGCCACCCAGGCGGCGCGGAACTCGCGCGGCGCGGCCGGCACGCCGTCCAGCAGCTCGGGCGCGGGCCGCAGCGCGGGCGCCGCTTCCGGCAGCAGTGTCAGGCTGCTGCAGGCCGACAGCGCGGCACCCGCACCACCGGCCAGCAGCAGGCGGCGGCGCCGCGCGTTCAGACTTTGATGAACCATTGTTTTTTCCACATCAACCAGGCCACGGCATACATGGCGGACAAGAATCCCAGTGCATACAGCAGCGAGGCGTTCACCGGTGCCAGACCCAGCTGCTGGATCGGCGCGTAGAGCAGAGCCTTCAGCGAGTGCTGGCCGTCGGGTTTGATGAAGCCCAGCAGCTTGGCCACCAGGCCCGAGAGCGCAAAGATGAACAGCGCGTTCATGCCGAACACCAGCAGCGGCTTGGCCAGCCGCGCCATGCGGGCGCGCGCCAGCGGCAGCGGCATCGCGTCCAGCAACCAGTAGCAGCAGGCGAACACCAGCTGCGCCCAGCCCGCCATCGCGAACACATAGGACGGCGTCCACAGGTTCTTGTTGATCGGCATCAGCCAGGCGTCCAGCAGCTGGCCGATCCACAGGCAGGCAAGACCTGACACCATGAACCACATCGCCTTCTCGCCCGGCTCGCGCCGGCTCAGCAGCCACTGGCCGGCCAGCACGCCGAACAGCTGGGTGGCGACGGCCGGCACGGTGGACAGCAGGCCCTCGGGGTCCCAGGTCTTGGCCTGCTTCCACAGATGGGCTTCGCCCAGCAGCGCGCGGTCGATGAACGCGCCCAGGTCCTGGCCCGGCAGCAGCGCGCCCGTGCGCACGATGCCATCCGCGCCAGGCACCGGAATCAGCAGCATGGCCGCTGCATAGGCGGCGAGAAGGCCCAGCGCCCAGGCCAGCTGGCCGCGCCAGCCCCACCACAGAACGATGGGCGCAGCCAGCAGCGTGCACAGGCCCAGGCGCTGCAGCACGCCGGGGATGCGCAGCTCGGCCAGGTTGAAGGCCGGAATCCAGTTCAGCAGCAGGCCGATGGCGATGATGGTGGCGGCGCGGCGGGCGGTCTGCGCCAGCAGCCTCAGCTTGTCATCGCCCAGCGCCGCGCGGCGGCCCAGGCTGATGGGCATGGCCATGCCGCTGATGAAGACGAAGAAGGGAAATATCCAGTCGGTGAAGGTCCAGCCATGCCAGGGCGCATGGGCCAGCGGGCCATATAGATGGCCCCAGTCGCCTGGGTTGTTGACCAGCAGCATGGCCGCGATCGTGAAGCCGCGGAAGGCATCCAGCGACAGCACGCGGGCGTTCATCGGGCGTCGGCCTCATCGTCGGTCTTCTTGCCGAACTCGGCCGGCACCTTGATCAGCGCGGCCACCGCAAACGAGGGCACCGTGGCGATCAGCACCCAGATGAAGAAGTTCAGATAGCCCAGCTGCTCCTGCAGCCAGCCGCTCCACATGCCGGGCAGCATCATGCCCAGCGCCATGAAGCCGGTGCAGAGGGCGTAGTGCGCGGTCTTGTGCTCGCCTTCGGCCACATAAATCATCACCAGCAGATAGGCGGCGAAGCCCAGGCCGTAGCCGAACTGCTCGAAAGCGATGGCGGCGCTGATCAGCCACAGATTGCCGGTCGGCCAGGCCGCCATCAGCACGTAGACGATATTGGGCACATTGATGGCCAGCACCATGGGCCACAGCGCCCGGCCCAGGCCGATGCGGGAGATGACCCAGCCACCCAGCAGGCCGCCCAGCGTCAGCGCCGTCAGCCCCACCGTGCCATAGGCGATGCCCAGCTGCTTGGTCGTCAGGGCCAGGCCGCCGGCCTCCAGCTTGTCCAGCAAAAAGGGAGTGGCCAGCTTCAGCAGCTGCGCTTCCGGAAAGCGGTACAGCAGCAGAAAAGCCAGGAACAGCGCGATGCCCGGCTTGCGGAAGAAGGCTGCGAACACGGCCAGGAACTCGGTCAACCAGTCTTGCCCGCCGCGGGCGCGCGGCTGGTCCACGGCCGGCCGGGGCAGGGCCCACTGGTGATAGGCCGCCATCGCGACGAAGAAGCCGGCCAGGATAAAGAACACGATGCTCCAGGCCGTCGTCATGCTGCCGGTGCGTTCCTGCAGCTCGCCGGCCAGATAGACCAGGCCGCCCTGGCCGCCAATATTGGCCAGGCGGTAGAAGGTGGAGCGCACGCCGACGAAGGCCGCCTGCTGGTGGGTCTTGAGCGCCAGCATGTAGAAGCCGTCGGCGGCAATGTCATGCGAGGCCGAGGCAAAGGCCATCAGCCAGAACATCGCCAGCGTCAGCTGGAAGAACTTGGGCGCCGGCACCGACAAGGCCACCAGCGCCAGGCTGGCACCCACCAGAAACTGCAGCACGGTGATCCAGCGCCGCTTGGTGCCGAAGATCTCGATCAGGGGCGACCACAGCGGCTTGATCACCCAGGGCAGGTAGAGCCAGCTGGTGTACAGCGCGATCTCGGCGTTGGAGACCTCAAGGTTCTTGTACATGACCACCGACAGCGTCATGACGACCAGATAGGGCATGGCCTGGCCGAAATAGAGGCTGGGAATCCAGGCCCAGGGATTGCGGGTCGGCGGTGTCTGGATGTGCTCGCTCATGCGCTTCTGGGCCTGCTGCTCGGGGTGTGGGCGAAGAGCGCCTGGCCGGTGGCCGGTGCGCTGCGGGATGTTGATTCTGAGCCGCGCATTCTCGGCCCCTTGTCAGGCCCGGCGAGCGCGTAGCCGGGCCGGGTTTTCACTCGGCCCGAGCCGCCAGTGCGGCGCGCACCCGGCCGCCGGTCTGCGCCAGGGCTTGCGTGGCGCTGGCCACATCCACGCCCAGGCGCAGCGCGACCACCGCGGTCTTGACGTGATAGCCGCACTGCTCCAGCACCGCGCGGGCCTGCGCCTCATCCACTTCGGCGGCGCGCATGGTCAGCGCCACCGCACGCCGCACCAGCTTGGCATTGGTGGCTTTCAGGTCGACCATCAGATTGCCGTAGACCTTGCCCAGCCGCACCATCAGCGCGCTGGAAAAACTGTTCAGCGCCATCTTCTGCGCGCTGCCGGCCTTCAGCCGCGTGCTACCCGAGATCACCTCGGCCCCGGTATCCAGCAGCACGCCGATCTCGGCCGCGGCCAGCACCGGCGCACCGGCGTTGTTGGCAAAACCCACTGCCAGCGCACCGGCGGCGCGGGCTGCGCGCAAGGCGCCCAGCACATAGGGCGTGCCGCCCGAGGCGGCCAGCGCCAGCAGCACATCGTTGGGGCCGGGCTGCAGCGCTTGCACATCGGCGGCGCCCTGGGCCTCATCGTCTTCCGCGCCTTCGACCGCCACGAACATCGCCGATTCGCCACCCGCCAGCACCGCCACCGCGCGCTCGCGCGGCCAGGAGAAGGTGGGGTGCAGCTCGACGCTATCGAGCACGCCCAGCCGACCGGAGGTGCCGGCGCCGGCATAGAGCAGGCGTCCGCCGGCCTCGATGCGGGGCAGTGCCGCGTCCACCGCCTTAGTCAGCGCGGGGAGCGCGCGGCGCACTGCCGCCACCGCACCCAGCTGGTCGTCGATCAGCACGCTCAGCAGTTGGGCGCTGTCGTACTGGTCGAGTTCGGTGTCGCGCTCGCTGGGGGTTTCGGTCTTCAGCATCGGCATCAAGGGGTGGGGCAGGGAAAGTGGCACTCTAGTGGTCTGCATCCGCAGCGACGAATGAATGTCTGGGCCGCGGGCATAACTGGGGGTAATCGGAACCGGGGCGGACCGGGGCGAATCAGCGCAGATCAGCGCCCGCCGGCGCGCTCCAGCACCAGCAAGGCATTGGCGATGCGCCGCTGCGCCGCCTCATTGAAGGGACGAGCCATGCGCGCCTCGCCGCGGATCAGCAGGGTGCTGCTGCCGCCGCCGTCCAGGTTCAGCGCCTGGTGCGCGCCATGCTGCTGCATCAGCGCTGCCAGCTCGGCCAGGCGCAGGCCGGCCACCTCGCCTCGCCGCCCCTCGGCCAGTACCAGCATCAGCCAGCGCCCCGAGGCGTCCAGGCCGACGGCGGTGCGCGGATGGGTCTGCTGGCACAGGCCCGGGCAGCCGGCATCGTCGGCCGCGCTGCGTGCCCGGCTCTGCTCGACCAGCCAGGGCGTGCCGGCCACCGCGGTCCAGCTGTCGTGCCCGCTCAGCGTCGGCGGCAGGCGCAGCTGCAGCTGGCAGCGCTGCTGGCGGTCGCAATCCAGCAGCGGGCTGTTGGCCGCGGCCATCACCTCGGGCCAGTCCTGGCCGTCCGAGCGCGTCAGGCCGCGCGGGCGGAAGCTGCGGTCGAAGAAGGAGGCGTTCACCGCCACCAACGCACGCCGCGCGCTGGGCATCTGGTCAATCGCCAGGCCGCGCTCGTCCTGCGGGCTCAGGGCCAGCTGCAGTCCAGGATGCTGCAGATCGATGCGCAGCAGATGGAGCACTTGATCAGGCCGCGGTGTCAGCCGCTGGTAGTCGATGCCGGCGTGGATGCGCTCGGGTGCCGCGCGGTCCAGCGCTGCGCAGCCGCTCAGCAGCAGCAACAGCGAGAGCAGCAGCAACAGGGCAGGCCCGAGGGTCGGCAAATATGGGCCAGGCCGGCGCAGCGGGGAGGCAGTGTCCATGGGGCGCTCGGTGCTCAGAGCCTCAACTCGACCGCGAAGCCCTGCTCGACCTCGGGCAATTCAAGTCCGCCGCCATGTGCGCGGGCCACCAGATCGGCCAGCAGCAGGCCCAGTCCGCCGCTGGCCGGGTCGACCCGTTCGCTGCTGCCCTGGCGCTGCGCCTGCAAGCCCTGGCGCAAGGCGGCCCGGCGCTCGGGGGTGCAACCGTGGCCGTCGTCGACGAGGCGCACGGTCTGGGGTGCCGGCAGGCTGATGTGCACCTGCTGCGCGCCATGGCGCAGCGCGTTGTCCAGCAGGTTCAGCAAGGCGGCCGACAGCAGATCGGGATCGGCCCGCAGCATCAGGCCGGCGTCCACCTTCAGCTGCAGACCTTCGACCTGCAGCCGGCTGCACAGGGCCGCCAGGTCGACCGTCTGCAACTTGGGGTCTTCGCTGCTGCGAAACAGGGCCAGCAGCGCCACCACCACGCGCTGCAATCGGTGGGCCGCCTCGCGCACACGTTGCAGGCGGGGCTGCAGCGTCGCAGGCGCTTCGCGCAGGGCCACGGCCAGCTGCACATCGATGCCGGCCAGCGGCGTGCGCAGCGCATGCGCCGCGTGGGCCGCGAAGGCGCGCTCGCTGACCAGGCGCCGTGCCAGGCGCCGGCCCAGCTCATCGATGGCTTCGTGCATGGGTTGCAGCTCCAGCCGCGCAGCCGGTCCCAGGCTGGCGCCTGGCTGCAGCGGGTCATGGCTGGCGAGGCGGCGCGACAGCGCCTGTAGCGGCGCCAGCTCGTGGTTGACCCTGGCGCGTAGCCACACATGGCCCAGCAGCGCCACTGCCAGCGCCGCCAGCACGGCGCTGAGAGTGACCTCCATCGCGGCCTCGATCCGCTCCTCGTGTGACTGGGCCACGTAGAGCATGCGGCCGCCAGCGCCCAGCGGTGTGGCATGCACATGCCAGCCGGGCAGCGTGGTCAGATCGCTGCCCGGCTCGACCGCCCAGGCTTGCACGGGCGCGCCGGCCGAGCGCAGCAGCACCCGCTCGTCGGGTGCCACCAACTGCCAGGCGAAACGGTGGCCGGCACTGGGCAGCGTGGCCTGCAGCGGTTTCTCCAGCTGCGGCACCGGAGCCTCGGCCAGCGGACGCAGCACGCTGCTCAGCACTTCGGCCGAGGCGCGCAGGCTGTCGTCCAGTAGTTCTTCGGCTTCATGCCGGGCCGCCAGCCAGACCGCCAGCGCGATGCACAGGCTGAACAGCAAGGACCAGCCCAGCAGCGCATGGGCCAGGCGGGTGCGGATGGAGGGGAGGGCTTGCATCGGGTTGTCAGGGCGGGACGGGCTTTGACGGCACCATAGCGCAAACTCGTGGCTGCAAGCTGGCTTAAGTCCAGCTTCAGGTGCAGCCCGCAGCATCACGGGCATGCAAATCGGGTCCCGACTCTCTTCTTCGCGCGCCACCGCGGCGGCTGCTGAGCCGCGCTTCATGATCACTGCCACCGTCGAACAGGTGCTGCTGCTGGCCAGCCTGTTCTGGCTGCTGGCGGCCAACCGGCTGTTCTTCAGCGCGGCGCTGCGCGAACGCAGTCTGTCTGACCCGAGTGCCTGGGGCTTTGCCGCGGCCTTGGCGCTGCTGCTGCTGGCGCTGCACTTCCTGCTGCTGGGGCTGGTCGTGAACCGCTGGACCGTCAAGCCGGTGCTGGCGCTGCTGATCGTCGGCACCGCCTTCGCGAGCTTCTATATGCAGTCCTTCGGCGTCTATCTGGACCCGAGCATGCTGCGTAATGTGATGAAGAGCGATGTGGCCGAGGCGCGCGAACTGCTCTCCTGGCCGCTGGCCCTGCACCTGCTGCTCTATGCCGGCCTGCCGCTGCTGCTGCTGAGCCGGCTGCGCATCCGTGCCCAGCCGCTGCTCAAGTCGGCGCTGTGGCGCATCGGCTGGATGGCGCTGGCGGCGGCGGTGGCCGTGGGCGCCATGCTGTCGGTGTTCCAGCCCTTCGCGTCCATGATGCGCAACCACAAGGAGGTGCGCTACCTGATGACGCCGGCCAACTACCTTTGGTCGCTGGCCGCGGTGGGCGCCGCCGAGGCCAAAGGCGCTGCAGCGCCACGCCAGCCGCTGGGCCTGGACGCGCAGCCCGGCCCGAGCTGGGCCACGCAGACCAAGCCGCGCCTGGTGGTGCTGGTGGTCGGCGAAACCGCACGCGCGGCCAACTGGGGCCTGAACGGCTATGCGCGCCAGACCACGCCCGAGCTGGCGGCGCTGCCCGGCGTGATCAACTTTCCCAAGGTCACGAGCTGCGGCACCAATACCGAGACCTCGCTGCCCTGCATGTTCGCGCCCATCGGCCGGCGCGACTATGACGAGGCCCGCATCCGCGGCAGCGAGTCGCTGCTGCACCTGCTGGCCCGAGCGGGCGTCGGCGTGCACTGGCGCGACAACCAGTCGGGCTGCAAAGGGGTCTGCGATGGCCTGCCGCAAGACAGCGTGATCGAGCTGAACCCGCCCGGCCTGTGCGCCGAGGGCCGCTGCATGGATGAGGGCCTGCTGCTGGGCCTGGAGCAGCGTCTGGCCGAGGCCAAGGGCACGCAGCTGCTGGTGCTGCATCAGCTGGGCAACCACGGGCCGTCCTACTTCCGCCGCTACCCGCCGGCGTTTGCGCGCTTCCAGCCGGCCTGCCAGAGCGATGAGTTGCGCAACTGCAGCCGCGAGGAAATCGTCAATGCCTACGACAACGCGCTGCTCTACACCGACCATCTGCTGGCCCGGCTGATTCAGCGCCTGCAGGCCAAGGCCGCTCAGGTGGACACGGCGCTGGTCTATGTCTCGGATCATGGCGAATCGCTGGGCGAGTCCAATCTGTTCCTGCACGGCATGCCTTACGCCATCGCGCCGGCGGTGCAGACGCAGGTGCCGATGGTGATGTGGTTCTCGCCGGGTTGGCAGCCGGCACGTGGCCTTGACGCCGATTGCCTGAGAAAGCGTGCGGCCCAGCCGGCGGCGCATGACCACCTGTTCCACAGCCTGATGGGCCTGCTGGATGTGCGCAGCGCGGCCTATGCCCCGGACTACGACCTGACGCGCAGCTGCCTGAGGCAGCCTTCATGAGCCGTGCTGCGCTGATGCGGCGCGACCTGGGCTGGACCTTGGCGGCCCTGCTGCTGATCCTGATGTGGGAATGGAGCGGCCTGGACCTGCCCGCGCTGCGCCTGTGGGGTGACGCCAGCGGTTTCGCCTGGCGCGAGGCCTGGCTGACCAGCAGACTGCTGCACGAAGGCGGGCGCATGCTGGCCTGGGCCATCCTGGCGCTGATGGTGCTGGATGCCTGGCGTTTGTGGCTGGACGGACCGAGCCGCAGCGAGCGCGTGCAGGCGATTGTTGCCTCGCTGCTGGCGGTGCTGCTGGTGCCCTCGATCAAGCGCGTCAGCAGCACCAGCTGCCCCTGGGATCTGGCCGAGTTCGGGGGTGTGGCGCGCTATGTGCCGCATTGGCAGTTCGGTGTGCTGGACGGCGGCGCGGGCCACTGCTTCCCGTCCGGCCATGCCGCGGCGGGTTTTGCATTCTTCAGCCTCTATCTGCTGTGGCGCGGCCACCGGCCCGGGCTGGCGCGTGCGCTGCTGGTCGGCGTGCTGCTGATGGGTCTGCTGTTCGGCTGGGCGCAGATGGCGCGCGGCGCGCATTACCCGAGCCACAGCCTGTGGTCCGCCTTGCTGTGCTGGGTGCTGGTGTGGCTGGTGCAGCGACAACCCTGGGCGCAGCGCCAGCGCAGCGCGATCGCGCAGCAGTCGGCCCAGGCCCGGCCTTAAGGCGCGCGGCGGTCGCGCCGCTCACCGGCGGCTGCGGGCAGCGCGCCTGGGCTGAGAGGCGGTACCGGCCAGCTCGGACTGCAGCCAGTCGCGCAGGGCCAGCAGCGGCGGCCAGTCGGCCAGGCCAGGTGGGTAGACCAGGTGATAGGCCTGCGCCGCCGCGTGGCTGATGGCCAGCGGCGACAGCTGCACCAGCCGTCCTTCGCGCAGCGCGTCGGCGGCCAGGATCTCGCGCGCCAGCGCCAGGCCGAGGTCCTGCTCGGCAGCCTGCAGCATCAGCCCGGCATCGTTGAACAGCGCCACCGGCGTGACCTTGCGTGGCGCGCCGGCCAGCGCGAACCATTGTTCCCACAGCTCGGCGCTGCCCAACAGCGGCTCGTCGCCGAAGCAGCGGGCGTCGACGCCGGCCTCAGGCAACTTCCGGCCGCGGCCTGCGGGGCTGATTCCCAGCCGGCGCGCGGCGGCCGGCGAGCCCACCACCACCAGCGGCACGGCAGTGCCGATCAGCACCTCGGCCTGCAAGCCTGGCCAATGGCCGGCGCCCTGGCGGATCGCGGCATGCAGGCCTTCGCGTTGCAGGTCAGCCAGTTGCGCCGAGGCCTGGATCTCCAGCGCCAGCTCGGGGTGCAGGCCGCGCCAGCGCGCCATGCGTGGCAGCAGCCAGCGCTGCGCGAAGCTGGGCAGCACCGACAGGCGCAGGCTTTCGGGTGTCAGCCCGGCGGCATTGGCGGCGGCGGCCACACCTCGGTCCAGCTGCTGCAACGCCTGCTCGACGCTTTCGAGCAGGGCCTGGCCGGCGGCATTGAGCACCAGTCGGCGCCCTCGGCGCTCGAACAGCGTGTGACCCAGCTGGGTCTCCAGCGCCTTGAGCTGGTGGCTCAGCGCGCTGTGGGTCAGATGCAGCTGTTCGGCTGCGGCGCGCAGGTTCTGCAACTGGGCGATGACGCGGAAGGTCGGCAGCGTGTGCAAGGGCAGGCGTGACATGGCTGGATGGCTTAACTGGTTATAAATTTCGACCAAGTTGGCACAAAACGATCAATTCCATTGTCCAGCAAGCCCACCTAATCTGAGCGCACCTGCCTGAAGAGCAAGGCCATTCAAGGAGTGCTGCCATGAGTACCGTCCCCTTTGCCAGCTGCTGCTGCCCCACCCATTGCCCCAGCCTGATCGCCACCCGCCGGCCCTGGCTGCAGCGTCTGCGCGAAGGCCTGGCGGCCACTGCGGGTCGCCTGCTCGCAGCGGCGCGGTCTGAGCCTGAACCCGTCTCGGCACTGGACGCCCGGATGCTGCGCGACATCGGCTTGTGCTGCGAAGTGCCGCCGGTACGCCACTCTCCCGAGTTGTGGTGAGCGCTACAGCCGGGGCGGCACAAGCCGCCATCGCGCTGGTTCAGCGCCAGCTTGATGCCTACAACGCCCGCGACCTGATCGCCTTGCTGGACTGCTATGACGTGGATGCCTGCCAGTACGCACTGCCGGCAACGCTGCTGGCACGCGGCCGCGCAGAGATCGCTGCGCGCATGGCGCAGCGCCTTGAGGACCCGGCGCTGCAGGCACGGCTGCTGCAGCGCCAGGTGCTGGGCAATTGCGTGATCGACATCGAGCAGGTGACGCAGCGCTTCGAAGACGGCCTGGGCTGGATCGAACTGCTGTGCATCTACCAGCTGCGCGACGGGCGCATTGCCAGCGCCAGTTTCGCCTTCGGCAGCCGGGTGTCGTAGCGCGCCGACGAGCCCTTCCTGAAAAGCGCAGAGAATCGCGCCGGGCACTGCAGGGTGGGCATGGACAGGCGATTCGACACAGCGGCATGGGGACGCAAGGCATGAGCGCCTTTCTGCTCAGGCGCGCGCTCACCCTGGTGCTGACGCTGCTGGCCACCTCGGCCCTGGTGTTTCTGGTGCTGGAGATCCTGCCCGGCAATGCGGCCGAGTTGCTGCTGGGTCCCGATGCCGCGCCCGAGGCCGTCGCGGCGCTGGCTGACAAGCTGGGCCTGAACCAGAGCGCCTGGACGCGCTATGTGCAGTGGCTGTGGGGCCTGCTGCGCTTCGAGCTGGGGGATTCCTATGCCTATGGCTCGCCGGTGGCCGAGCTGATCGCCGAGCGTCTGGCGCTGACCGTGCCGCTGGCCCTGCTGGCGATGGCTCTGACCACTGTGCTGGCGTTGAGCATGGGCGTCTATGCCGCCGCGCGCCACCGCCGCGCCGGCGATATCGGCATGATGGTGTTCAGCCAGCTGGGCATCGCGATTCCGAACTTCTGGTTTGCCATCCTGCTGATCCTGCTGTTCGCGGTGAAGCTGCAGTGGTTCTCGGCTGGCGGCTTTCCGGGCTGGAGCGAGGCGCAGGGCGGCGGCTTCCTGCCGGCGCTGCAGGCTCTGCTGCTGCCAGCCGTGGCGCTGGCGGTGGTACAGGCGGCCATCCTGTCGCGAATCACGCGCTCGGCCATGCTGGAGGTTCTGCGCGAGGACTTCATGCGCACCGCGCGCGCCAAGGGCCTGAGCGCGCGCCAGGCGCTGTGGGGCCATGGCCTGCGCAACGCGATGATTCCGGTGCTGACGGTGATGGGCCTGCAGTTCGCCAACCTGCTGGCTGGCACCATCGTGGTGGAGAACGTGTTCACGCTGCCGGGGCTGGGTCGCCTGATCTTCCAGGCGATTGCCAACCGCGATCTGGTGGTGGTGCGCAACTGCGTGATGCTGCTGGCGGCGCTGGTGGTGTTCGTCAACTTCGTGGTCGATGTGCTGTACGCGCTGATCGACCCGCGCATCAAGACGGCGGCGCTGTGAGAAGGGCGCTGCGTCATCCCAGCTTCGTGGCCGGCGCGTTGCTGAGCGTCGCACTGCTGGTTGCGGCCGCCTTGTCGTTGCTGTGGACGCCCTGGCCCACTGACGAGATCAATATGGCCGCCAAGCTGCAAGGCCCCAGCGCGGCGCATTGGCTGGGCACCGATGTGCTGGGGCGCGACATCGCCAGCCTGCTGCTGGCTGGCGCGCGCAGCTCCATCCTGGTGGGCCTGATCGCGGTGGGCATCGGCCTGACCGTGGGCACGTTGCTGGGCCTGTGGGCGGCGGCGCGGCGCGGCTGGGTGGAGGAAGCGCTGATGCGCCTCACCGACTTCGGTTTCGCCTTCCCTGCCATCCTGCTGGCCATCATGCTGACGGCGGTCTGGGGCCCGGGCATGGTCAACGCCATCATCGCCATCGGCCTGCACAACATCCCGACCTTCGCCCGCATCACCCGCGCCAGCGCCCGCCAGCAATGGGCGCGCGACTATGTGCTGGCCGCGCGCGCCTGCGGCAAGGGAGCCTGGCGCATCAGCGTCGAGCATGTGCTGCCGAATATCGCCGCGGTGCTGATCGTGCAGGCCACCATCCAGTTCGCGCTCGCCATCCTGGCCGAGGCGGCGCTGTCCTATCTGGGCCTGGGCACGCAGCCGCCGCAGCCCAGCTGGGGCCGCATGCTGGCCGAGGCGCAGAGCCTGATCTTCCAGGCGCCGATGCTGGCGGTCTATCCGGGCCTGGCCATCGTGCTGGCGGTGCTGGGCCTGAACCTGCTGGGCGATGGCCTGCGCGATCTGTTCGACCCCCGGCTGGCAAGGGCGCGGCGATGAGTGCGCTGCTCGAGGTGCGCGATCTGCGCGTGCAGGTGTCGGCCGAGGCCGGCCCGCTGGACGCCGTGCGCGGCCTGTCCTTCACGTTGGCGCGCGGAGAAACGCTGGGCCTGGTGGGCGAGTCGGGCTGCGGCAAGTCGCTCACTGCGCTGGCGCTGATGGGCCTGCTGCCGGAAGGCGCCAGCGCCAGCGGCCAACTGCGCCTGGCCGGGCAGGACGTGCTGGCCATGCCCGAGCATGAACGCTGTGCCTGGCGCGGCCGCCGCATGGCGATGATTTTCCAGGAGCCGATGACGGCGTTGAATCCGCTGCATCCGGTGGGCCGCCAGGTGGCCGAGCCGCTGCGCCTGCATCTGGGCCTGAGCCGTGCGGCTGCCGAGGCTGAGGTGCTGCGCCTGCTGGAGCGCGTCGGCCTGCCCGATGTGCGGCGCTGCGCGCAGGCCTATCCGCATGAGCTGTCCGGCGGCCAGCGCCAACGCGTGCTGATCGCGATGGCGCTGGCCTGCGGCCCCGAATTGCTGATCGCCGACGAGCCCACCACCGCGCTGGACGTCAGCGTGCAGGGCCAGATCCTGGACTTGCTGGCCGATCTGGTGGCTGAGCGCGGCATGGGCCTGATCCTGATCTCGCACGACCTGGGCGTGATCGCCGAGAACGTTCGGCGCCTGATCGTGATGTATGGCGGCATCGCGGTCGAGAGCGGGCCGACGGCGGCGGTGTTCGCGCGCATGGGCCATCCCTACACGCAGGGCCTGTTCGCCGCGCGCCCGCGCCTGGGCGGGCCGCGCCGGCATCTGCCGACGATTCCCGGCAGCGTGCCGGCGCTTTCCGCCATGCCGGCCGGCTGTCCCTTCGCGCCGCGCTGCGCGCTGGCCACGCTGGGCTGCGGCCTCGGGATGCCGCCCCTGCATGCGCTGGAAGACGCGCATGCGGTGCGCTGCCTGCATCTGGAGCAAGCGCTGGCGCGCGCGGAGCAGCAGCCATGAGCAGCGGCAGCAGCACCACGCCTTTGCTTGAAGTGCGGTCCTTGAGCCGCCACTACCGCCTGCCGCGGCCCTCGCTGTGGCAGCCGGCGCCGCGCCTGCAGGCGCTCAGCGACATCGGCTTCGTGCTGCCGGCCGGGCGGTCATTGGGCGTGGTGGGCGAATCGGGTTCGGGCAAGAGCACACTGGCGCGCGCGGTGATGGCGCTGGACGAGCCGCAGACGCATGGCGGGGGTCAGGTCTTGCTGGACGGGCAGGATCTGCATGCGCTGGCGCCTGAGGCGCTGCGCCAGGCACGCCGCCAGTTCCAGATGGTGTTCCAGGACCCCTATGGCTCGCTCGACCCGCGCCGCCGCGTCGGTGCCATCGTGGCCGAGCCCTTGGCCGCGCTGCTGCGTCTGCCCGTCGCCGAGCAGGCCGCGCGTGCGCTCGACAGCCTGCAGGCGGTGGGCCTTTCCGCGGCCGATCTGCACAAATATCCGCATGAGTTCTCCGGCGGCCAGCGCCAGCGCATCGCGATTGCCCGCGCGCTGGCAACAAGCCCGCGCTTGATCGTGGCCGATGAGCCGGTCAGCGCGCTGGACGTGTCGGTGCAGGCCCAGGTGCTGAACTTGCTGCTGGACCTGCGCCAGCGCCTGGGCCTGAGTTTTCTGCTGATCAGCCACGACCTTGCAGTGGTCGACCATGTCTGCGACGAGGTGCTGGTGCTCTACCAGGGCCGCGTGGTCGAGCAGGGCGCGCCGGCGCAGCTGTTCCGCGCAGGCGCCCACCCCTACACACGCCTGCTGGTGGATGCAGTGCCGCGCGTCGCGGTGCCCAAGCCGGGCCAGCCGCGGCGGCGCCATGTCGCGCTGGCGCAGGACCCTGCAAGACCTGACCCCCAGGCCGCCGGCTGCGCCTTTGCCGCGCGTTGCCCGCGCGCCAGCGCGCGCTGCACGGCGGAGCGGCCGGTGCTGGCCCCGCTGCAGCCCGGCCACCTGGTGGCATGCCATCATCCGCACTGATCGCAACAGCCTGGCGCGCCCGCGCCAACCCGGAGGACCCCCGCATGTCATCGCCCTTGACCAAGAGAGCCCTGCTGCTGGGCACCGCCACCGCCCTGTTGCTCAGTGCAGCCCATCTGCCGGCCCAGGCCCAGGGCCGTGCCAAGGACACACTGGTGATCGGCATGACCTTGGAGCCGCCGGGCCTGGACCCGACGGCCGGCGCGGCCTCGGCCATCGCCGAGGTGGTGCTCTACAACGTCTTCGAGACGCTGACCCGCATCGGCGCTGACGGCCGCCCGCAGCCGCTGCTGGCCGAGCGCTGGGAGGTCTCGCCGGACCTGAAGACCTTTACCTTCAAGCTGCGCCGCGGCGTCAAGTTCCACAACGGCGAGCCGCTGGACGCGGCCGCGGTGAAGTTCTCCTTCGAGCGCGCCGCCGGCGAGAAGAGCACCAACAAGGACAAGCGCCTGTTCAGCAATATCGCCTTCATCGGCACGCCGGAAGCGGACACGGTGGTGATCGGGCTGAAGACCATCGAGCCCGACTTCCTGTTCCTGATCGGCCAGGCCACGGCCATCATTGTCGAGCCCAAGAGCGCCGCCAGCAATGCCACCCAGCCGGTGGGCAGCGGCCCTTACCGGCTGGAGCACTGGGCCAAGGGCGCCAGCATCACGCTGGCGCGCTGGGACGGCCATCGCAACGCGGCGGCCGTCAAGACGCGGCGCGTCAGCTTCCGCTTCATCAGTGAACCGGCGGCCCAGGTGGCGGCCCTGCTGGCGGGCGATGTGGATGCCTTCCCGCGCGTGGCGGCGGCGCGCAGCCTGGCGCAGTTCAAGGCTGACAAGCGCTTCCAGGTCATCGTGGCCGGCTCGCGCGCCAAGACCATCCTGGCGATCAACAACAAGAAAGCGCCGCTGAATGATGTGCGTGTGCGCCGCGCCATCGCCGCGGCGATCGACCGCAAGGCCATCATCGAAGCCGCGGCGGACGGCTTCGGCGTGCCGATCGGCAGCCACTATGTGCCGGGCGCGCTGGGCTATGTGGACACCACCGGCCTGAATCCCTACAACCCTGACAAGGCGCGCGCACTGCTGAAGGAAGCCGGCGTGGCACTGCCGCTGGAGCTGACGCTGAAGCTGCCGCCGCCCCCCTATGCGCGCCAGGGCGGCGAGGCCATCGTGGCCCAGCTGGCCAAGGTGGGCATCCGCGCCAAGATCGAGAACATCGAATGGGCGCAGTGGCTGTCGGGCGTCTATGGCAGCAAGGCCTACGACCTGACGCTGATCTCGCATGTCGAACCTTTCGACCTGGGCAACTTCGCCAAGCCCGGCTACTACTGGGGCTATGAGAGCGCCGAGTTCAACAAGCTGTTCGAGCAGATCAGCAACGCGCCGCGCGAGAGCGAGCGGGCCCGCCTGCTGGGCGATGCGCAGCGCCTGATTGCGCGCGATGCGGTGGCCGCCTGGCTGTATCAGCCGCAATGGATTACCGTCGCCAAGCGCCAGGTCAAGGGCCTGTGGACGGACATGCCGATCTTCGTTAACGATGTAGCGGGTTTGAGTGTCGAGTGAGGCGCAGATGAGCGCCCCTTTGCACGAGTTGTCCGCCCAGGCGCTGCTGGCCGGCTACCGCAGCCACGCCTTCTCGCCACTGGAGGTGGCGCATAGCCTGCTGGCCCATGTCGAGCGCTGGGAGCCGCATCTGCGCGCGCTCTATGCCTTTGATGCCGACGCGGTGCTGGAGCAGGCGCGTGCCAGCGAGGCGCGCTGGATGAAGGGCGTGCCACTGACGGCGGGCGGCCTGACGCTGGACGGCGTGCCGGCCACACTGAAGGAAAACATCGCCAGCCGCGGCACGCCGGTGCCGCTGGGAACGGCCGCCACCGAGCTGGCGCCGGCGCTGGAAGACGCGCCGCCGGCCGCGCGCATGCGCGAGGTGGGCGCGCTGCTGCTGGCCAAGACCACGATGCCGGACTACGGCATGCTCAGCTCCGGCCTGTCCAGCTTCCACCCGCTGACGCGCAACCCCTGGGACCTGAGCAAGAACCCCGGCGGCTCCAGCGCCGGCGCCGGCGCTGCGGCGGCGGCCGGCTACGGCCCGCTGCATGTGGGCACGGATATCGGCGGCTCGGTGCGCCTGCCGGCAGCCTGGTGCGGCATCTTCACGCTCAAGCCCAGCCTGGGGCGGATTCCGATCAAGCCGGCCTTTGCCGGCCGCGTGGCCGGGCCGATGACGCGTACCGTCAGCGACGCCGCCTTGCTGATGGCCGTGCTGAGCCGCCCCGACTGGCGCGATGCGATGAGCCTGCCCGCGCAGGAGCTGCCCTGGCTGGAGCTGGACGGCGAGCCTCAAACGCTGCTGCGCGGCAAGCGCATCGGCCTGCTGATGGACGCCGGCTGGGGCCTGCCCGTGCAGGCCGAGACGGCCGCCGCGGTGCAGGCTGCCGCGCGCCTGTTCGAGCAGGCCGGCGCCAGCGTGCAGCCGCTGCCGGCGTTTTCGACCCGCGCGATGATCGACGGCCTGGACCGCTTCTGGCGTCTGCGCTCCTGGCTGGACATCTCGGCCTTGCCGCCTGAGCGCCAGGCCCGGGTGCTGCCCTATATCCGCGAGTGGGCGGCTGGCGGCGCGGGCTTGAGCGCGGCCGATCTCTACCAGGGCTACAGCCAGATGGCGGCGCTGCGCGACGCGGCGGTGGCGGCCTGCCAGCCTTTTGACTACGTGCTCTCGCCGGTCAGCCCGGTGGCCAGCTTCCCGGCCGAATGGGCCGGCCCCACCAACGACCCGGCACGGCCGCTGGAGCACATCGCCTTCACGCTGCCCTACAACATGAGCGAGCAGCCGGCCGCATCGATCAACTGCGGCTGGGGTGCGGACGGCCTGCCGATCGGCCTGCAGATTGCCGGGCGGCGCTTTGACGATGTGGGCGTGCTGCGCATGGCGCGCGCCTTCGAGCAGCTGCGCGGGCCGCAGCGTGACTGGCCGCAGGCGCCGCCTGCGCTTGAGGGCGAGGTGCACGGAGAGGAGGCGGACGATGTGCCGCTGATCCGCCGCTCCAAGCCGATGGCGAATCGGGGGCGGGTGGGCTATTGATCCGGCGCGACCGGGCTGCACGACAGCCCGCCATGCAGCCACGATGAACGCCGTTGCTTGAGTTGCCTTTCAAGGGCCGCTGACACTAGAGACAACCCGCAAAGTCGGCCTTGAGCCTGCATTTCGGCGTTTGCTGTCACTGCTGTGGTGGTAGATTGGCTCGCCTCGGCCAGGCGGCCGATGTGCTGAGGACGATGCCATGCCCTTCGAATTGCCCGAGATGCTGAACCACTACCTGCTGCCGCTGCTGATTGCAGTGCCGCTGGCCATCGTCGTGCTCTTCATCAGCAGCCGCCGCGGCGACGAGGCGGATCGCCTGTCGTCGCAGCAGCCCGGCGATTCCGAGCCGCCCAGCCAGCCGCCGGTGGCGCTGCAGCGTGCGGCCACCGCGCCTGTGGCGGTCAGCCCCGCCCAGCCCGCTCCTCATCCCGCCAGCCCGGCCTCTGTGCTGCTGGTCGACGATTCCGCCGTGGCGCGCGCCAAGCTGGGCAAGCTGTTTGCGGGCGCCGGTTACCGTGTGACGCTGGCCAAGGACGGCGTCGAGGCGCTGGAGCAGCTGGCCCAGGCGCGCTTCGATGTGCTGGTCACCGATCTGGAGATGCCCAACAAGGACGGTTTCGAGCTGATCGCCGCCGTGCAGGGTAGCCTGGAAACCGAAGACCTGCCCATCATCGCGATCACCGGCCACGACGAGCTGCATGCCCGCGTGCATGAGATCCAGGGCCTGTACGGCCTGTTCAAGAAGCCCTGGAACGACCGCGAGCTGCTCAAGCGCGTCGAAGCCCTGGCCATGCTGCACCAAGCCACGGCCAAGGCCTGAAGGCCTGCCGGGCTTCGGTTTTCTTTCAGCGGCTCACCAACCACAGCGCCGGCAGGGCCAGCACCAGGGCCAGGGCCAGTCCGGCGGTCAGCAGGCGGCTGCGTAGCTTCAGCGTTTGCACGGCTTCTACCAGACGCGCCTGCTGCTCGGCCAGCGACTCCAGCAGCGCGGCGCTCTCGGCCTGGGCCTGCGTCAGCTGGGCCAGTTCCGATTCCAAGTGCTGCACGCGCGTCAGCGCCTCGGGCAGTGATGCGGGAGGCGCTGCGGGTTCGGCCGCTTCCGCAGCTTCCTTCTGGGTGCGCTTGAGTAGACTGCGCGCGCCCTTGACCAGGGCGGGCGTGGCCTCGATCACGTCCGCCCAGGGGATCAGTTTCAGCGCGGTCATCCACGAGATGGCCATAGGGTCAGCAGCTCCGGCTTCGGTTGAAATCTCAACGGTGCGCTGATTGTCAGCGCATTGGCCAAGGCCTGGCGGTGTGCGGGCCAATACCGGCTGGCAGCGCGGCGCTGCTGTGCTGCAATCGGCGCACAAAAACGGAGACAAGCGCTGATGAAAAAAAGCAAGAAGATCTGGAAGACCACAGGCTTGGCCGTGCTGGCGGTGCTCGTTGTCGCTGCCGCCGGCGCCACCTGGTATGTGCGAGCCAAACTGCCGCAGCGCAGCGGCGAGTTGCAGCTGACGGGCCTGAGCGCGCCGGTGACGCTGCGCTACGACGAGTTCGGCGTTCCCCATATCACGGCGGCCAATGAGGCCGACCTGTATCGCGCGCTCGGCTTTGCCCATGCGCAGGACCGGCTGTTCCAGATGGAGATGGTGCGCCGCCTCTCGCGCGGCGAGCTGGCCGAGGTGCTGGGCGAGAAGCTGGTCGAGACCGACCAGCTGTTCCGCACGTTGGGCATCCGCGCGTATGCCGATGCCTATGCAGCGCGCGAGTTCGCCCGCATCGACACGCCGGCCAAGAAGGCCTTGATGGCCTATCTGGACGGCATCAATCAATACCAGGCCAGCCGCCCGGCGCCGCTGGAGTTCGAGCTGCTGGGCATCCCCAAGCGCCCCTTCACGCCGGCCGACACCGTCAGCGTGGCCGGCTATCTGGCCTACAGCTTCGCCGCTGCCTTCCGCACCGAACCGGCGCTCAGTCAGGTGCGCGATCAGCTGGGCGCGGACTATCTGAAGATCTTCGACCTGGACTGGCGGCCCGAGGGGGCGGTGCGCCAGGGTCCGCAGCTGGCCGCGGCCGACTGGCTTGAGCTGGGCCGCGTGGCGCGGCTCAGCCAGCAGTCGCTGGAGGCCGCCGGCGTGCCGGCCTACGAGGGCAGCAATGCCTGGCTGGTGTCTGGCGCGCGCAGCGCCTCAGGCAAGCCGCAGCTGGCCGGCGATCCGCACATCGCCTTCTCGGCGCCGGCGGTCTGGTGGGAGGCGCATCTGAAGGCGCCCGGCTTCGAGCTCTACGGCCACCATCAGGCGCTCAACCCTACCGCGCTGTTGGGCCACAACGCCAGCTTCGGCTGGAGCCTGACGATGTTCCAGAACGACGACATCGATCTGGTGGTCGAGACGGTGAACCCCGCCAACCCGGACGAGGTGATGCACAAGGGCCAGTGGGTGAGGCTGCAGACGCATGAGGAGGTCATTGCGGTCAAGGGCAAGCCGGCGGTGACGCTGAAGCTGCAGCGCTCGCCGCATGGCCCCATCATCAACCGCATGCTCAAGGACAGCGCCGGCCAGCGGCCGATCGCGCTGTGGTGGGCTTTTCTGGAGACCGAGAACCCGGTCCTGCAGGCCTTCTACGAGCTCAACCGCGCCGACACGCTGGCCAAGGCGCGCGCGGCAGCCAGCCAGATCCACGCGCCCGGCCTGAATGTGATGTGGGCCAATGCGGCCGGTGACATCGGCTGGTGGGCGGCAGCCAAACTGCCGCAGCGGCCGGCCGGCGTGAATCCGAGCTTCCTGCTGGATGGCGCCAAAGGCGAGGGCGAGAAGCCGGGCTTCCTGCCCTTCGAGGCCAATCCCCAGGAGGAGAACCCGGCGCGCGGCTACATCATGTCGGCCAACCACCAGCCGGCCGGCGCCAGCGCGATCCCCGGCTACTACAACATCTGGGACCGCGCCCAGCGCCTGGACGAGCAGCTGCGCGATCCGACCAAGCGCTGGACCGTGGCGGCCCACCAGGCCCTGCAGCTGGATGTGCAGACCGGCTATGGTCCGCGCCTGCTGGCGCCGCTGCTGCCGGCCCTGCGCGCCGCCGCTGGCGGCGATGCCGAGCAGCAGAAGCTGGTCGAGCTGCTGGCCGGCTGGCGCGGCGACCATCCGCTGGAGTCGGTGGCGGCCACGCTGTTCAGCCAGCTGCGCTGGGAGCTGGCGCGGGCCGCGCTGGCGGACGAGCTGGGCGAGACCCATTTCGACAATATGCGCCGCACGCGGGCGCTGGACCATGCCCTGCCGCGCCTGACGGCCGATGCCGCTTCGCCCTGGTGGGACGACCGCCGCACGCCGGCGCGCGAGAGCCGCGACGACATCGTCAAGGCCGCCTGGGGCGCCACGCTGGCGCATCTGCGCACGCTCCTGGGTGCGGACAGCCAGAGCTGGGCTTGGGCACGCGTGCACACGCTGACGCATGAGCACCCGCTGGGCAAGCAGGCGCCGCTGGACAAGCTGTTCAATGTGGGGCCGCTGCCGGTGGCTGGCGGCCAGGAGATACCCAACAATATGTCGCAGCGCCTTGGCCCCGCACCTTGGGCGGTAGTCCACGGGCCGTCGACGCGGCGCGTGATCGACTTTGCCGATCCGGGCCAGGCCTCGGGCAGCAACCCGGTGGGCCAGAGTGGCACCTGGGGCGACACCCATTACCGCGACCAGGCCGAGGCCCATGCCGGGGGTCGCTACCGACGGCAGTACCTGACTGAGGCGGATGTGGCGGCGGCGACGCGGAGCACGCTGGTGTTGAGGCCGTGAGGGGGTTCGGGGCTAGCGGGCGCACGGGGCGGGTACGGGCGTGCGCGGCCCCGCTCAGCCCGGCCGCTGGTAGGCGTCCGGGCCTTCGCGGGGCGTCCCTGAGTGCGCAGGCACTTGACTCGGTCCCCGCTCAGCCCAGTCGCTTGTAGGCGACAGGTCCTTCGTCAGGCGTCGCTGAGTGCGTAGGCACTCAGTTCGGTCCTGACTCAGAACTTGTACCGGGCTTCGAGGTAGTACTGTCGGCCGCTGACGTCCAGCTTCTGCTGCTCGTCTTCGCTGTAACGATAGCTGGCGCGCGCCGGGTTCAGCAGATTGGTCGCGTTGAAGGAGATCTGCAGTGCATCCGTCACGTTGTAATTCATCGAGAACGCGACGTTGGACACCGGGGCCGCCATCAGCGGCGCAGCCGGCATCAGCACGCCGTTGATGGTGCTCATGCCCTGGCTGTTGGCGGTCGGTGCCGGCGCGGTGCTGCTGGACACGTACTCACCACGGTAGTTGTAGACCAGCCGCGCGCTGAAGGTGTCGTTCTCGAAGTAGCCGCCGATATTGGCCGCGTACTTGGAGGCGCCCACCATCGGCCGGCCGTCTTCCACCTTGGTGTCGGCACGGCTGAAGTTGGTCTGGATGCCGAAGCCGGCGCCGATCGGCTGCTCGTAGCCGATCTCGATGCCGTGGATGCGCGCCTTTTGCTGCGACGAGGTGTTGATCGAATAGGTCTTGACCTGGTTGTCCTGCGGGTCGACCAGATCGACGGTCACGCCCTGCTTGGTGGCACCGGTCTTGGGGTAGCCGTGGATGTAGGAGCTGAACAGGTTGACGGTGGCGATCGAGCGGCGCGCGAAGTACCAGGCCAGCGACAGGTCGGCGTTGTTGGCGGTCTGCGGCTCCAGGTTCGGATTTGGCCCGTTCACCGTGCAGCCGCTTGCGGTACAGCTTTGGCCGCTGAAGCCCGAACCGTAGACGTTGTAGTTCTGGCGGCCGATGGTGCGGCTCAGGCCGAGGCGGCCGATCAGCTGGTTGGTGAACTCGTAGCGTGCGTTCAGGCTGGGCAGCAGGTGGTCGAACACCTTGTGGGTGGGCACCTTGTAGTAGACGGTGCCGGCTCTGGGATTGAAGGCCACGCCGTCGAAGAAGCTGCTGCCGTCGCCGGCCGTGGTGATTGCGGTAGGGAAGGCCGCGCAAGGCACGGCCGTGGTGCCGGGCTCGGTCTTCGGGCAGATGGTGGCCGCGATCGGCGTGGCGATCTGTGCGTCCACCGTGGTGCGCACCACGCGCAGGCCGACATTGCCCGACAGGCCGAGCTTGTCGCTGTCGAAGTTCTGCATCAGGTAGACCGCGCTCTGCTTCTCGCGCATCTCGATCTCGCTGGCCACGCGGCGCTCGAACTCCGGCGTTGTGGTCTTGAACTGCGTGGCCATGAAGCTCTGCAGCACGTCCGAGGGGAAGTAGAAGCCGCTGCGATCCCAGCCGCTGCCGAGGTCGGCGCCGAAGTCGCCCGGATACGCGACCGCGCTGGAAGCCGCCGGGCCGGCGATGGCGGGGTTGCGGAAGGTGGGTGCCCAGCGGCGCAGGTCGCGGCGGTGTTCGGCATGGCGGGCGCCGAAGGCCAGCGAGGTGAAAACGCCGCTGTCCTGCGTGTACTCGGCATCGACGGCCAGGCTGCGTTCCTGGTCGACGGTCTTGATCGACGAGGCGGCGCGGCTGACCAGCCTGTAGCCGCTGCCGTCCGGGTTCAGCACCGGCAGGTTGGCGCCCGCGCCGTAGTACTGGATCGACGGGGCCTCTTTTAGGCCGTTGAGCGCATAGGACAGGCCGGTGCCGTAGCGGGCGTAGGTCAGACCCTGGTCCAGCGCCGTGGTGCCCACGCCCTTGGTGGTGCTGAACAAGCCCTTGATCAGCAGGTCTTTGCTGGCCTGCCACTTGGCATCCAGGTCCAGGAAGCCGCTGCTGGCCGACGCACCCTGGCGGTAGAAGGCCTCGGAGTTGCCGATGTACTGCGGCGTCGTTCCGTCTGGGAAGACGATGTCAGCGCTCTTGAGCACGCGCAGCTTGTCGCCGTACATCGTGGTTTCTTCGACGATCACCGGGTTGCGGATCTGGGCGAACACCTGCTTGCCGCCCGAGTTGGTGTTGAGCGAGCTGGCGGCGGTGGCGCCCAGCGGATCGGCCTTGCCCAGCAGCATGCTGTAGCTCGCGCCGGCATTGAGTCGGCCGAAGTTATTGGCCTTCATCGACGAATAGAAGCCGGTGGCGCCGATGTCCAGATCCTTGGTGGGGCGCAGCTGAAGCGCCAGCATGCCGCCTTCGCGATCACGCACGCCCTCGACAAACTCGCTGGACATCGAGCCCGGCATGCGCACGCCGTTCAGGTCGGCTGCCTTGTAGCCGCTGCCGGCCAGCGACTCGTCAGTGATGCCCTTCATCGTGCTGGTGTTGATCTCGCCCCAGCCGCTGCTGGTGCCATAGGCCAGGCGCGAGACGGAGTCGCGCCGGATGTGGCGCTTTTCCTTGAAGACCTGGCCGATCACGCCGAAGGTGTTGGCCTCGTTCTTCCAGTTCATGCTGGCATTGAGCTGCGGGCTGGTCTTGTCGGGCAGGTCGGCATAGACGGTGCCGGCACTGACCACGCCGCCGAAGCGCTTTTTCTCGTCCAGTGGCTTGCGCGTGGTGACGTCGATGGTGCCGGCCATGCCGCCGTCGACGATATTGGCCTGCGAGGTCTTGTAGACCGTGGCCTGGTTCAGCACCGAGGACGGCATCAGGCTCAGCGAGGTGCTGCGCGAGCTGGAGCCCTGGTCGGCCACATACCAGTCGCCGCCGCTGACGGTGTGGCCGTTGAACAGGATCAGGCTCATGTCCGGATTGGTGCCGCGCATCGCCACCTTCTCGGCCTCGTCATAGTCGCTGCGCACCGCGACGCCGACCACGCGCTGCAGCGAGTCGGCCAGGTTCTTGTCGGGCATCTTGCCCACGTCAATCGCGGTGATCACGTCCACATTGCTCGACGCCATGCGCTTGACGTTGATCGACTGCTCGACCGAGGCGCGGATGCCGGTGACGGTGACCACCTCCAGCTGCGCCTTCTTCTTCTTGGCCTCTTCTTCCTCTTCGGCCTTCTTCTTGGCTGCGGCGCTGCTCTCGGCCGCTGGCTGCTGCTGTTGCTGCTGCGCGTGCGCGGCCTGCAGTGCCATGCTGCTGAACAGCAGGCACAGCGAGGCGGCCTGGGCGATGCGGGTGGGCTTGAACTGGATCACGAGGTCTCTCCCTGGTCTGGCGGCCAGACCCTTGTCATTCACGGGCCGGGGCCATCAGGCCACGGGCATCGAGCGCTCAGCGAGAAGCCGAGATGTGCTGCGTCGCGAATGATCTGTGTCCGCCCGGTGAAGCGGTGATTCCAAGTGGGCTGTGCCGCATGCTTGCAGGTTATGTGCAGCCCTGGCGGTGCCGCCGAAGTCCGGGAAAGCCCCAGGCCCTGTGCGGCGACCGCTCGAGCGCGCCCGCTCGGGTCGCGACTCGGCCAGCAGGCTGACAAGAATGGCAAAGGCCCGCCGAAGCGGGCCTTTGCTGCTGACTGCCGACGGGACTCAGGCCTTGCGGCGGCGCAGGGCTGCCGTGCCCAGCAAGCCCAGCGCGATCAGGCCCAACGTGCCAGGCTCTGGCACCGTGTTCTCGAGTTGCACTTCGAAGTTCCAATTGCTGCGTGTCTCACCAACGGCCAGGACGATGTTGTCCACGCCGCCTTCGTAGCTGCCAACCCAGCCGGAGCCCAGGCCGACCGACAGGCCCAGCACGCGCGCATTCTGGTTGGCGCCTTGCCAGTCGCTAAGTGTGGTGTCGTAGCCGTAGGGCGTGCCTGCCTTGGGGTCGGTGAGCACGCTCAGGTTGTTGGCCCACAGAAAGGTGTCAGCGTCGATCAGCACCTGGTTCCAGGCATCCACAGCGCCAGGGTCGCCGGTGTTGTAGCCCAGCTCATAGATCAGGTAGCTGATGTCGTTGAAGGTGTTGGTGTTGCCGTCGGCATCCACCAACAGCTTCAGCGCCAGGTGTTGGCTGGCGGTGCTGCTGCCGGTCTTGTACCAGTCGTAGCGCAGCCCGGTCACAGCGGACAGCAGCGCTGGGCTGCTGAAGGCGATTTCCAGATCGGCCTTGGCATTGCTGCCGTTGCTGCTGTAGTAGGCCGAGCCATTGCCGCTGCGTGCGAAGTGGGTGGTGATGCCCACGCTGGCATTGCCGCCGACGTTGCGCTGCACCCATTGATCGGCCACATAGCTGGCACTGGCGCGGTTGGCGCCAGCACCGGGGCCGTTGACCGTGGTCAGCGTGCCGTACTGCGGGCCGGCCAGGGGGCTGGTTGTCGCGACGCCAGCGCCGAAGCTGCCGTTCAGGTTGGCGAGGCTGTTGTTGAGTACCGTGGTCGCCGAAGCGGCGCCGGCGCTCGCTGCCAACAGGATGCTGATGGTCGCGAAACGAAATGCCTTCATGTCGTGTCTCCTGGGCCGTGGTTTGCACTAAACAAGCAAGTGCCGAGCCACAAATGGGTAAAGTGATGCGTGACAGGCACTTGCCCGGCCAACTCGCGGTCCAGCGGAGATCGGCGCAAGGGGCGTGTCAAGATTTCCGACGCAAGCGGGCTGCGCTGCAATAACGCGCGGTCTGTGCTCTCCAGCGGCGCAGCTCTGGTTATGCTCAAGCCGCTGAACTGGGCTTCAAGGAGTCAGGCATGAGCGTCAAGTACATCGCCACCGACACCGCACCGCTGTATGTGGCCGACACCGGCAGCAAGCTGCGCCTCGAACTGCTGTGGGGCGATCAGGCCCAGCTGCTGGAGGCGGGGGCGGCGCGCTCTAAGGTGCGGGCGCGCGGCAAGACAGGGTGGGTGGACAACAAGGCGCTCGGCGACCGCTCGCTGCTGGAGGTCTACCTCATCGATGTCGGCCAGGGCGATGGCATCCTGGTGCGCACGCCCGATGGCCGCCACATCATGATCGACGGTGGCTACGAGCGCAGCAAGCAGCCCAGCGGCAAGAACGCCGCCGACTTCGTGGACTGGAAGTTCGCCAAGGACTACGGGCTGGAGACGATCAAGCTGGACGCGATGATCGCCTCGCACTGCGATGCCGACCACTACGGCGGCCTGGCCGATCTGCTGGACGTGGCGCAGACCGATGAGCTGGATGCCAAGGCAGTGCAGGTCGAGGCTTTCTATCACGCGGGCGTGGGCTGGTGGGTCAACCCCGCGAACAAGCAGCGCTGGCTGGGCAGCACCTCGGCCGACAAGAAATGGCTGACCCAGCTGATGGGCGCGCGGACCGCCATCATGGCGGCGCTCAAACCCGAAGCCCAACCGCGCCTGCAGGGCGAGTGGGCCGAGTTCATGGGCCATGCGTGCAAGGCCCGGACCGCGGCCGGCACGCCGACGCCGCTGCGCCGGCTCAGCCAGAAGGACCGCTTCCTTCCGGGCTTCGAAGGCGCCAATAGCGGTGTGGCCGTGCGCGTGCTGGCACCGGTGGAGCGCCAGGTCGAAGGCAAGCCGGCCTTGCGCAGCTTCGGAAGCGCGGCCAGCAAGAACACCAATGGCAACAGCGTGCTGCTGCGCCTGGACTATGGCCGCTCACGCATCCTGCTGACCGGCGATCTGAACACCGAGAGCCAGCGCGCGCTGCTGGACGACTATGTGGGCACGCGCATGGAGTTCCAGTGTGATGTGGCCAAGGCCTGTCACCACGGCAGCGACGATGTCAGCTATGAATTCCTGGCGGCGATGCGGCCGGCGGTGACAGTGATCTCCTCGGGCGACAGCGAGGGGCACGACCATCCGCGGCCCGCCATTGTGGCCGCCAGCGCCACCACCGGCCATCTGCAGGTCGAAGGCGACAAGCTGCTGACGCCGCTGATCTACTCGACAGAGATCGCCCGCAGCATCCAGCTCGGCCGGCCCCTGCGCTTGCGTGCGCCCGATGGCCATGTGCACGAAGGTGCCGACCTGGCCGCACTGCGCGTCGAGGCCTCAGTCACCAAGCCGGGCGATCTGAATCCCACCAAGGTCGAGCGTTCGATGGGCTCCACGCTGGTGGTGGCGGGCCTGATCTACGGCTTGGTCAACATCCGCACCGACGGCGAAACCATCTTGTGCGCGACCCTCAATGAGGCTGATCACAGCTGGCAGGTGCGCAAGCTGAAGTCCAGGTTCTGAGTGGGGAGGGCGCCGTGTCGGCGCAGCGATGCACGCATCCTGTTCGCCACTGCACCAGCCTGAGGCAATTCAGGCGCGCAGCGGGGGGCTAAAAGCTGGCACGGAAGCTGCTCATACAAGAGCATTGTTTGACCAGTTGTCTCCTCCACTGCCCGAAAGAGTGGATTCAGCCCGGGGCTTTGAAACCCCGGGCTTTTTTTGTCGTTTGTTGACAAGACAGTCGCGGAGGCGAAACCGGTCCGAGTGGACTCAGAAGCTGGTCCAGTCATCGTCGCCACCTGCTGCCGCGGCAGCCAGCTTGGGTGCAGGCGCTGGACGCACAGCGGCGGGTTTCTTCATCGCGAGGGCGGGCTTGCCGCGTGCGATTTCCTTGCTGGGGGTGCGTGTGGGCGCCTGGCTCTGCGCCGGCGGCTTGCCAGCAGCCGCCATCGGCGTGGCCTTGCGCATCGCCGGCTGTGGGCGCGGTGGCGCCGCATGGCCGCCGCTTTGTGTGAGCTTGAAGAAGGCCACCGTATCGACGAGCTGACGGGCCTGTGTTTTCAGGCTTTCCGCGGCGGCTGCGCTTTGCTCCACCAGCGCGGCGTTCTGCTGCGTGGCGCGGTCCATCGTGGTGACCGCCTCGCCGACCTGGGCCACACCGGACGCCTGCTCGGCACTGGCGGTGCTAATCTCACCCATGATGTCGGTGACGCGCTGGATCGCGGTGACGATCTCCTGCATCGTCGCACCGGCCTGGTCGACCAGGCCCGTGCCCTGCTCCACGCGTTCGACGCTGGCGCTGATCAGGCTCTTGATCTCGCGCGCCGCCTCGGCGCTGCGGCTGGCCAGGCTGCGCACCTCGGACGCTACGACCGCGAAGCCGCGGCCATGTTCGCCGGCACGCGCTGCCTCGACCGCCGCGTTCAGCGCCAGGATATTGGTCTGGAAGGCGATGCCGTCGATCACGCCGATGATGTCGCCGATGCGGCGCGAGCTCTCGCTGATGCCTTGCATGGTCTGCACCACCTGGCTGACCGTGTCGCCGCCGCGCGCAGCCACGCTGCTGGCGCCTTGGGCCAGCTGATTGGCCTGGCGGGCGTTGTCGGCGTTCTGGCGCACGGTGGAGCTGAGCTCTTCCATTGACGCAGCGGTTTCTTCAAGCGTGCTGGCCTGCTGCTCAGTGCGCGCGGACAGGTCGCTGTTGCCCATGGCGATCTCGGCCGAGGCGGTGGCCACGCTTTCCGAGCCAGAACGCACATCGCCGACGATGCGCACCAGCGTTTGCTGCATGGTCGCCAGCGCCTGAACCAGTCGAGCCACTTCGTCCTTGCCCTCGCTGGCGAGCGTGCGGTCGAGCTCGCCCCGGCTGATCGCCTCCGCGACCCGCACAGCCTCGTCCAGCGGGCGGCTGATCGAGCGGGTGATGCGCCAGGCCAACGTCACGCCGATCAGTGCCGCCAGCAGGGTGCCGATGCCCAGACTCCATTCCGCCAGGCGTGCCTGGGCTGCAAGTCCGTCCTGCTCGACGATGGCAATGTCATGGTTGTGCGCGATCACCTTGTCCAGCAAGGCGAGATAGGTCGTGGCCTTGGGGCGCAACTGCGAGTTGAGTTCCTGCGCCACATCCTCGCCGGCCTTCTTGCGCGCCAGCAGCGCGCTGCGGCTGTCCGAATAGATCTTGCGGGCCTCGGCCACGGTGGCGAGCAGTTGGCGGCCCTCGTCGTCCAGCAGCGGCTCGAGCGTCTTGAGCGCTTCGCTGATTTGCTTCGAGGTCTCGGCCATGTCTTTCTGCAGAGCATCGAGGTAGGCAGGGTCCGATGCAAACAGGCTCGCCTCGGTGCGGGCCCAGTTGATGCGGATGCCGGCGCTCCAGCGCTGCGCCAACTCGGCGCGTTGCACCTCAAGCTCGGCGACTTCGCGGTTCTGCGTCTCAAGGCGATTGAGTGTCAGGATGCCGAAGAGGCTGACCGCGACTGTGATCAGCAGCGTCGAGCCGAAGGCCAGCCCGAGGCGCGCTCCGATGCGGATGTTCTGTAGCTTCATGTCTCGTTCCTTCATCCCTAAAAAGTGGGATGTCGAGGACGAAATTTTAGCTACAACTGATCAAATCAACGAGTTGACGAATGCTTTCCTGGCATTGAAACGCCAAATAAGGCGCAATTTCAAGCTGGAAATATCAATGATATCGAATCACCAAGGTGGTGCTTTTGGGTCAGGAGCGGGCCTGGTTCACCTCCAGGTGCGCATCGTCGGCCCAGGTCAGCAACTCCAGCGTCAGCGTTTGCGGCGTTTCGGCCTGGCGCTGCAGGCGCACGCGGTTGATGCCGGTGTTGGGAATCGCGCACTCCCGCGCGCCATGCAGCGTCAGACCTTTGGCGCTGCGCCACACCATGTCGAGCACGCCGCCATGGGTGACGACGGCGAGCCGCTGGCCGGCATGTTGCTGGCCCAGCGCTTGAAGTGCATCGATGACGCGGCGATGGAAGGCGTGTCGGCTCTCGGCGCCGCCGGGCAGTGCGTAGTCCGGGTCATGGCGGACCCAGCGCGCGAACTCTTCAGGATGGCGCTGCCGGATCTCGTCGAAGCTCAGGCCTTCGAGGATGCCGAAGGCCTGCTCGCGCAGCGCGGGCATCAGCCGGGGCTCCAGGCCGTGCCGCTCAGCCAGCGGCGCCGCCGTCTGCCGCGCGCGCAGCAGGTCGCTGACGATCAGGGCGTCGATGGGCTCGCCAGCGAGGCGCTGGCCCAGACGCTGTGCCTGCTCCAGGCCGAACTCGTTGAGGGGCACATCAATCTGGCCCTGAAAACACTGGCGGCGGTTCCAGTCGGTTTCGCCGTGGCGGATCAAGATGAGCTCGGTCATGGGCTGATTGTCGCGCCTGCGTTTGGCTGCAGGCGCCAGCGGCCGCCTACACCCAGGGCTGGGCGATGCCTTCGGCGGCGAGCATGCGCTGCACGGCCGGGCGCTCCAGCATGCGCTGCAGGTAGGCGCCAAGGTGCGGCAGGCTGCGCGCCGGCCGATCGAAGCCGCGCGTCCAGCGGCACAGCATGAAGGCCATCGCGTCGGCGATGCTGTAGTCCGTGCCCAGCAGCCAGGGGCCTTGATCGCGGGCCAGCTGCGTCTCGATCTGATCCAGCAGATCGCCCACCTTGGCCACCGCGCGCGCCTTCACCTCGGCCGCACCGGCGACATTGCCCTCGGCCACCCAGCGTTCAGGGTAGAAGTAGTTGATCAGCGCCGGCTGCAGCGTGTTGGTCAGCCAGATCAGCCATTTGTAGAGATGCGCGCGCTCGGCCGTGCCGGTCGCGGGAATCAGCCGGCCGGCCGGATGGCTGTCGGCCAGGTGCAGCAGGATGGCGGCGCTCTCGTACAGCACCAGATCGCCATCCACCAGCACCGGGATCAGGCCGTTGGGGTTGAGCTTCAGATACTCGGGCGACTTGTGTGCGTTGTTGGCACGGTCCACCTGGATCAGCTCGAACGGAACGCCGAGCTCCTGAAGCGCAATATGGGGCGCCATATTGGCGTTGCCGGGGCCGTAGTGCAGTTGGATCATGAGTTTTTTCAGCAGCGAAGAGGGGGTGTGGAGAAATCAGAGGCTGCAGCCGGCATCGAGGCCGGGCGGGCCTTCGCGCTGGCTGGAGACGCTGACGCCATAGCGCTCGGCCGTCATGTGCGCCAGGATGGACAGTGCGATCTCGGGCGGCGTGCGCGCGCCGATATGCAGGCCCACCGGGCCGTGCAGACGCGCCAGCTGCGCGTCCGTCATCTCGAAATGCTCGGCAAGCCGCGCCTTGCGCTTGGCCTGGTTGACGCGCGAGCCGATGGCGCCCACATAGAAGGCCGGACTCTTCAGCGCCTCCATCAGCGCCAGGTCATCGAGCTTGGGGTCGTGCGTCAGCGCCACAACGGCCGTGTGGCCATCGGGCGCGAAGGACTGCACCACATCGTCGGGCATGTCGCGGGTCAGTGTGGCGCCGGGGATCGCGGGCTGGTACTCGTCGCGCGGATCGCAGACCAGAACCTGATAGTCCAGCGCCAGCGCCATGTTTGCCAGGTACTCGGTCAGTTGGCCGGCGCCGATGATCAGCAGCCGCCATTGCGGGCCGTGGTGGGTGACCAGCGCCGAGTCGGACAGCTGCACCACATCGGCACCGGCTTGCGGGGCGGAGAGCGTCACCGCGCCGCTTTGCATGTCCAGCCGGCGCTGCACGCGCTCGCCGCGCGACAGGCGCGCGAGCAATTCGTCCAGCAGCGAATCCTTGTGCAGGGGTTCCAGTACCAGTTCCAGCGTGCCGCCGCAGGGCAGGCCGAAGCGCTGTGCGGCTTCTGCGCCGACGCCATAGCGGATAAGCTCGGGCTGGGCCAGCTTCAACGCGCCTTCGCGCAGCTTGGCGACCAGGTCGTCCTCGATGCAGCCGCCCGACACCGAGCCGGCGATCAACCCGTCATCGCGCACTGCCACCACCGCGCCGACCGGCCGCGGCGCCGAACCCCAGGTGCGCACGATGGTGCCCAGCACCACGCCGCGCCCCTCGGCCAGCCAGGCCGAGACCTGGCGCATCACCTGCAGATCGACGTTGTCCATGCTTGCGAACTCTAGCGAGATCCATCTTCGTAGGCGCAGAAGATACCCGATGCGCCACTGCTTCGCTGCGGTGCACAAGTACACGGGTCAACCCGAGGGGGAAGCGCCGCTTTGCACCACCCTGCAACGGTCGGCCACCAACCCGGTGCCACTTGGCCCCATGTATGGGCATACAGGCGGGTAAACGGTAGATGGCGCGCAAGGGGCGCAGCGCGGAACATCGGCCTCCGGTCGTTGATCGATTGACACCTATCAGGAGACAAGCGCATGAGCCACAAGATAACGCTCAAGGTCAACGGCAAGACGGTCACGCGCGAAGTCGCGGCCGACCGCTTGCTTGTGCAGTTGCTGCGGGAGGACCTCGCTCTCACCGGCACCCATGTGGGGTGCGACACCGGACAGTGCGGTGCCTGCACCGTGCACCTTAACGGACGTGCGGTGAAGGCCTGCACGATGTTGGCGCTGCAGGCCGAGGGCGGCGAGATCACGACCATCGAAGGCCTGGCGGCGCCCAACGGCGAGATGCATCCTATGCAGGCCGCCTTCAAGGAGTGCCACGGCTTGCAGTGCGGCTTCTGCACGCCCGGCATGGTGATGAGTGCGGTCGATCTGGTGCAGCACCACAGTTGCAGCAGCGAGCACGAGATCCGTGCCGGGCTGGAAGGCAATATGTGCCGCTGCACCGGCTATCAGAACATCGTGCGCGCCGTGCAGCTCGGCGCGCAGGGCATGAAGTGAGGAGGGCGCTGACATGAACGCACCGCAAGCAGGCCTGATCGGCCAAAGCGTCAAGCGCCGCGAGGACGCGCGCTTCCTCACCGGCCGGGGCCAGTACACCGACGACATCGTGCTGCCGCGCCAGACGTTCGGCTACTTCCTGCGCTCGCCCTATGCCAATGCTCGCATCAAGAGCGTCAGCACCGAGGCTGCCGCCGCGGCTGAGGGTGTGCTGGGAGTCTTCACCGGTGAGCACTTCCGCGCGGTCGGCGGCCTGCCCTGCGGCTGGCTGATCAACAGCCTGGACGGCAGCCCGATGAAGGAGCCCAAGCATCCGATCCTGGCCGACGGCAAGGCGCGCTATGTGGGCGACCAGGTGGCGCTGGTGGTGGCCGAGACCTACGCACAGGCCAAGGCCGCGGCGCAGCTGATCGAGGTTGACTACGAGGAGCTGCCGCCGGTGGTCGACTGCGCCGAGGCGCGCATCGTGCCCGGCACGGTGCATGACGAAGTGCCCGACAACATCTGCTACACATGGGGCTGCGGCGACAAGGCCGCCACCGATGCTGCGATGGCGGCTGCCGCGCACATCACGCGGCTGGAGTTCCGCAACAACCGCCTGATTCCCAACGCCATCGAGCCGCGTGCGGCCAACGCGTCCTACAACCCCTCGGACGAGAGCTACACGCTCTATGTTGCGAACCAGAACCCACATGTGGAGCGCCTCTTGATGTGCGCCTTCGTGCTGGGCATCCCCGAGCACAAGCTGCGCGTGGTGGCGCCCGATGTGGGCGGCGGCTTCGGCTCCAAGATCTTTCTCTATGCTGAGGAGACCGCGCTGGTCTGGGCTTCGAAGCAGATCGGCCGGCCCATCAAGTGGACGGCCGACCGCAGCGAGGCCTTCCTGTCCGACGCCCATGGCCGCGATCACGCGACCGTGGCCGAGCTGGGCCTGGACGCGAACGGCAAGTTCCTGGCGATGCGCGTGCACACCACGGCCAATCTGGGCGCCTACCTGTCCACCTTTGCGTCCAGCGTGCCGACCATCCTCTACGCCACGCTGCTGGCCGGCCAGTACACCACGCCCAAGATCTATGCCGAGGTCACCGGCGTGTTCACCAACACTGCCCCGGTCGATGCCTACCGCGGCGCCGGCCGGCCCGAGGCCACCTATGTGGTCGAGCGCCTGGTGGAGACCGCCGCGCATGAGCTGAAGATCGACCCCGCCGAGCTGCGCCGCCGCAACTTCATTACCACCTTCCCCTACGCGACACCGGTTGGCCTGACCTATGACGTGGGCGACTACGACGCCACGCTGCGCGAGGTGATCGAGTTGGCCGACGTGGCGGGCTTCGAGGCGCGCCGCGCGGCCAGCGCGGCCAAGGGGCTGAAGCGCGGCATGGGCTATTCCACCTATATCGAGGCCTGTGGTCTGGCGCCTAGCAATATTGCCGGCGCCCTGGGTGCGCGCGCCGGCTTGTTCGAGGCGGGCGAGGTGCGCGTCCATCCCACCGGCAAGGTGACGGTGTTCACCGGCAGCCATTCGCATGGCCAGGGCCACGAGACCACCTTCGCGCAGGTGGTGGCCGACAAGCTGGGCATTCCGATCGACGATGTCTCTATCGAGCATGGCGACACCGGCAAGGTGCTGTTCGGTATGGGCACCTATGGCAGCCGCTCGCTGTCGGTGGGCGGCACGGCCATCGTCAAGGCGGTCGACAAGGTGATCGCCAAGGGCAAGAAGATTGCCGCCCATCTGCTGGAAGCGGCGGACACCGACATCGAATTCGAGAACGGCGTCTTCAAGGTGGCCGGCACCGACAAGAGCGTGCCTTTCGCCTCCGTCTCGCTGACCGCCTATGTGCCGCACAACTACCCGCTGGACAAACTGGAGCCCGGGCTCAACGAGAACGCCTTCTACGACCCGACCAACTTCACCTACCCGGCAGGCAGCTATGTCTGCGAGGTCGAGATCGACCCCGATACCGGTGTGGTGCGGGTGGACCGCTTCACCGCGGTGGACGACTTCGGCAATGTGGTCAACCCGATGATCGTCGAGGGGCAGGTGCATGGCGGCATCGCGCAGGGGATCGGCCAGGCGCTGCTGGAACACGGCATCTACGACACGCACAGCGGCCAGCTGCTGACCGGCAGCTATATGGACTATGCGATGCCGCGCGCTGACGACCTGCCCAGCTTCACCGTCAAGACCTCCAAGGGAACGCCCTGCAGCCACAACCCGCTGGGGGTGAAGGGCTGCGGCGAGGCCGGCGCCATCGGTTCACCGCCGGCGGTGATCAACGCCATCTGCCATGCGCTGGGCATCAAGGACCTGCCGATGCCGGCGAGCCCGCACACCGTCTGGCAAGCCATCCAGGCCAATCGCTGATCAGCAAGGGAGAAGCACCATCATGAGTTTCACCTACCAACGTGCGGCCACGCTGGCCGATGCGGCGCGCAGCGCCGCGGCGTCTGCGGATGCCAAGCTGCTGGCTGGCGGCCAGAGCCTGATGGGCGCCGTCAAGCTGGGCCTGGCGGCACCTGAGGCACTGATCGATCTGGGTGGCCTGTCCGAGCTGCGCGGCGTACGTGTCGAGAACGGCCATGTGATGATCGGCTCCATGACCACCCATGCCACGGTGGCGGCCTCGCGCGAGGTGCAGCAGGCCATTCCGGCGCTGGCCGATCTGGCCGGCAATATCGGTGATCGCCAGGTGCGCAATGTCGGCACCCTGGGCGGCAGCCTGGCCAACAACGATCCGGCCGCCTGCTATCCGGCGGCAGTGCTGGGCCTGGGGGCCACCATTCACACCGACCGGCGCAGCATCGCCGCCGATGATTTCTTCAAGGGCCTGTATGAGACGGCGCTGCAGGACGGCGAGATCATCACCTCGGTGAGCTTCCCGGTGCCGCAGCAGGCGGCCTGGCAGAAGTTCAAGCAGCCGGCCTCGCGCTTCTCGCTCGTCGGCGTGTTCGTTGCCAGGTCGGCGGCAGGCGTGCGGGTGGCGGTGACGGGGGCCGGTGCGGGCGTGTTCCGCGTGGCGGCGCTTGAAGCGGCGCTGGCCAAGGATTGGAGCGAGACGGCGGCGCGGGCGGTGAGCGTTTCTGATTCGGGGTTGAATTCCGATCTGCATGCGTCTGCGGCGTATCGCGCAGCCTTGATTCCGGTGTTGGCGGGGCGGGCGGTTGCGGCGTCTTGAGGCTTCGGTGAGAGCCCGCCGGGATGTCGCCCCGGCAGGCGACTCGCTTTCTTCTGTTGGCCCAAAAGAAGGTAAGCAAAGAAGAGGGCCTGGACTGCGGTTGAGCAGCGCACATCGCTCGCGGAGCTCGGCGCACGCTTGTGACGGAGGCCAGGCTGCAAACGCTCGAAGGCCGGCTTGTGTTCCCGTGCGCCTGGGTACAGGCGCCGCTCATCAGCGGGTCTCTTGCCGACAGCGCAGCCTTGAGCCGCGCGTTGTGGTGCACCAACCGCCATTGCCATGAACGAACTTCCCGCCTCAATTGACGCCACCCTCGAGCAGCTCCGCGCGCAGGGCTATATCGCCTCGCGCGATCTGGCGACCACGGTGTTCCTGGCGTTGCGTCTGCAGCGGCCGCTGTTCCTCGAAGGCGAGCCCGGTACCGGCAAGACCGAAGTGGCCAAGGCGCTGGCCGCGATGCTGGGTCGGCCACTGATCCGGCTGCAGTGCTACGAAGGTCTGGACCTGGCGGCCGCCGCCTATGAATGGAACTACGCGCGCCAGATGATGGAGATTCGGCTGATGGAGGTGGGCAGCGCAGCCGGCGCCAGCCGCGAGGCGCTGGCACAAGAGCTGTTCAGCCGCCGCTTCCTGATCAGCCGGCCGCTGCTGCAAGCCATCGACCCGCTGCGCCAAGGTCCCGCGCCAGTACTGCTGATCGACGAGCTGGATCGCGCCGACGAACCCTTCGAAGCCTTCTTGCTCGAAGTGCTGTCCGACTTCCAGCTCAGCATCCCCGAGCTGGGAGTCATCAAGGCCAGCGAGCCGCCCATCGTGGTGCTGACCAGCAACCGCACGCGCGAGATCCACGACGCCGTCAAGCGCCGCTGCCTTTACCACTGGGTGGACTTCCCCAGTGCCGCGCGCGAGCTGGAGATCTTGCGCTTGAAGCTGCCCGGCATCGATGCGCAACTGGCGCGCCAGATCGTCGCCTTCATCCAGGGCCTGCGCACGCTGGACCTCTACAAGCTGCCCGGCCTGGCCGAGACGCTCGAGTGGTCGCGCGCGCTGCTGGAGCTGGACGCGCTGGTGCTCGACCCCGAAACCGTGCGCTCCACGCTGGGCGTGCTGTTGAAGTACCAGGACGACATCGCCAAGCTGCAGGGCTCCGAGGCGGCGCGGCTGCTGGCGCAGCTGAAGGCCGAGACAGGGCATGGTTAGCGGACACGAGCCCGCAGCCAGCGCCAGCCCAGGGGGCGGACATCTTGCGGAGAACCTCGTTCACTTCGCCCGTGTGCTGCGCCAGGCGGGGTTGCCGCTGGGCAGTGATCGCGTGCAGCTGAGCCTGCAGGCGCTGCAGGTGGCGGGGCTGGCATCGCGCGCCGATTTCAAGGCCACGCTGGCGGCCTGTCTGGTGGACCGGGCCGAGCACCGCACGCTGTTCGAGCAGGCGTTTCACATCTTCTGGCGCGACCCTGATCTACTGGCGCGCGTGATGGCCATGCTGCTGCCGCAGGCCCAGGCTCAATCCGGCATGCCGCCGCCGCCCGAGAACCGGCGTCTGGCTGATGCACTGTTCCCGCATGCGCCGGAGCTGCCGCCGCAGGAGCGCCCGCCGGAGCAGCAAATCGAGGTCGACGCGCGCCTGAGCTGGAGCGAACGCGAGCTGTTGCAGCACAAGGATTTCGAAACCATGACGGCTGACGAATGGGCGCAGGCGCGGCAGCTTCTGGCGCGTCTGCAGCCCTTCTTCGAGACCCGCCCGACGCGCCGCCATGCCCCCGCCACCCAGGGCCGCATGGACTGGCGCGCCAGCCTGCGTGCGATGGGCCGCAGCGACGCACTGGCGCCGCCGCGCTTCACGCGGCCGCGCGAGCGTGTCGCGCCGCTGCTGCTGCTGGCCGACATCTCGGGCTCGATGAGCCGCTACTCGCGCATGCTGCTGCATCTGGCCCATGGCCTGGCCAATCCGGCCGAGCGCCGCCACGCGCCGCGCGTGCACAGCTTCGTGTTCGGCACGCGGCTCACACCGATCAGCCGGCTGATGGCGCAACGCGACCCGGATCTGGCCGTGGCGGCGGTCAGCCAGCGCGTGGCCGATTGGTCCGGCGGCACCCGCATCAGCGACTGCCTGCACGAGTTCAACCGCCACTGGGCGCGCCGTGTGCTGAGCAGCGACACCACGGTGCTGCTGATCACCGACGGCCTGGAGCAGGGCGCCAGCGCCGAAGCCTTGGCCTTCGAAGCACGGCGCCTGCGCCTCTCGTGCCGGCGCCTGGTCTGGCTGAACCCCTTGCTGCGTTTTGAGGGTTTCGAGCCCAAGGCCGCCGGCATCCGCGCGCTGCTGCCCGAGGTCAGCCTGCATCTGCCGGCCCACAACCTTGCCAGCCTGCAGGCGTTGGCTCAGCTACTCTCCACACCATGCAACTGAACGGCCAAGAAACCCTGCCCGTCACCCAGGCCCAGGCCTGGGAGGCGCTCAACGACACCGAGATGCTGAAGGCGGCGATCAGCGGCTGCGAGTCGCTCACGCCGATTGGCGAGCATGAGTACGAGGCGCTGCTGGCGGTGTCGGTCGGTCCGCTGAAGGCCAAGTTCAAGGGCCGGCTCAAGCTCTCCGAGCTGAACCCGCCGCGCAGTTACCAGATCGCCTTCGAGGGGCAGGGTGGGGCCGCCGGCCATGGAAAGGGCGAGGCCAAGGTCTGGCTGGAAGTGCTGGGGCCGCAGCAGACGCAGCTGCACTACTCGGTGGTGGCCAGTGTCGGCGGCAAGCTGGCTCAGGTGGGCTCGCGCCTGGTGGACATGGCGGCGCAGAAGATGGCCGGCGACTTCTTCGCCGCCTTCAACGCGGCCTTGCAGCAGCGCTATGCGGTGCGGCTGCCGAGCGCGCCCGCGCTGCCGCCCAAGTCGGCCTGGCAGCGCTTCCTCGACTGGTATCTGGGCTGGCTGGGCCGCATCTTCACCGGCAAGGTCTAAGCCCTCACTACAATCGCGGCTTTTCGCCTTGCTGCGCCCGATGCGCAGCGCGCTCGGCAGGCTGCTTCTGCCGCTCCTGATCCCTGCCCCGTGGCAGGCGCTGCTGCTGATGCACTCCCCCGCCCCCTACCGCCTGCTGCATGTCGATGCGCTGAAGGCGCTGGCCGCCCAGACCATCGTGCTGCACCATCTGGCCGCCTATGGGCCGGTGGCAGAAGCGGTGCAGTCGCTGTGGCCGGCCTTGATCGAGTTTCTCTACGAGTACGGGCGCATGGCCGTGCAGGTCTTCCTGGTGGTGGGCGGCTTCCTGAGTGCGCGTGGCCTGCTGCCTGACGGGCACACGCTGCGTGGCGACCCACCGGCCCTGCTGTGGCGGCGCTATCAGCGGCTGATGCTGCCTTTCATGGCCGCGGTGCTGCTGACGCTGGCCTGCTCGCTGCTGGTCGAACGCTGGTTGCCTGAGCTTGTGCCGGCTTCGGTCAGTGCGGCCCAGCTGGCCGCCCATGGGCTGCTCTTGCATGGGGTGATGGGGGTGGAGTCGCTAACGGTGGGCGCCTGGTATGTGGCCATCGACCTGCAGCTGTTCGCGCTGATGCTGGGCCTGCTGTGGTTCACGCAGGGCCGGCCGGCGGCGCGTTTCATCGGCCCGCTGCTGCTGCTGGCGCTGCTGGCCGCCTCGCTGTTCTGGTTCAACCTGGATGCCGGGCACGACAACTGGGGCTGGTATTTTTTCGGGTTCTTCGCCGATCTGCGGGAGATGTCTGGTGGGCCACGGTCGTCACTGCTACCTTGTTGGTACCAAGCAGCAAGACCGCAGGAGGGCGATCATGGCCCACGACCATCTTATTTCCCGGCTGGGCGGCTGGGTAGGGTATGACGTCGTCGAGGACTGGCATGAGAGCCGATCCGGCCAGTCCTGGTGGGTGCTGAGGTTGCAGTCGAGACCGGGTCGATTGCACCGATGCAGTCAGTGCGGCCGAATGAGTCGCTCGGTGCATGACCAGTACGAACGCAGAGTTCGCGACCTGCCTATCCTCGAGCACCGAATCGAACTGATCCTTGCGCGTGTTCGGGTGGCATGCCCTCAGTGCGGTCCCAAGTTGGAGCAGTTGAACTGGTTGGACCCGTACGCACGGGTAACCCGGCGCTTGGGCGAGTCAGTCGCCAGACTGTGCCGCGTGACCTCCATCCGGCACGTCGCGGGCTTCTTCGGGCTGGACTGGAAGACCGTCAAGGATCTTGACTTCGCCAGCATGAAGCGCGAGTTGGGTCCGATCGACCTGGACGGGCTGGAGGTGATCGGCATGGACGAGTTCGCTATCCAGAAGGGGCACCGCTACGCCACCGTGATCGTCGAGCCCACGCGCAAGCGTGTGCTGTGGGTGGGGCGAGGGCGTGGCCGCGCCGATGTGCGACCCTTCTTCGAACTGCTTGGCCCGCAGCGTTGCAAGCAACTGCGCGCTGCCGTTATGGACATGAACGCGGGCTACGAGATTGAGGTCAAGCACCACTGCCCGCAGGCCGCCATCGTCTTTGACTTGTTCCATGTGGTGGTCAAGTACGGGTGCGAGGTGATTGACCGAGTGCGGGTTGATCGTGCCAACGAACTCCGCGCTGACAAGTCCGCTCGGCGGGTGGTCAAAGGGGCACGCTGGCTGCTACTGAAGAACGCAGAGAACTTGGCGCCTGGGCAGGATGTTCAGCTCAAGGAACTGTTGGCCGCCAACCGCGCCCTGTTCGTCGTCCATGTACTGCGCGATGCGCTCAAGGACCTGTGGAGCTATCGACATCCCGGCTACGCCGAGCGCGCCTGGAAGAGTTGGTACGCCAAAGCGCGACGCAGCCGTATCGAGCCCCTCAAACGCTTCGCCGCCAACCTCAAACCCTACCTGCCCGGCATCTTGGCCCATTGCCGATACCCACTCGGGACTAACCTCATCGAGGGCATCAACAACAGGATCAAAGTCATCAAGCGCATGGCCTACGGCTTCCGCGACGACGCCTACTTCTTCCTCAAGATCCGGGCAGCCTTCCCCGGAGTTGGGTGAAGAACCTTTTTTCGGCGCCTACGGGCTGGGCGCGCTGGTGCACATCATCGGCCGGCACCCCAGCTTACGCGGTCGCCGCCTGCCGGCCGGGCTGGCGTTGGGGGCGCTGGCTGTTGCCGCGCTGCTGCTGGAGTTCCGTGGCCGCATCGCGCTGGCCCTGGTGGTGGCCACACTGCTGGCGCTGTGGCAGTGGCGGGCCGATCGCGGCCGCGGCTTGCTGTCCGGCCCGGGCCGGCTTGAGCAGCGCGCCGCGGCCTTGCTCAGCCACCTGGGCACCCACTCTTACGCGCTGTTCCTGGTGCACTTCTCGGTGCTGCTGCTGGTCAACGCGCTGTTCGAGCACAAGGATCCCGACTATCCGATGGCGGCCGTGATCGCCATGCTGGCGGCCTGGGGCCTCAGCAATCTGGCGGCGCTGCTGTTCTACCGCTGGGTGGAGCAGCCGGCCGGGCGTATCCGCTGGGCCTTGCCCGGCCTGCGCCGCGCCTGACTGAATGTGCGGTGCGCCCTCAGCGCTCGGCCAACGGCCGTGTCTGCGGCGTGCGCTGAAAGGCCGCCTTGTCGAAGCCCAGGCTGGCCGCCTTGTCCAGCAGGCGCTGCAGCTGCTCTTCGCTCATCGAGGGATCGCGCGACAACACCCAGGCAAACTTGCGTCCCGGCTCGCCGATCAGCACCTGGCGGTAGTCCGGGTCGAGATCCAACACCCAGTAATCGCCGTAGAAGGGCCAGAAGAAGGTCACGCGCAGCTTGGCGTTGGCGCTGCCCGCCACCACCTTGGCGTGGCCCTTCACATCGTCGACCTCACCCTTGGCGGTGCGGCAGCGGTTGATCACCTCCAACCGCTCGCCATCCAGGCGGTAGCGCGCCTGGGTGTCAGCCACGCACTGCTTCTGGAAGCGGTTGGGCAGCAGCGCAATCTCGTACCAGGTGCCGGCATAACGGCCGAGGTCCACCGACTCAACGGTGGGCAGCAAGGCCTGCGGGGCCGCAAGGGCCAGACTGCCCGGCAGCGCCAGCGCGGCGCCCAGCAGCAGCAGGGGCAGCCCGAGCCGCCGGGCCGTGGCAGGCAGCGAGGAAACAGGACGGGAAGAACTGACAGAGGCTTTCATGGTGCGGTGCTGCGGCAAAACGCCGTGTTGCGCGGGCTCAAGGCCCGCCAGTGCCGCACCATAGCAAGCCCGGCAATCACCTGTCCTTCATGGGGCAGGTGTTCATGCCCAGCAGCGGGTAGACCGGGCAGAAGCGGAACAGGCCGGTCAGCACCGGCACGATGCCGATATAGCCCCACACACCGATGGTGCCGGTGGCGGCGGCCACGATAAGGGCGGTGCCCACGGTCACGCGCAGGATGCGGTCGATGCCGCCAACATTGGTCTTCATGAGAGAGCTCCTTGTTCCATCGCTGGAATGCCGCCCCGGCGGGGCGATGCCTGCACTGTCGCAGCGGCGCCCCTGCGGGTCTGTGACCTGGGTCACACAGGGCTGAATGCGCGCCCTCAGCCGCCGCCGGCCAGCGCGCGCAGCGCGGCCGGGTCGCGCAGCTCGATGCGCTCACGCCCCAGGCTCAGCCAGCCCTCGCGCTCGAAACGCTTCAGCAGGCGTGTGACGATCTCGCGCACCGTGCCCAGTTCGTCGGCCAGCTGCTGGTGCGTGGTCTGCAGCACGGCGCCATGGCCCAGCAGTGCGCCGGCCAGGCGCTGGTCGAGGCGCTGGAAGGCTACCGCCTCAGCCAGCGCCATCAGATCGGCGATGCGGTCGGCGAAGATGCCGAACACATAACGCCTGAAACCCTCGTGCTCCGTCCACAGCGCGAAGCCTTGCGGGTCCAGCAGCACCAGCTCGCAGGGCTCGGTGGTGATGCCATGCGCGGCCAGCGCCACCTGGCCGAACAGGCAGGAGGTGGACGCCACGCAGAGCTCGCCGCGCTGCACGCGGTACAGCTCCAGCGAACGGCCGTTGGGCGCGCCGCGCGCCACGCGCACCTCGCCCGCCAGCACCAGCGGGAAGCCCTGGCAGGCCTGGCCCTCGTCAAACAGCAGGGTGCCCGGCGGCACCGTCATGGCCTGCGCATGGCTGGCCAGCACCGGCTCGCGCAAGGCCGCGGGTAGGGCGGCGACGGCCGGGTACTGCGCCAGCAGGCGCTGGATCTGATCGGGGCTGGGGGCGGCAGGACTCATCAGCACTCCTGCGCGCTGCGGCGCTGCATATCGACCAGGGTCTTGCCGGGCTCGTCGCGAAAGCGCTCGTCCAGCAGTTCCAGCGCCTGGATGCGGTCGACGCGGAAGCTGCGGAAGTCTTGGCGCAGCTCGCACCAGGCGGCGAAGGTCCAAACCGGGCCCCAGAAGAAGCAGCCCAGCGGCCGCACACGACGCTCGGTCGGTGCATCGCTCAGATCCAGGTAGTGCAGGCGCAGCAGGCGCCGGCTCTCGGTGGCTTCGCGCAGCTGCATCAGGCGCTCGCTCATCGCCGCGTCCATGCCTGACAGCGGCGCGTAGACCGCCAGGCTCTCGGCCGCGGCACGCGCCGCCGGCGGCAGCACCGCCATGATCTTGGACAGCGCGGCCTCGGCCGGTTCGCCCAGGCCGCGGTCCAGCTGCGGCCGGGCCAGGCGCACCACGGCCACCAGGGCCTGGGCTTCTTCCTTGCTGAACATCAGCGGCGGCAGGTCGAAGCCGGCGCGCATGCGATAGCCCACGCCGGCCTCGCCCTCGATGGGCACACCCTGCTGCTGCAGCGCGGCCACGTCGCGGTAGACGGTGCGCGGCGAGACCTCCAGGCGCGCAGCCAGGAAGTCGGCGGTGGAGAGGCGGCGTCCACGGATCAGCTGGACGATTTGGAACAGGCGGTCGGCACGGCGCATGGGCCGCATTGTGGTGCAGGCCTGCCCCGCAAAAGCTGGCACGTTGCTTGCGGGTTAATCCGGATCTAACTATCCCTTGAGGGCGAGACAGCAGGGCTGCGGCGCGATCCGCGGCAGCCTGAGCCGTGCCGCCGAGTTGCCTGCGATGCTCAGTTCGAATCCGACGGCCCTGCCGTCCTATATGCCGAGGCCCGTCCACGTGAATGTGCCGTCCTCTTTCTCCTCCTCTTCTGCCTCTGGGCCCGACGGCGGCGAAGCGCGGCTGGCGCGCGAGCGTCCGGACCAGCCCGAGGTATGGGCGCTGGTGGAGGCGCTGGATGCCTACCAGGGGCCGCTCTACCCTGCGGCCAGCCAGCATTTGCTGAGTCAGGACGAATTGCTGCGCCCCGAGGTGCGCTTTCTCGTGGTGCGTGATGCGCACAACACGGTGCAGGGCTGCGGTGCGGTTGTGCTGCGCGAGGACTGTGCCGAGCTCAAACGCATGATGGTGCGGCCCGAGGCGCGCGGCCAGGGCTTGGGCAAAGCCCTGGTGGCCGCGCTGGAGCTGGAAGCCGCCTGGGCCGGCCGGCCCTTGCTGCGCCTGGAAACCGGCGTTCGCCAGCGGCCGGCTATCGCCCTGTATGAGCGCATGGGCTATCGCCGCTGCGGCCCGTTCGCCCCCTACCGCCCCGACCCCTTCAGCATCTATATGGAGAAGCTTCTCGGGTAGCTGGGGCCAGCGCCGCTGCGCTGGCCAGACCACGCGCCGCTACGATGCCCGCATGCCGCCACGATTCCGCACCGCCTCCGTCGATGACGCCGCCTGCCTGTCGGCGCTGGGCACCCAGGTGTTCCTGGAGGCCTACGCGAGCGAGGGCGTCACGCCTGCGCTGGCGCGCGAGGTGCAGACCCTGTTGTCGGTGGAGGCGATCCGCGCGCAACTCGGCGAAGCCGGGCGCCTGTATGTGCTGGCCGAGTCCGGCGCTGTCGATGGCGGCCTGGTCGGATTCGCTCAACTCTGCCTGGGCAGGCGCCACGCGCTGCTGGGCGATGAGTCCGGCCTGCCGGTGATGGAACTGGAGCGCCTGTATCTGCAGCAGCGCTTCACCGGTCGCGGCTGGGGGCGGCTGCTGCTGCAACAAGCCGAAGCACAGGCGCGCCAGCAGGGCGCCAGCCGTATGTGGCTGAGCGCCTGGTCGGGCAATACGCGGGCGCTGGGCTTCTATGCCCGCTGCGGCTACCAACTGCTGGGCGAGGCGGTCTATCGGTTCGAGGACGCGGCCTATCCGAACAAGATCCTGGCCCGGACGCTGCGGGACCCTTCAGCGCTGTGAGGCCGTGCCGGCCTCGGCGCATCAGCCGTTGATCAGCGACCTTCGGCAGCTGCGCGCCGGGCGTCCTCGCGCACGTGGCGCAGGAAGTAACTCACATAGAACGCGCCCATGCCCAGCATGACCGCGATCACGGCTGCGCTCATCAGGCCCACATCGCTGCTGAACAGATCCTTAAACAGTTGCATGGCATCACTCCATCGTCAAACCTTGGGTGATGGAATTGAGCGCCGATTTGCAAGGGCCGCCCTTGCGCTGGCGCAAATCCAGGCGGCCTGTCCGGTGCCTGCTGCGCCGGCTTTGATCGGCGTCAGCCCCAGACCTGCGCCTCGCTCCAGCCCAGGCGCGCGAACTCGGCAGCGCGCAGCTCGGCCTCACCGGCACAGAAGAATTCATCGAGCTGCGGCGGGGCGACCGGGGTGTCGCTGAGCATCGCGTGCACCTGGCCGCGATGGTGGATCTGGTGCTGGAACAGATGGGCCAGCAGGCGCAACCGGCTGTCGATTTGCTCTCGTCCCGGGCGCGCGATCGTCACCGGCCGCTGCAGCTCGGCATCGCGCTGCGCCCCGCAGTAGGCCAGCAGGCGCCGGTCCGCTTCAGCCTGCGCCGCGTGCAGCGAGGCGCAGTCGAGCATCGGTTCGCGCTCAGCGAAGTAGCGGTAGCAGTCTGGATCGGGCGGCGCGCCGCGCAGTTCACGCTCCAGCGCCGCAAGATAGAACCAGTCGACCGTCAGGTTGTGGTTCAGCGTCGCGCGGATGGACGGAAAGAAACCAACGCGCGGCGCACTGAACGCCGCCGGGCTCAGCTGCGCGCAGGCGCTCAGCAGGCGCTCATTGGCCCAGGCGTTGTTGTAGGCCATGCTGAGCAAATGGTGGGCCAGCGGCTGGCTGGCTGCGGTGGGTGCGTCCATGGCATTCATGCCATTGGCGTGCACAGCTCGACCAGGCTGCCATCCGGACAGCGCACATAGGCCACCGTCTGTCCCCAGGGCTTGGTGAGTGGCGCTGCCACTACCGCGGCCCCAGCACGGACAGCGCGCTCGAAGGCGGCCTGCACATCGGCGGTGGCCAGGCCGAGCTCGATGCCCAGCGGGCGCGGGCTGGCATCGGCTGCCAGATAGTCGCAGCCCAGGCTGTCGCGCGCCGTCTCGTGCTGGCAGAAGGCCAGCGCCGTGCCGCCGGTCTCCAGCTCGCCATAGGCGCCTGACTCATGCAGAAAGCGGCGTGCCAGCCCGAAGGCGCGCTCGAAAAAGTCCAGCGATGCGGCGACATCGGCCACGTAAACAATGGTGTAGGCGAATTTCATCGGGTCCTCCCGCGACAGACGTGTGACAAGGGCAGTGTGCCGCATGCCGGTGCGGCTGCCGCCCAGCTGTGCGCCTGTCTCTGAACTGACTTCAAGCATTCAAACTCGCTGCCTACATTGCCCCTCAATCAATCAAGAGGAGGGGTTTATGCGTGAACTAATGCCTTGGGCTTTGCGGTCGACCGTGTTATCGGCCGTCTTGCTGGCCTCGGCGCTGTCGGCCTCGGCAGCGACGACGGTGCTCAACTTCGACGACCTGCTGGATGGCGTGGTGCCGATGAACTACGGCGGCCTGAACTGGTCGCTGGGCGGCTGGACCGCCTTCAGCGCGCCGGCCGCGCCCTACACGGCGAATTCGGGTGCCGGTCGCATCACCACCGGCTTCGGTGCCGACGACGCCAGCAGCCTGATCGACTTCGGTCAGGCGGTGCAGTTCGAAGGTGCCTACTTCGCCGGCCTGGGTGGCGCCGGCCTGAGCTTCCAGCTCTTCTCCGGCGGCACGCTGGTGCACCAGTCGGCCCTGCTGGACCCGTCCGAGACGCCCACCTTCCTGGCCAGCGGCTACGCCGGCCTGGTCGACGCGGTCCGCATCAGCAGCGCCAACCACGGCGAGTTCGTGATGGACGACCTGAGCTTCACCACCGCCGTGCCCGAACCGCAGACCTACGCGCTGCTGCTGTCCGGCCTGGCCGTGGTCGGCTGGGTGGCCCGCCGCCGCCGCCCCGCATCGAACTGAGAGGAATTCCATCATGACGAATCAACGCCGCGACTTTCTGCGCAGCCTGGGTGCTGCCGCCGCGCTCAACGCCTTCCCGCCAGCCATCCAGCGCGCGCTGGCCATCCAGGCCAACAACCGCACCGGCACCATCAAGGATGTCGAGCACATCGTCATCCTGACCCAGGAGAACCGCTCCTTTGATCACTACTTCGGCACGCTCAACGGTGTGCGCGGTTTCGCCGATCCCTTCCCGGTGCCGGTGCTGGACCGTGCCGGCATCGTGGCCGGCAAGTCGGTGTGGGTGCAGCCCACCACCGGCGGCAGCACGCCCGGCCGTCCCGGCAGCAGCGCCGGCCCGGTGGCGATCGCCCCATTCCACCTGAACACCGAGCAGAACTTCGCGCATATGCGCGTGTCCGGCACGCCGCACAGCTGGCCCGACGCCCAGGCCGCCTGGGATCTGGGCCGCATGGACGCCTGGCCCAAGGCCAAGCAGAACCACTCGATGGGTTACTTCAAGCAGAGCGACCTGCCTTTCCAGTTCGCGCTGGCCAACGCCTTCACGCTGTGCGACCACTACCACTGCAGCTCGCAGACCGGCACCAACACCAACCGCCTGTTCCTGTGGACCGGCACCAATGACCCGCTGCGTCGCGGCAACGGCCCGTCCACCGACAACAGCCACGACTGGTTCAACGAGAACCCCGCCGACGACTACACCTGGACCACCTATCCCGAGCGCCTGCAATCGGCCGGCATCAGCTGGCAGGTCTACCAGAACATGGCGGACAACTTCACCGACAATTCGCTGGCCGGCTTCAAGACCTTCCGCGACGCCTGGTACGGCCGCCCCGGCTACTCGCAGCAGCTCAAGGACCGCGGCGTCAGCACGCGCGACCTCGACAAGCTCAAGGAAGACGTGCTGGCAGGCAAGCTGCCACAGGTCAGCTGGATCGTCGCCACCGCCGAAGGCTCGGAGCATCCCGGCCCGTCCAGCCCGGCCCAGGGCGCCGACTACACGTCCAAGGTGCTGGATGCACTGACCGCCAATCCCGAGGTCTGGGCCAAGACCGTGCTGTTCATCAACTTCGACGAGAACGACGGCTTCTTCGACCACATGCCGCCGCCGGCCGCGCCGTCTTATATCGCCTGGGATGCCGACCCCGCCAAGGCGCAGCGCGCCGGTGCCTCGACCGTGGACACCACGGGCGAGTACTGCGAGATCCTCAACGGCGCCACCGCCAGCTATCTGCACCGCCCTTACGGCGTCGGTCCGCGCGTGCCGATGTATGTGATCTCGCCGTGGAGCAAGGGCGGCTGGGTCAACTCCGAAGTCGCCGACCACACCTCGGTGATCCGCTTCATTGAGAAGCGCTTCGGTGTGATGGAGCCGAATATCAGCGCCTGGCGCCGCGCCGTCTGCGGCGACCTGAGCTCGGCCTTCAACTTCGCCGACCCGTCTGACAGCGCGTTCTTCGCCAGCCTGCCGGCCACGCTTGCCTTGGCCACCCGCGCCCGTGCGCTGCCCGGCACCACCACACCGGCCACGCCCACCAGCGTCACGGCGCCGGTGCAGGCCAGCGGCCCGCGCCCGGCGCGTGCACTGCCCTATGAGCTGCACACCCACGCTCTGATCCAGCCGAATGCCGGCCGCGTCGGTTCCACCCGCGTTGAACTCAGCTTCGTCAACAGCGGCAGTGGCGCGGCCGTGTTCCATGTCTACGACCGACTCGACCTGGCCGCGCTGCCGCGCCGCTTCACCGTCGAGGCCGGCCGCCAGTTGAAGGACAGCTGGACGCCCGCTGCCAGCGGCGCCTACGACCTGTGGGTGCTGGGACCGAACGGCTACCACCGCCACTTCACTGGCAATGCGCGCCGCGTGGCCGCCGCCGCCCAGCCCAATCCGGATGTGCGCGTCAGCTACGAGCGCAGCAGCGGCGAGCTGATCGTCGACTTCAGCAACAGCGGCAGCATGGCCTGCGAGTTCGTGCTCAGCGCCAACAAGTACTACGCCACGCCGGCGCAGCGCCTGCGCCTGGCGCAGGGCTCGACCGGCCGCATCCGCCTGCCGCTGGTGCAGAGCGCCTACTGGTACGACTTCAGCGTGCGCGTCACCGGCCAGGCCGATTTCAGCCGTCGCTTCGCCGGCCACCTGGAGACCGGCAAGCCTTCGATCAGCGACCCCGCGATGGAAGGCCAGGCCCTGCTCAACAAGTACCAGCTGCCGGCCTGATTCAGCGTCCCCCAGCTTCCTCTCACCCGCATCCGAACCTAGCGAAAGACTCTCATGCAAACCTCCCTGATCCGCGGCGCTGCCGCCCTGCTGCTGGCCCTGGCCGGCTCGGCCCAGGCTGCCAGCTACGGCAGCAATCTGATCATCAACGGCAATGCCGAATCTGGCCCGGCCGGCTGGTCCGCCTATGCCGGCACGCCGCTGTTCGAAGCGGTCGAGTACAGCGGCAACTGGGTCAAGCCGACCCAGCCCGGCCCGACCGACCGCGGCGGCTTCCTGTTCGTCGGCGGCTCTGGCGTGGACTACGCCGCGGGCTTCCAGACCGTCGACGTCAGCGCCAATGCCGCCGACATCGCCAGCGGCACGGTCGGCTACAAGCTGTCCGGCTGGCTGGGCGGCTGGAGCGATCAGACCGACAACGCCTACCTGTACGTGTCCTTCCTGGACGCCGCCAGCAATGTGCTGGGCAACGCCGAGCTGGCTTCCGTGACGCCGGCCGACCGGGGCAATCAGACCGGCCTGCTGTACCGGGAGGCCAGCGGCCTGGTGCCGGTGGGTACGACGAAGATCAGCTTCGATCTGTCGATGCAGCGCCTGGTCTCGGGTGACAACGACGGCTACGCCGACAACCTGGCCTTCACGCTGGCCCCTGTGCCCGAGCCGCAGAGCTATGCATTGATGGCACTGGGCCTGCTGACGCTGGGCGCCGTGCTGCGCCGCCGCCGTCAGGATTGAACGACAGCGGCTCCGCAAGAGCTGGAGGCCGGCCGCGCTGTCGCCGGCCTTTGTCTTTATGCTTGCGGGCATGACAAGCATGCCGTGCCGGCGCCGCCAGTTTCTGGCGGGCGCCTTGATGATGGGGTCAGGTTTTGCCTGGCCGGCGCCGCTGCCGCAGGCGGCGCTGCTGCCCCCGCTGGCGCCGCGCCAGCGCCGGCTGGCCAATGGCCTGAGCGTGCTGAGCCTGCCGGATTCGCTGCCCGGTGGCAGCAGCGTCAGCGTGCAGCTTTGGTACCGGGTCGGCGGCAAGCACGACCCGCAAGGCCGCGCCGGCTTCGCGCATCTGTTCGAACACCTAATGTTCAAGAGCACGCGCCATATGGCGGCCGAACAGTTCGACCGCATGACCGAGGATGTGGGCGGCAGCAACAACGCCTTCACCACGCCTGATGTCACGGTGTTCCACTGCCAGGTGCCGGCCAACCATCTGGAACCGGTGCTGTGGGCCGAGGCCGAACGCATGGCCAATCTGAACGTGGACCAGGCCAACTTCGACAGCGAGCGCGAGGTGGTGAAGGAGGAGTTGCGCCAGCGCGTGCTGGGCGAACCCTACGGCCCCTTGTTCCACGCCATCCCCGGGCTGGGCTACCAGCGCCACCCTTACCGCCGTCCGGTGGTCGGCGAGCTGGCCGAGCTGGAAGCTGCCACGCTGGACGAGGTGCGCGCCTTCCATGCGCGCCATTACCGGCCCGACAACGCGCTGCTGATCGTCAGCGGCCGCTTCGACGCCAGCCGGCTGGATGCAGCGGTCGATCACTTCTTCGGCAGCATCCGCGCGCCGGCCGAGCCGCTGCCGCGGCTGGACATCAGCGAGCCGGCCCGCGAGCGCGACACCGTTCACCGCATCGCCGCGCTGCAGGCGCCACAGCCCGCCGCCGCCTTGATTTGGCAGGGGCCGCCGCTGGCGCATGGTGATGGCGCCGCGCTGCGCGTGGCCGCCACGCTGCTGGGGCTGGGCGAATCGGGCCGCTTCAACGAAAGCCTGGTCTACCGCCGCCGCCTGGCGCAGAGCACCGGCTTCGAGCTGATGCTGAATGCCGAGGCCGGCCTGATCGTCGCGCATGCCATTGCCACGGGGCAGGCCCGTGTGACGGCCGAGACCCTGGCCGGCGCGCTGCAGCGCGAAGTGCAGCGCCTGGCCCAGGAACCGCTGCTGGCCGAGGAGCTGGCCAAGGCCAAGGCGCAGCTGCTGACGCAGGGACTGCAGGCCCGCGAAACCGCCGAGGGCCGGGCGCTGCTGCTGGGCGAATCGCTGCTGCTGCGCGGCGATGCGCAGGCGGCCGAGCGTGAGCTGGCGGCTACGCAGGGCGTCGGCGTGGTCGAGCTGCAGCGGGTGCTGCAGCAGTGGCTGCTGAAGGCGCCGCGGCAGACCGTGCTGTACGAGAGCCGCAAGGCGGGGGTGATGACATGAAGGGCGCCAACCTGCGCCGACGCCACGCGCTGCTGGCAGGGCTGGCACTGCCGCTGGCGCTAGCGCCGGGACTGCGCGCTCAAGGGTTTGACCGCCCACCACCGCCAGGCCCAGAGTTGCCGCTGCCTCGCCCCAGGCTGGCCGAGGCCCGCCTGCCCAACGGCCTGCGCCTGCTGGTGGCCGAACGGCGCGGCCTGCCGCTGGTCAGCGCGCGCCTGCTGATGACAGACCTGGGCAGCCTGGGCGATCCGGCGCCCAAGGCCGGGCTGGCGCAGCTGCATCTGCAACTGCTCGGCCGGGGTGCTGTGCGCGAAGGCGAGCCGCAGAACGCCGACGAGCTGGCCTTTGCGGCCGAAAGCCTGGGCGCCAGCCTGGAGCTGGACAGCGGACCGCGCGCCGGTAGCCTGGGCCTGACGGTGGCGCGTCAGAACCTGGACGCCGCGCTGGAGCTGCTGGCCGACCTGGCGCTGCAGCCCTTGCTGTCGCCCGATGACCTGGACCGCGTGCGTGAAGAGCTGCTGGATGCCCGCGAGCAGCAGCTGGCCGATCCGGCGCAGCTGGCGGCCTTGCTGGCGCGGCGCCTGCACTGGGGCGAGAGCCCGGCCGGGCAGCTGCCCACGCCGGCCAGCCTGGGGCGCATCCAGCGCCGTGACCTGCTGGAGCAGCAGCGCCGCCTGCGGCCTGAGACCAGCTGCCTGCTGCTGGCCGGCGACATCGATCTGGACGAGGCTCTCACCCTTGCACGCCAGCAGTTTGGTGACTGGCGCAGCGGCAGCGGCCCGCTGCCGGCCCGGCCGCCCGTGCAGCCCTTGCCGCTGCAGGCCCGCACGCTGCTGGTCGACTGGCCCGGTGCGGCCCAGGCCGCCGTGGCGCTGACGGCGCCGCATGCCGGTGCGGGCGAATCCGAAGCCGAGGCACGGCTGGCGCTGGCGGTTCTGGGGCAGGGCTATTCCTCGCGGCTGAACCAGGAGCTGCGCATCCGCCGCGGCCTGTCTTATGGCGTCAGCTGCGAGGCCGAATCGCTGCCTGGCGCCGGGCTCCTGCTGGCCGGCCTGCAGACGCGGCCAGCGCAAGCGGCCGAGGCGGTGGTGCTGCTGGGTGCCGAGCTGCAGCGCATGGGTCAGGAGCCCGTGGCCGCGCCCGAACTGCTGGCCCGCCGCAGTGCGCTGCTGGGCGAGCATGGCCGGCAGCTCGAGACCACCGCCGGCCTGGCGGGGATGCTGGCGCGCCTGGCGAAGGATGGTGCTGCGCCGGCGCTGCTGGAGGCCTGGCCCGAGACCTTGCAGGCGGTGCCGGCCGAGTCCTTGCAGGCTTTTGCCGGCCGCCATTGGCGTGCTGACGCGCTGCGCCGCGTCATCGTGGCCGATCTGTCCGCGGCCGGCGCCGGGCTGCGCCGGCTCGACCCCGGCGCCTGGGTGATCCCGCGTCAGCGCCTGGACCCTGCCAGCCCGACGCTGCGGCTCCGCTAGAATTGTGTCTGTCATTGGGGAGTAGTCGCGGCATTCGTAGATGCCGGCCCGCGTCAACAGACTTGCTTCAGTTCTCGAAGCATGGCGCGTGCAGTGTCCGCACCTGGCAAGACCTTTGACCATGCACCTGGGCAGCGGCCGCAGGGGCATGGTCAATGCTGGATCTTGCATTCAGGCCGCGGAGTGAACTCATCTCATGGAAGCCTTCCTCGTCTCCACCGGCCTCGTGGCCCTGGCCGAAATCGGCGACAAGACCCAGTTGCTGGCCTTCTTGCTGGCGGCCCGCTTTCGCAAGCCACTACCGATCTGCCTGGGCATCCTGATCGCCACCGCGGTCAACCATGCCGGCGCCGGCGCCCTGGGTGCCTGGATCACCACGCTGCTGTCGCCGCAGGCGCTGCGCTGGATTCTCGGCGTGGGCTTTGTCGCGATGGCCATTTGGACTCTGATCCCCGACAAGATTGACGAAGAGGTCGAGGGCGGCGGCAAGTTCAAGCTGGGCGTGCTGGGCACCACCATCGTGGCCTTCTTCCTGGCCGAGATGGGCGACAAGACGCAGATCGCCACCGTGGCGATGGCAGCGCGTTTTAACGAGCTGTGGGCCGTGGTGGCCGGCACCACGCTGGGCATGATGATCGCCAACGTGCCGGCCGTGCTGCTGGGCGACCGCATCGCCCACAAGATCCCGGTGCGCCTGGTGCACGGCGTAGCCGCGGCGATCTTTGCGCTGCTGGGCGTGGCGACCTTGCTGGGGGCGGGCCAGAGCCTGGGCTTTTGAGCCCGCCACAGCCCTAACGCCACAAAACATCGGCACGCAAGTGCCGTTTGTATGGGATCCCCTCTTCGCTGATGCGCTTCCGCAACGGCAGGGTTTGCCTGATCGGCCCCTGTCACCTTGGGGCAAAGAATCCCTGCGCGAACTTCAAAGAACCGGACCCGGCCACCCGCTACCGCGCGTGGCCCGTCCCGCTGAAGCAGCAAACCCTGTTGCAACGAGAGGAGTGAACCCATGTTGAGAACATCCCGGCTGAGCCGGGCACTGGCGCTGGCTTTTGGCAGCGTCGCCCTGAGCTACATCCCGCAAGCGCTGGCCCAAGCCGCACTGGAGCGCGTCACCGTCACCGGCTCGTCGATCAAGCGACTGGAGTCCGAGACGGCACTGCCGGTCACCGTGGTGACCCGCGAGCAGATCGAGAAGAGCGGTGCCACCAATGTCGAGGACATCCTGCGCCGCGTCTCCGGCATCTCGGGCCTGGTGTCGGATTCGACCCAGGGCGCCGGCTATGCCACCAGCAATGCCAATATGCGCGGCCTCGGCCCCAACTCGACGCTGGTGCTGCTGAACGGCCGCCGTCTGGCTGGCCACCCCTTCGGCTCCATCGGCGGCTCGGTCGCGGTGGACCTGAACAGCATTCCCTTTGCCGCCATCGACCGCATCGAAGTGCTGCGCGACGGCGCCTCTGCCATCTACGGCACCGACGCCGTGGGCGGCGTGATCAACTTCATCACGCGCAAGGACTACCGCAATGGCGAGCTGTCGGCCCGCTATGGCGACACCGAAGACGGCGTCGGCGGCCGCGAGACCGGCGTCACGCTGGCCTATGGCCAGGGCGACCTGATCAAGGACGGCTACAACCTGCTGCTGACCGGCAACGTCAAGAAGCAGACCCGCATCCAGGCCATCGACCAGGGCCTGTACTGGCGCCATGCCACCGAGGTGCCGGGCTCGATTCCCCCGACCTCGTTCCGCGCCTTCCCGGGCCGCCTGATGGACCTGGGCATCACCCCCGGCGCCTACAGCAACCCGGGCGCCAATATGGCGGCCTGCGATCCGGCCACCACGGTGATCCAGGCGCCTGCTGGCGCCACCACGCCCAGCGGTGACCCGCTCAGGCGCTGCCGCGCCATCTACGCGGCCATGCTGGACAACCTGCCGGACAGCACCAAGACTGATTTCTTCGGCCGCGGCACCTTCCGCGTCAACGCGGACCACCAGTTCTTCGTCGAGGGCTCGATCGCCCGCAACGCGACCATCGGCCGCGTCGCCGCCACGCCTATCGATGGCTCGGCGATGAAGGTGCAGCCCGACGGCAACTATCCGAACGTGCTGATGCCTACCAGCAGCCGCTACTTCCCGACCGCGCTGCTGACCCGCCTGGGCTACACCGCAGCGGACTGGGATGCGGATGGCGACGGCTTTGCGGAGATCGCCACGCGTTCGGTCGACGTCGGCAACCGCGTCAGCGACAACACCAACGAGCAGTACCGCATGGTGGTTGGCGCCACCGGCCTGTTCAATGGCTGGGACTACGACATTGGCCTTAACCTCGCGCAGGCGCGCGGCACCCTGGTCTACAGCGGCTACCTGCTGCAGGAACCGTATCTGAAGGCGTTGCGCACCGGCAACGTCAACCCCTTCGGCCCGAATGACGCCGCCGGCCTGGCCGAGCTGGCCAAGGCGGCGCTGACCGGCGAGGTGCGCAAGTCCAAGGGCACCGTGATGGCCTTCGATGCCAAGGCCAGCCGTGAACTGGGCAAGCTGGATGGCGGCGCGATGGCGATCGCCGTCGGCACCGACCTGCGCAAGGAAAAGGCCGACGACCGGCCCACCAATGCCGAGTACTCCAAGGGCTCGCACATTGGTGGTGAAGGCTCGGTTCCGACCACGAGCGCCAGCCGCAACATCTATGCGGTCTACACCGAGTTGTCGATGCCCTTCATGAAGGGTGTTGAGCTGACCGCCGCGGCGCGCTATGACAAGTACAGCGACTTCGGCGGCAGCTTCAACCCGCGCCTGGCCCTGCGCGTGCAGCCGAGCAAGGAACTGCTGCTGCGCGCCAGCGCCGGCACCGGCTTCCGCGCGCCGACGCTGTGGGATGTCAACGCACCGGTGTCCAACACCAACACAGCCGATCCGCAGGTCGATCCGGATTGCCCGGCCGGCAAGGCCGACAGCCCGCTGTGCAACACGCAGTTCAATGTGCAGCTCTCCAGCGACAAGAACCTCAAGCCCGAGAAGAGCAAGCAGTTCGCCTTCGGCATGGTGTTCGAGCCGATGCGCAATCTGAGCGTCGCACTGGACTACTGGAACATCCGCAAGAGCGACCAGATCGGCCTGATCAGCGGCGACACGCTGATGACCGACATGGCCCTGTACAACAAGTACAAGAGCCGTGTGAAGCGCACCTCGGCCGGCTTCATCTCCTACATCGAGACGCCGGTGGAGAACCTGGGCGGACTGAAGACCTCGGGCATCGACCTCGACGTGCGCACCAGCTTCGAACTGGGCACGATGGGCAAGCTGGGTGTGAGCTTCAACGGCACCCATGTGCTGAACTGGGAGCAGCAGAACGGCAAGGACACGCCCTACACCGACTACGCCGGCCAATCGGCAGGTGGCAATGCGCCGGTGCCGACGTGGCAGCACACGCTGGGCTTCGACTGGTCGCTGAACCAGTGGAACGTGTCGCTGGAGAACGTGTACACCAAGGGCTGGACCGAATCGGCCGCGCTGGTGAACACCAATCTGGGCGTCGATGCGCCGTACCAGGTCAAGGACACCAACCGCTGGAACATGTCGGTCGGCTACCGTGGCTTCAAGAACCTGAAGCTCACCGTCGGCGCGCGCAACCTGTTCGACAAGGAGCCGCCGTTCGTCGCCTCGTCGAGCTATGGCTCGCACGCGGCAGGCTTTGCGGGCTCGTTTGCCGATCCGCGTGGCCGCTTCTGGTACGCCACGGCCAGCTATCAGTTCAAGTAACTCGTGATGCGCGGGCACCTTTGGGTGCCTGCCTCCCCAGGACCGCCGCTGCCGCAAGGCGCGGCGGTTTTCTCAATGCAGGTTTGCGGTGTGAGCTGCGGCTACTTCGCTGGCGGCTGGTAAGCCGGCACTTCGTTGCGCACGGCCGGCTGCGCCATCAAGTAGGCGAACATGGCCTTCAGATCGGCATCGTTCAGCTGGCTGAAGGCTGGCCAGGGCATCGGCGGCGCGACCGGACGACCGCTGCCGCGGTGCTTGCCACTGCGGATCGAGCCGATGAACTGGGCTTCGGTCCAACTGCCCAGACCAGTGGCATCCGGCGTCAGATTGCTGGCGTAGCTGGTGCCCCATGGCCCCCAGAAGGCCGTCTTGCTGAGTGCGCCACCCCAGCCCCAAGGGCCTTGCGGTGCTGGCGCCGGGGGCAGCGCCATGCCTTCCGGATGGCCGGACAGGCCGCGCGCGAAGTCCGGCGCCGGCCCTTGCGGCCCCATCGTCATCGGCGTGTGGCAATCCGCGCAGCCCATGGCCCGCACCAGATAGCCGCCGCGGGCGATCTCGTCAGCCGATGCGGCGGGCGCCACCGCGGGCAGCAGGATCAGCAGGGCTGGCAGGATCGACTGCAAGCGCAGCGGGGTCAGGACTGGTCGACGCATCGAGATCTCCTTGGCAGCGCTGCGGCGCCCCATGCGCCACCGACCCTGCTGGGCGCGGATGCTAGGCCGCCTGCCTGCTGATCGGAATCCCCTGTTCTGTCGACCTGCTCGGGCTGACCTCAGTCGGCCACAGTCTGCCGCACCGCACGTTCCCAGCCGGCCATCAGGGCCGCGGCACGCTCGCGCGGCATCGTGGGATGGAAGACCCGTTCGGCCTGCCACTTGGCGGACAGCTCATCGAGACCGCTGTAGACGCCGCTGCTCAGACCTGCCAGATAGGCCGCGCCCAGCGCGGTGGTCTCGGTGACCTTGGGGCGCAGCACCGGAATGCCCAGCAGGTCGGCCTGGAACTGCATCAGCAGATCGTTGGCGCAGGCGCCGCCGTCCACGCGTAGTTCGGTGACCGGCGCGCCGCCGGCCGCGATGGCGTCCTTGCTCATCGCCTGCAGCAGGGCCGTACTCTGGAACGCAATGCTCTCCAACGCTGCGCGCGCGATGTGCGCCACGGTGGTGCCGCGCGACAGGCCGACGATGGCGCCGCGCGCGTCGGCATTCCAGTAGGGCGCACCCAGGCCGGTGAAGGCCGGCACGAACATCACGCCGCCGGCATCCGGCACGCTCTCGGCCAAGCGCTGCACCTCGCTGCTGGACTTGATCGCGTGCAGTCCGTCGCGCAGCCACTGAACCACCGCACCGCCGATGAAGACGCTGCCTTCCAGCGCATAGGCGGGCCGGCTGTCGTGCTGCGCGGCGGCCGTGGTGATCAGGCCGTTGGCCGAGCTGCGGAACTGTGCGCCGGTGTGCATCAGCATGAAGCAGCCGGTGCCATAGGTGTTCTTGGCCATGCCGGCCGTGAAGCAGGCCTGGCCGAACAGCGCCGCCTGTTGGTCGCCGGCGATGCCGCCGATCAGGATCTCGCCGCCCAGATGCTCGGCATGTGTTTTGCCGAAGGGGTGCGCCGAGGGGAACACCTCGGGCAACACCGCGCGCGGGATGTCCAGCGCGGCCAGCATCGCATCGCTCCATTCATTGCGCCGCACATCGAACAGCATGGTGCGCGCTGCATTGCTGACATCGGTGGCATGCACCTGGCCGCCCGTCAGCTGCCACAGCAGCCAGCTGTCCACCGTGCCGAAGGCCAGCTCGCCGGCCTCGGCCTGCGCACGCGCGCCGGGCACATGGTCGAGGATCCATTTCAGCTTGGTGCCGGAGAAGTAGGGGTCGATCACCAGGCCGGTGGTCTCGCGCACGCGCTCGGCCAGGCCGGGCTGTTCGCGCAGGCGCACGCAAGTCGGTTCGGTGCGGCGGTCCTGCCAGACGATGGCGTGGTGGATGGGCGCACCGGTCTTGCGGTTCCACACCACCGTGGTCTCGCGCTGGTTGGTGATGCCGATGGCGCGGATGTCGGCGGCTCGAAGTCCGGCCTTGGTCAGCGCATCGCGGGCGCAGGCCAGCTGGGTCTGCCAGATCTCCATCGCGTCATGCTCGACCCAGCCCGGCTGCGGAAAGATCTGGCGGAACTCCTGCTGCGCCATCGCGACGATGGTGCCCTCGGCGTTGAAGACGATGGCGCGCGAGCTGGAAGTGCCCTGGTCGAGGGCGAGCAGATAGGTCATCGGTGTTCTCTTCGGCTATTTGGCGATCAGGCTGGCGATCCGTCCGCTGCTTGCGGCGCCAAGAGTTTATGAGCGACGTCATGGTTGTGGACGCGATTTCGGGCTGAGAATGCAAAGCTGTCCACCACGCCTTGCCATCAGGATGCCCTTCTCGATTGCCGGCCCAGTGTTTTTTGCGCCCGCGCGGCGCTGGCTGCTTGTGTCGGCTTCGTCCGGCAGGCCGGGGCGCCGGCCATGAGTCCCGACATGGTGGCAGCCGAAGCGCAATGGCTCACCCAGTCCGGCGGCCTGCAGCTTCAGCTCAGCGGCGACTGGCGCGGCCGGGCGCAGCTGCCGCCGCCGCCAGCCGATCTGCCAGCAGGCCAGAGCCTCAGTATCGACACCAGCCGCCTAACGGATTACGACAGTGGCCTGGCCGCCGCGTTGTGGGCCCTGGCCGCCGACCGGGGCCTGCGCCTGGACATCGCCGGCCTGCCAGAGGGCCTGCGCGAGGTGCTGAAACTGGCCGGCGAGGGCGCGCCGCTGCGCCTGGCGCCGCCCGAGGGCCTGCTGGTGCAGATCGGCCGACACATGAGCCTGCGGCTGCGGCGCGCGCGCACCACGCTGGTCTTCATCGGCGAGGTGCTACAGGCCGCGGCGCGGGCCCTGCGCGGGCGCAGCGCGATGCGCCGCTCCGACCTGATGTTCCAGCTGCAGGCCACCGGGCCGGCCAGCCTGGGCATCGTGTCCCTGGTCTGCGGGCTGGTCGGGCTGATCATTGCCTATATGGGCGCGGCCCAGCTGCAGCGCTTCGGCGCGCACATCTACATGGCCGATCTGGTGACCGTGGGCGTGGTGCGCGAGGTGGCGGCGCTGATGACCGGCGTGATCCTGGCCGGCCGGGTCGGCGCGGCCTTCGCGGCGCAGCTGGGCAGCATGCAGGCCAATGAAGAAGTCGATGCGCTGCGCTCGATGGGACTGAACCCGGTCGAGCATCTGGTGCTGCCGCGCGTGCTGGCGATGACGTTGATGGCACCGCTGCTGACCGCCTATGCGGCGCTGGTGGGCTGTGCCGCCGGCCTGGCGGTGGCGGTGGGCATCTTCGATCTGGAGCCCTTCGAATATCTCAGCCGCTCGCGCGAGTCGCTGACCTTTGCGCACCTGGGCATCGGCCTGTTCAAGGGCACGGTCTATGCGTTGCTGGTCGCGCTGGCCGGTTGCCGCCAGGGCATGAATGCGGGCCGCAGTGCGCAGGCCGTGGGTGATGCCACCACCGCCGCGGTGGTGCAGGCCATCGTGTGGATCACGGTCGCCGCCTCGGCGCTGACCATCATGTTCCAGAAGCTGGACTGGTGATGGACGACCCGACACCCCCGCCGCTGATCGAGGTGCGCGACCTGACGCTCGCCTATGGCGACAAGCTGGTGATGCGCGGCCTGAATTTCGAGCTGCGGCGCGGCGAGATCCTGGTGCTGATGGGCGGCAGCGGCTGCGGCAAGAGCACGCTGCTGCGCGCGCTGATCGGCCTGCAGCCGGCGGCGCAGGGCAGCGTCTGCCATGCTGGTCTCGATCTGGCGCTGGCCGATGAGCGAGAGTTGGAGCGCCTGCAGCGCGGCTTCGGCGTGATGTTCCAGGCCGGCGCGCTGTGGAGCTCGATGAGCGTGGGCGAGAACGTGATGCTGCCGCTGCGCGAGTTCACCGCCTTGAGCGAGGCCGAGATCGAGACGGTGGCGCGCTTCAAGCTGGCGCTGGTGGGGCTGGACGGCAGCTTTGATCTGTCGCCGGCGGCGCTCAGCGGTGGCATGCGAAAGCGTGCCGCGATTGCCCGCGCCATGGCGCTCGATCCGCCGCTGCTGTTTCTGGATGAACCCTCGGCCGGCCTCGATCCGCTCAGTGCGGCGCGCCTGGACGAGCTGATCCTCAACCTGCGCGATCATCTGGGCACGACGGTGGTGCTGGTCAGCCATGAGCTGCACAGCATCTTCGCGGTGGCCGACCGCGCGCTGTTCCTCGATGCCAAGGAGAAGACCATGTCTGCGCTGGACAGTCCCCAGGCCCTGCTCGACCACGGGCCGCCGGGCGTGCGTGAGTTCCTGCGCCGCGGAGTTCCGGCATGAGCAGCGCTCGCCGCAAAGGCAATCCGGCTCTGCTGGGCCTATTCGTGGTCGGCGCGCTGGTGCTGCTGTTTCTGGCCGTTGTGGTGCTGGCGGGCGGCCAGCTGTGGACGCGCAAACAGGTGGTGGTGATGCACTTCGGCGGCTCGATCTACGGCCTGCAGATTGGCGCGCCGGTGGTGTTCCGCGGCGTGCGCCTGGGCAGTGTGTCGGAGATCGGCCTGGCCTACGACAAGTCGGGCGACCGCGTGGTGATCCCGGTGTACGCCGAGCTGGAGCGTCAGATGCTGCGCAGCGTGGTTGGCCAGGGCGCCGACAACGATCTGGCTGCGGCGATCCCGGCCCTGGTGCAGCGCGGCCTGCGCGCGCAGCTGGCCACGCAGAGCCTGTTGACTGGCCAGCTCTACGTCGACCTGGACTTCCATCCCGAGAAGCGCTCGCTGCGTGTTGATGCCGGCCTGGCCAACGAGGTGCCGACCATCTCCACCGCCTTCCAGGAGCTGCGCAGCCAGGTGGAGGAGCTGGACATCAAGCGCCTGGTGGCCGACATCTCCGCCATCGCCGGCTCGACCCGCGCGCTGCTGGCCAACCCCGAGCTGCACCAGACCCTGCGCGACGTGGCGCAGGCCACTGCGCAGATGCGCGGCCTGATGGACAAGCTCAACCGCCAGGCCGATCCGGTGCTGAACAGCGCTCAGGGCGCGGCCGAAGCCACGCGTGTGGCGATGCTCGATGTCAGCCGCGCGGCGGCCCGGGTGGACGAGACCTTCAAGCGCATCGATACCGCCACCGAAGGCGTGGCCGCCACGATGGCACCCGACGCGCCGCTGGTGATGAGCCTGCGCCGCTCGGCCGACGAGTTGGCCGCCACCGCCGTTGCGCTGCGCGGCATGACGGCGGAGGATGCGCCACTCAGCCAGAACCTGCAGCGCAGCCTGCAGGACATGGCCCGCGCGGCTCGCGCCTTGCGCGAGCTGTCCGAGACGCTCGATCAGCAGCCCGAGTCCATGCTCAAGGGCCGACGTTGAAGCAAAAGAAACCGGAGGGAGACACGATGTCCGATTCAGCCAAGTGCCGACTGAAGAGGGGCGGCCTCGCGTTGTCGATGCTGCTGGCGCTGGCGGCCTGCGGCAGCTCGCCGCCGGTGCAGCTCTACCAGCTGCGCGCCGACCCGCCGGCCGGCAGCGCTACCGCGCCCGGCGTGAAAGCCAGCGAGCGCTGGGCGCTGGCGACGGTGCAGTTGCCCGACTACCTCGACCGCGATGCGCTGGTGATCCCCAGCGGCCGTGCCGGCTTGCAGGCCTTGCAAGGCCACCGCTGGGCCGAGCCGCTGCGCGACGCCGTGCCGCGCCTGCTGCTGGCCGACCTGGCGCGCCTGCGTGGCACTGAACAGGTCTGGCGCGCACCTGCGCCGCCGGGCGTCACGGTGGACCGCCAGCTGCGCATCGAGCTGCGCCAGTTCGAGGCGGCGGGCGAGCAGGCGCCGCGCCAGGTGGTGCTGTCGGCCCGCTGGGTGCTGGTCGATCCGGCCGGCGGGCTGTCGGCCCGCGTCGGCGAGACGCGGCTGGCCGTGGACACCGCCGATGCCAGCCCGGACGCGCTGGCCGCCGCGCATCGGCTCGCGCTGTGGCAACTGGCGCAGGCCATTGACAGCTGGGCTGGCCAGGCGCGTTGAATGAGAGCGGCCAACAAAAGCCAGCGAAGCGGTTCTGGCTAGGCTGCAGGTACGGGAAGCCAGGGCAACGACGCCAGAAGGCTTTTGTTGGCT
>PNNH01000072.1 GCA_013824165.1 Methylibium sp. | reverse complement strand
TTTGCGCCCGCGCCTCGGCATCAGCGACGCGGCTGCGCCCTATGTAGAAGAAGGTCAGCGCGAAGCCCGGGATCAGCGCGATTGCCATGATGGTCAAGGCCCGGCGCAGGCTGCCGTCATGCAGGGCGGCCGACTTGTAGCCGGTCAGTGTGTTGGCGATCTCGTTGCCGAGGCTGTAGCCCAGCCAGGTGCCCGCCACCAGGCTGAAGATCATCAGGGGCCAGCCGGGCCAGTCTGTGACGGGGCGCACACCGTTGCGGTACAGCAGCCAGCTCGCCCCGTAGCGCAGCCCCTGAACGCAGACGGCGCAGCCCATGCTGATGAAGAAGCTGTAGATCAGTGTCGGCGTCCAGGGCTGGCGGAACAGCAGCACGAGGCCGGCGCTCACAGCCAGCGTGATGCTGAGGACAAGGCCCAGTTGATGGGCGAGGGCGCGCAGCCATGGCGGCAGGGCAGGATGGGCGATGCTCATGCGCGTGATCGTGCCAGGATATTTAGTGCCCGGCCCACGAAGGCGCCGCCCAGCAGACCGAACAGCAGGCTGAAGCCTGCGGCGACCGGCAGTCGTGCCGCCCAGTCCGGATGCAGGGCCAGGCTGGTGCCAAGTGCGAACTTGGCCGCGAACAAGCTCAGCATCAGCGTCAGCGGTCCCCAACTGCCCGGTACGCGGAACTTGGCTTGCGCCGCCAGAAATGTTGTCCGCCCCGGCCAGCCCAAGCGGCGCACGGCCAGCGCGCTGAGCGCCAGACCGCCGGCCCAGGCCAGTGCGGCCGCGGCGTTTAGACCGAAGCTGGCGGCGACGCCCCAGGCGCCGAAGACCAGCCAGACCGCCGGCAGAATCAGCAGCCGGGCCCGGCCGACGAGTTGCTCGCGGCTCTGCTGCCCGCCCAGCACGATGATCAGGATCAGGATGGCCCAGACCCAGACAGGCACATGGGCGAGGATGTCGAACAGGCTGGGCGGGGTAGGGGACGAGGTGGGGTTCATGGCGGGCTTCTCGGTTGGGATGAGCCGCACTGTGCCCGCCGCCGAGGCAGCCAACCACGGCCTTGCGACGAAGCGCTGCGGCCGGGCGCCAGCGGTTGGCGTGGTGCGCGAGCTGCCCTCAGTTGTCAGAGCGGCGCGCGAGCCGCGCAGTCGGGCGCCATCGGTGGCAACAACGGCGCGTCCCTCGCCTCAGCGACGCTTGGTACTGCCGCCGCCCAGCAGGCTGCCCAGCACGCCACGCACGATCTCCCGTCCGACCGATGATCCGATGGAGCGCAGCGCCGACTTGGCCGCGGTCTCGGCCAAGCCTTCGCGGCGTCCACCGCGCGGGCCGGTGGAGCCGAACAGCACGTCCTTGAGGCCGTCCAGCATGGCGTTGCCTTCAGGCGCCTGGCCGGCCGGAGCCTGGTCACCTGCGCCGGTCTGCGTCTTGCCGCCTGGTGCTGCCGCTCCGCCCGCCGTACGGCCCTTTAGCTGTTCGTGGGCCGAGTCGCGGTCCACCGTCTTCTCGTAGACGCCGGCCACCAGCGAGTTCTTGATCAGCGCGGCGCGCTGATCCGGCGTGATCGGGCCGATCTGGCTGCCGGGCGGCAGCACGAAGACACGCTCGGTGATGCTGGGGCGTCCCTTCTCATCAAGCAGGCTGACCAGGGCTTCGCCCACACCCAGCTCGGTGATCGCGGCGCCGATGTCCAGTCCCGGCTTGGGCCGCATGGTCTCGGCCGCCGACTTGACCGCCTTCTGATCACGCGGCGTGAAGGCGCGCAGCGCGTGCTGCACGCGGTTGCCCAACTGGCCCAGCACGGTGTCGGGGATGTCCAGCGGGTTCTGCGTCACGAAATAGACGCCAACACCTTTGGAGCGCACCAGGCGCACCACCAGTTCGATGCGCTCGACCAGCGCCGCCGGCGCGTCCTTGAAGAGCAGGTGGGCCTCGTCGAAGAAGAACACCAGCTTCGGTTTCTCCAGGTCGCCGACCTCGGGCAGGGTCTCGAACAGCTCGGACAGCATCCACAGCAGGAAGGTGGCGTACAGGCGCGGCGCAGCCATCAGCTTGTCGGCGGCGAGGATGTTGATCACGCCCAGGCCGGCTTCGGTCTGCATAAAGTCGGCGATATTGAGCATGGGCTCGCCGAAGAACTTGTCGCCCCCCTGGGCTTCGATCTGCAGCAGGCCGCGCTGGATTGCGCCGACCGAGGCGGCCGAGACATTGCCGTACTCGGTGGTGAACTGGCTGGCGTTGTCGCCGACATGCTGCAGCATCGCGCGCAGATCCTTCAGATCCAGCAGCAGCAGGCCGTTGTCGTCGGCGATCTTGAAGACCATCTGCAGCACGCCTTGCTGCGTCTCGTTGAGCGCCAGCATGCGCGCCAGCAGCAGCGGGCCCATGTCGGAGACGGTGGCCCGCACCGGATGGCCCTGCTCGCCGAAAACATCCCACAGCGTGGTGGGGCAGGCCAGCGGTGTGGGCGCATCGATGCCGCGCTCTTTCAGCACCGCCAGCAACTTCTCGCTGGGCTTGCCCGTCTGCGAGATGCCGGTGAGATCGCCCTTCACATCGGCCATGAAGACCGGCACGCCGATCTTGGAGAAGTTCTCGGCCAGGGTCTGCAGACTGATGGTCTTGCCGGTGCCGGTGGCGCCGGTGATCAGGCCATGGCGGTTGGCCAATGCGGGCAGCAGCAGGCACTCGGTGGCGCCGTGGCGGGCCAGCAGGATGGGATCAGCCATTCGGAGTCTCCAGGGGCGTTGGGTGTCGGCAGGTAAAATCGCAGTCTATCCAACAAATATGGAGCCGCCGGCCGCTTGTGCAGCCGGGCGCGCTCGCCAGGAGCACTAGGTAATGGCAGGGCATTCCAAATGGGCCAATATTCAGCACCGCAAGGGTCGTCAGGACGAGAAGCGCGGCAAGATCTGGACCCGACTGACGCGTGAAATCATCGTGGCCGCCCGCACCGGCGGCGGTGATATCGCGATGAACCCGCGCCTGCGGCTGGCGATTGACAAGGCCAAGGCGGCCAATATGCCTGCCGACAACATCAAGCGCAATGTCGACAAGGCCACCGGCAACCTCGATGGCGTGACCTACGAGGAAATCCGCTACGAAGGCTATGGCATCGGTGGTGCAGCCGTCATCGTCGACTGCATGACTGACAACCGCGTGCGTACCGTGGCCGAGGTTCGCCACGCCTTCAGCAAGTACGGCGGCAATCTGGGCACCGAAGGCTCGGTGGCCTTCCAGTTCAAGCATTGCGGCCAGTTGGTCTTTGCCCCCGGCACCTCGGAAGACAAGGTGATGGAAGTGGCGCTGGAGGCAGGTGCTGAGGATGTGCTGACCGACGATGAAGGCGCGATCGAAGTGCTGACCGCGCCGAGTGATTTCGAGGCCGTCAAGAACGCTCTGGAAGTCGCCGGCCTGAAGCCCGAGATCGCCGAGGTGACGATGCGGGCTGAGAACAGCATCGAGCTGGCTGGCGAGGATGCAGCCCGCATGCAGAAGCTGCTGGACGTGATCGAGGACCTGGACGATGTCCAGGAGGTGTTCCACAACGCGAGCATCGACGCATGAGCCCCCACGTTCGTATTCATTCACTGCCCCCCGCGGGGGCGCCCGAACTTCTTTGGACAGCCCTGCGGAGGTCGGCATGAAAGTCCTGGTACTCGGCAACGGCGGCCGCGAGCATGCGCTGGCCTGGAAGCTGGCCCAGGGCGAGCGCGTCAGCCAGGTCTATGTGGCCCCGGGCAATGGCGGAACCGCACGTGATGCGCTGCTGAAGAATGTGGCCCTGACCGATGTGAAGGCGCTGGCTGACTTCGCCGAGGCGGAGAAGATCGCGCTGACCGTGGTCGGCCCAGAAGCCTTCCTGGCGGCCGGCGTGGTGGACGAGTTCCGCGCCCGCGGCCTGCGCATCTTCGGCCCCACCAAGGCAGCGGCGCAGCTGGAGTCCAGCAAGGCTTTTGCCAAGGACTTCATGAAGCGCCACGGCATCCCGACGGCTGCCTACGAGACCTTCAGCGACGCAGCGGCCGCGCATGCCTATGTGGAGGCGCAGGGCGCTCCCATCGTCATCAAGGCCGATGGCTTGGCTGCCGGCAAGGGCGTGGTCGTGGCGATGACGCTGGAGCAGGCGCATGAGGCGATCGACTGGATCCTGGCCGACAACAAGCTCGGCGTCGTGCATAACGAGGGCGGTGCGCGCGTCGTGATCGAGCAGTTTCTCGAAGGCGAGGAAGCCAGCTTCATCGTGCTATGCGACGGCAAGAACGTGGTCTCGCTGGCCACCAGCCAGGACCACAAGCGCCTGCTGGACGGCGATGAGGGGCCGAATACCGGTGGCATGGGCGCTTATTCGCCGGCACCGGTGGTGACGCCGAATGTGCATGCCAAGGCGATGCACGAGATCATCATGCCGACGGTGCAGGGCATGGCCCGCGACGGCGTGCCGTTCACCGGCTTCCTGTATGCCGGCCTGATGATCGACCCCAGCGGCCAGCCGCGCACGGTGGAGTTCAACACCCGCATGGGCGACCCCGAGACCCAGCCGATCATGATGCGCCTGAAGAGCGATCTCTTCGAGGTGCTGATGCAAGCGACCGATGGCAGCTTGGATCAGGTCGAGCTGCAGTGGGACCGCCGTGTCGCGCTGGGCGTGGTGATGGCGGCGGGTGGCTATCCGCTCACGCCGCGCAAGGGCGATGCGATCAGCGGCCTGCCGGCTGACAGCGACGAGGCCATGGTCTTCCATGCCGGCACCATCGAGAAGGATGGCCAGCTGCTGACCGCCGGTGGCCGCGTGCTGTGCGTGACGGCGCTGGGCGAGTCGGTGCGCAAGGCGCAGCAGCTGGCCTATGACACGCTCGTGCCCATCCAGTTCGAAGGCAAGCAGTACCGCCGGGACATCGGCCACCGGGCCGTCAAGCGTTGAATCAGCCGATGGACTGTGCTGCCGGTCTGCCGCGACGCTGGCCGGCTGAGCTGCTGCCGCCGGCGCGCGGCAGCCTGCTGGCGCGTGCCTTGCTGCGCCTGGGCGGCTGGCGCGTGCGCCATCATGGCCTGCCGGCGCTGCAGGGCGTGATCCTGGTGTATCCGCACACCTCCAACTGGGATTTCGTCATCGGCATCCTCGCCAAGTGGGCGCTCGGCCTGCCGGTGCGTTTCTGGGGCAAGCACAGCCTCTTCATGCTGCCCCTGTTCGGGCACTGGCTGCGCTGGCTGGGCGGTGTCGCGGTCAACCGCGGCAACAGCCGGGGTCTGGTCAGCGATACCGTGCAGCAGATGCGTCTGGCGTGCGAGCGCGGCCAGCGTTTCTGGCTGGCGGTGGCCCCCGAGGGGACGCGCTCCAGGGGCCAGGGCTGGCGCTCTGGCGCCTATCATGTGGCGCTGCAGGCGGGCGTGCCGGTGGGCTTGGCGACGCTGGATTTCGGCAGCAAGACCGTGGCCCTGACCGACTTTGTTGAACTGAGTGGCGATGCCGCCGAAGACTTTGCGCTGATGGCGCGCTATCTGGCTGGCGTGCAGGGCTGTCGCCCCGCGCTCGCCAGCCCTGTGAGGCTCAAATGACCATGAACACCCTGGCCGTTCGCGACTACCTGCTCGGACTGCAGCACAACATCGTTAGCGCCCTTGAGCGTCTGGATGGACAGGCCTTCGTCAGCGACGGCTGGGAGCGCGAGCCCGGCGGCCGCCTTGAGGGCGACGGGCTGACGCGCCTGATCGAGAACGGCGCGCTGTTCGAGCGTGGCGGTTGCAACTTCTCGCACGTGCGGGGGCGGGTCTTGCCGCCCTCGGCCACCCAGCATCGCCCCGAGCTTGCTGGCGCGCCCTTCGAGGCGATGGGCGTTTCGCTGGTGCTGCATCCCCACAACCCCTTTGTGCCGACCGTGCACATGAATGTGCGCATGTTTGCAGCCCTGCCGCCCGGCGCGGCACCGGTGGTGTGGTTCGGCGGCGGCATGGACCTGACGCCTTACTACGGCTTTGAGCGCGATGCCCAGCATTTCCACAAGACCTGTCAGGCAGCACTGGCGCCACATGGCGAGGCCCTGTATCCGCGCTTCAAGACCTGGTGCGACGAGTACTTCTTCTTGAAGCACCGCAGCGAGCCGCGCGGCATCGGCGGCATCTTCTTCGATGACCACGCCGACGGCGGCTTTGACGCGGCCTTTGCGATGCTGCGCTCGGTGGGTGATGCCTTCATTCACGCCTATGCCCCCATCGTCGAGCGCCGCCAGGGCTATGCCTACGGCGAGCGCGAGCGCGACTTCCAGGCCTATCGGCGCGGCCGCTATGTCGAGTTCAACCTGGTGTTCGACCGCGGCACCTTGTTCGGCCTGCAAAGCGGTGGCCGCACCGAATCCATCCTGATGTCGATGCCGCCGATCGTGAAGTGGCGCTACCAGTGGGAACCCGAGGCGGGCACGCCGGAGGCCAAGCTCTACACCGACTTCCTGCGCCCACGCGACTGGGCGCATGAGCAGCCCAGCCATCTATGGCTCTGAGCAAGGTTGCGCTGTTCGGCGGCAGCTTCGATCCGGTCCACCTGGCCCATCTAAGCCTGGCGCGCTGCGCGCTCGACCAACTGGGACTGGACCGGCTGCTGTGGCTGCCGGCCGGCCGCCCTTGGCAGAAGCTTGAGGCTGGCGACGGCCGCGGCCTGGCCTCGCCCGAGCATCGGCGCGCCATGGTGGCGCTGATGATCGCGAGCGAGCCGCGCTTTGAAGTGGACGACAGCGAGCTGGAGCGCGACGGCGCCAGCTACACGATTGACACGGTGCGGGCGCGCCAGGCTGCGCATCCGCAGGAGCAACTTTTCCTGCTGATCGGGCAGGATCAGTATGCGCGGCTGCACACCTGGCGGGAGTGGCAGGCGCTGCTCGGACGGGTCACGCTGGCGGTTGCGGCCCGGGCGGATCAACCGGTGTGCGCGTCGCCCGAGGTGCAGGCCGTCGCGCACAGGAAGGTGGTCGTGCAGATGCCGGCCAGCCTGATTTCATCAACCCGCGTGCGCGAAGCAGCGTCGCGCGGACAGGACATTCGCCCGATGGTGGGCGATGCGGTGGCGGGGTATATTGCCCAACACCGCCTTTACGGGGCCCCCGGGCCCACGGAGCGAGAACTGAATGGACATTCGTAAACTGCAGCGCGCCATCGTCGATGGTCTGGAAGACGTCAAGGCCCAGAACATTGTGGTCTTCAACACCGAGCACCTGTCGCCGCTGTTCGAGCGCGTGATCATCGCCTCGGGCACGAGCAATCGCCAGACCAAGGCGCTTGCATCGAGCGTGCGTGAGACCGTCAAGAAACGCGATATGCAGGTGATGCGCACCGAGGGTGATGACAACGGCGAATGGATCATCGTGGACTGCGGCGCGGCCGTGGTGCATGTGATGCAGCCTGCCATCCGCGAGTATTACCACCTGGAAGAAATCTGGGGTGGCAAGCCGGTCAAGCTCAAGCTCGGCAGCGACGAGCCGCGCAAGCTGGTGAAGGCGTCCGAGGACGAAGTAGCCGAGCCCAAGAAGGCGGCGGCCAAGAAGCCGGCCGCGAAGAAGGCCGCCCCTGCCAAGACAGCCGCTGTGCCTGCCAAGAAGAGTGCCGCCAGCAAGAGCCCGGCCAGCAAGGCTGCGCCTGCAAAGACGACAGCCGGCAAGGCCTCAGCAGCCAAGAAGCCTGCCGCCAAGAAGGTGTCGCGCACCGTGGGCGTCAAGGAAGCGCCAGTGAGGACCATCAAGGTCGGCGGCTCCAAGCCCGCCGCCAAGAAGAGCGCGGCCAAGCCCGCAGGCAAGAGCGCCGCAAGGCCGGCTGCAAGGCCTGCTGCCAAGAAGGCGGCACCGGCCAAGAAGTCCTCGCGCAGCTGATCGCCGATGCGGCTGTTGCTCCTGGCCGTCGGCCAGCGTCAGCCCGCCTGGGTCGATCAGGCCTATGAGGACTTCGCCAAGCGCTTTCCGCCCGAGATGCGGCTGGAACTCAAGGCCGTCAAGGCCGAGCCCCGGGGCGCTGGCAAGAGTGCGCAGCAGATGATGGCCGCTGAGGCGCAACGCCTCGAAGCGGCCTGCCCGAAGGGCGCTTTGCGCCTGGTGCTGGATGAGCGGGGCGAGCGTGCCAGTACGGTTCAGCTGGCCAAGTCCGTCGAGCGCTGGCGTGGCGAGGGACGCGACGTGGCCATATTCATCGGCGGCCCGGACGGGCTCGATCCGGCGCTCAAGGCTACGGCCGACGAGATGCTGCGCCTGTCTGACCTGACGCTGCCGCACGCCTTTGTGCGCGTGCTGCTGGCCGAGGCCTTGTATCGCGCCTGGTCGGTTCAGGCCGGCCACCCTTATCATCGCGAATAGAGTTCCCGAGTCACGCTGGCCGGCGGCCCAGTAGACGCGACCGGGATCAGGGTTGGGGAGCCCGTGGCGCAATCTTCCAGCGAGGGCTTATGTCGAAGCGGTTTGTACGCGGCATCAAACGCATCGTGGCAGCGGGCGCCTTGCTGGGGCTCTGGTTCTGCAGCCCTGCCGCGCTGGCGCAGACCCGGCTGACCGTGACGGGCGACTATGCCTTCCCTCCTTATTCCTTCCTGCGCGCGGACAAGCCGGCGGGCATCGACGTCGAGATCATGCAGGAGCTGGGTCGTCGAGCGGGCTTCACTTTCGACATTCAGCTGGCGCCGTTCAAGCGGGTGATCGAAAGCGTTCGCGAGGGCACTGTCGACGCGGGCATGGCGGTTTTGCGCAGCGCCGAGCGCGAAGGCTTTGCCCTCTACACGGGGGTGCTTCACAACAGCACATATTCATTGTTCGTGCCGCGCGGCAGCACGATGGCCTTCGACGGACTTGAGAGCCTGCGTGGCAAGCGTGTCGGCAAGGTGCGGGGTTTCTTCATCAGCGAGGCCTTCGATGCCGAGGTCGCCGCGGGGCGCATCGCGGTCTCGGAGACCGCCAGCGCGGAGCAGGGCCTGCGCATGCTGCTGGCCGGCCGGGTCGATGCAATCTCGGGTCAGTCGGTGGTGACGCGCTATCTGGCGCGTGAGGCCGGTTTGGCTGACGAGGTGCAGGTGCTGGCCCAGCCCTTGGCGCCGGACCGGCCGGCCTTTCTGGTGCTGTCGCGCGCCAGCGCAATGCCGGACAAGGAACGGCTTGCGCAACGCCTGCGCCAGACCCTGGAGAGCATGCACAAGGACGGAACGATCGATCGCATCGAGACCCGCTTTCTGCGCTGAAGCCCAGGCTGCAACTGCTAGCATCGGCCGCATGGTCATGATCTATCTTGCCTCCCAGAGCCCCAGGCGGCGCCAGTTGCTGGAGCAGCTGGGCGTGACCCACGAAACCCTGTTGCCAGGGCCGGAAGAGGACGCTGAAGCGCTGGAGCAGCCGCTGGCCGGTGAGTTGCCGGACGACTATGTGCGTCGGGTCACGCGCGCCAAGCTTGAGGCCGCGCAGCACCGCCTGCGACGCCGCGGGCTGGGTGTGCTGCCTGTGTTGTGCTCGGACACGACGGTGGCGCTGGGCCGCGAGATCCTGGGGAAGCCAGAAGATGCGGATGATGCGCTGCGCATCCTGCGGCGCTTGTCGGGGCACACGCACCGCGTGCTCACCGCGGTGAGCCTGGCCTGGCCTGGCGGCGAAGCCCAGGCCGTGAGTGTTTCGCATGTGCGTTTCGCAGCCATTCCGGAGGCGGCGCTGCAGCGCTATGTGGACAGCGGCGAGCCGATGGGCAAGGCGGGGGCCTATGCCATCCAGGGGCGTGTCGCGGCCTGGATCGAACACATGGAGGGCAGTTATTCAGGCATCATGGGACTGCCCCTTTTCGAGACGGCACAGCTGTTGCGCCAGGCTGGCATCGAGTCTTGAATCAAGACCTGGGGTGAGCCCTGTGGCCAGCGCTCTGTGTGTGCTGGCCACAGCGTTTGAACGAGGCCGCGTCGCTTGAGTCGCGGCCTGCAAACAAGAAGATATGGAAGACATTCTGATCAACTGGTCTCCTCAGGAGACCCGCGTGGCCGTGGTGGAGAACGGCGCAGTCCAGGAACTGCATGTCGAGCGCACGCTGGAGCGGGGCTTGGTGGGCAATGTCTACTCGGGCCGCGTGGCGCGGGTTCTGCCGGGCATGCAGTCTGCCTTCATCGATATCGGCCTTGAGCGCGCGGCGTTCTTGCATGTGGCCGACCTGCATGTCGTTGGTGTTCAGCCCCGCGGCCCGCATGCGGATGCCGGCGCGCCGACGCCGATTGAGCGTCTGGTGTTCGAGGGCCAGGCCCTGACGGTTCAGGTCATCAAGGACCCGATCGGGACCAAGGGTGCGCGCCTGTCCACCCAGATCTCGATTGCGGGCCGGATGCTGGTGCACCTGCCGCAGGACGAGCACATCGGCATCTCGCAGAAGATCGGTTCGCCTGAGACGCGTGAGCAGCTGCGCGCCCGCATGCAGGTGCTGGCCGGAACAGCAGGCGAGGGGGAGGGCAGCGGCGGCGGCTTCATCCTGCGCACCAATGCCGAAGATGCCAGCGATGCGGAGCTGGCCGCCGATATCGCCTATCTGCGCAAGGCCTGGACGCAGATTCGCGAGCGCTCGTTCCGCTCTCCGCCTGGGACCTTGCTCTATCAGGACCTGAGCCTGGTCGAGCGCGTGCTGCGTGATCTGGTCAGCGAGAGGACCGGTTCGATCCGCATTGACTCAAGGATGCAGTACGAGGTTCTGCATGCCTTTGGCGAGATGTACATGCCGGATGCGGTGGCCAAGCTGGAGCACTACAAGGGCGAGCGGCCGATTTTCGACCTGCACAATATCGATGCCGAAATCGACCGAGCGCTGGCGCGGCGCGTTGATCTGAAGTCGGGTGGCTACCTGATCATCGATCAGACCGAGGCCATGACCACGGTGGATGTGAACACCGGTGGCTTTGTCGGCGCGCGGAATTTCGACGACACCATTTTCAAGACCAATCTTGAAGCGGCGGGTGTCATCGCACGCCAGCTGCGGCTGCGCAATCTGGGTGGCATCATCATCGTCGACTTCATTGACATGACTCGCGATGAGCACCGCTCCGCCGTGCTGGGCGAGTTCCGCAAGCAGCTGACCAAGGACCGCACCAAGGTCACGCTGGGCGGCTTCACTCAGCTGGGTCTGGTGGAGATGACACGCAAGCGCACCCGCGAGTCGCTGGCACGCATGCTGTGCGAACCCTGCCCGACTTGCGAGGGGCGAGGGCAGGTGAAGACGGCGCGCAGTGTCTGCTACGACATCATGCGCGAGATCCTGCGCGAGGCGCGCCAGTTCGCGCCCAAAGAGTTCCGCGTGGTGGCGGCAGCTAACGTGGTGGAGATGCTGCTCGACGAGGAGAGCCAGCACTTGGCAGGCTTGTCGGACTTCATCGGCAAGCCGATTTCGCTGACGGCGGAGCCCGCGAACCAGACCGAGCACTACGACATCGTGTTGCTCTGAGTCTCGCCCAGGCGCGTTGTTTGCGCGCATCTCGGGCCGGGATTTGCTGATTTATACCGCAAAGGTGGGATTTTTCTCCTCGGTGCCGGGCCGCGCTTGGGCCATGCTCTGTATAGCGCGCCATCAGGCGCCTTGTTGTCGGGTGGGCAGGTGCTGTTGACTCAGTGTGGCTGTGTGCTCGATGGAGTTGTAACGAGCGCTGACGCCACCCCATGCGAACCAACCTTCCTGTTACCGGCAAGGCCTATGCCTTTCCAGCGGACCAGACTCTGATCTCGGTCACCGACCCCAAGGGGCGCATCACCTACTGCAACAACAACTTCGTCAACGCGAGCGGCTTCTCGCGCGAGGAGTTGATGGGTCAGCCTCACAACATGGTGCGTCACCCCGACATGCCGGAAGAGGCTTTCCGCGATATGTGGGCCACCATCGAGGGCGGGCGCCCCTGGTCGGGCATGGTGAAGAACCGCCGCAAGAATGGCGACCATTACTGGGTCTATGCCAACGCGACACCGGTGCGCAGCGGCGAGAGCATCGTCGGTTTCCTCTCGGTGCGGACTGCGCCGCAGCCTGGCCAAGTCGAGCAGGCAGAGCAGCTCTATGCACGGATGCGCGACGAGGCAGCTGCCGGGCGCCTGGTTCATCGGCTTGAGGCGGGACGCTTGCATGTCAACACGGTGCTGGGGCGCCTGCGCCGATGGTTGACGATGGGGCCGGTCGGCTGGATGAATGTCAGCATCATCGCGGCGGCCCTTGGCCCCACCATTTCCGCTGAGCTCAGTGCGCCAGGCTGGGTGACATTCGTCGTCGCCGTCGCCGGTGCTGCAATTGCTTGCGTGATGTCTCAGCGCACCTTGATCAAGCCGATGCTGGCGATTCGCGACGCAGCCAATCGCCTGGCCGCTGGCGACCTGACCCGCACTGTCGAGGTCAAGGAGCGCGGCATCCTGGGCGAACTGGAGTTGGCCCTGGCGCAGCTGTCGGTCTCAGTGCGTACGGTGGTGCGTGATGTGCGGCATGAAGTCGCCAATCTGCGCGGCGCCTCGCAGGAGATCGCTGCCGGCAGCATCGACCTGTCCGGCCGCACCGAGTCCCAGGCCAGCAGCCTGGAGCAGAGTGCCGCCTCAATGGAAGAGATCAGCGGCACCATCAAGCAGACCACGCAGCTCGCCGACCAGGGCTCCGTGCTGGCCACTGAAGCCGCTGCCTTGTCGCGGCGCAGCCATGAGGCCGTGCAAGCGGTCGCGGAGACGATGAAGGACATCGCCGAGTCCTCCGGCAAGATCGGCAGCATCATCCAGGTCATCGATGGTGTCGCCTTCCAGACCAATATCCTGGCGCTGAATGCCGCAGTGGAGGCCGCGCGCGCTGGCGAGCAGGGGCGCGGCTTCGCCGTCGTGGCCTCCGAGGTGCGTGCGCTGGCGCAGCGCACCACCGGTGCGGCGCGCGAGATCAAGCAGTTGATCGAGGACTCGATCGAGCGCGTTGAAAACGGCACCCGCCAGACCCAGACGGCGCAGGAGCGCATGGGCGAAACCATGGGCGCGGTGGAGAAGACCACGGGTCTGATCGATGAAATCCGCCGTGCTGCACAGGAGCAGGAAGTCGGCGTCGGCCAGATCAGCCAGGCGGTGGCCCAGCTCGACACCCTGACGCAGCAGAACGCGGCGATGGTTGAAGAGTTGTCAGCGGCAGCCAAGTCAATGGATGCGCAGGTAACCATGGTGCACGGCACGATCCGGGTGTTCAAGCTGACTGAGCGGGATGTCACCTTGGCCGAAGAGGACGCGGTGCTGCTGCGCAAGCAGAATCAGGCGCGCCAATCCAGCGACGGATCAGAAGACCTCGACTTCGAGGCGGCGTTTGCTGCGCACCAGCAATGGCGCGTGACCTTGCGCAATGCCGTGTCGCGCAAGCTCACCGTCAAGGCTGACGAACTGCGTCGTGACGACTGCTGCAAACTCGGCAAGTGGCTGCACGGTGCCGGCGGCAAACGCTGGGGCCATGAAGCCAGCTTCGTGCGGCTGATTGCCGTACACCGTGATTTCCATCAGCAGGCTGGCAAGGTGGCCGATGCGCTGATGCAGCAACGCTACGAGCAGGCAGGCAAGATGCTGGACGCCGGAACGCCTTTTGTCGAGGCCGGCAAGCAGGTGGCCCAGGTGCTCAAGCAGTTGCGGGTCCGCGTGGAAGGTGGGGACGGCGCTTCTCAGCGCGCGACGCCGCCAGCGCGCAAGGCGACGTCAGCAGGAGCAGCCCCAAAGCCAGCACCCGCGCCACGCGCCCAGCGTGCTTCGGCCCCGAGAGAGGACGCCGGTGGCGACTGGGAGACCTTCTGAGCGGACGCTGGGACTGGCAGTTAAGCGGTCACTTCTGAGCAAGCGCATCAGCGCCGGTTGGCAGTCAGCACACGCTGCATTTCAGCCGCCAAGGAATCCCGCTGCAGCGGCTTGTTCAGAACGCCGTCTGCACCTGCTGCCAGGAAATTGTCTCGGTCCTCGGGCAGATCGTGGCCGGACACGATGATGACCGGCAACCTAGGCCCGCCCCTGGTCTTGCCGGCGCGAATCTCGCGCAGCACATCAAGCCCGCTTAAGCCCGGCATCGAGACATCGAGCAGCACCAGATCGAAGGCCTGCTGCGCCAGGGCATCCAATGCCTTCTGCCCATCCGTGACCAGGGCGCCGCCATGGCCCAAGGCCTTCAGCAGCGCCGCGGCCGCGCGCAGATTCAGCGGCATGTCGTCGGCGACCAGCACGCGCAAGGCGCGGGCAGCGGGTACGGTGCTTGCGCCTGTCATGGGTGGCTTATTCCTTGCCCAGTTGACATGACTCAGGCCTTGGCGCGCGGCACGCGGCCCAGCAGGTAGAACTCGTCATTGGGTCGCAGCGAGATGGTGTTGGCCAAGCGGTTGGAGAGGCCGAACAGCGCGGTGATCGAGCAGATATCCCAGATGTCCTCGTCGCTGAAACCATGGGCATGCAGTGCGCCATAGTCGCTTTCACCGACCTCGGCCGAGTTCAGGCAGACCTTCACTGCAAAGTCCAGCATCGCGCGCTGACGCGGCGTGATGTCGGCCTTTCGATAGTTAGTCGCGATTTGATCGGCCAGTCTGGGTGCCTTCTCGTAGACCCGCAGGATCGCGCCATGTGCGACCACGCAGTACAGGCAGCTGTTGGCGGCGCTGGTGGCCACGATGATCATCTCGCGCTCGCCCTTGCTGAGGCCGGACTCGCGCAGCAGCAAGGCGTCGTGATAGGCGAGAAAGGCGCGGAACTCGTCCGGCCGGCGCGCCAGCGCCAGGAAGACATTGGGCACGAAGCCAGCCTTTTCCTGGACGTCGAGAATGCGCTGGCGCACATCATCCGGCAGGTCGGCCAGCGCGGGCACAGGGTAGCGACAGATCGCGCTCATGAAGGTCTCCTCTCGGCTATTGCATTTGGTTTCATGCGGTTTCCAGCCATGATAGCGATGGGTCCGCTGCGCGCTAAGGCAGAATACCGGCCTGCATCGCCAGGCCTAGGCTGTTGGCGTGTTCCACACAATTTCGAGCATGCGCGCCCAATCTTTCTCTCAGCTTTTTGCCCCACGGCTGGACCGTCGTGCCTGGCTCGGGGGTGCTCTGGCAAGCCTTGGCTTGCCGGCGCTGGCCCAGTTCCGCGTTGAGATTTCCGGTGTCGGCGGCAGCCAGCTGCCGATTGCGATTCCGGACTTTCGCGATGAGGCTCGGGCTGGCCAGCCGGTGGCTGCCATCATTCGCGCGGACCTGGAGCGCAGCGGTCAGTTCCGCATCATCGATGCGGCGCCCGGATTGCATGAGGCGAGTGCGCCGGTGTGGAGCGAGTGGCGCAGCCGCCAGGCGGACGCTCTGGCCGCCGGCTCGGCCATGAGGCTGGCTGATGGCCGTGTCGATCTTCGATTCAAGCTTTGGGACGCCGTCAAAGGGCAGGACCTCGGTGGCGAGGCCCATGCCGTGGCCCCGGATGATGTGCGTCTCGCGGCGCATCGCATTGCCGACACGATCTACCAGAAGCTGACCGGCGAGCGCGGCATCTTCGCCACGCGCATGGCCTATGTGACCAAGGCGGGCAGCCGCTATGCGTTGCGTATCGCTGACGCCGATGGCGAGGGCGGGCAAGTGGCTTTGTCCAGTCCCGAACCCATCATCTCGCCGGCCTGGGCGCCGGACGGTCGTGAGCTCGCTTACGTGTCCTTCGAATCACGCAAGGCCGTCGTCTGGTTGCAGGACCTCTCCACCGGTCGCCGTCGCGCGCTGGCCGATTTTCGCGGCAGCAACAGCGCGCCCGCCTTTTCTCCGGACGGTCAGCAGCTTGCACTGACGCTGTCGCGTGATGGCGGTTCCCAGCTGTTCATGATCCGCCGCGATGGCGGCGGCCTGCGGCGCCTGACCCAGACCCAGGCCATCGATACCGAGCCGGTGTTCACGCCGGACGGTCAGACGCTCTATTTCGTCAGCGACCGTGGGGGCAGCCCGCAGATCTACCGCATGCCCGTGGCCGGAGGTGCAGCAGAGCGTGTCAGCTTCAGCGGCAGCTACAACATCAGCCCGGCGGTCAGTCCGGACGGCAGGACGCTGGCCTATGTGAACCGTAGCGGCGGCGCCTTCAAGGTCTGCGTGATGGATCTCGGCAGTGGCGCGGTGCGCGTGATCAGCGATACCAGCGACGACGAAAGCCCGAGCTTCGCACCCAACGGCCGGCTGTTGGTCTATGCCACGCGCGCCGGTGGCCGCGACGTGCTGATGACCAGCACGCTGGATGGCCGCATCAAGGCGCGGCTGGTGTCCACCCAGGCTGATGTGCGCGAGCCGGCCTGGAGCCCATTTGGCCGCTGATGCGCCTGCCCACGGCCGGTGCGGCTCACGAGATGAACCCTCAGCCCAGAGGCTGATATTTTTTTGTTTCCAAGAGGAGTGATCGAGATGAAGACCCAAAAGTTTGCCCTGGCCCTGCTGGCTGCTGCTGTCCTCGCTGGCTGCAGCTCGACCAAGCTGGATGAGCCGGCGCCGGTGGAGAGCCGTGCCGTGACGCCCGCAACGGGTGGCACTGACGCGGGCGCGAACACCGCACCCACGTCGACGACCAAGGTGCAAACCGTGGATCTGGCTGCCCAGGCAGCCGAGGCTGTGTCCAAGCTGCGGGTCGTGTACTTCGACTTCGACAGCTATGTGGTCAAGCCCGAGTATCAGAACGTGATCGAAGCGCATGCCAAGCGCCTGAATGTGGATGCCAAGGTTGCACTGCGCCTGGAGGGCCATACCGACGAGCGCGGCGGCAGCGAGTACAACCTGGCTCTGGGTCAGCGCCGTGCCGAAGCCGTGGCCAAGTCTCTGGGCCTGGTTGGCGTGGCAGCGAGTCGCGTCGAGCCGGTGAGCTTCGGCAAGGAGCGTCCGGCCGAGCAGGGCAGCGGCGAGGCGGTGTGGGCCAAGAACCGTCGCGTCGAGCTGAAGGACAAGTGAGATGAGCTCGGCCTGGGGATTTGTCAGCCGTCCACTGCTGGCCCTGGTCTTGGCGGCTGCCAGTGCGCTGGCCAGCGGACCGGCCCATGCGCTGTTCGAGGATGATGAAGCCCGCCGGGCCATTCTCGATCTGCGCGCCCGTCTGCAGAAGCTCGATGAGGCCCAGCGCCAGGCCGCCGAGTCGCAGACCGGCCAGCTGGCCGAGCAAGTCAGCCAACTGCGTCGCAGCCTGCTGGAGTTGAACGCCCAGCTCGAGGTGCTGCGGGCCGAGATGGCCAAGTTGCGCGGCCAGAACGAGCAACTGGCACGGGATCTGTCGGACACGCAGCGCAAGCTGACCGATCAGGCGCAGAGCCTGGACGCAAGGCTTCGCCCTCTGGAGCCGCAGAAGGTGGCGCTGGATGGTCGCGAGTTCCAGGTCGATCCGGACGAGAAGCGGCAGTACGAGGCCGCCATCGGCCTGGTGCGGCGCGGCGATTTCGTTGAGGCCGCCGCCGCGCTGTCTGGCTTTCAGCGCCGCTATCCGGCCAGCGGCTACGCGGACTCGGTGCGTTTCTGGCTCGGCAATGCCTACTACGGCAAGCGCGACTACAAGGAAGCGATCGAGACCTTCCGTGCCTTCATCAAAGCCAGTCCGACGCACCCGCGGGCGGCCGAGGCCTTGCTGGCGACGGCCAATTGCCAGATCGAACTGAAGGAAGTGAAGGGCGCACGCCGCAGCCTGGAGGACCTGCTCAAGGCCTACCCGGGCACCGAAGCGGCTCAGGCGGCCAAGGAACGTCTGGCTTCGCTGAAGTAAGCAGGACGTCTGCAGCCGGCTGGGCGGCGCAGCTCGCTCACGAAGCCCCCGCCACAAGCGTGACGGGGGCTTTGTTTTTCTCGCACTCTAGAATTCGTGACATGCAGGATATCGACATCATCTCTCTGGGCCAGCACGTGTTGTGGGCGGGTTTCGGCTTGGCTGTGCTGTTTGGCGCCTTGGCGCAGCGCACGCATTTCTGCACCATGGGAGCGGTCGCTGACATCGTCAACATGGGCGACTGGGCCCGCATGCGCATGTGGATGCTGGCCATTGGCGTGGCCATGCTGGGCTTCAATGCGATGGTCTGGCTGGGCTGGATCGAAGCAGGCAACAGCATCTATGCCGGTTCGCGCCTGCTATGGCTGTCCTACCTGAGCGGCGGGATGCTGTTCGGCTTCGGCATGGTGCTGGCCTCGGGCTGCGGCAACAAGACCTTGCTGCGCATCGGTTCGGGCAATCTGAAATCGCTCGTTGTGTTCGTGGTGATGGGTTTTGCGGCCTTCGCGACCCTCAAGGGCATCACCGCCGTCGCGCGCGTCGGCACGGTCGACAAGGTCTTTGTGGAACTTGCCACCGGGCAGGACCTGCCCTCGCTGCTGGCGCCGGCGCTGGGCCTGGCCAAGACGCAGGCGGCCTTGCTCCTGGGCGTGCTGGTCGGCGGCGGGCTGGTGCTGTGGGCCCTGATTCGCGCCGAGGGGCGCAGCGCGGATGTGCTGCTGGGCGGTATCGGCCTCGGGGCGCTGGTTGTCGGCTTCTGGTGGGTGTCCGGCGTTATGGGCCATCTGGCCGAGCATCCTGAGACGCTGGAGGAGGCGTTCCTGGGCAGCACCAACCAACGCATGGAATCGCTGACCTTCACCGCACCGGTGGCCTACACCATGGATTGGCTGATGTACTTCAGTGACAAGAGCAAGGTGCTGACCCTGGCCATCGTCTCGACGCTGGGTGTGATCGCCGGGTCGACACTCTATTCGCTGCTGACGCGCAGCTTCCGTTGGGAGGGATTCCGCGGTGTCGAGGACACGGCGAATCACATCATCGGTGCAGTTTTGATGGGCGTTGGCGGCGTGGTGGCCATGGGTTGTACCGTGGGGCAGGGCTTGTCCGGCGTGTCGACGCTGAGCCTGGGCAGTTTTGTCGCCTTCGCCGGCATCATCGCGGGTGCGATTGCAGGCCTGCGCTTTCAGATGTGGCGGCTGGAGCGCATGGCGTGAGCGTTGCTGACCCGAGCGCGCCGAGCGATATCGACAGCGAGCGGCGCTTTGGCGGCCTGCGCCGGCTTTATGGCGACGCCAGCTATGCGCGTCTGCGCGCCGCACGCTTTGTCGTCGTCGGGCTTGGCGGCGTCGGCTCCTGGGCCGTCGAGGCTCTGGCCCGCATGGGTGTGGCCGAACTGACTTTGATCGATCTGGATCACGTCGCCGAATCCAATATCAATCGCCAGGTGCAGGCGCTCAGTTCGACCTTGGGCATGGCCAAGGGTGAGGCCTTGAGCCGGCGTATCGCCGATATCCACCCCGGCTGCAAAGTCCGCGTTATCGACGAGTTCGTCGATGAACAGAACTGGCCTGCGTTGCTGGCCGGTCAGTCCATTGACGGCTTGATTGACGCTTGCGATCAGGTGCGTGCCAAGGCCTGCCTGGCGGGCTGGGCTCTGGCTGAGCGTCTGCCCTTTGTTGGCGTCGGTGCGGCGGGCGGCAAGCGCCAGCCGCAGGCGCTGGAGATCGAAGACTTGGGCTTGCTGACCCATGACCCCTTGCTGGCCGCCTTGCGCCAGCGTTTGCGCAAACAGTACGGTGCTGCGCGCCAAGGTCGCATGGGGCTGCGTTGCGTGTTTTCGCGTGAAGCGGTGCTGCGACCCCAGGACGCGGCCTGCAGCTTCGAGGGCGAGTCCGATGGCAGCCTCAACTGCCACGGCTATGGCTCCAGCGTCGCCGTGACGGCCAGCTTTGGAATGGCTGCTGCCGCTGAACTGGTGAAGATTTTTATGGATCGGCCGCCAAAACATCTTGCGGACCAAGTTTGAGCTTGCCTATAATCTGAGGCTCTGCTGAAACGGGGGTTGTTAGCTCAGTCGGTAGAGCAGCGGACTTTTAATCCGTTGGTCGCAGGTTCGAATCCTGCACAACCCACCAGTCATGTGGTTTCGTGGGTCCTTAGCTCAGTTGGTAGAGCAGCGGACTCTTAATCCGTTGGTCGAAGGTTCGAATCCTTCAGGGCCCACCAAACGAACATGACACACCCGATTTCGGGCTCTTAGCTCAGTTGGTAGAGCAGCGGACTCTTAATCCGTTGGTCGAAGGTTCGAATCCTTCAGGGCCCACCAAATTTCTTGGTTTTGAAAAAAGGACTTGCCGCGCTGGCAAGTCCTTTTTGCTTTGTGCAGGCGCATCAGCGCGCCATGTGTGAAGCCTCGCGGCCGCGCTGCGCACACCTGTCACAAACCCCTAGGCCCGTGTGCCGGGTCGCCTCGGCTAGACTGCGCCCCGCTCGATCACTAGCCAAGAGAGTTGCATGTCAACCATTCAAGAATCCACGTTGCTCCAGGCCTTGCAGGCGGTCATCGACCCCAACACGCAGCAGGACTTTGTCTCGACCAAGCAGCTGAAGAACCTGCGACTGCAAGGCGCTGATGTGTCTTTCGACGTGGAATTGGGCTATCCGGCGGCCAGTCAGATCGACGGCTTGCGTGCGGCTCTGGTGGCCGCTGCCCGCTCCGTGCCGGGCGTGGCCAATGTGAGTGTTTCGCTCAGCAGCAAGGTCATCGCGCATGCGGTGCAGCGCGGCGTGCAGCTGCTGTCGGGCGCCAAGAACATCGTGGCCGTGGCTTCCGGCAAGGGCGGCGTGGGCAAGAGCACGACGGCCGCCAATCTGGCTTTGGCGCTGGCCGCTGAAGGCGCACGCGTCGGCCTGCTGGATGCCGATATCTACGGCCCGAGCCAGCCGATGATGATGGGTGCCAGCGGTCGTCCTGAAAGCCAGGATGGCAAGCTGATGGAGCCCATCATGGCGCATGGTGTGCAGCTGATGTCTATCGGTTTCATGATCGAGCCCGATCAGGCCATGATCTGGCGCGGCCCGATGGCCACGCAGGCTCTGGAGCAGTTGCTGCGCCAGACCCGCTGGCAGGATCTGGACTACCTGATCATCGACATGCCGCCAGGCACCGGCGACATCCAGCTGACCCTGTCGCAGCGAGTGCCGGTGACGGGCGCGGTGATCGTGACGACGCCGCAGGACATCGCCCTGATCGACGCCAAGAAGGGCCTGAAGATGTTCGAGAAGGTGGGCGTTCCCATTCTGGGCATCGTCGAGAACATGGCCGTGCACATCTGCTCCAACTGCGGCCATGCCGAGCACATCTTTGGCGCCGACGGCGGCAAGCGCATGGCGGCCGAGTACGGTATCGACTACCTGGGCGGGCTGCCGCTGGCGCTGAGCATCCGCGAACAGGCTGATGCGGGCCGCCCCACGGTGATCGCCGAACCGAATGGCGAAATCGCCGGCCTGTACAAGGCCCTGGCCCGCCAGGTGGCGGTGAAGATCGCCAAGCAGGCGAAGGACTACTCCAGCAAGTTCCCGAGCATTTCTATTTCGAAGACCACCTGAGCCCGTGTGGCCGGCTGCGCTTCAGTCGGCCGCTTGCGGGGTCTGGATCGGGTCGCTGCGCAGCCACAAGCTGAAGCAGGCGCCAGGGCTGATGCCGGTCTCGGCGCGGAGATCGCCGCCGTAGCGTTCCACCAGGCTGCGGCTGATCCACAGCCCCAGCCCAGTGCCGTCACTCTTGGTGGTGGCGAAGGGCTGGAACAGGCGCTCATGCATGCTGGGGCTCAGGCCCGGCCCGGTATCGCAGACGGTGATGCGCACGCCGACCGCTTGCCCATCGGCATCGTCCCAATCCTGCGTGCTCAGCGTCAGCTGTCCGCCGTCCGGCATGGCTTGCGCGGCATTCAACAGCAGGTTGATCAGCACCTGCTGTAGCTCCTGCCGGTTGATGCCGACCTCGCGGCTGGCCTTGTCGTCGCGCAGCACCTGCACCTTGCTGCGCTGCAATTGATGGTCGACCAGCAGCAGGCTGCTGTCCAGCGCGTCGGCCGTGTCGACCTGTTCTACATAACCTGCGTATTCGGTGGGCCGGGCGTACTGGAGTAGCTGGGTCACGATCAGGCGCATGCGCTCGATCTGCTGGTCCATGAGGCGGATCTCGGACTGCGCCGGCGCGGCGGCCGGCCCGAGCAGCTCGCGCATCAGGTCCAGATTGCCCTGGATCACGCCGATGGGGTTGTTGATCTCGTGCGCGATGCTGGCGGTCAGCTGTCCGACGGCCGCCATCTTTTCGCTTTTCACCAACTGATGCTGGGCGGTCTGCAGATCCTGGGTGCGCTCGGCGACCTTCCGATCCAGCTCCTCGCCCCAGCGCTGCAGCGCGCGGGTCTTGTCGTCGACCGTGTCCAGCAGATGATCCAGGTGAGCTGCCAGCGCCCCCAGCTCGTCGTGCGACGTCAGCACGCCTACCCGCGCTGCGCTGTCGCCGGCTTCGACCTTCTGCATGGTGCGCGCCATCCGCTCCACGGGTTTGAAGATGCCGCGGGCCCAGCGCAGCGAGGCCCAGGCGGCTACCAGCATCACGGCCAGAAACACGAAGGCCACGCCGGCCAGCACGCCGTACTTGGCCCACAAAAAAGGCTGCTCCAGAAAGCCCACGTAAAGCATGCCGATGCGGCGCCCGTCCTTGTCCAGCAATGGCTGATAGGCCGAGACATACCAGTCGTTGACGACGAAGGCGCGGGCCAGCCAGGTTCCGCCCTGTCCCAGCACCTGCTCGCGCACCTGTTGGGACACGCGTGTGCCGATGGCACGCTCGCCGCGCGAACTCTCGAACAGCCGCACATTGGTGCTGATCCGCACATCGTCGAGGAAGAGCGTCGCCGTGCCCTTGCTGAGCGGCGGCAGCGAGCCCTCCGGGTAGACGATCTCGTTGATGTGATCGATGAAGCCCAGATTGCGGTTCAGCAGCACCCCGCCCTGCAGGTGGCCACGCAGGCGGCCGGCAGCATCGTGCACCGGTGCGCGCGCAATCATCACCATCGCGCGCTGCTCGACCTGCCGCTCGGTCGGTGCGGCGTTCAGCGTCGGCAGCAGCGGCACCGCAAGCCGGTCCATCAGGGCTGGTGCGATCGGCCTGAACTGCTCGGGCTCGAGCACAGCCACCGAGGCCTGCGAGCCGGACGTGTCCGCCACCAGAATGGGCATCCGATGGCCCGATTCGACGGCGCCCAGCTCGCTAGCGAGCAGCGTGCCGTCAGGCGCCAGCAGATTGAGAAATTCGAGCCCGTGCCGCCGGCGCGCCTCGCCGAGCAGGGCAGGGACGCCGTCCAGCGTCTGCGCCTCCAGCAGGCGCACCAGCTTGTGGGCATCGGCCGCAGCTTGCGTGCCGCTGCCGACCTCGGCCTGGACCCGTTCGAAATAGCCGTTGGCCACCGCCAGGTCGCTGCGTACCTTGGTGACCAGCAGCCGATCAAAGGCGGCGTCGCCCCAGTAGACCAGGATCAGCCCGAGCAGGGGCAGCACGCCGCACAGCGGCAGCAGGCTCAAGGCCAGCAGTTTGCTGCGGATGCTCACAGCCGGGCGCGTTGTTGCTGTGGCTGCGGCCGTAGCGGCTGCTGCGGCTGATGGATCAGGCGCCCGCATCGCTCAGGCCTGCGAGCCCCATTCGGCAAAGCGTCGCTCCAGCGTGCGTTTGGAGATGCCCAGCAGCCGTGCCGCCTGCGCCTTGTCGCCCTGCACCGAGCCCAGCACTGCCATGATGTGGCGCCGCTCCAGCGTGTGCAGATCCGTGGTGAGCGGCTCAGTCGCTGGCGCGCTGCTGTCGATCCGGGGTTCACCGGCAAAGCCGGGGTAGAGGGCCGAGACATTCAGCGAGCCCAGGATCAGCGAGCGCTCGATCAGGTTGCGCAACTCGCGCACATTGCCCGGCCAGTCGTACTGCTGCAGATAGGCCAACTCCTGCTCGCCCAGCGCGATGGGCTCCAGGCCCAGCCGCGGCGCCAGTTCTTCGATGAAGTGCCTGGCCATGGCGGGGATGTCCTGCTTGTGCTCGCGTAGCGGCGGCAGGCTCAGCTCAACCACTTGCAGCCGGTAGTAGAGGTCCTTGCGGAAACGCCCGGCTGCCACTTCCTCGTTCAGCTGGCGGTTGGTGGCCGCAATGATGCGCAGGTCCACCGCGATGCGCTGCTCGCTGCCGACGGGGCGTATCTGCCGCTCCTCAAGCACTCGCAGCAGCTTGCCCTGCGCCGCCAGCGGCAGCTCGGCCACCTCGTCCAGGAACAGCGTGCCGCCCTGGGCGTAATAGAACAGGCCATCGCGTGCGGCGCGGCTCAGCGTGCCGGGATCTGCGGCGTGGCCGAACAGTTCGGCCTCCACCAGTTCGGGCGACATCAAGGCGCAGTTCACCGGCACGAAGGGCCCGGCCGCGCGTGCGCTGCCGCGATGCAGAGCCTGTGCGGCCAGCTCCTTGCCCGAGCCCGACTCGCCGCACAGCAGCACCGTGCTATCCACGGGTGCAGCGCGCTGCAGGCTCTGACGCAGCGTGCGCATCACGGCTGAATCGCCCAGCAGTGCGCTGGCCACAGCGCTGCGCTGCGACAGCGTGCGGCGCAAGACATAGTTCTCGCGCGCCAGGCGCGCACGCTCCAGGCTGTGCTTGACGGCATTGAGCAGCTGCGTCAGCCGGAACGGCTTGAGGATGAAATCGGATGCGCCGATGCGCAGCGCCTCGATGGCGGTGTCCAGATCGGCGAAGGCTGTGATCAGGATCACCTCGCAGCTGTTGCCCTGTTCGCGCAGCTCGCGCAGCCAATCCAGCCCGCGTTTGCCGGGCAGGCTGATGTCCAGCACGATCAGGTCGAAGCGCTGCTGAGCCACCAGCGTTTCACCGTCTTCAGCACTGCTGGCTGAAATCACCTGGCCGCAGCGTGAGGCGAGTGTCTTGACCAGGAAGTTGCGCATGCCTTCCTCGTCATCCACCACCAGCACGGCGCTGGTGGGCCAGTCCATTCTTGGGGCTTGGCCCAGGGGGAGGGTGGAGAGCTCTTGCATCACTGCGGCACTGTAGCTCAGCGGACAATGCGGTGCATGTCGTCGACCCGCGCGCGCGCCGCCCTACTGCCCCGTCTGAGCAAGGCCCGGGCGCCCCTGATCCATGCCATCGAGGTGCTGGATGAGCATGGCCAGCTGCGTAGCCTGAACATCCCCGCCGAGCGCCCCTTGACGGTCTACATCGACAAGCGCGAGCTGGTGACGCTGATGACGCTGGGCGAGCAGCCCGAATTGCTGGTGCTGGGCTATCTGCGCAACCAAGGGCTGGTCGATGGCCCCGACGCCATCGAGTCCATCACGGTGGACTGGGAGGTCGGTGCCGCCGCCGTCAAGACGCGCGCCGGCCTGCCCGGCTTGGCCGAGCGAACGACCCGGCGCACCGTCACCACGGGCTGCGGCCAGGGCACCGTGTTTGGCGATCAGCTACAGGCAATCGAAGCGAGGCCTTTGCCGCCGCCGGCTGCGGCGCGCTTCTCGCAGCGCGCGCTTTACGCCATGCTGGCCGAGGTGCGTAGCGTCGACAGCATCTACAAGCAGGCCGGCTCGGTGCACGGCTGCGCGCTGTTCGCAGGCGACGCGATGCTGTGCCATGTCGAGGACGTGGGCCGCCACAACGCGATCGACACCATCGCCGGCTGGCTGTGGATGCAGCAGCTCGAGCGCGCTCAGCTGGATGCGCCGGTCGCCTTCTACACCACCGGCCGCCTGACCAGCGAAATGGTGATGAAGGCGGCGCTGATGGGCGTGCCCATCGTGGTGTCGCGCAATGGCGTGACGCAGATGGGGCAGGCGCTGGCGGCCCGCTTGGGCCTGTGCCTGATCGGGCGCGCCAAGGGGCGGCACTTCCTGGTCTACAGCGGCTTTGATCGCTTCATCCCCGAGCCTGAAACGACCTGAGTGGCGCCCCGTTGCTCGGTGTTGCGGCGCAGCATGTTGTGTTTGCGCCCAGTTTTGATGCGCCGTGCGCACAAGCTTGAGGCGTGCTTGTCGAAGTCGCGCCGCCAATAGGCGCTCGACTTGCGACAGTCTGTCTACGGGTTAGCCATGAGTGGGGTCAGGACTTGCGACAGTTTGTCGTCATCGGCCGCCCGATTGCTGGACAGGCTGGCGCGGGCGGACAAACTGGCATGTCCGGCTTCCTTGGGCGCCATTCTGTGTGAGGGCCGACCCTGAATGGACAAGCCGCGCGCTTTGTGCGGGAATCGGATGGCGTGTCGCGTGACGGCCTTGCAGTTGGATCCGAACCCAAGCGCGGGATCAGCCCGCATGGAGGCAAATCAGATGGACATGAACCGGAGGAAGTTCTTCCGGGTAAGCGGAGCAGGACTGGCAGCATCCAGTCTTGCAGCGCTGGGCTTCTCGCCCACGGCGGCTCTCGCCGAAACGCGCGCATTCAAGCTTTCCCGGACCACCGAAACCCGCAGCACCTGCCCGTATTGCTCGGTCAGCTGCGGCCTCATCATGTACACGCTGGGCGACAAGGCGAAGAACGTCAAGTCGACCATCGTTCACGTCGAAGGTGATCCCGATCACCCGGTGAACCGCGGCACGCTGTGCCCCAAGGGCGCTGGCGTGATGGACATGATCCAGAGCCCGAATCGCGTCAAGTTCCCGCAGGTGCGTGAGCCTGGCAGTGCCGACTGGAAGCGCATCAGCTGGGAAGACGCGCTGACCCGCGTGGCCAAGCACATGAAGGCCGACCGCGATGCCAATCTGGTCAAGACGGTCGAGAAGGATGGCAAGACCGTCACGGTGAACCGCTGGAATACCACCGGTTTCCTGATCTCTTCAGCGTCCTCCAACGAATCTGGTTATTTGAGCGTCAAGATCGCTCGTGGTCTGGGGATCGTCACCCTGGACACACAAGCACGCATCTGACACGCACCGACGGTGTCCAGTCTGGGCCCGACTTTCGGTCGCGGAGCGATGACCAATTCGTGGACTGATATCAAGAACACGGATCTCGTTCTCATCATGGGCGGCAATGCCGCCGAAGCACACCCCTGCGGTTTCAAGTGGGTGACCGAGGCCATGCAGCAACGCAAGGCCAAGCTGGTCGTGGTCGATCCGCGCTTCACGCGCTCGGCTGCGGTGGCGGACTATTACGCGCCCATCCGTGTCGGAACGGACATTGCGTTTCTCGGCGGGGTGATCAACTACCTGCTGGCGAACGACAAGATCCATCACGACTATGTGAAGCTGAACACCGACTCGACCTTCCTGGTGAAGGAGGGCTTCGCGTTCGACAACGGCTTCTTCAGTGGCTACAACCAGGAGAAGCGCAGCTACGACAAGGCGACCTGGGGCTATCAACTCGGCGAGGACGGTTTCGTCAAGGTGGACGATTCGATGCAGGACCCGCAATGCGTGTTCCAGCAGATGAAGAAGCACTACAGCCGCTACACGCCGGAGATGGTGTCCAAGATCACCGGCACGCCCAAGGACCAGTTCCTGAAGGTGTGCGAGCACATTGCCGGCACGGCCGCCACCAACAAGGTGATGACCATCTGCTACGCACTGGGCTGGACGCAGCACTCGGTGGGTTCGCAGAACATCCGCACCATGGCCATGATCCAGCTGCTGCTGGGCAATATGGGCCGGCCGGGCGGTGGTATCAATGCGCTGCGCGGCCACGCCAATGTGCAGGGCATCACCGATATGTGCGCCTACTCCGAGGTGCTGTCGGGCTATCTGAGCTCGCCGACCGAGGCCGATGTCGACCGCGAGACCTATCTGAAGGCGCGCACGCCCAAGGCGCTGCGCCCGAATCAGATGAACTTCCCGCAGAACTTCCCGAAGTGGCACACCAGCCTGATGAAGGCTTACTACGGTGCCGCCGCGACGAAGGACAACGACTTCGCCTACGACTGGCTGCCCAAGCGTGACGGTGCCTACGATGTGCTGGCGATGTTCGAGCGCATGCACAACGGCAAGATGAACGGCTTCATCTGCCAGGGCTTCAACCCCCTGGCCGCGGTGCCGAACAAGAAGAAGCTGTCGGCCGCCCTGACCAAGCTGAAGTACCTGGTCATCATGGACCCGCTGGAGACTGAGACCAGCGAATTCTGGAAGAACTTCGGGCCGCTCAATGATGTGGACCCGGCCAAGATCCAGACTGAGGTGTTCCGCTTCCCGACCAGTTGCTTTGCCGAAGAGACCGGCTCCTTCACCAATTCCAGCCGCGTGATCAGCTGGAAGGAGAAGGCGGTCGATCCTCCGGGTGAGGCCAAGACGGACTCGGAAATCATGGCGCGCCTGTTCATGAAGCTGCGCGGCATGTACGCCAAGGACGGCGGCACGCTGCCGGAGCCGGTGGCTGGCCTGGCCTGGCCCTATGTGGTGCCCAATGCGCCGTCGCCGGCTGAGGTGCTGCGCGAGATCAGCGGCCGCGCGCTGGCTGATCTGTATGCACCGCCGCCGGCGCCCAAGCTGGACGACAAGGGCAAGCCTATCCCGCTGCCGCCGCCTGCGCCAAATGCACCGCCGCCACAGCCCATCGTCAAGGCCGGCGAACAGGTGCCGGGCTTTGCGGTGCTGCGCGATGACGGCACGACGGCTTGCGGCAACTGGATCTATGCCGGTTGCTGGAGCCAGGCGGGCAATCTGACGGCTCGTCGTGACAACTCCGACCCGACAGGGCTCGGCGTGCATGCCAACTGGGGCTTTGCGTGGCCGGCCAACCGTCGCATCCTCTACAACCGCGCCAGCGCGGACAAGGATGGCAAGCCCTGGGATCCGAGCCGCAAATACCTGGCCTGGAACGGTACGAGCTGGGCCGGCGGGGCGGACATCCCGGACATGCGTCCTGATGCGGCACCTGAGCAGGGTGTGGGCGCTTTCATCATGAACCCCGAGGGCGTGGCACGTCTGCACGCCATCGGCATGGCCGAAGGTCCCTTCCCCGAGCACTACGAGCCCTTCGAGACGCCTGTCGGTGTCAATCTGATGTGCCCGAACAACCCCAAGGCCATCTCCAATCCGGCCGCACGGGTCTACAAGGGCGATATGGAAGCCTTCGGCAAGAAGGAGGACTTCCCCTACGCCGCGACCACCTACCGCCTGACCGAGCACCTGCACTACTGGACCAAGCACTCACGCAGCAATGCCATCGTGCAGCCGGCCCCGTTTGTGGAGATCGGCGAGGAACTGGCCAAGGAGAAGGGCATCAAGCAGGGCGACAAGGTCAAGGTGCGCAGCAATCGCGGTGAGGTCATCGCGGCCTGCGTCGTGACCAAGCGCATGAAGGGCCTGGACGTCAACGGCAAGAAGGTCCACCACGTCGGCATCCCCATCCACTGGGGCTTCAAGGGCGTGACGCAGAACGGCTATCTGGCCAATGCGCTGACTCCCTTCGTCGGCGACGCGAACTCGCAGACGCCGGAGTTCAAGGCCTTCCTCGTCAACATCGAGAAAGTCTGAGGTAAACCATGTCCAGCCTACAAAGCCAAGACGTGGTCGCCCGTTCGGCCACAACAACCGCAACGCCCCAGGTGCGCTCGACGCCCGAGGTCGCCAAGCTCATCGACGAGTCCAAGTGCATCGGCTGCAAGGCTTGCCAGGTCGCTTGCATGAACTGGAACGATCTGCGCGACGAGATCGGCGACAACATCGGCGTCTACGACAACCCGGCGGACCTCACGCCGAGCTCGTGGACGGTGATGAAGTTCTTCGAGGTGGAGCCCGACGGGGGTAGCCTCGAATGGCTGATCCGCAAGGACGGCTGCATGCACTGCGACGAACCAGGCTGCCTGAAGGCCTGTCCGGCGCCGGGCGCGATCGTCAAGTACAGCAACGGCATCGTCGACTTCATCTCCGAGAACTGCATCGGCTGCGGCTACTGCGTCGCCGGCTGCCCCTTCGATGTGCCCCGCATCAGCAAGAAGGACAACAAGGCCTACAAGTGCACGCTCTGCTCGGACCGCGTCAGCGTCGGTCTGGAGCCGGCCTGCGTGAAGACCTGTCCGACTGGCGCGATCGGCTTCGGCACCAAGGAGGACATGGTGGCCTACGGCGAGAAGCGCGCGGGCGAGTTGCAGGAGCGCGGCTTCAAGAACGCCGGCCTCTACAACCCGCAGGGCGTTGGCGGCACGCATGTGATGTACGTGCTCAAGCATGCCGACAAGCCCGAGCTGGAAGACCTGCCGGCCGATCCGCACATCAACCCGATGGTGTCGGTCTGGAAGGGCATCGCCAAGCCGCTGGCCGTGGCCGGCATGGTGGGCGCGGTGGTGGCCGGGTTCTTCCACTACATGAAGGTCGGTCCGGTTGAGTCCGAGTCGTCGGATGAGAAGGAGTCGTCATGAAATACCTTCGTCGCTATGAGGATCGCGATCGCATGAATCACTGGGCCGTGGCCTTGTTGTTCGTGCTCGCCGGCTTGTCCGGGCTCGCCTTCTTCCATCCCAGCCTGTTCTTTTTCTCCCACCTGTTCGGCGGTGGTTCCTGGGCGCGCATCCTCCATCCCTTCCTGGGACTGGCGATGGTGCTCAGCTTCCTCGGCCTGTTCTTCCGCTTGAAGGCCGACAACGCCTTCACTGAGGGCGACAAGGCCTGGAAGGCCAAGATGGGCGAGATGCTGAAAGGCAAGAAGGACGGCCTGCCACCCGTGGGCAAGTACAACTACGGGCAGAAGATGGTGTTCTGGACGCTGGCGATCAGCCTGTTCGTGCTGCTGGTGACGGGTTTCATGTTCTGGCGCCCGTGGTTCGCGCACTACTTCCCCATCGATGTGATCCGTGCGGCCGTGCTGCTGCACTCGATCTCGGCGGTGGTGCTGGTGCTGGCGACCATCGTCCATGTCTACGCGGCGATCTGGGTCAAGGGGACGGTGCGTGCGATGACGCGCGGCACGGTCAGCGAGGCCTGGGCCAAGAAAAACCATCCTTTGTGGCACTCCGAGGTCACACGCGGCAAGTAAGCTTGACGCCCGTCCGGCGGGTGCAAGCTCGCCGGACCCCCATTCAAAGAAGATCATGGAGACAAGCAGCATGGCAGCAGGGCTTCCCGCCCAGGCGACGATCAAGGTGATGTCGCCCGAAGAGATTGCGGCACGTGCCGGTGGCGAGGTGCAGCATCTGCGCCTGCCGGATGGCGCCACGCTGTTCGCCGAGCGGGCCTTGCGCCTGCGCCAGCTGGCGGCCTCGCACGCGATGCGCGACTACCTGATCTTCATGGCCGACCTGGCGCAAGCCCAGCATCTGGTCCTGCCCACCGTGCCGACACTGCCGCTGCCGACAGGCGCACAGATTGCCGGCGCACGCGCGCTCGGCCGGCCGCCTTTACCTGCGGCAGATTGGCCGCGCGATCCGGCTTGGCATGCGGCCTTGCGCAGCATCGTCACGGAGCTGCTGCCGCGTGCGCCTGAGGGTGCGCAGCCTGCGCTGCGGGCCTTGCTGAAGGCCGAGCCCGACTGGCTGGAGCGCCAGGCCGACTGCCTGCTCACGGGTGTCACCCTCGGCCTGGACATGGCCGCCGCACCGCTGGTGGCTGCGGCGCTGCAGTGCTATTGGGTGGCCCTGGTGCAGCAGACCCAGGCCCGCCATGGCGCGGAGGGCATGCCAGCCTTCCTGCGCATCGAAGACGAGACGGTGTGCCCCTGCTGCGGCAGCCGTCCTACCGCCAGCGTCACGCGCGAGGTGGGCGGCGTGGCGGGGCAGCGCTATCTGCATTGCTCGCTGTGCGCCACCGAGTGGCATATGGTGCGCATCCAGTGCCCGCACTGCCTGTCCGGACGCTCTCTGGCTTACCAGCAGCTGCAGGCCGGTGAAGGCCATGAGTTGCCCGGCACCGGCGCCAGCATCGGCGCGGTGCAGGCCGAGACCTGTGACGATTGCGGCCATTACCTGAAGATATTCCATACCGATCGCGACCCCTTCGTCGAGCCTGCGGCCGATGATCTGGCCAGCGTCACACTGGACCTGCTGGTGTCCGACACCGGCATGCGCCGGCATGGCGTCAACCTGATGCTGCTGTTCGGCGAGCCGGACGACGGCAGTCCACCACCGCTACCTGACGACGGGAGGCCCTGATGGCCGCGCCCGAAGAGTCCGTGGTTCACGGCTCGAAGGCAGCACCGAAGGACCTGCCCTCGATCGACAAGCTGCTGCGCCTGCCCCTGGTGGCTGCGCAGCTGGCCGAACATGGCCACACCCTCATTGCCAATGAAGCGCGCGCCTTGCTCGATGGCTTGCGCGTGCGCGCGCTGGCGCAAGACCTGAACCTGGCTGAAGTCCAGCCCGAGCCGCTGCAGCAGGCGCTGAGCACGCGGGTGGCGGCGCGCCTGCGCTCCAATATGCGTGCGGTGATCAATCTCACCGGCACGGTGATCCACACCAATCTCGGCCGCGCCTTGCTGGCCGACAGCGCGCTGCAGCAGCTGCTGGCGCTGATGGCCGGCCCGAACAACCTGGAATACGACCTGGCCAGCGGCGGCCGCGGTGATCGCGACGATCTGATCGAGGGCCTGCTGTGCGAGCTCACCGGCGCCGAGGCCGCGACGGTCGTCAACAACAATGCGGCGGCGGTGCTGCTGAGCATCGCGGCACTCGGCCGCGGCAAGGAAGTGATCGTCTCGCGCGGCGAGCTGGTCGAGATCGGCGGCGCCTTCCGCATGCCCGATGTGATGGCCAGCGCCGGCGCCACGCTGGTGGAGGTGGGCACGACCAACCGCACCCATCCGCGCGACTATGAATCCGCCATCACGCCGCAGACCGCGATGCTGATGAAAGTCCACACCAGCAACTACGTGGTGCAGGGTTTCACTGCGGCGGTGGATGAGGCAACGCTGGCACCGATTGCGCATGCCAAAGGGCTGCCGCTGGTGACCGACCTGGGCTGCGGCGCGCTGGTCGATCTGTCGCAATGGGGCCTGCCCAAGGAGCCGCTGCCGCAGGAGATGCTGGCCGCAGGCTGCGATGTGGTGACCTTCAGCGGCGACAAGCTGCTGGGCGGCCCGCAGGCCGGCCTGATCGTCGGGAGCAGGGACTATGTGCAGCGCATCCGCAAGTTCCCGATGAAGCGTGCGCTGCGTATGAGCAAGCTGCCGATGGCCGCGCTGGAAGCCACGCTGCGCCTGTACCTGCGCCCCGAGCGGCTGACGCAGGACCTGCCCACGCTCCGGCTGCTGACGCGGCCGCTGCCGGACATCGAGGCACAAGCGCAGCGCCTGGCGCCTCTCGTCGCGCAGGCCTTGGCGCCGCGCTACACGGTGTCGATCAAGCCCATGCAGGGCCAGATCGGCTCGGGCTCGCTGCCCGTTGAGCGCCTGCAGTCGGCTGGACTGGCGATCACGCCGGTCGGCACGGCGAAGAAGGGACTGGGCACGGCGCTGGAGCGGCTCAGCACGGCCCTGCGCGCACTGCCGCTGCCGGTCATTGGCCGCATCGCCGAAGACCAGCTGTGGCTGGACCTGCGCTGCCTGGAAGCTGCGCAGGAAGCGGGCTTCACGGCCCAGCTTGCGGCACTGGCCGAGGCGCTGAGCTGAGACCACAACATGGGAGAAAAGACGTGACCCTGCAAAGACGCAAACTCCTGCTGGGCACTGCCGCGGCCGCTGCGACAGCCAGCCTGCCCGGCATGGTTTCGGCACAGACGCCGCCAGCGGCCGCTATACCACTGCCTTTCATGATCGGCCAGCCGGGCCAGACGCTGATGGCCAAGGGCAAGCCGCCGCGCGTGGTGATCTGCGGCGGAGGCTGGGGCGGCCTGGCCGCGGCTAAGAGCCTGCGCCGCCTGGCGCCGCAGCTGGAGGTGGTGCTGCTGGAGCGCAACCCGGTGTTCTTCTCCTGCCCGATCAGCAACAAGTGGCTGATCGATGCGGTGGACACCAGCTTCCTGATATACGACTACCTGCGCGTCGCGCAACAGCATGGCTACCGCTTCGTGCAGACCGAGGTGCTGAGCGTCGATCGTGCGGCCAAGCGCGTGGGCACCACGCTGGGCAGCCTGGACTACGACTGGTTGATCCTCGCCCCCGGCATCCGCTACAACTACGAGGCATGGTTCGGCCAGGACCGCGAGGCGGCCGACGCGACGCGCGCGCGCTTTCCGGCCGCCTATGTACCCAATGCCGAGCACTTCCACCTCAAACGCGCGTTGCATGGCTTCAAGGGAGGCGAGTGGGTGATGACGCTGCCGCCGCCGCCGCAGCGCTGCCCGCCCAGCCCCTATGAACGCGCCTGCATGGTGGCCTGGTGGTTCAAGACCCACAAGATCAAGGGCCACGTCACCATCCTCGACCACAAGGACGGCATCCGCCCCATCGGCCCGGGTTTCCGTGCCGCCTTCCAGGAGCTCTACAAGGACCAGATCACCTATGTGCCCAATGCCCAGGTGCAGGAGATCGATCCCTTCAACAAGCGCATCAAGACCAGTGCCGGCGACATGAAGTTCGACCACGCGGTGCTGATGGCGCCGCATCAGGCTGGTGACCTGGCCTGGAAGGCCGGCGCCATCGGCCTGAATGCGCAGGGCAAGCCCAGTGGCTGGGCGGCGGTGGACCCGCTTATGCTCAACCTCAAGAGCGATCCGGACGTCTATGTGATCGGTGATGCGGTGGGTCAGGTCTCGCCGCAGTTCCTCTTCTATCCCAAGGCCGGCCATGTGGCCAACCGCCATGGCCGCATCGTCGCTGCCTATATCGCCGAGCGAGCGGCCGGGCGCGACCCGAAGTACACACTGCCCGATAATCTTTGCTACATGATGGTTAACGGCAGTCCGCGCGAGGCCATCAGCGTGCAGTTCGACTACAGCGTCAATGCCCAGGGCATCATCGAGCAGGTCCAGATCGACGACAACGAGCGCCGCGCCGATCTGGTCGCTGAGAATCTGCGCTGGGCCGGGCTGATGTTCGATGACATGTTCTCCTGATCCCGGATGCCTGCCGCTATTGCTTCTCTGAGTGCGCTGCGCCGCTGTCGGCTCGGCGCTGCTGCAAAGAGCCGCATCACCTCAGTGTTCGGGCTGAGCGCCCTGGACTGCAAGACCAGGCGCTTGGCTGCCACCAAGGCTCAGACGTTTTCCCCACTCACTCCAAGGACCCCGCGATGACTTCCCTCCTTCTCCGCATCACCCGTCGGGTGTGCCTGCTGTCCGCGCTGGCGGCCCTCACTGTGGCCACGGGCGCGCAAGCCCAGGCCACGCTGAAGGTCACGACCATTCCGGAGGAGGCGGCTTCCGAGCAGATCCGCAAGTTCGGCCCCTTGGTCAAGTACCTGGAGCGCAGTCTCGGCACCAAGGTCGAGTTCGTGCCTGTGACCGACTATCCGGCCGCCGTCGAAGCGCTAGTGAACAAGCAGGTCGACCTGGTCTGGTTCGGCGGCTTCACCTTTGTGCAGGCCAAGCTGCGCTCGGGCGACAAGGTGATCCCGCTGGCGCAGCGCGAGGAGGACACGCAGTTCCGCTCGGTCTTCATCACGCAGAAGGACTCGGGCATCAAGAGCCTGGCCGACCTCAAGGGCAAGCAGGTGAGCTTTGGCTCCGCGTCCAGTACCTCGGGCCATCTGATGCCGCGCAGCTTCCTGCTCGAAGCCGGCCTCGAGCCCGAGCGCGACTTCAAGCGCGTGGCCTTCTCGGGCGCGCATGACGCCACCATCGCCTCGGTGGTCAGCGGCCGTGTCGACGCGGCAGCGCTGGACATCACCGTCTGGCGCAAGTTCGTCAGCGAGAACAAGGTCGACACCAGCAAGGTCGATGTCTTCTACACCACGCCGCCTTACTTCAACTACAACTGGTCGGTGCATGCCGACATGCCGGCCGCGCAGCGCGAGCGCATCACTAAGGCCCTGCTGGCGCTGAGCAGCGACAACCCCGAAGGCAAGGAAGTGCTGAGTCTGGCGCGTGCCACACGTTTCGTGCCGACCAAGGCCGACAACTACAAGGGCCTGGAGGCCGCCGGCCGCAGCGCGGGCCTGATCAAGTAAGACGATGAGGGGTCTGTCGCTCACGGTCGAGCATTTGGTGGTTCGCCATCCCGCAGCGGCGGCCGGTGCTGCACCTGCGCTGCAGGGGCTGGACCTGCAGATTGCCTCAGGCGAGCAGATCGCCGTGATCGGCCCCTCGGGTGCCGGCAAGACCACGCTGCTGCATGCGCTGGCCTGTGCCCTGGCGCCGTCGTCGGGCCGTTTGCTTGTCGACCAGCAGCCGCCCTGGTCGCTCGGTGCCGCCGCGCTGCGGCGCCTGCGCGCGCGTCTGTTTCTCGCCCCACAGACGCCGCCGCTGCCGCCGCGCCAACGTGTCGTCACCACCGTGCTGGCCGCACGCCTGCCGGCGATGGGTCTGTGGGCCAGCCTGGCCTCGCTGATCAAGCCGCGTGGCGCTGAACAGGCGCATGCGGCGCTGCAGCGCTTCGAGCTCGGCGACAAGCTGTGGGACCGGGTGGACCGGCTCTCGGGCGGCGAGCGCCAGCGCGTCGGGCTGGCGCGCGCGCTGCTGTCGCCAGCGGCGCTTTGGCTGATCGACGAGCCGCTGTCGGCGCTGGACCCGGCGCGCGCGGCGCTGGCGCTGCGCTCGCTCACCCAGGTGGCCGCCGAGCGCGGCGTCACGATGATCGCCTCCTTGCACCAGGTCGATCTGGCGCTGGCCCATTTCCCGCGCGTGCTCGGCATGCGCGAGGGGCGGCTGGTGTTCGATCTGCCGGCCGCCCAGGTAACGCCTGCGTTGCTGGCTCAGCTCTATGCCAGCTTCGAGCATGAGCTGCAGGGCGGTGCAGCGGTGCAGCAGACAGGTGCTGCAACGCAGACCGAGCGCATCGTCGTCCTGCATTGCTGAGAGCCTGATGCGCGCGACGACGATCATCGATATCCACCACGACCCCGCGTGGCGCAGTCGGGTGTTCTGGACCCTGGCTGCCGCGCTGCTGCTGGCGCCTGCGCTGGTGGCGGTGGAGTTCAAGCCTTGGCTGCTGTTCGAACCCGACAATCTGCGCGTTACGCTGCGCTTCTTGTCTGACTTCCTGCCGCCGGCAACGGCTCCCGACTTCCTGGTCATGGTGGCACGCGAGACCTGGCGCACCGTGGCCATCGCCACCGCCGCCATGGTGCTGGCCCTGCTACTGGCCCTGCCGCTGACGCTGCTGTCCAGCGCGGCCTTGTCGATCTCCTCGCTCAGCGGCCGCATGCACCCGCTGGCGCGTGCGCTGCGGCAGGCGGTGCGCCTGCTGCTGGTGCTGCTGCGCAGCGTGCCCGAGCTGGTCTGGGCCCTGGTCTTCGTGCGGGTGCTGGGCCTGGGGCCGAGCGCCGGCGTGCTGGCCATCGCGTTGACCTATGCGGGCATGCTGGGCAAGGTTTATGGCGAAATCCTGGAGAGCGGCGATCTGCAGCCCACCCGTGCGCTGCTGCGCAATGGCAGCGGGCGGCTGCAGGCCTTCTTCTATGCGCTGCTGCCGGGCAATTCGCGCGAGCTGACCAGCTACACCGTCTACCGCTGGGAATGCGCAATCCGTTCCTCGGCCGTGCTCGGCTTCGTCGGCGCGGGCGGGCTGGGGCAGCAGCTGGACGCCTCGATGAAGATGTTCAAGGGCGGCGAGGTGGCCACCATCCTGCTGGCCTTCGTGCTGCTGGTGGCGCTCGCTGATGCGCTGAGCGCCTATCTGCGCAAGGTGATCGGATGAGCCGCAGCGCCGTGCACCAGCCCCTGCCGCAGCGGCCGCCGCGCGGCTGGAGCGTGCCGCTGCTCTTGCTCGGCATGCTGCTGCTGGCTGTGGCCAGCTTCGCCGAGGTGGGTGTCGACTGGGGCCGGCTGTTCTCGTGGGACGCTGCTCAGCGCATGGGTCGCTTCCTTGGCGAGATGAGCAATCCGGCGCGCGAGCCGGCCTTCCTCGGCCGCCTCGCTGTGGCCACGCTGGAAACCCTGGCCATGTCTGCCGTCGGTACCTTGCTGGCGGCCCTGCTGGGGCTGCTTCTGGCCTTGCCGGCCAGTCGCGTGACGGGTCAGCTAAGCGGCTTGTGGCGCACGCCGACGCGCTGGCTGCTAAATGTGCTGCGCTCGATTCCTGAGCTGGTGTGGGCCGCGCTGCTGCTGATCTCGGCCGGCCTCGGCCCGCTGGCCGGCACGCTGGCGCTGGCGCTGCACACCAGCGGCGTGCTGGGCCGCCTGTTTGCCGAAACCATCGAGAACGCACCGGACGGCCCCGCCTTCGCGCTGCGCGCTCAGGGCGTGCGCAGCGGCCGGGTGTTTCTCTACGCCACCTTGCCGGTGGCGCTGCCGCAGCTGCTGTCCTACACCCTGTACCGCTGGGAAAACAATATTCGCGCCGCGGCCGTGCTGGGCGTGGTCGGCGGCGGGGGGCTGGGCCAGATGCTGAGCTTCCATATGGGGCTGTTCCATATGCGTGAGACTGGCGCCATCCTGCTGGCAACCCTCGTGCTGGTGGCCTTGGTCGATCTGCTGTCCAACCTTGCCCGGAGACGCCTCAACCCATGATCGTCGGAACATCAGGCCATATCGACCACGGCAAGACCACGCTGGTGCGGTCGCTCACCGGCGTGGATACCGACCGCCTGCCGGAGGAAAAGAAGCGCGGTATCAGCATCGAGCTGGGCTATGCCTTCCTCGACACGCCGGCTGGCGAGCGGATCGGCTTCATCGACGTGCCCGGCCACGAGCGCCTAGTGCACACCATGCTGGCCGGCGCCTCGGGCATCGACTACGCGCTGTTGCTGGTGGCGGCCGATGACGGCGTGATGCCGCAGACCCGCGAGCATCTGGCGGTGCTGAGCCTGCTGGGTCTGACGCGCGGCGCCGTGGTGATCACCAAGTGCGACCGCGTGCCGGCCGAGCGCATTGATGTGCTGCGCGGCGAGATCGCGGCCTTGCTGGAGGGCAGCAGCCTGGCGGTGGCCCCAGTGCTGGCCGTCAGTGCGGTGTCCGGCCTGGGCCTGGATGAACTGCGCGCGCTGCTGTATGCGCAGGCGGCGGAGCAGCCGAGCGACAGGCGCGCGGAAGGTCGAATGGATGGCCAGGCCTTCCGCTTGGCGATCGACCGCGCCTTCAGCCTCGACGGCGTGGGCACTGTCGTCACCGGCACGGTGCACAGCGGCAGCGTGCGTCTGGGGGATGAGCTGGCGCTGACGCCGGCCTTGCGCGGCAGCACGCCGCTGGCGCGCGTGCGCAGCCTGCATGCACAGAACCGCAAGGTCGATCAAGCCTTTGCCGGCCAGCGCTGTGCGATCAATGTGGTGGGCTTGGACAAGGATGTGATCGAGCGCGGACAGTGGCTGGTGCCCCCCGCCGTTGCCCTGGCCACCGAGCGCCTGGACGCACGCCTGCGCCTGTGGCCGGGTGAGGCCAAGGCGCTGCGCTCCGGCACGCCGGTACATGTGCACATCGGTGCGCGTGCGGTGATGGGCACGGTGGCCATCCTGCAGCGCCTGGATGGGGAGGGTGAGGCGGGCAGCCAGGCGGGAGAGGGTGCTGCAGCCCTGCAGCCGGGTGAAGAAGGCTGGGTGCAGCTGCTGCTGAAGCAGCCGCTCGCGGCCTGGCGTGGTGACCGCGTGGTGCTGCGTGATGCCAGCGCCTCGCGCACACTGGCCGGCGGCGTGGTGCTCGATCCCTTTGCACCGACGCGTTACCGTCGCACGCCTGAGCGCCTGGCCGAGTTGGCCGCTATGCAGCTGGCCACGCCACCGCAGCGCTTGCAGGCGCTGGGTGCTGGCGCTGCCATGGGCCTGGACTTGCGCCGCTTCGCCCGCGCCGAGGCGCTGCCGCAGCTGCTGACCCCCGATGCCGATGCCTTGCGGGCGCATGACGCCGAATCGGACTGGACGCTGAGCGTGGCCGCCGCTGCCGTCTTGAGCAGCAAGCTGCTGCAGGTGCTGGGCGAGTTCCACGCGAAGCAGCCCGATGAGCTGGGTCCGGATGCTGGCCGGCTGCGGCGCCTGAGCGCACCGCGCCTGCCCGAGCCGCTGTGGCAGGCGCTGATTGCCCGCCTGCGCGCCGAAGGCCAGCTCGCACAGCGCGGCGCGTTCGTGCATCTGGCGGCGCATGGCGTGAGTCTTTCTGCCACCGAGCAGCGCATTGCGCAGAAGGTGGCGCCGCATCTGCTGCAGGCTCGTTTCGAAGGCGCCTGGGCGCGCGATCTGGCGCGCGACACCCAGGAGAGCGAGGCGCTGATGCGCACCACGCTGGCCCGGCTTGCCCAGCAAGGCGAGGTGCATCAAGTGGTGAAAGACCTGTTCTACGAACTCGCCCATATGCGTACGCTTGCCCGCATCGTGCGTGAGATCGCTGCGCAGCATGGCGGCGAGGTGTTGGCCGCGGGCTTTCGCGACGCCACCGGCCTGGGCCGCAAGCGTGCGATCCAGATACTTGAATACTTTGATCGCGTGGGGCTGCTGCGCCGGGTGGGCGATGTGCACAAGCTGCGCGGCGATTGCCAGTTGTTCTTGGCGCAGGAGGCGGCATGATTCGAGGAGCTGCTGCTTCTGCTTCTGCGCATACGAGGGAGACACAGATCATGGAGGGGAGACGACACCGGTGTGTCGGCCGGGCTTCAAACCCGGTGGGTGGCGCCATGCGTCGCTGGGTGGGTTCGACTCCCATTCCCCTCCGCCACGAACAATCGCTCGCCTACTGCGCGGGCACATCTCGGCTCGGCAGTGCTCGCCGTACAGGTGTACGGCTGCGCGCTTCGAGCCAATCTGAGCCCGCTCGCAACGGCGATCGAACGTCCGTGGGCAACGAGTCGCCATGCTGATCGCCGGCGCTGAGATTCCTGAGGAGCTGCTGTACTGGGTCGAGGACCAGACCTGGGTGCGGCTGCGTGAGGATGGCACGGCTGTGCTGGGCATCACTGCCTTGGGGCTGAAGGCGTCGGGTGAGATCTATATGTGCCGGCCGAAATCGGTGGGCACGCAGATCGAGCAGGGGCGTTCGATGGCGGTGGTGGAGCTGGCCAAGAGCATCGTGTCGGTGCGGGCGCCGCTGTCGGGTGAGGTCTTGCGCGTCAACGAGGCGCTGTCCGCCAGTCCGGAGCTGATCGAGCGCGATCCCTATGGCGAAGGCTGGCTGCTGGAGATGCGGCCGGCGCAGCTGCAGGCCGAGCGCGCCGCGCTGGTCGAGGGTGCGAACGCGAAAGCCGCAATGGAGCATTACGCATGGCTGAACCAGCTCAACGGCCAGTGACCGGCCTTGCCATCCTGCTGTGGGCGGCCGATCCGGCGCAGCCCGCGCGCCTGGCCACGCCGTTCTTTCACGCCGCCGCGGCCGGGGCGCTGGAACTGGAGGTGGAGATCTACTTCAGCGCCCGCTCGGTGCTGCTGCTCCAGCCCGGCGTTGCCGAGGGCCTGCGCGCTTCCGAACACAACGCGATGACGATCGCGCAGCACATGCAGCAGGCGCTGGTGCATGGCGCACGCTTGCTGGCCTGCACCGATGCGCTGCATGCCAATGGCATGACGCGTGAGGGCCTGATCCCCGCCGTGGCCGGCCATGGCGGCGCGGTGCAGTTCATGAGCCGGCTGGCCGATCCGGCCTGGCGAACCCTGGTGTTCTGATGACGACATCCACCGCTGATCAAGAGCGCGCGCTGCAGGCGCTGCTGAGCCGCTATTCGGTCGGCCCCAAGCATCTGGTGGAGCCTGCGCCCAGCGACGCCGAGCTGGCGCTGATGGTGCAGGCGGCGCTGCGCGCACCCGACCATGGCGAGCTGGCGCCCTGGCGCTTCAAGATCGTGCGGGGCGAAGCACGCCACAAGATGGCCGCCCTGTTTGCTGACGCGGCGCGGGCGGCGGGCAAGGACGACGCCGGCGCTGCGCTGGATGCCGAGCGGGCGCTGAAGCCTCCGCTCAGCGTGGCGGTGGTCGCGCGGCTGGATCTTGGCCATCCGCAGGTGCCGGCGCATGAGCAATGGGCGGCCATCGGTGGTGCGCTGGCGATGTTTCTGGCGGCTGCGCACACCTTGGGTTATGGCGGCAAGATGCTCAGCGGTGCCAAGGTGCGCGATCCGGCCATCACCGCGGCCTTCTGCGGCCCCGGCGAGACCCTACTGGGCTGGATTGCCTTGGGTACACCGGCCCGGAAGGCCAGCGGCCCTTCCCGCAAGGTCGGGCTTGAGATGGTGCTGCAGCGCTGGGGTGAGTAGGGCCGGGTTCAGAGCCCGAGGGCCTTGACCAGTTCGCGCGGCTCGTAAGGGCGCTTTCGATCAGGCCAGCCCAGCACAAGTTCGCGCATGCGCGCATTCAGCCTGGCCTGGGTGCCATGCCGCTCGGCCAGGCGGACCACTTCGCCGCACAAGGCCTCGATCTCGGTGCTGCGGCCCAAGCCCAGATCATCCGCCATGCTGGAGCGGGCCTTGGCGTCGATCTTCAGCATGCGTGCGGCCAGCAGGCGGAACAGCGGCGTCGGCAGTTTCAGCAGCGCGGCAAAGCGCTCTGGCGGCCCGGGCGTGACCGGGGTGACGGCAATGCCGGCCTGCTTCAGCACAGCCAGTGCCTCGATCTGCAGCGCGGCAAAGCAGCGCCGATAGCCACGCTCCAGCAACTCGGCGCGCAGTGGTCGGCCGGACAAGGCATTGACCGGGTTGTTCAGATTGATCAGCAGCTTGCCCCATTGCAGCGGGCGCAGATCCGGCAGCAGCTTGAGCTTGAGGCCGAAGGCGGCGAAGGCCGGCCGCAGCGCCGCCAACGCGGCATCCTGCTCCGCATACAGGGCGCCGCCAGTGCCGCGGTGGAAATGGCCGGGGCCGAGTTCCGCCACATTGAAGGGCACCATGCCGGCGCGCCACTGCAGGCCGGGTGCGGCGGCGCGCGCACGTTCAACATTGCCAACGCCGTTCTGCATCGACACCACCACGCTGCCGGGAGGCAGCGCCTGGCCGAGGCTGGCTGCCGCTTCGGCGGTGGCGCCGCTCTTCACGCACAGCAAGGTGATGCTAGGTTGCATGCCGGCAGGGATCTGCTCATGCAGCTGCAACTGGGCCGGCGCCAGGTCTTGCCTGCGCTGCTCCAGATCGCTGACCACCAGGCCTTGGGTCGACAGAGCCTGCAGCACCCGCGGCCGGCCTACGAAGATGACTGGCACGCCAGCGGCGGCCAGCACGCCGCCCAGAAAGCAACCGATCGAACCTGCCCCCATCACCAGCACGGGGCCGGCGCTTTCGACGCCAGCGCTCATGCAACCGGGCTGGCCAGGTCGCGGATATGCGTGGGGCCGGCCTGGCGCTCGATTTCGGCCAGAAGGCTGCGGCCCCAGCCGGTGCTGAACAAGGCTTCGGCGACGACAAACATCGGACCGACCAGCAGGCCGACCAGATCGTCGACGAAGGCGGGCTTCTTGCCCTCGTAATAGTGTCCGACGAACTGGATCAGCCAGCCCAGCGCGAAGGCGCCCACGCCCCAGCCCAGCCAGGAGGCGGTGCTGCCGGCCGCGAAGGGCTCGGCCAGCGCCATCAGCAGCGCATTGACGGCGACGGTGGCCGCGCCCAGGACCAGATTGCCGCGGCTCAGGTACCACAGCGCACTCAGCCCCCAGACGGCCCAGGCGGCGCTCAGGCTGAGCCCGCCCACGTTGAAATGCGCGCGCGCCAGCAGGATGCCGATGGCGAACACGATCATCGGGATGCCGATGAAATGGGTGGCGATATTGCGGCGGTCGCGGTGGTAGCGGGCGTACTGCACCATCAGTTCGAGGGCGCTGCGAAAGGGGCTGGCAGCCATGGCGGTGTCTCCTGTGCGGTCAGTAGCCATCCTACCGGCCCGCACTGTGCTGTCAAAGGCCGGGCAGCACCGTGTCGTCGGCCTGCGCACCGGACTGGCAGGCGCGCTTGTGGGCATACATGCCCTGGTCGCTGCGCAGCAGCAGCTCCTGCAGCGCGTCGTCGCTGCTTGCGCGCGACAGGCCCAGGCTGATGCCGACCTTCAGCCCCGGGGCCAGCTGCTCCCAGCCGTGCCCGGCCACCGCCTCACGCAGCCGGGTCACCACACCCTGGGCCTGCAGATCGTCCAGCGCCCAGAAGGCCAGCACGAATTCGTCCCCGCCCCAACGGCCGGCGATGTCCTGGCTGCGCAGCTGCTGCTGGAACAGCATGGCCAGCGTCTGCAGCACCTGATCGCCCACCCGATGCGAGTGCTGGTCATTGACGGCCTTGAAGCCGTTGACGTCGACCATCGACACATACAGCGTTGCGCCATTCTCCGGGCGGCCGTGGCCGGTCAGTGCCGCATTCAGTTGCTGCTCCAGGCCGCGCCGATTGGCCAGGCCGGTCAGCGGGTCCTCCATCGACAGGCGCTGGAACTGCTGCGCGTCATTGCGCAGGCTGCGCACCTCGCGCTTGTGCTGGCGCAGTTCCAGGCGCAGCGCGGCAGACTCGCGGCGGTGGCTCATGCTGACCTGGCGCAGCCGGTGTTCGCGCAGTTGAAGCTGCCGCAGGCTGGCCAGCGCTTGCGCGGTCTGGCCTTGCTGTTCGTGCAGCTCGCAGCTCAGGCGCAGCGCGATGCGCTGCAGCGGATGCTGCTGCATCCGCTCGCACTGGGCCATCAGGCGGCTGGCGGCAGCCAGCGCGGCCTGCGGTTGGCCATCCACCAGCGCCAGCTCGCAGACCAGCCACTGCAGCATGGCCTGCAACAGGCCGATCTCGGGCCGGCGCTCGCACAGATCCGCCAGGGCCTGCTGGGCAGGTACTGCGGCCTGACTGCTGCCGGACTGCCAGGCCAGGGCCACGGCACGCAGCCACTGCCACAGCCCCTGCACCAGCAAGGAGGGCGGCTGCTCGGCAGGGTCGCGCTCCTCCAGCGTCGACATCAGCAGCAGCAGGCGCTGCGGATCGGGGCGGCGCATCTCCAGATGGCGCAGGCCGATCTGGCGGTAGGCCTCATTGAAGCAGCGGTTCAACTGCGGCCGCCAGCATTGCTCGGGCCGCTGCTGCGAGCGAGCCAGCTCGAAGGCGGGCTTGAGCACCGCTTCCGCCCCCTCATGGCTGCCGTTCCACAGCAGTGCCACGCCCAGATAGTTCAGCGCCATCAGGCGCGCGTCGGCGTTGCCGCTCTCGTCCGCCAGCTGCGAGGCCAGCATCGCCGTCTCGATTGCTTCCTCGGTGTGGCCCAGCACGGCCGCGGCATAGGCCAGCAAGGACAGGCAGCGGCTCTCCTCGCCGAGGTCCGGCCCTTCATGCGCCAGCTTGCTGGCTGCCATCAACGACTCATAAGCCTCACGGTATTTGGCCGTCAGCACGAACTCGCGTCCACGGCCCAGCAGAGCGGCTGCCTCGGCCGCTCGATCACCCTCGCCCATGCTCTTGTGCATGTGACCCACCTGTTCTTGTTTGTGGTGCCTGCGCTCGGCTCGCGCCGTCGCTCTTGTGGCGCGCGAATATAGCAGTGGCGTTCTGTGGCGGACTCAGGATTGGCCCTGAGTGCATTCAAGGCCCGGATGCCACAATGCCACCATGTCCAGTGCCATGCCCCGCGTCAGCATCCAGACCCAGGATTTCGATCTCAGCGCCGAGACCGCCGCCTTGCGGGCCGCCGATGGCGGCATTGGTGCCGTGGTGGCTTTTGTCGGCACGGTGCGCGACCTGACCCATGGCCAGCCCCAGGCAGTCAGCCTGATGGAGCTGGAGCATTACCCCGGTATGACCGAGGCGGCCATCGAAGCCATGATCGATGAGGCCTTCCGCCGCTTCGACCTGCGTGCCGCCCGTGTGGTGCACCGGGTCGGCCCGCTGGCCGCACGCGAGCAGATCGTGCTGGTGCTGGCGGCCTCGGGCCATCGCGGTCAGGCCTTCCAGGCCTGCGAATTCCTGATGGACTATCTGAAGACCCAGGCGCCGTTCTGGAAGAAGGAACACACCGCCGCCGGCGCGCACTGGGTCGACGCGCGAGTGGCCGACGACGCCGCGCTGGCACGCTGGGGCATTGCCGCCGGCAATGCGGCCGATCCGGCATGACGGCATTGGCGCTGCAGGGGCTGGCTGTGGCCGCTGGCGCCGCTGCTGGCGCCTTGTTGCGCTGGCGTGCTGGCGTCTGGTTGAACACGGTGTGGGCGGGTTTCCCGCTGGGCACGCTGCTGGTCAATCTGGCGGGAGGCCTGGCGGTGGGGGGGGCGCTGGCCTGGTTCGAACGTCGGCCGGATGAGCTGCTGAAGCTTTTGCTGGTGACCGGCTTCCTTGGGGGCTTGACGACGTTCTCGGCCTTCTCGGGCGAGTCGCTGGCGCTCTTGCAGCGCGGCGCGGCCGGCATGGCGCTGCTGCACAGCGCCGCCCATCTGCTGGGCGCCCTGGCCTGCGCGGCGCTGGGCTATGCCTTGATGCGTGCCTTGCTGGGCCGCTGAGGCGAGCAGCGGCAAGGCGCGCAGGCCGCGCCGCAGCGTTCTTGATCTGGCGCAAGCCGGGCGGCCCTTGGACTCGCGAGGCTCTTGATATCGCGCTTTGCCGCCCCATGTCTGCTTGCAACCGGAGGACCATCCACCATGCGTTTTGACAAGCTGACCACCCGATTCCAGGAAGCCTTGGCCGAGGCCCAGAGCCTGGCCGTGACGCGCGACAACCCCTATATCGAACCCGCCCACCTGCTGCTGGCGATGCTGGCGCAGGAGGATGGGCCGCGCGCGCTGCTGGAGCGCGCCGGCGTCAAGAGCGCCGCGCTGAAGACTGCGCTGGAGACCACCGTGGCCGGCCTGCCGCAGGTGCAGGGCGAGGGCCAGCAGGTGCAGGCCGGGCGCGATCTGGTGAGCCTGCTGCAGGCCGCCGAAAAGGAAGCCGCCAAGCGCGGCGACCACTACATCGCCAGTGAGATGTTCCTGCTCGCGCTGGCCGACGCCAAGACCGACCTGGCCGGCATCGTGCGCGGCCATGGACTGACCCGCAAGGCCCTGGAGGCCGCCGTTGAAGCCGTTCGTGGAGGACAGAAAGTGGACAGTCAGGAAGCCGAAGGCCAGCGCGAGGCGCTGAAGAAGTACACCTTGGACCTGACCGAGCGCGCCCGCGAAGGCAAGCTCGATCCGGTGATCGGCCGCGACGACGAGATCCGCCGCGCCATCCAGGTGCTGCAGCGTCGCAGCAAGAACAACCCGGTGCTGATCGGCGAGCCGGGCGTGGGCAAGACGGCCATCGTCGAAGGCCTGGCGCAGCGCATCGTCAATGGCGAGGTGCCCGACACGCTGAAGGACAAGCGCGTGCTGGTGCTGGATATGGCGGGTCTGCTGGCCGGCGCCAAATACCGTGGCGACTTCGAGGAACGGCTGAAGGCCGTGCTGAAGGAAGTGGCCATGGACGAAGGCCGCATCATTCTCTTCATCGACGAGCTGCACACCATGGTGGGCGCCGGCAAGGCTGAAGGCGCGATGGACGCCGGCAATATGCTCAAGCCCGCGCTGGCGCGCGGCGAGTTGCATTGCATCGGCGCCACCACGCTGGACGAATACCGCAAGTACGTGGAGAAGGACGCCGCCCTGGAGCGCCGCTTCCAGAAGGTACTGGTTGACGAGCCCAGCGTCGAGGCCACCATCGCCATCCTGCGCGGCCTGCAGGAAAAGTATGAGGTGCACCACGGCGTGGAGATCACCGACCCGGCCATCGTCGCCGCGGCCGAGCTGAGCCACCGCTACATCACCGACCGCTTCCTGCCCGACAAGGCCATCGACCTGATCGACGAGGCCGCGGCCAAGATCAAGATCGAGATCGACTCCAAGCCTGAGGTGATGGACAAGCTGGACCGCCGCATGATCCAGCTGAAGATCGAGCGGGAGGCGGTCAAGAAGGAAAAGGACGAAGCCTCGCAGAAGCGCCTGGGCCTGATCGAAGAAGAGATCGACAAGCTGCAGCGCGAGTACGCCGACCTGGACGAGATCTGGAAGAGCGAGAAAGCCGCCGCCCAGGGCTCGGCCCATGTGAAGGAAGAGATCGAGCGCATCAAGCTGCAGATCGAGGAACTCAAGCGCAAGGGCGACTTCAACAAGGTGGCTGAGCTGCAGTACGGCAAGCTGCCGGGGCTGGAGGCCAAGCTCAAGGATGCTCAGGCCAAGGAAGCTGGCAAGGGCAGCGCCGAGGGCAAGCCCAACAAGCTGCTGCGCACCCTGGTCGGCGCCGAGGAGATCGCCGAGGTGGTGGCGCGTGCCACCGGCATCCCGGTCTCCAAGCTGATGCAGGGCGAGCGGGACAAGCTGCTGCAGATGGAGGACAAGCTGCACCAGCGCGTGGTCGGCCAGGACGAGGCCATCACCGCGGTGGCCGATGCGATCCGCCGCTCACGTGCCGGTTTGTCGGACCCGAATCGCCCGCTGGGCAGTTTCCTGTTCCTCGGCCCCACCGGCGTGGGCAAGACCGAGCTGTGCAAGGCGCTGGCCGGCTTTCTGTTCGACAGCGAAGACCACATGATCCGCATCGACATGAGCGAGTTCATGGAGAAGCATTCGGTCAGCCGCCTGATCGGCGCGCCTCCGGGCTATGTGGGCTACGACGAGGGCGGATATCTGACCGAAGCCGTGCGCCGCAAGCCCTACAGCGTGCTGCTGCTCGACGAGGTCGAGAAGGCGCATCCGGATGTGTTCAATGTGCTCTTGCAGGTGCTGGACGATGGCCGGCTGACCGATGGCCAGGGCCGCACGGTGGACTTCAAGAACACGGTGATCGTGATGACCAGCAATCTGGGCTCGCAGCACATCATGGCTCTGGCTGGCGAATCCAGCGAGGTGATCCGCGATGCGGTGTGGGAAGAGGTGAAGGCGCATTTCCGGCCCGAGTTCCTCAACCGCATCGACGAGACCGTGGTCTTCCATGCGCTGGACAACAAGAACATCGCCGCCATCGCGAAGATCCAGCTGCAGGCCCTGGAACAACGGCTGCAGAAGTTGGAGATGACGCTGGAGGTCAGCGACGAGGCGCTGGCCGAGCTCGCCAAGGTGGGCTTCGACCCGGCCTTCGGTGCGCGGCCGCTCAAGCGGGCGATCCAGCAGCGCATCGAGAACCCGCTCTCGAAGCTGATCCTGCAAGGCCGCTTCGGTCCGAAGGACGTGATCCCGGTGCGGATCGAGAACGGCGAGTTTGCGTTTGGCCGTCTGGTCCACTGAGCGGGTGCAAGGGGCGGCGCCTGGCGCGCCGCCCGCTCACCACACCGGACCGAGGAAGAGATAGACCGCCGACTGGCCGCCGCGCGTGCCGCCCAGGGCCAGATAGAAGGGCCCGAAGCGCGTGTCCACCGCCAGGAAGCCACTGCCGGCCAGCTTGAGATCGCCGGCCTGCAGCGACTGCTGTTCCGGCACGGCACCACCGACTTCCAGCGAGAAGCCCACCCGCACCGACTGACCGAGGCCCAGCGGCATCTGGCCGATGCGCTTGGCCATCACCAGGCGGCCGAGGAAGAGGTTGCGGCCCTCCAGCGAGCTGTCCGGGCTGCCGGACAGGCGCAGGAAGCCGCCCAGCGAGCTGGTGTTGCCGATGCTGGCATGCGAATACTCGCCGTAGAGATGGCCGGCCCATGGACCGAGCTGGAAGGCGCTCAGTCCCAACGCTGACACCTGGTTGATGCTGCCCGTGCGGTTTGAATCGAGCCGTGCATAGCTCAGGTCCAGCAACTGGCCGCGGGCGGGGAAGGCCATCGAGTCCAGGCTGTCGATGCGCAGCTGGGCATAGCGGGTGCGCAGGCTCAGACGCATGGAGCCCAGGCTCGGGTCCTCGGGCAGCTGGGCGCGCGTGCGGCTGCGCACACGGCCTGTGCCCAGGCGCATATCGCCCCAGTTGCCGAGCCGCCATCCCAGCGAGAGGCCCGCTGTACCCAGGCTGACGGCATAGCGCGCAACGCGCCGTCCGCCATCGAAGGCGTCGGCTTCACTCTCCTCGTAGTGCAGGCGCGGGGCCAAGTAGAGGTTTGATCCGGCACCCAGCGGCTGCAACAGCTCGGTGCCCAGTTCCCGCTTGGCGCCAATTCGGCCCAGGCTGCGCAGCTCGGCCCCCCAAGGATTCAGCCAGTTGGCGCTGTGCATGGCCACCAGCGAGAAGCGGTTGGCGTCATCGAAATTGCTGTAGAGCTCCAGCCCCACGCGCAACCGGCTTCGGGCCCAGGCGGCCTCATTGACCTGAAGGGTCACCTGGCGGCGGCCGGCGCTGTCGAGGATGGCGGTGTCCACCCGATCGAAGTCGCCGCTGCCGTAGAGCACGGCTGCGGCACGCTCGACCTGGGCTTCGGTGACAGGCTCACCCGCCTGAAGCCCGAGGCTGGATTGCAGCGCCTGCGGGTTGCTGCGCCGGGTGCCTTTGATCGCCAGTGCCTGCAGCGGCAGCGCTTGCGGCTGCGCACTGACCAGCGCCTGGCGCGACTGCTGATGGACGCTGTAGTCCGCGTCCGTCAGGGCCAGTTGCTGCAGGCGCTCCTGCGCCGCCAGGGCCGCGCGGTGACCCACCTCGACGGTGGGTGCTAGGCGCTGGAAGTCCAGGAAACCCATGCTGTCGAGTTGCGGGTCGATCAGCACATCGGCCGGGCGCAACTCCTTCAGCGAGCGGGTGACGTTTTGCTCGGTCAGGATTTGCAGCATCTGGTTGGCCACGCCGACCGCGCTGGCCAGCTCTCGCTCTTCCAGCAGCGGCGAGCCCACATTGACCGCGATGATGATGTCCGCACCCATCTTGCGCGCCACGTCCACGCCGAGGTTGCGCACCAGTCCGCCATCCACCATCGGCCGGCCCTGGATGCGCACCGGCGCGAACACGCCGGGCACCGCCATCGAGGCGCGCAAGGCCAGGAATAGCGGCGTGTCGATCATCTCGTGCATTTCGCCGGACAAGAGGTCGGTCGCCAGCGCCCGGAAGGGTAGGGCCAACTGGTTCAGCGGCAGGTCGGCACGTCGCCCGGAGATCAGCCGCTCCAGCGTGCGCTCCAGTGCACTGTTGCCGACCGCTGCGGGCGGGAGCGAGACGCCGTCGCGATTCAGGCCCATCTCGATGCGCGAGGGCAGCAACTGGTCTTCCTCGCGGCGCGCGAAGCTGAGTTCGCGGCGCTGCGGCCGGTCTGACAGGATGGTGGCCCAGTCGGCGCTGTGCACGATCTCCTCGATCTCCTCGACGCTGCGTCCGGCGGCATAGGCGCCGCCCACCACCGCACCCATGCTGGTCCCCACCACCAGGTCCACCGGCACGCGCAGCTCGCGCAGCGCGCGCAGTACGCCCAGATGCGCCAAGCCGCGCGCGCCGCCACCCGACATCACCAGGCCGACGCGAGGCCGCACCTGCGTCGCGGTTTCGGGCGATGAGGGCGGTGTTTGGGCGGCTGCGGGCAGCACGAACAGGCCCGCGAGCATGCAGCCCAGCAGGAACTTATGAAGCAGCGGAGCCTGGGACAGGAATGGAGCAGTCATGCGCGCTGGGGTATCGAGGGATTGGCGTGGTTGGGCTTGGGGCAGGGCAGTGGGGCTGGCGCAACGTTTGTGTCGCGAATCAGGCCCGCCAACGACTTCCGCCGCTCGCCGGGCGGCGAGCTTGAGGCGGATCAAACCCGACTCCACGCCCGCGGAGCGAGAGTATCAAGAGATGAGTGACAAACAGCCAAAGGAGACCCCCATGAAGACGCCTGTACCCAACAAGAGACTGTTGCTGCCGAGCCTGATCGCGTCGGCGTTTGCCGTGGCGCTGCTGCCTGGCCCGGCACTGGCCTCCGAAGCCGAGCTGCTGAAGAAGATCGAGGCTTTGCAGACGCAGATCGATGCCTTGAAGGCCGAGGCCATGGCGCAGCGCGCTGCCATCGAGGCTAAGGCGCCTGCGGTCGTTGCAGCGCCCGCGGCCGCGCAGTCGGCGGGCAATGCCTCCCCGGTGACGAGCAAGGTCGAGGACGGCTACATCGTCTGGAGCTCGGCGGACGGCAACTACGAGCTCAAGCTCGACGGCCGTGTGCAGCTCGATCTGGGTTCGGTGGATGCCGACAAGAACGGCGGCGTCGTCAAGTCGGATACCAAGTTCCGCCGCGTGCGCCTGGCCACCAAGTCCAAGCTGGGCAAGGACTGGGAAGCCGAGTTCGACCTGGACTTCGCCAACAACGCGGTCGACACCAAGGACATGTGGTTGGCCTACAAAGGCATTCCGAACGCCAGCATCAAGCTCGGCCACTTCAAGCCGCATTTCAGCCTGGACCAGGTGACGTCCTCGCGCGTGGCGACCTATATGGAGTCCTCGGTCGCCACCGAGCTGTTCGCGCCCAGCCGCCGCATCGGCCTGGCCGGCGACTATGCCAACGATTGGTTCTTCGTCGGCGCCGGCGTGTTTGGCGACAAGGCCAATACCGACGGCGAGGCGCGCGACAACCCCTCGCTCAACGGCGAGTCCGAGACGCATGGCTACTCGATGCGCGCGGTGGCGCGGCCGTTCTGGCGCGGTGAGGCCAACAAGGTGTTCCACATCGGCCTGAACGTGCTGAACAACCGGCCGCGCAGCAATGCCAAGCCGGATGATGCGCGCATGAAGTTCGCGTCGGTGATGGAGAACGAGCTCAGCCAGATCGAGTTCGTCGATACCAAGCAGATCCAGGGCGTGGACAGCGCGCTGACCACCGGGCTGGAACTGGCCTTCAAGTACGGCCCGCACATGCTCAGCGGCGAGTACCTGCACACCAAGGTCAGGCTCGGCGGCGTGCGGCCGGACATGGATGCGGCGCTGGCCGCGCAATGGCCGTCGATTCGGGGCCCGAAGTTCGACAGCTACTACGTGGCCTATTCCTACTTCCTGCGCGGCGACCGCAAGTACGACCCGATGAGCGCCGAATTCGCCGGTGTCAGCGGCAGCAATGCGCTGGAGCTCACCGCCCGCTACTCGATGGCCGACATGAATGATCCCGATGGCGGCTACACGCGCAACCGCACGTCCAGCTACCGGGCGACAAGCCGCGGCGTCTTCGGGGGCAAGGCCAAGATCGCCACACTGGGCATGAACTGGTATCCGAACGCTAACCTGAAGTTCGTGCTGAACTACATGCTGATCAAGCTCGACAACAATGCCGACGCCGATGCCGGCAGCTTTGCCTACGCCAACGGCACCGTCGTACCCATTCTGGGCGGCGACAAGATCAAGGTGCTGGGGCTGCGCGCGCAGTACATGTTCTAGGCCAGCGCCGGGCCTGAAACACAGCGGGGACGCCAGTGGCGTCCCCGTTTTCGTTTGGCTCGTCCTTCCTCAGTCCTTGGCCCAGTCCTTGAACGGATGTTTCTGCAGACTGGAGTTGAAATAGCGCGGGTCGCTGGACACCTCCTGCACTGCCCAGGCCGGGCGATCGAAGGGCTCGTCCTCGCTGGCCAGCTCGATCTCGGCGACCACCAGCCCTTCGTTGTCCCCATGGAAGACGTCGATCTCCCAGGTCTTGCCGCAGTGCAGCTCCTTGTGGCGGTGCTTGTCGATCAGCGGATGCTCGCATAGGCCGTCGAGCAACTGGCTGGCGTCCGCCAGCGGGATCGCGTATTCGAACTCGGCGCGCGTGAGGCCGACGCTGATGCCCTTGATCGTCAGCCTGGCCTGCTCGCCCTCGATGCGCACACGCACGACGCGCTCCTTGACGCTGCTGAGATAGCCCTGCTTGTAATGCGAGCCCGAACCCAGGGGCTGCCATAGCCGCGTATCAACCAGGAACTTGCGTTCGATTTCCTTGCCCATCGTCTTGTCCTTTTGTCAGGGAAGCGATTCACCACAGGCGGCTGTCGAAGCCCATCAGCGGCATCACGTACTGGGTCCACAGCATCAGCATCCCGACGGCGACCACCAGCTGGATCATGCCGAAGCGGAAGGACTCGCCCATCGAGTACATATTGGTCAGGTAGCTGATATTGGCCGGCTTGCTGTTGAAGTACAGCACATAGACTTGATTGATCAGAAAGGCCATCGGCAGGCAGAAGCCCACCACGTCCCAGCCGAACTGCGTGGCGGTGGCGATCATCATCGGGAACATGATCAGCGTGCGCGCCGTCTTGCTCTCGCTGATCAGCGTGGTCAGCGCGAATAGGCTGGCCAGCACGCCGAACACCACGACCTTGGGTGTGCCGGCGCCGACGCCCAGGCTGGCGAACAGCTCGGCCACGCCGAGGTCGACGATATGGGTCTTCTCCATGATGCCGCCCAGCACATAGGCGCCCCAGCTGAACATCAGCATGTGCCAGGGAATGTCGGCCTGGTTCCAGCTCATCACGCCAAAGCGCTTCAGACCCGAGAAGGCGGGCATCAGCACCAGGATGGCGCCACCCAGCGCGACGATCTGTGCCGGGATGTCGTGCAGCGTGTCGGTGGCCCACAGCAGCAGCACGGCCACGAAGATGCCGCCGGCCCGCCATTCGTCGGCATGCACCGGTCCCAGTGCGGCGAGTTCATCGCGCAGCCGATCCATGCCGCCTGCCAGCTTGGGTTCCGCATCGGCCTTGCTGATGGGGAAGATCCAGCGCGTGCCGCTGTACCAGGCGAAAGCGCACTGCAGCAGCGCCAGCGGCAGCAGTGCCATCAGCCATTCGGAATAGAAGACCTTGTGGCCGGCGCGCTCCAGCAACTGTGCGGCCAGCAGATTGGCCGCCGAGCCGGTGATGAACGCCGAGGCCGAAACGTTGTTGGCCAACAAGTTCTGCAGCACCAGGTTGCGGCCCACATTGTTGCGCGCCACTCCGCCCACCGCGCCGTACATCGCGCTGATCACCATGAACAGCGGCAGCAGCAGCGCAGTCTTGGCCGAGGTGGCGCTGATGAAGGCGCCCAGCAGCAGGTTCAGCGCGATGAAGGCCCAGAAGATGCCGTTCAGATGGCGTCCCCACTGGATGACCAGCAGCAGGGCCAGGCGCTTGGCAAGACCTGTCACCACCAGCGCGCTGGCGAGCACGAAGCTGGCGATATTGAGGATCATCACCGGCTCGCCCAGGTAGGCGAAGGTGGCCCTCATGCCCAGCACGTCCAGCAGCACGGTGGCGACGATGACGATCAGCGAAGTCAGGTAGCTGGGGATCGCCTCGGTTAACCACAGGACCAGCGAGAACATGAAGATGCCGGTGACGGTGTAGAGCTGGCCCACATCCTTGACGCCCTGTGCGTTGTCGAAGAAGGCGATCGGGCCGCACCAGCGCAGATGGAAGACCAGGAAGAGCAGCACCGCCAGCGGCACGCCGGCCAGCTTGGCGCGTGCCATCCAGGGCCCGCCAGGTATTTCCTGCAGCTTCTCCAGCCCGTAGTTCTGCATGTCCAGCGGGTCGAGGTTGGCGGGCTGCTGCACTTCGGCGCTTCTGCGTAAAGGGGTGCTGCGGGAAGGGGTGCTGGGCATGGGCTGCGTCCTCTTGTCGTGGGCTCGTTCAGTATTCGTCCAGCGTGACCAACTGGTCCTGCGCGCGGCGCAGCCGCGCGGCCAGGGTGCGCGCCATCGCCGAGGCCATAAGGTAGGCCATGCGGTGGTGGCGCTCGGCCAGCGCATCGAAGTCGCGGCGGCTGAGTACCCAGACCTCGGTGCTGCCCAGTGCCACGGCGTCATGCGGGCGTGGTTCCTTGTCCAGGAAGGACAAGCCGCCGAAATAGTCGCCGCGGCCGAAGCCGGCCATCGGCCGGGTCGTGCCGTCCGGCAGGCGCGCCAGCAGGCGCACGCCGCCACGGCGCACCCAGAACAGCTCGTCGCCGGCGGCACCCTGCGCATAGATGATCTGGCCGGATTCATAGCGGCGCAGCTGCAGGGCGGATTGCAGATCGTCCAGCGTCTCGCGGCGCAAGCTGGCGAACATGGCCACCTCCGCGATGTCGAGTGGGATCTCGTCAACCGCCGTCAGTCCGCTCTCGCGCAGCAGTGCTTCCTCGACATGGCCGATTGCATCGTCCAGGCTGTCGAACACGCGCACGGTGGCGCTGCCGGGCTGCAGCAGACCGAACTGCGCCAGCAGATGGCGGCGGTGGCTGCCGCGGTCGCCATCGTCCTGCGCATTGCACAGCAGCAGGCGGGCGCCGCGTTCATGCACCGCGTCGCGCACCTGCAGGAAAAGCTGCGCCGCCGTCACGTCGATCGAGTGCACATGCTTGAAGTCGAGGATGACGAAGCGCCGTCGCTGGATCTCCTGTTCCAGATCGCCGTAGAGCCGGTAGGTGTTGCCGAAGAACAGCGTGCCCTGCAGGCGGAAGATCACGGCCGCGCTGGAGCGTCGTGCCAGCATCGCCATCTCGGCGCTCGGTCGGTGCCAGGTCGAAGGCACGCGTCCCATCTCGAGCTTCTGGCGCACGACGCTGGCGCTGCTCTGTTCGCGCACGAACAGCAGTATGGACAGCGCCACGCCCAGCACCGAAGCCTCCACCAGGCCGACCGCCAGCGTCACGACGATGACGGCGATCACCACCAGCAGATCCAGCACGGTGGCACGCGAGCGCAGGAAGCGCAGGGGCTCGCCATCGAGCATGCGCAGGCCGATGGCCACCAGGATACCGGCCAGCGTGGCGACCGGAATCCAGGCGATCAGATGCCCTAGCAGCACTGCAGCCGCCAGCGCGAACAGGCCTTGCATCAGGCCGGTGGCGCGGGTCTTCGCGCCGCTGTTCAGCCCCACCAGCGTGGCCCCCAGCGTGCCGGCACCACTGATGCCGCCGCAGGCCGCGGTGGCGATATTGGCGGCCCCCTGGGCGAGCAGCTCGCGGTTGGAGTCGTGGCGTGACAGCGTCAGCTTGTCCAGCACCACGCAGGTCTTCAGCGTGTCGATTGACAGCAGCACGGCCAGCGTGAGCGCGCCGCCGGCCAGGCGGCTCAGATGCGCTGCGTCAAGGCCGCCCAGCGAGGACCAGCGTGCAGCGATGCCGTCCAGCAGCGCGGTGCCCGAAGCGTCCAGCGGACCGAGCACTAGGCTGTTGCCGGTCAAGCTGCGCATGCTGGCATCGCCGACGGACAAGAGCAGATAGACCAGCGTGCCGGCCGCGATGCCCAGCAAGGTGGCCGGCAGGTGAGTCTGCCGGCGCGCGGCCAAGCTCATCACCGCGGCGGTGAGCAGGCCGATGGAAAGAGCTCGCCAGTCCCAGTTGGCCGGCGCTGCCAGCCCGGTCCACAGCGAAATGTCGGTCGGCAGACCCAGCAGGCTCGGCAACTGGCTGCCGATTAGCAGCAGACCCACGCCGCTGAGGTAGCCGCTGACCACGGGGTAGGGCACGTACTGGATCAGACGGCCGGCGCCGATCAGGCCCAGCACGAGCTGGATCAGCCCGGCCAGCAAGCCCATGCCCAGCAGCAACGCGACGATCAAGGCCGGGTCTTCGCCGCGACCGGCCATCTCCAGCGCATAGGCCGACAGCAGCGCGGCGGCGGGAGCGCAGGGCGCACTGACCAGCCGCGCCGTACCGCCCAGCGTAGCGGCCACCGTGCCCATCAGCACCGCACCGATGACGCCGGCCAGCGCACCCTGGCCGGCGAGGCCGGGCCCGATGGCCGAGAACACGGTGACGCCGAAGCCGATCGCCGCGGGCAGGGCCACCAGCATCGCGGTCAGCCCGCCCCAGACATCACCCAGGCCGGGCCGCAGGCGCGGTGCTGGCGCGACCGCTGACGGGTTCATCGCTGCTGGCCTTGGCTGATCGGCATGTGCGGGGTCTCAGTCCAGCAGGCCCACCACTCGCTTGGCAGCGCGCAGATAGCTGGTGTTGGGCAGCTCGGCCAGGCCCAGCTCGGCGATCACACGCCGCATGCTGGCCAAGTCGGTGCTCTCCACGCAGGCGGTCTCGATCAGCGCGCCGTTGAACCAGACCTGGGCGAACTCGCAGACGATGCCGTCGATGCTGAAGCCATGGCGCATCTTCTCGACCGTCACCAGCCGCAGCGCGGCGTCGGCGCGCGCCAGTGCCAGCAGCTGGGCGCTGTCGTAGCGCTGCTGTGTCAGGGGTGGTCGGGCGCCCAGCCATTCGAAGGTCGTCGCCAGATCGGCCTGCGAGATCGGCAACTCGAACTTGGCACGCGGCTCGAATATCTCGTAGCCTTCGGCGGTCTCGCCCACCTTGAGCTTGATGTCAAGCAGACCGGCGCGCAGCTTGACGTTGGCGTCTTCACCGGCGACCGACAGCAGATAGACCTCGGGTGGCATGCGGCGGGCCTGCAGCAGCACCGTCCTGCCGTTGTACATGCGCGGCTGCAGCCGCTCGATCAGGCCCTGGCCGAAGACGCGGAACTCGGCACGCGGCGCGTTCATGGCCGTGATCGGCGGCAGCTGTTCACTCGTCACCGCAGCATGTTCGCCCATCGCCAGTCTCCTTGCCTGATGACCCTGCGCACCAGATCGGGCGCTTGCGGGCATGGTAGCCACGCCGGCTTGAGTTCAGTTTGCGGCAGATCGAACATCGTGTCGCTACCGCGGCAGGGGCGGCGGGATCGCTTAAGCTCGCTGCCTCGACATTGCATGGGCAGCGCCTGCAGATGGCTCAACAACCGTTCCGTATCGGCGAAGGCTGGGATACCCATGCCCTCGTCACCGACCGCCCGCTGATCCTGGGCGGCATCACCGTCCCGCACACCCATGGCCTGCTCGGCCATTCGGATGCCGACGCGCTGGCGCATGCCATCACCGACGCGCTGCTCGGTGCCGCGGCGCTGGGCGATATCGGCAAGCTCTTCCCCGATACCGCGGCCGAGTTCAAAGGCGCCGATTCGATGGTGCTGCTGGCTGAGGCCTACCGCCGCGTGCAGGCCGAGGGCTGGGTGATCGGCAATCTGGACAGCACCATTGTGGCGCAGGCGCCCAAGATGGCGCCACATATCCCGGCCATGCGCGCCCGCTTGGCCGAGGTGCTGGGCATCGACATCGGTCAGGTCAATGTGAAAGCCAAGACGGCCGAGAAGATGGGGCCGGTGGGCGAGGGGCGCGCCATCGAGGCGCGTGCGGTGGCGCTGCTGCTGCGCGGCGACTGAGGACAGCCAGCGCCGCTCAGCTGGCGCGCTGCAGCCGGATCCGTGTCAGCAGGCCGCCGCCCTCGGCGTGGCTCAATTCGAGCTCACCACCCAGGCGCTGCACCGATTTTTCGACGATCGCCAGGCCCAGCCCTGCGCCGGTCGCGGCCGTGCGCGCGGCATCGCCGCGGAAGAAGGGCGTGGTCAGGTGGGCCAGCTTGTCGGGCGGCACGCCGGGGCCATGGTCGCGCACGCTCAGCTGCACCCAGCTGCCGCTGGTCTGCGCGCTGACTTCCACGCGAGCGGCCTCGCCAGGCGCATGGCCATAGCGGCGCGCGTTCTCGAACACGTTCAACAGCACCCGCCCCAGCTCGGTTTCGTCGGCCCATACGCGCAGTTCCGGCGGCAGCTGCACCTCGATGCGGATCTGCCCGGGATCGCGGAAGGCCTGCGCCTCGCGCTCGACGATTTCGCCCAGCACCAGCGGCTGCAGCTGCAGTTCGCTGGGCCGCGCGTAGTCCATGAACTTGTTGATGATGGCGTCGAGCTGGTCGATGTCCTGCGCCATATAGATGCGCGCCTGTTCATCAGCCACGCTCATCTCTGCCTCCAGGCGCAGGCGCGCCAGCGGCGTGCGCAGATCGTGCGAGATACCGGCCAGCATCACGGTGCGGTCCTCTTCCATCTTCGCCAGTTCGCGGGCCATGCGGTTGAAGCCCATATTGACCTCACGGATCTCGCTGGTGCGGGTGGTCTCGTCCAGGCGCGAGTCGTACTCACCGTCGCGGATGCGGCCGGCTGCGATCGAGAGTTCGCGCAGCGGCTGGTTGATCAGCCGCGCGATCGCCGCCGCGCCCAGCAGAGAGGCCAGCAGCGCGATACCGACCCACAAGCCGTTGCTGGACAGGTTCAGCGACAGCGGCGTCGGGCTGGTCTGCAGCCAGAACTGGTCGGGGCCGATGCCGAATCGCACCCACAGGCCGTCCTCCTGGTTGACGCTGCGCGCCACCACGGTGTCCGGCCCCAGGTGGCCCCGCAGTTCGGCGGCCAGACGCTTGGCGAAGGGCGAAGTGTCATAGGACAGCCAGAGGTCGCTGCTCTCGGCCACGCGCACGCGCACCGACTGGCTGCGCGACAGCGAGCTGATCACCGCCACACGGTTGATGCTGTCGGCGTGCGCCAGTGCGGCGCGGCTCAGGTTGACCAGCCCGGCCAGCTGCTGCGCGGCTTCCAGCGCGCGCGGCTCAGCCTCCAGCGCCTTGAAGGTCTGCTGCCAGGCCAGCACGCCGCCGGCCAGGAGCAGCGCCAGCAGGGCGAAGGTGCGCCAGAACAGCGTCAGCGCCAGTCGGGGTTGGGTCATGCCGGGGTGTCAGCTCGGGCTGCTCGCCTCGTCCGGCACGAATACATAGCCCACGCCCCAGACGGTCTGGATGTAGCGCGGCTGTGCGGGGTCGTCCTCCAGCAGCTTGCGCAGGCGCGAAACCTGCACGTCAAGGCTGCGGTCGAAGGGTTCGAACTCGCGGCCGCGCGCCAGCTGCGCCAGCTTGTCGCGCGACAGCGGCTGGCGCGGATGGCGCACCAGGGCCTTGAGCATGGAGAACTCGCCGGTGGTCAGCGGCAACGGTTCGCCGTTCTTGGCCAGCCGGCGCAGCGCTAGGTCGAACTCGAAGGGGCCGAAGTTCACCGTCATCGGCTCCTTGGACGGTGCGCCCGGGGCCTCCTGCGCCGGGCGGCGGCGCAGCACGGCATTGATGCGGGCCAACAGTTCGCGCGGGTTGAAGGGCTTGGACAGGTAGTCATCCGCGCCCACTTCGAGGCCGACGATGCGGTCCACTTCCTCGACCTTGGCGGTCAGCATGATGATGGGGGTGTTGTCGTTGGCGGCCCGCAGGCGGCGGCAGATCGACAGGCCGTCCTCACCCGGCAGCATCAGGTCCAGCACCAGCAAGTCGACGGTCTCGCGGGTCAGGGCCTTGTTCAGGGCCTTGCCATCTTCGGCCAGCACCACGTCGAAGCCTTCCTGCGTCAGATACCGGCGCAGCAGATCGCGAATGCGTGCGTCATCATCGACGACGAGAATGCGATTGGGGCGGTTGGGGGCAGTGCTCATGGCCTCTCCTGAAAATGTAACAGCGCCGATTTTGCGCGGGTTTGCGCCGCTGTTACATCTTCGGGCGCGCCGGTTGTGAGCAGATGTTTCCCCGTCAACCCGGGGCCGGGCGGCTGCGCTTGTAGGTCTGTCTGTGTGCTTTTTCGACGAGAAGGAAAGAAACGCATGAATCCGAAACTGATGGGCGTTGTCGCCCTGGCCCTGTCGCTGCCGCTGGTCTCTGTGCAGGCGCAGGCTCAGGCACCCCGGCGCGATGCGCTGAATCTCAGCGTTGGCGCCAACCAGGAGGTGACGCGCGATGTGCTGAGCCTGGTGTTCTCGACCACCAAGGAGGGTGCGGATGCCGGTGCGGTGCAGGCGGCGCTGAAGCAGGCACTGGACGCTGCGCTGGCCGAGGCGCGCAAGGCCGCCAAGCCCGGTCAGGTGGAGGTGCAGACGGGCAATTTCTCGCTCTACCCGCGCTACGCACCCAAGGGCGGCGGCATCAATGGCTGGGCCGGCAGCGCCGAGCTGCTGGTCGAGGGCAAGGATGCCACTGCGATTGCCCAGCTCAGCGGCCGCATCAGCACGCTGAGCATCGCTCGCGTGGGCTGGGGCTTGTCGCGCGAGGCGCGCGAGAAGGTCGAGGCCGACGTGGCCGCACAGGCGATCAGCCGCTTCAAGGCGCGCGCGGCGGACTACAGCCGCCAGTTCGGCTATGGCGGCTACACGATCGGCGAAGTCAGCGTGGCCACGCAAGACGGCGGCGTGATGCCCATGGCCGCACCGGCCATGCGCTACAAGAGCGCCGCACTGGTTGAGGAAGCCTTGCCGGTGGAAGCCGGCAAGGCGACTGTCTCGGTGACGGTCAGTGGGGTGGTGCAGATGAGCAAATAGCCGGGCTGCGCGCTACTGCGCAGTCCACCCGCCATCCAGCGCCCAGGACTGGCCGCGCACATTGGACGCGGCATCCGAGCACAGAAACACCGCCAGCTCACCGAGTTGCTCGGGCGTGGTGAACTGCAGCGAAGGCTGCTTTTCCATCAGCAGGCGGCGCTTGGCTTCCTCGTTGTCCACGCCGTCGGCGGCGGCGCGGGCGTCAACCTGCTTCTGCACCAGCGGGGTCAGCACCCAGCCCGGGCAGATCGCGTTCACAGTGACCGGCGATGTCGCCGTTTCCAGGGCCACCGCCTTGGTGAAGCCCACCAAGCCATGCTTGGCGGCCACATAGGCGGACTTCTGAGCAGAAGCGACCAGGCCGTGAACCGAGGCGATATTGAGAATGCGGCCCCAGCCGCGCGCTTGCATGCCGGGCAAGGCCAGGCGCGTGGTGTGGAAGGCCGAGCTGAGGTTGATGGCGATGATCGCGTCCCAGCGCTCGGTCGGGAAGCTCTCGACCGGCGCCACATGCTGGATACCGGCGTTGTTGACCAGGATGCCGCAGCCGCCGAATTCGGCATCGACATAGGCCATCATGGCCTCGATGTCTGCGGCCTTGCTCATGTCGGCGCCGTGGTAGCCAACTCGCACACCCAGTGCCGCCACCTGCGCCTTGGGTGTCTCGATGTCGCCGAAGCCGTTGAGCACGATGTTCGCGCCCTGGCGGGCCAGCGACAGCGCGATGCCCAGCCCGATGCCGCTGGTGGAGCCGGTCACGAGCGCAGTCTTGCCTTTCAACAACATGCTTTGTCCTTTGCGAATGAAGAAGCGGGTGTGGGGTTGTTAGGATGTTCGCCGAGGATATTAACCATGGCTGAACCGCTGCTGAAAACCGTCCAGTGCCTGAGCCCCGTGGGCCTGCACCGCATGGCCTACTGGGAATGGGGCGCGCGCGACAACCCGCGCGTGCTGGTCTGCGTGCACGGCCTGTCGCGCCAGGGGCGCGATTTCGACCACCTGGCGCAGCGCTTGAGCGCGCACTACCGCGTGATCTGCCCCGACGTGGTGGGCCGCGGCCATTCCGACTGGCTGGCCAACCCGGCGCTCTATCAGATCCCCACCTATGTGGCGGACATGGTGAGTCTGGTGGCCCGCCTGGATGTGGAGCAGGTCGACTGGGTCGGCACTTCGATGGGGGGGCTGATCGGCCTGGGCCTGGCGTCACTGCCGAACAGCCCGGTGCGCCGCCTGGTGCTCAACGATGTAGGCCCGGTGATCGAACTGGAAGCGCTCAAGCGCATTGGCAGCTATCTGGGCCAGCCGCTGCGTTTCGACAGCGTGGAGCAGGGCGCGGCCTATCTGCGCGGCATCTCGACCGGCTTCGGGCCGCACAGCGATGCCGATTGGCTGGCGCTGTCGCGGCCGATGTTCAAGCCGGATGGCGAAGGCCAGTACAAGCTGCATTACGACCCGGCCATCTCGGCTGGCTTCCCGGCGCTGACGCCCGAAGTCGCGAGCGCCAGCAGCGCGATGCTGTGGCAGAGCTATGACCGCATTGCCTGCCCGACCCTGCTGCTGCGTGGCGGCGACTCTGATCTGCTGTCGATGGCAACTGCGCAGGCGATGACGCAGCGCGGGCCGCGCGCGCAGCTGAGCGAGTTTTCGGGTGTCGGGCATGCGCCGACGCTGGTTGATCCGATGCAGATTGAGGTCGTCGCGCGCTTTCTCGAACAGGCATGAAAACCGGGCAGATTGCGGGCGCGGCCCAGGCCGCGCCCATCGTGGCGTTGGCCGATACGGGGCAGGGGGGGCTGGAGCAAGCCGACGCCGCCGCGGTCGCCCGTGCGCGCGCCTTTGCCGAGCCCCTGCTGGCTGAGCAGCCGCTGGACACCGGTGAAGAGGCGATGGCGCATGCCGATGGCGTGGCGGCCATCCTGCGCGAAATCGGCGCAGCGCCTGCCATGCAGGCTGCCGCCTATCTGGTCTACGCCGGCGATTACCTGACCAAGCCGGAAGAGGTGGTGGCCAAGGGCTTTGGCGAAAGTTATGCCAGCCTCGTGAGCCACACCCGCAAGCTGGTGCAGATCCAGCGCGCGGCGCGTATGGCGCAGGACAAGGTGTTGGGCGCCGAGCAGCGCCAGCAGCAGACCGAGCGGGTGCGCAAGATGCTGCTGGCTTTTTCACGTGACCTGCGCGTGGTGCTGCTGCGCCTGGCCTCGCGCCTGCAGACGCTGCGCTTCTTCGCTGCCAGCAAGACCGAGTGTCCGCATGCATTGGCGGCCGAATCGCAGCAGGTGTTCGCGCCGCTGGCTAACCGGCTCGGCATCTGGCAGATCAAGTGGGAGCTCGAAGATCTGGCGTTCCGATTCATGGAGCCTCAGCAGTACCGTGAGCTGGCCCGTGCGCTGGACCAGAAGCGGGTCGAGCGCGAGCAGGCAATCGAGGCTGTGCGGCTGCGTGTGCAGGCTGAGCTGGAAGGGCAGGGCTTGTCCGCGGAAGTGCAGGGTCGGCCCAAGCACCTCTACAGCATCTGGAAGAAGATGCAGGGCAAGAACCTGCCGCTGGAACGTGTTTTCGATCTGCGCGCCTTGCGCGTGGTCGTACCCGAGGTGGCCGACTGCTACGGCGCCTTGAGTCGGCTGCACGAGCTCTACAAGCCGGTGGATGGTGAGTTCGACGACTACATCGCGCGCCCCAAGCCGAACGGTTATCAGTCGCTGCATACGGTGGTGCTAGGCCCAGACGGCCGCGCGATGGAAGTGCAGATCCGCACGCGCGCGATGCACGAGCATGCCGAGCACGGCGTGGCGGCGCACTGGGCCTACAAGGAGGCGGGTGCGCGCGGCTATGCCGGCGTGGTGGCGGCCGGTGACTTCGAGGAGCAGGTGGCGCAGGCACGCAAGGCCGTGCTGCACCAGTTGCTGGCCTGGGAGCGCGACTTTGTTGCCGAGGGGGCGCAGGCAGGGCAGACCGAAGGCGTGTTCGACGACCGCATCTATGTGTTCACGCCGCAGGCCTCCATCGTTGAGCTCTCGGCCGGCGCCACGCCGATTGACTTTGCCTACGCGGTGCACACCAGCCTGGGCCACCGCTGCCGCGGCGCCAAGATCGACGGTCAGATGGTGCCGCTGAACACGCGGCTGAAGAATGGCCAGACGGTGGAGATCACCGCCATTAAAGAGGGAGCACCCTCGCTGGACTGGCTCAACCCCGAGCTCGGCTATTTGCAGAGCCAGCGAAGCCGCACCAAGGTGCGCGCCTGGTTCAATGCTCAGGCACAGGCGCAGACCATTGCGCGTGGCCGTGAGTTGGTGGAGAAGTTGCTGCAGCGCGAGGGCAAGACGGCCATCAAGCTGGAAGAGCTGGCCGCGCGACTCGGCTTCAAGACGGCTGATGCGCTGTTCGAGGTGGTCGGCAAGGACGAGTACTCGCTGCGCAATATCGAGAACCTGCTGCGTCCGCCCGTTCCCGAGCCTGATCAGGACGAGATGCTGGCGCAGCGCCGCACCAAGGCCGGCAGCACGGCGCCGCGTGGCGGCGTGCTGGTGGTGGGCGTTGATTCGCTGCTGACCAATCTGGCGCGTTGCTGCAGGCCGGCTCCGCCTGATCCGATCGCCGGCTATGTGACGCGCGGCAAGGGCGTTGCCATTCATCGGCGCGACTGCAGCAATTTCCGTGAAATCGCACAGCGTTCGCCAGAACGCGTGATCGAAGTGGAGTGGGGCGCGACGCCCGAAAAGGGCGGACTCTATCCAGTGGACGTGATCGTCGAGTCCTCGGATCGCCAGGGCTTGCTGCGGGATGTGCTGGAAGTATTCGCCAAGGAGAAGATGAATGTCACCGCGGTCAACACGCAGTCGGTGCGCGTGCCACGTGGCGAGACGGCGTGGATGAGCTTCACCGTCGAGGTGGCGGATTCTGGTCGCCTGGCTCAGGTGCTGCGCGCCGTGGCGCAGGTGAGCGGGGTGCGCGGCGCGCGTCGCCGCTGACCTCAGCGACGTACTTGTGCGAGGCAGAAAAACCGTGCTATACTGCGAAGCTCTTCAGGCGCGTAGCTCAGTTGGTTAGAGCACCACCTTGACATGGTGGGGGTCGTTGGTTCGAATCCAATCGCGCCTACCAAATTCGGTAGGCCTTGCCCGTAGGTGAGGAACTCGCAAAAGCCCGGTAGATCATCGATCTGTCGGGCTTTTTGCATTGCTGAGCCCGCTTCTGAAGGGGCCGGCCACTTGTATTGCTCAGTAGTGCGGCGGCAGTTCGTCTCGCAAGCTGCGAAACGGTGCGCTGCCTGGCTCGGGCTGTTGCTGCCGCAACTCGCGAAGCTCACGCATCAGGTGGTCGATCTGCTGCTGCTGGCGCACGATCACCATATTGAGCTGGTCCAGCAGATCCTCGGTATAGCTGGCCTTGATCTCCAGCTCGGTCAGGCGCTTGTCGGTCTCTGTGCTGCTAATGTCCATGCCTGTATTGGACGCGAAAACGGCGATGGCTTTGCGCACGCGGCGCGGGCCGTTGACAAGTTGCAGCGTGCCGACTTCGGGGGTAAACCCGTCCGACTGCCCAGAGGGCGCACTTCTAGAATCGATTTCAGTTCACCTAAAACATCCGGGAGAGAGACTTCATGGCCACTGCCCGTCGCGGCAAGACTGCTTCTGCGCAGCAGGACGATTCCACGGCTGCCGCCGGCCCCAGCGTTCGGGTGCTGAAGAAGTATCCGAATCGGCGCCTCTATGACACGCAGACCAGCAGCTACATCACGCTGGCCGACGTCAAGAAGATGGTGCTCGAGGGCCACAGCTTCGAGGTGCGCGATGCCAAGACGGGGGAGGATCTGACGCGCGCCATCCTGCTGCAGATCATTCTTGAAGAAGAGACGGGCGGCGTGCCCATGTTCTCAACCCAGTCGCTGGAGCAGATCATCCGCTTCTACGGCCATGCCATGCAGGGCGTGATGGGCGCCTATCTCGAGAAGAACATGCAGGCCTTTGCCGATATGCAGGGCAAGTTCGCCGAGCAGAGCAAGGGCCTGGCCTTCAGTCCCGAGCTGTGGACCACTTTCATGAGTGCTCAGTCGCCGATGATGCAAGGCTTGATGGGCGGCTATATGGAGCAGAGCAAGAACCTGCTGGCACAGATGCAGGAGCAGATGAGTCAGGCCAGCTCGCTCTTCCCCGGCATGCCGGGCTTCCCGGCCAAGAAGCCCTGAGGCGAAGCGCAGGCTGCGGGGGCATTGGCCGCTCGTGCCGCGCTGCCGGACGGCTTTAAGGGACAATTGGGCCCATGAGTAACACCGCTGGCCTGAGCGCCATTCCGCCCGTTGCGCCTGGCGCAGCCCCCAAGATTGGTTTCGTCAGCCTGGGCTGCCCCAAGGCGCTGACCGACTCCGAACTGATCCTCACGCAATTGCGCGCCGAGGGCTATGAAACCTCCAAGACCTTTGCTGGCGCTGACCTGGTGATCGTCAACACCTGCGGCTTCATCGACGATGCTGTCAAGGAAAGCCTGGACACCATCGGCGAGGCCCTGGCCGAGAACGGCAAGGTCATCGTCACTGGTTGCCTGGGCGCCAAGGCAGGCCAGCAAAGCAGCGAAGCCGGCGGCTTGGTGCGCGAGATGCATCCAAGCGTGCTGGCCGTCACCGGCCCGCATGCCACGCAGGAGGTGATGGACGCGGTGCACACCCATGTGCCCAAGCCGCATGATCCCTTTATCGACCTGGTGCCCGAGGCGCGTGGCGTGGCCGGCATCAAGCTCACGCCCAAGCATTACGCCTATCTGAAGATCAGTGAGGGCTGCAACCACCGCTGCAGCTTCTGCATCATCCCGAGCATGCGTGGCGATCTGGTCTCGCGTCCCATCGGCGATGTGCTCAGCGAGGCGCGTGCGCTATTCGAGTCTGGCGTCAAGGAACTGCTCGTCATCAGCCAGGACACCAGCGCTTATGGCGTCGACGTCAAGTACCGCACTGGCTTCTGGGACGGCAAGCCGGTGAAGACCAAGATGTACGACCTGGTCGCGCAGCTGGGTGAGCTGGCCAAGGCACATGGCGCCTGGGTGCGCCTGCACTATGTCTACCCCTACCCGCATGTGGACGAGGTGCTGCCGCTTATGGCGCAGGGCCTGATCCTGCCTTATCTGGACGTGCCGCTGCAGCATGCGCACCCTGATGTGCTCAAGCGCATGAAGCGCCCGGCCAATGGCGAGCGCAATCTGGAGCGCATCCAGGCCTGGCGCGCCATCTGCCCCGAGATCGTGATCCGCTCCACCTTCATCGCCGGCTTCCCCGGTGAGACTGAAGGAGAGTTCCAGTACCTGCTGGACTTCATGCAGGAAGCCAGGATCGACCGCGCCGGTTGCTTTGCCTACTCGCCGATCGACGGTGCGGCAGCGAATGCCTTGCCCGGTGCCTTGCCCGACGCGGTGCGCGAAGAGCGTCGCGCGCGCTTCATGCAAGTCGCTGAAGGCGTGTCCATCGACAAGCTGCGCAGCCGTGTCGGCGCCACCATGCAGGTGCTGGTCGACTCGGCACCCGCGCTGGGCCGCAAGGGCGGTGTCGGCCGCAGCTACGCGGATGCGCCGGAGATCGACGGCACCGTGCGTCTCTTGCCGCCCGAGAAGGCCAGCAAGACCTTGAAGGTGGGCGAGTTCACGCGTGCGCGCATCGTCGCGGTCGAAGGGCATGACTTGATCGGCATGCCGATCTGATCGCGCACAATCCGCAGCGGGCTGGAGCAGCAGTGGCTCCAGCCCGCTTTTTCATTTGTGAGGCCGGCCTTGAACGACAAGAAGCAGCGCGCGATTTCCACCCAGCAGATCCACCACCCTTACCAGGCGCCCGAGGGCTGGGACGCCCATCCGGTCGGGGTGTTCAAGGCCTCGACGGTGCTGTTCAAGAACACCGCCGATCTGCGTCAGCCGCGCCCGCGCGATGGCCAGAGCTACCGCTACGGCCTGCACGGCACGCCAACCTCGTACACGCTGGCCGCGCGCCTGGCCACGCTGGAAGGTGCCGAGCACTGCCTGCTGACGCCCAGCGGCCTGTCGGCCGTCACGCTGGTGTCGCTAGGCCTGCTGCGCCCTGGCGACGAGGTGCTGGTGCCCGACAACGTCTATGGCCAGAACCGCTATCTCAGCGAGGACTGGCTGCCGCGCTTCGGCATCACGCACCGCTTCTATGACGGCCAGGATGTTGAGGGCTTTAAGCGCATGCTCAGCTCGAACACCAAACTGGTCTGGCTGGAGGCGGCGGGCTCGATCACGCTGGAGTTCCCCGACCTGATCGGTCTTCTCAAGGCCTGCAAGGCCCATGGCGTGACCACGGCGCTGGACAACACCTGGGGGGCGGGCATTGCCTTCAATCCCTTCGACCTGCTGCCGGACAGTGAGCCCGGCTTTGGCGTCGACATCTCGATGCAGGCGCTCACCAAGTACCCCTCGGGCGGCGCCGATGTGTTGATGGGCGCGGTCTACACCCGCGACCAGGCCCTGCACGACAAGCTTAACCATGCCCACGAGCACCTGGGCTACGGCCTGGGCCAGAACGATGTCGAACTGGTGCTGCGCGGCCTGCCGACGTTGGAGTTGCGCTACCGCGCGCAGGACGCCACTACCCGCGCGCTGGCCGCCTGGATGGCGGTGCAGCCCGAGGTGGCGCAAGTGCTGCACCCGGCGCTGCCGGGCTCGCCAGGGCATGCGCATTGGAAAGGCATCAGCAGCGCCGGCGCCGCCTGCCTGTTCTCCGTGGTGTTCAAGCCTGAGTACAGCGAGCGGCAGGTCGATGCCTTCATCGACGCGCTGGAGCTGTTCGGCATCGGCTATTCCTGGGCCGGGCCGATGAGCCTGGCCGTGCCCTACGACATGAGCCGCAGCCGCTCGCTGAGCCTGCCCTATGGCGAGGGTCAGATCGTGCGTTTCGCGATCGGCCTGGAAGCCGAGGCCGATCTGCGCGCCGATCTGCTGCAGGGCTTGAGTCGGCTGCGGGGCTGATCAGTCGCTCAGCCCGCCGCGGCGGCGGCAGCAAACACCGCGTCGAGTTCGGCAGTCCAGCGCGCCTTGTCCGCTTCAGGGGCGAAGCTGGCTTCGAAGCCGTTGCGCAGCAGTGTGTACGCATCAGCTGCGCCGAGCGCCGGCATCGCGGCAAAGCACTGCTGGAAGTTCTCGCCCAGATAGCCGCCGAAGTAGGCCGGGTCGTCCGAGTTCAGCATCGCCTTGAGTCCCTCGCTCAGCAGCGCCGGCAGCGGATGCTCGGCCAGCGTCTTGACGACGCAAAGCTTGAGGTTGGAAAGCGGGCACACCGTCAGCGGTGTGGAACGGCGGCGCAGCTCGGCCACCAAGGCGGCATCTTCGAGGCTGCGCACGCCGTGGTCGATGCGCTCGGCATGCAGCGTGTCCAACGCGCCCCACACATAGGCGGGCGGGCCTTCTTCGCCCGCATGGGCCACGCGGTGCAGGCCCAGTGCACCGGCCTGGGCAAACACGCGCGCGAACTTCTCTGGCGGGTGGCCCAACTCGCTGCTGTCCAGACCCACGCCCAGCAGTTGCCGGCGGTAGGGCTTGAGCTGTTCCAGCGTGGCCAGCGCATCTTCTTCGCTCAGGTGGCGCAGGAAGCAGGCGATCAGGCCCACGCTCAGGCCGAGCTCACGCTCGGCCCGCGCGATCGCGCGCGTGAAGCCAGTCATGACGACATCGAGCGTGATGCCGCGTGCGGTGTGGGTCTGCGGGTCGAAGAAGATCTCGGCGCGGCGGATCTTGTCTGCGGCTGCTCGCTCGAAGTAGGCCCAGGCCAGATCCTCGAAGTCTTGCGCGGTCTGCAGCACGCCGGCGCCGGCGTAGTAGATGTCCAGAAAGCTCTGCAGATTGCTGAAGGCATAGGCGCGGCGCACGGCGTCCACGTCGGCATAGGGCAGGGTGATGCCGTTGCGCTGCGCCAGCGCGAACATCAGCTCGGGCTCCAGCGAGCCTTCGATGTGCAGATGTAACTCAGCTTTCGGCGCGGCGGCCAGCAAGGCGGGCAGTGCGCTGCGTGGAATGCGAGAGAAGTCGACCTTTGGTGAGTGCATGGTGTTGACCTCGATAGCGCTGCGCGCTCAGTCCTTCGGCCTGGATGCGACTGAATGTCGCATCAGGCGCCCCTTTTCCCGCTCCCAATCGCGTTTCTTCTCGGTCTCGCGCTTGTCGTGCAGATCCTTGCCCTTGGCCAGCGCGATGTCGACCTTCACATGGCTGCCCTTGTAGTGCAGATTGAGCGGAACGAGCGTGAAGCCTTTTTGTTCGACCTTGCCGACCAGGCGACGGATCTCGTCCTTCTTCATCAGCAGCTTCTTGGTCCGGTCGGCCATCGGGTTCACGTGGGTCGACGCGGTGCGCAGCGGGTTGATGCGGCAGCCGATCAAATAGAGCTCGCCGTTCTTGATCATCACGTAGCCGTCGGTCAGCTGCACCTGGCCGGCGCGGATGGCTTTGACTTCCCAGCCTTCGAGCACGATGCCTGCCTCGAACTGTTCCTCGATGTGATATTCGAATCGGGCGCGGCGGTTTTCTGCAATGGACATGGATATCGATCTGGGGCCGGGAGGGGCCAATACAATCCCGGCATTGTATGAAGCACGTCAAGAAGTCAGTTCTGCTGTGGTACTCGCCGCGCGAGATGTATGAGCTCGTGACCGGAGTGACGCGCTATCCGGAGTTCCTGCCCTGGTGCCAACAGGCCGAGGTGCTGGACCAAAGCGACGAAGGCATGACCGCGCGTTTGTCGCTGGCCTATGCCGGTGTGCGCCACGCCTTCACCACGCGCAACAGTCATCAGCCGGCTCGACGCGTCGAGATGGCGCTGGTGGACGGTCCCTTCTCGCTGCTTGACGGCGTGTGGAACTTCCTGCCGCTCACCAAGCCCGGCAGCAGCGACGATGGCAGCGAGCCTGAAGCCTGCAAGATCGAGTTCGAGCTGCGCTACGCCTTTTCGAGCAAGGCGCTGGAGACGGTGGTCAGCCCGGTCTTCGATCGGATCGCCAATACTTTTGTCGACAGCTTCGTCCAGCGCGCCGAAGGCGTCTATGGCCCGCGCTGAGATGAGCGCTGAGCCTCTGACGGTGGAGTTGGTCTGGAGTCCTCAGGCGGGCGACGTGCGCCACGAGCTGCTACAGCTCGATCAGGGCTGCACGATTGAGCAGGCCTTGCGCACTTGCGAGGCCTTCGCCGAACAACTGTCGAAGTTGGCCGAGTTGCGGATCGGCATCTGGGGGCGGGTGAAGGGGCTTGATACGGTGCTGCGCGAGCGCGATCGCATCGAGGTCTACCGGCCTCTCACGGTGGATCCGAAGGAAGCGCGCCGTCAGCGCTACCGCGCGGCAGGCGAGCGCATTGTTTCGCGCCACCGCCCGCTGGCCGGCAAGACACGGGCCTGAGCGCGGGCCTGAGGCGCTGCCCGCGGACAGGGGCCCCGTCGGCTACTTGCAGTCTGCTGCCATCACGCTGCGGGTGTTGCGGATCTCGTCAGCGCGCATGCGGTCATCCAGAGGAATGTTCTCGCCGGCCTCATTGCGACGGGTCAGCCGCACGCCGTCTTCCAGCAGCTTGAGCTGTGCGGTGGCGCGGCGGCAGTTCTCGGCGCGCAACTCCGCCTGCTTGCGATCTTCTTCCTTCTGCCGTTTGGCGCTTTCGGCATCGGCGGCTTTCTTGCGAGCCTCCTGCTCGGTCTCGGCGCGGGTGGGTGCGCGAGGCGCGCTGGCGGCGGCCTCGGCTGCTGGGGAGCCCGAGCCGACCGGCCGCACTACCACCGCCGGGCGCGCGTTCGGCGGGCGTTGCAGGATGTCTTTTTCAAGCGTGCCCTGGGGTGGCGGCAGATCGCTGTATTGCACCTTGCCGCTGGCGTCACGCCACTTCCACTGCGCCATCGCGGTCGGCACCACGCCGATCATCAGCAGGACCAGCAGGGCAGGGCGCAAGGTGTACAGCAGCTTCGGCATGGCGGTGTCAGTCAGTCGCGGAGAGGTGCGGGAAAGTGTAGCCCCGGGGCCGGGGCCGCGGCTTCCGTATAATGCCGCTTTGCGACTGGAGCTTCCCACATGCGCCTTCTTGGTAAAGCGCTCACCTTCGACGATGTGTTGTTGGTGCCAGCCTTCTCCCAGGTGTTGCCTCGCGACACCAGCCTTGCCACCCAACTGACTCGCAACATCCGGTTGAATCTGCCCCTGGTCTCTGCGGCCATGGACACGGTCACCGAGGCGCGTCTGGCCATTGCGATGGCCCAGGAGGGCGGCATCGGTATCGTGCACAAGAACTTGACCGCCCAGCAGCAAGCTGCCGAGGTGGCCAAGGTCAAGCGCTATGAATCCGGTCTGCTGCGCGACCCGATCACCATCACGCCCGACACCACGGTGCGCCAGGTCAAGGCGCTCAGCGAACTGCACGGCATCTCAGGCTTCCCGGTTCTGGAAGGCAAGAAGGTCGTGGGCATCGTCTCCGGCCGTGACCTGCGCTTCGAGACCCGCATGGATGCGCCGGTGCGCGAGATCATGACCCCGGCTGAACGCCTGGTCACCGTCAAGGATGGCGCCACCATCGACGAGGGCAAGGCCCTGATGCACAAGCACAAGCTGGAGCGCGTGCTGGTGGTCAACGACGCCTTCGAGTTGCGCGGCCTGATGACGGTGAAGGACATCACCAAGCAGACCAACTTCCCCAATGCCGCGCGTGATGCGCTCGGCAAGCTGCGCGTCGGCGCCGCGGTGGGCGTGGGCGAGGGCACTGAAGAGCGCGTCGAGTTGCTGTCGCGCGCTGGCGTCGATGCCCTGGTGGTTGACACCGCGCACGGGCACAGCGCTGGCGTGATCGAGCGCGTGCGCTGGGTCAAGAAGAACTATCCGCACATCGAAGTCATCGGCGGCAATATCGCCACTGGCGCGGCCGCGCTGGCGCTGGTGGAAGCCGGTGCCGACGGCGTCAAGGTCGGCATCGGCCCCGGCTCGATCTGCACCACCCGCATCGTTGCCGGCGTGGGCGTGCCGCAGATCACCGCGATCGATTTCGTCGCCACCGCGCTCAAGGGCACGGGCGTGCCGCTGATCGCTGACGGCGGCATCCGCTACTCGGGCGACATCGCCAAGGCCATCGCTGCCGGTGCTAGCACCGTGATGATGGGTGGCATGTTCGCCGGCACCGAGGAAGCCCCGGGTGAGGTGATCCTGTACCAGGGCCGCTCTTACAAGAGCTACCGCGGCATGGGTTCGATCGGCGCGATGAAGGCCGGCTCGGCGGACCGCTACTTCCAGGAAAACGACGAGACCACCAACCCCAACGCGGACAAGCTGGTGCCCGAGGGCATCGAAGGCCGCGTGCCCTACAAGGGCTCGATGGTCGCGATCGTCTACCAGATGGCCGGCGGCGTGCGCGCTTCGATGGGGTACTGCGGCTGCGCCAGCATCGCCGAGATGCATGAGCGTGCGGAATTCGTCGAGATCACCTCGGCGGGCATCCGCGAGAGCCATGTGCACGATGTGCAGATCACCAAGGAAGCGCCGAACTACCGTTCGGAATAAGGCGCAGGCCTGAGGGCAAAGGGGCGGAGGCTGCGAAGACTCGGCCCCTTTCGCTTTCTTCCGGCAGCATGTCACAAGGAGCAGCAGTGAGCGATAGCGCAGTCCAGGGCGGCACAGGCAAGCGAGCGGCCGGCATGGGCTTCATCATGATCGCGGTGCTGATCGACATGATCTCGATCGGCCTGATCATCCCGGTGCTGCCGCCGCTGGTCGGCACCTTTGCCGGCAGTGCTTCCGAGCACACGCTGGCCTATCTGGCCGTCACCGTTGCTTTTGGCATTGCCAACTTCATCGGTGCGCCGGTGCTGGGTGCGCTGTCGGATCGTTATGGCCGGCGCCCGGTGATGCTGATTGGCTTCTCGGGGCTGGCACTGAGCTTCTTCACCACCGCGATGGCCACGGCCTTGTGGATGCTGGTGCTGGTGCGCCTGTTCAGCGGCGCGATGCAGGCCAATGCGGCTGTCGCCAACGCCTATGTGGCTGACATCACCGCGCCCGAGGACCGCGCCAAGCGCTTCGGCATGCTGGGTGCGGCCTTCGGTATGGGCTTCATCCTCGGCCCGGTGATGGGCGGCATCCTGGGCGATATCGACCTGCACCTGCCCTTCTACGTGGCCGGCGTGCTGGCGCTGACCAACTGGGTCTATGGCTACTTCGTGCTGCCCGAGTCGCTCACGCCGGAGAACCGCCGTCCCTTCGAGTGGCGCGCCGCCAATCCGGTGGCTTCGCTGCGCAAGCTGGGCGCGCTCAAGGGTGTGGGCGGTCTGGTGTTCGTGATCGGCCTGTCGAGCCTGGCACAGTTGGTGCTGCACACCAGCTGGGTGCTCTACACCACCTTCAAGTTCGGTTGGGGGCCCAAAGAGAACGGGATGTCGCTGTTCGCCGTCGGCGTGATGTCGGTGCTGGTGCAGGGCTTCTTGCTCAAGCATTTCCTCAAACGCATCCCAGCGCCGCGTCTGGTGATGCTGGGCCTGGCGTCCAGCGTCCTGACCAATCTGGTCTGGGGTGGCGCCACCGCGGGCTGGATGATGTATGCGGTGATCGTCTTCAATGTGTTGGGCTTCGCCGCTGGCACGGTGATGCAGAGCCTGATCTCCAACGCCGCCGATGCGCGCACGCAGGGTCAGACCATGGGCGCCGTGGCTTCGCTGAACAGCGTGATGGCCGTGCTGGCGCCGGTGCTGGGCTCGGGCCTGATGTATTTCGTCTCGGAGCTGCCGCGTGGCGACTGGCGCATTGGCGCTCCGTTCTATTTCTGCGCGGTGCTTCAGGCGCTGTCGCTTTTCTTTGCCTGGCGGCACTTTTCGCGCAGCCCTGATGCTGACGCGACGCTGCCCCAGGCTTCCTGATGACCGGGTTGAACACCATGCATGACAAAGTCCTGATCCTCGATTTCGGCTCCCAGGTGACGCAGCTGATTGCGCGCCGCGTGCGAGAGGCGCATGTCTACTGCGAGATTCACCCGAACGACGTCTCTGACGAGTTCATCCGCAGCTACGCGCCCAAGGCCATCATCCTGTCGGGCAGCCATGCGTCCACCTATGAGGACCATGAGCTGCGCGCACCGCAGGCGGTGTGGGATCTGGGCGTGCCGGTGCTGGGCATCTGCTACGGCATGCAGACCATGGCCGTGCAACTGGGCGGCAAGGTGGAGTGGAGCGATCAGCGCGAGTTCGGCTACGCCGAAGTGCGTGCCCATGGCCACACCCGTCTGCTGGACGGCATCCAGGACCATGCCACGCTGGAAGGCCACGGCATGCTCAAGGTCTGGATGAGCCATGGTGACAAGGTCACGGTGCTGCCGCCGGGCTTCAAGCTGATGGCCTCCACGCCCAGCTGCCCGATCGCCGGCATGGCCAATGAGGACAAGGGCTATTACGCCGTGCAGTTCCACCCCGAGGTGACGCACACAGTCAAGGGTCAGGCGATGCTGACGCGCTTCGTGCGCGAGATTGCCGGCTGCCAGGGCGACTGGATCATGGGCGACTACATCGCGGAAGCCGTCCAGAAGATCCGCGAGCAGGTGGGCAACGAGGAGGTGATCCTGGGCCTGTCCGGCGGCGTCGATTCCTCGGTGGCGGCGGCGCTGATCCACCGCGCTATCGGCGACCAGCTGACCTGCGTGTTCGTCGATCACGGCCTGCTGCGCCTGAACGAGGGCGATATGGTGATGGACATGTTCGCCGGCAAGCTGCACGCGAAGGTGATCCGCGTCGACGCCGCCGATCTGTTCCTAGGCCAGTTGGCTGGCGTGACCGACCCCGAGAAGAAGCGCAAGATCATCGGCGGGCTGTTCGTCGATGTGTTCAAGGCCGAGGCCGCCAAGCTGAAGGCCGGCGACCAGGGCCACAAGGGCGCGACCTTCCTGGCCCAGGGCACGATCTACCCCGATGTGGTGGAGAGCGGCGGCACCAAGACCAAGAAGGCCACCACGATCAAGAGCCACCACAACGTCGGCGGCCTGCCCGAGCAACTCGGCCTGAAGCTGCTAGAGCCGCTGCGCGAGCTGTTCAAGGACGAGGTGCGCGAGCTGGGCGTGGCCCTGGGCCTGCCACCCGAGATGGTCTATCGCCATCCCTTCCCCGGCCCGGGCCTGGGCGTGCGCATCCTCGGCGAAGTGAGGAAGGACTACGCCGACCTGCTGCGCCGGGCCGATGCGATCTTCATCGAGGAGCTGCGCAACACCAAGGACGAAGCCACCGGCAAGACCTGGTACGAGCTGACCAGCCAGGCCTTCACCGTGTTCCTGCCGGTCAAGAGTGTGGGCGTGATGGGCGACGGCCGCACCTATGACTATGTGGTGGCCTTGCGCGCGGTGCAGACCAGCGACTTCATGACAGCCGACTGGGCCGAGCTGCCTTACGGCCTGCTCAAGCGCACCTCCGGCCGCATCATCAATGAAGTGCGCGGCATCAACCGCGTGACCTACGATGTGTCGAGCAAGCCGCCTGCCACGATCGAGTGGGAGTGAGCATGTGGTGGCGCGGCTGGCGCCCGCTGCTGGCTGCGCTGCTGCTCGCTGTGGGGCAGGGTGCCGCACAGGCGGCGCTGCCCAGCGTCTATCTTGAAGAGCTGACCTGGCCTGAGCTGCAGGCTGCGCAGCGCGACGGCGCGACGACGGTCATCATCCCGATCGGTGGCACCGAGCAGAATGGCCCGCATATGGCGCTGGGCAAGCACAACGCCCGGGTGCGCGTGCTGGCCGGACGCATCGCAGCAGAGTTAGGTCAGGCGGTGGTCGCGCCGGTGCTGGCCTATGTGCCCGAGTCGCGAGGTCACCTGCATTTCCCCGGCACCATCGACACGCCACCCGAGGCCTTCGGCGCCCTGCTGGCTGCTGCCGCACAAAGCCTGCGGCGCGGCGGCTTCCTGGATATCGTGCTGATCGGCGATTCGGGCGACTATCAGCGCCAGCTGCAGCAAATCGCTGAGCAGCTCAGCCGCGAATGGAAGCGCAAAGGCGGGGCGCCTTCGGCCCGCGTGCATTACGTCGGCGTCTATTACCGCGAGGCACTGGCCGCATTTCGGCAGCGCCTGCGCGAACTGGGCCACAGCGAGTCCGAGATCGGCGTGCATGCCGGCTTGCTGGATACCGCGCTGCTGATGGCCACCGTGCCGGGCATGGTCCGTGCCGAGCAACTCGGCGATGCCGCGCGCCACAGCCCGGCCAATGGCGTCACCGGCGACCCTCGCGCCGCCACGGCCGCGCTGGGGCGCGAGGGCGCCGACCTTGTGGTGCGACAAAGTCTGCAGGCTCTGCGTCGCGCGCTGGCGACGCCGCACTGAAATCCGCCCAGCAAGGCCGGCAATAATGGTCCGGACATCTGTTGCGAAGCGAAAGAGACTGTCGATGACGAGAGCATGGTTGGGTGTGGGCATGGCGGCCGTGGCCGTCGCGGGCGGGGTGTTCTGGGCGCAGCAGCCCAAGGCGGCAGAGACCAGCCGGTCCGCCGCGATGCCGGCGGGAACACCGGCACTCCAGCCGGTGCCTGGCATGCCGCCGGTGCGCGATCCGCTCAACGTCTACAGCGAAACCGCAGCGGGCCGCCTCAGCCCGGCAGTCGAAGGCGCGCTGGAACGCATCTACGTGCCCAACCGCGCCGTCAGCACGGTGTCGGTGATCGACCCCCATACGCTCAAAGTTGTCAGGACCTTCCGCGTCGGCCTGTTCCCGCAGCATGTGGTGCCGTCCTACGATCTGAAGACCCTGTGGGTGGCGAACAATGCCGAGGGCACGAACCGCGGCAGCTTGACACCCATCGACCCCAAGACCGGCAAACCCGGCAAGGATGTGCCGGTCGAAGACCCGTACAACATGTATTGGTCGCCGGATGGCCGGCATGCCATCGTCGTGGCCGAGGCCTTTGAGCGCCTGGACTTCCGCGACGCTCAGAGCATGGCGTTGGACTATTCAATTGCGGTGCCGGGCTGCAAGGGCATCAACCACGCGGATTTCTCGATCGACGGCCGCTACGCGCTGTTCACCTGCGAGTTCGCGGGCACGGTGGTGAAGGTCGATCTGGTCGAGCGCAAGGTGCTGGGCTCGCTGAAGCTCAACGCCTATATCAACCGCCCCGAGGTCCAGGCCCTGCTGGAAGCGCCCGGCCCGAAGGCCAAGCGCCTGCCGGATCCGATCGACCCGACGGCTGACATCTGCACCACGCCCGGCATGCCGCAAGACATCCGCATCTCGCCGGACGGCAGGAAGTTCTACATCGCCGACATGATGGTGGACGGCGTGCACATCGTCGACTTTGCTTCGTTCAAGCAGCTGGGCTTTGTGCGCACCGGCAAGGGCGCGCACGGCCTGTACCCGAGCCGCGACGGCAAGAAACTTTACGTGGCCAACCGTGGCAGCAACCGCATTCGCGACAAGAAGGGCGGCCCGGGCAGCGTCTCGGTGATGGACTTCGCCACCGAGAAGGTGGTGGCGCACTGGACCATCCCCGGTGGTGGCAGCCCGGACATGGGCAATGTCAGCGCTGACGGCAAGTACCTGTGGCTATCCGGCCGCTATGACAACGTGGTGTATCGCTTTGACACCGCCAACGGCCACGTCGACAAAGTGCCGGTGGGCATCGAGCCGCACGGTCTGACGGTCTGGCCGCAGCCCGGGCGCTACTCACTGGGCCATACCGGCAATCTGCGCTAGATACCTGCACTGGCGCTGGCTTGCGGCTCTGGCCGAAGCCGCCTGCGCCTCCAGCTAGTCACGTCAGCGAAATAGCGCGGCGGAATCGACAGGCCACAATGCGCGCAGCATCTGCGGCCGGCGCGCCAGGATCATCGCCACGGCCGCCGCGCTGCCTGCCAGCAGCATCACCCACACCAGCACTGCCATGGACGGCCGGTCGGCCATCAGGCAGGCCAACAGTGACAGCGGCAGGGCAAGGATCCCCATGGCTCGGAGCACCTGCCGGGCGCGGGCAGCAGCCTCGGCCGGCCGCTGCATCACCTGCCCCCAGTGCGCCTCCATGGCCAGCGCCAGCCAGCCCATGCCGGCCAGGGTCAGGGCCGCTGCTGCGGCCAGCCACAGTGCCTCAGACATGGGCCACCTCGGCGGATTCGTTCGGCTCGGTGGAGTCGGCCTTGGCGGATTTCGAGGTGAGCACACCCCGCTCGCGCCGCACCAGCTTGCGCGCCGCCCAGATGGCAATGCCCGCCGTGGCCAGCAGGCTCAGGTCCACCCCCGCCACCGGCCAGTAGGTGTCGGTGAACACCGTCTTGACCAGATGGTCACCCGTGGTCAAGGCGTTGAGCACCACGGCCGCCACGGTCAGCGCGCCCAGCGCCCAGCACTGCTCGCGCCAGGCCGGGTTCATGCGCGCCTGCGCCACCGGGCCGCTGCGCACGAAGGCGTGCAGCATCGCCAGCACCCAGATGCCCCAGAAGGCCAGCTTCTCCC